>DASVDX010000087.1:0-94887 GCA_036380875.1 Acidimicrobiia bacterium
GCTACGCGGACGCGACAGTGGGCCGGAGGCCGTCCAGCGAGCCTACGAGACGTACATCCGGGGACTCCTCGATGTCACCGACAACCTCGTCGACGGGAGAGCTGTCACCCCGCCCCGGGTTCGTGCCCACGACGGCCCCGATCCTTATCTCGTCGTCGCAGCCGACCGGGGCACCGCCCGCATGTCCGACGTCGCCAACCGGATCTCGGCCGAATACGGGTTCTGGCTCGACGACGCCTTCGCCTCCGGAGGAGCTACCGGATACGACCACAAGAAGCTCGGGATCACAGCCAGGGGAGCATGGAAGTCGCTCGAACGCCACTTCGCCGAGCTGGGCCTCGATCCCACCGCCGACGAGTTCACCGCCGTGGGCATTGGCGACATGTCCGGGGACGTGTTCGGCAACGGCATGCTGCTCAGCCGGACCATGAAGCTCGTCGCCGCGTTCGACCACCGGCACATCTTCATCGACCCCGACCCCGATCCCACGGCGGCGTACGAGGAGCGGGCCCGGCTGTTCGCTCTGCCCGCCTCCAGTTGGGCGGACTACGACCCGGACCTGATCTCTGCGGGCGGGGGTGTCTATCCCCGCGACGCCAAGAAGATCGAGTTGTCTCCCGAGGCGCGGGCCGCCCTCGGTACCGAGCAGACGATGGTCACGCCGCCCGAGTTGATCCGGATCGTCCTCTCCGCCCCCGTGGACCTGCTGTGGAACGGCGGCATCGGAACCTACGTGAAGGCCACCGACGAGAGCCACGACGAGGTCGGAGACCGCAACAACGACGCGGTTCGCGTCGATGCCTCCGAGCTGCGCGCCCGGGTGGTCGTGGAAGGCGGCAACCTCGGGTTCACTCCCCGAGCGCGGATCGAATACGCCTCGGCCGGGGGTCGCATCAACGCCGACTACATCGACAACTCGGCGGGAGTCAACTGCTCGGACCGAGAGGTCAACCTCAAGATCCTCCTCGGTCTGGCGGTGGCGCGGGGAGAGCTCACCAGGGAGGAGCGGGATCGACTGCTGGCCGATTGCGCCGGTGACGTAGTGGAAAAGATCCTCGCTGACAACCTCGCCCAGGCGAACCGGCTCGCCCTCGACGAGATCGAATCGAGGGAACGCCTCGACGACTACGCCGACCTGATCGGCGCCCTGGAAGCCTCGGGTCACCTCGATCGCCGGATCGACTTCCTTCCGTCGCCCGAAGAGCTGGCGGACCGGGGACGGGACGGACGCGGGCTCACCCGCCCCGAGTTGGCCGCGGTGCTGGCCCACTCCAAGCGGGCCCTCGCCGAGGAGCTGTTGGACTCGTCGTTGCCCGACGACACTCGCCTCATGGACGAGCTCGCCCGCTACTTCCCGGAGGCCGTTTCCACCCGGTTCCGGCATCTCCTGTGGGACCACCCCCTGCGCCGGGAGCTCTTGGCGACGCTGGTCGCCAACGACGTAATCGACTTCCAGGGACCTACGTTCGTCTTCCGTCTGGTGCGCCGGACAGGCGCGGGCCCCAGCGAGGTAGTGCGGGCCTTCCGGGTGGCGGATGCGATCACCGGCCGTCAGGCCCGTGAAGAGATCGAAGCCCTCTTCGGGAAGGTGGATTCGGAGGTGTGGCGGGACCTCATCGCTGCCGAGACCCGGCTCGTGTCGACCCTCACTCGCTGGTATTTGGGCCGGCCTCCCGTGAGCGACGCCGAACTGAAGAAGACGGCGGAGGGCTTCGACCGCCTCGTGGTGGCGGCCCAGGAGTGGGGCTCGCTGCAGCGACGCGCCGAGCGGACCGCCCAGCGCACCCGCTTCGAGCAGGCCGGGGTCCCCACACCCCTGGCGCAGCGGGCCGCGGCGATCGAGGACCTCCTGCACGCCCCCGACATCCTCGAGGTCTCCGAGACGACCGGGCGTTCGATGGCCGACGTCGGAGCGGTGTTCCATCGGGTGGGCCGGGCGATGGAGTTGGACGGGCTGATGGCGGCCGCCCGCCGGATGCGCGTCCCTCGCAAGTGGCATCGGTGGGCCCGTCAGACCATCGAGGACGACCTGCTGGCGGTGCGGCGCCGCCTGGCCGAACGCGTGCTCATCGGATCGGGGGCGGAGTCGGTCGACGTCGCCGTAGACCAGTTCCTCGCCGCCTGCGGCGGAGACGCCCAGCGGGTGGCGGACCTGGCCCGTTCGGTCCTCGCCGAGCCGGAGATCGAAGCCGTCGCCCTGATGGTGGTGGTGCGCCAGATCGAAGCGCTGGCCGAGCCCGACCTCACCCCTTGACCACGCCCAGAGGGCGTACTCGAGCGACCGGCGCCGCCAGCCGTGCCGCATCGCACACCCTGACCACCTCGTCGACGTCCTTGTAGGCGTACGGCGCCTCCTCTGAGAGGAGGGCCACCGATCCGGGCCGAACGTCCACCCCCTCGGTGCGGAGATCCTCGGCTACCTGCCGGCCGGAACGCTCCCGCTTCGCTTGGCGCCGGCTCATGACCCGTCCCGCCCCGTGGGCCGCCGAATCGAATGCCGGGTTGCCTTCCAGGCCGCGCAGCACCCACGAGCCAGTCCCCATCGAGCCGGGAATCAGGACGGGCTGGCCGACGCCACGCAGGTCTTCGGGGAGCGCCGGGTGGCCGGGCCCGAAGGCCCGGGTGGCGCCCTTTCGATGCACACACAGCTCCAACCCGACTCCGCCCACGGTGTGGCGCTCGATCTTGGCCAGGTTGTGGGCCACATCGAACACGAGGTCCATCCCGGTTTCGCGCAACGAAACGCCGAGGGCGTCGGCGAAGGCTTGCCGCGTGGCATGGGCGAGGATGTGGCGGTTGGCCCAGGCGAAGTTGGAGGCCGCGGCCAGCGCCGCCATGTATGCCTCACCCTCCCCGGAGCGCACGGGCACGCACGCCAGCTGCCGGTCCGGCACCGAGATGCCGTGGCGGGCCATCGCCGTCCCCATGAGGCGCAGATGGTCGGTACAGGTCTGGTGGCCGAGGCCGCGGGACCCGCAGTGGATCATCACAGTCACCGTGCCCTGGCGCAGGCCGAATGTCTCGGCGGCTTCCGGGTCGACGATCTCGTCGACGGCCTGGACTTCGAGGAAGTGGTTGCCCGCCCCGAGGCTGCCGAGCTGGCCACGACCTCGGGTCATGGCCTTGTCGCTGATCGCCGAAGGATCGCCTCCTGCCGAGGTGCCCCTCTCCTCGCACCGCTCGAGGTCCTCCTCCCAGCCGTAACCCGCCTCGACTGCGGCGGCTGCACCCTTCGACAGGACAGCGGGCACGAGCGACGCCGGAGCGATCGCGCCGGTTCCCGGGCCGCGGGGGATTCGGGCGTCGAGGTTGGCCATGATGGCTTCCCGGTGGCGTTGGAACTCCTCCACCGTCAGGTTGGATGTGAGGAGCCGCACTCCGCAGCAGATGTCGAACCCCACCCCGCCGGGAGAGACCACACCACCGTCGTCGACGGCGGTCGCGGCTACGCCGCCGATCGGGAACCCGTAGCCCCAGTGGATGTCGGGCATGGCGAAGGACGCCTCGACGATGCCGGGCAGGTGGGCCACGTTGGCGACCTGCTGGGCGGCCTCGCCGAGGGCCACCACCTCCATCAGGGCATCCGAAGCGAAGATCCGCCCCGGGACCCGCATCCCTCCCGAGGGAGGGATCTCCCACACCACGTCTCCAACTCGCTTCAAGTCCGTCATCTCAGCTCACACGTCGAAATACACCCGGGCGAACCATTCCCCGTCCCGCTGCTCCACGACCAGGCCGTGATACGTCACAGCCTTGATCGTCGCCCCGGCCGCCTGGTCACGGCGCAATGGAAGGGATCCCGCCTCCACGCGGGCGGCCAACGCCTCGACGTCGACCTCCGAGCGGAACCAGCAGAAGTGCTGGTCCTCCGTCTCGGCGATGAAAAGGAACTCCGAGAGCGTGTCGACGACCAGGTCCTCGAGCGTCTCGGCCGTCACTTCGATCGTCCTGGTCGTCTCGGCGTCGGCGCCGGATCGGTTGGGCGCCATCAACTCGAAGGTCGCCGACAGCAACTCGTCGAACAATGCGGGAAGCGAGGCGGCGGTCACTTCGATCCCCGCATCGGCTGTATGCGAAAGCACCCGATGTGCCATCAATCCACCACCTCGTTCGGATCGTAGGCCGATACCGTCTCGAGCCGTCTATGGGCATTCGGCCACCGCCCGAGGGAAGTTCGGCCCTTCCCGGCCCCGGAGCGATGGCGTAGAGGTAGGGGAGTAGGCAGCGCTTAGGAGCGACATGCACGAAAAGGAGTTGGTGGCCAGCGCCATCGCCACCCTGCGCAGGCTCTGCGACGCTCCGTTGGCGAGCATCGAGATCGCCCTCGGGCCCGGAGTCGATTCCCACGAAGCGGAGCTCGCCTGGAAGGAGTTCACCGACGGCACCGCCTTTGGCGATACCCGTGTGACATGGGAGCGGGCGTACGACCGTCTGGTCTGCGACTTCGCCGGTCACGAATACACGGGGGAGGCGATGGAAGCCTGTCCCTACTGCGGAGCCGACGGAGTGGTGATCGAGCCGGCGCCTCCCATCGCCGTGGTCCGCTGGGAACAGGCCTGATCGAGCCGTAAGAACAGAAGCTCCGAGCCGACATTCGCCGTCGGCCTGGATCACGTCGCTCATCGGCGCGTGTGAGCCGGTCACTGCGGTTTGGGATGTCCGGGCCCGGCTCATAGCCTTGGTGTCGGTATGCGGCACCTACGCCTCCTCGCGCTCCTGGTTTTGGTCGGTGTGCTGGCTGCCTGTGGGGGCGGGATCTCCACCGACGAGTTGCAGGGGGTGGCCCTGGCCGAGCCCACGCCGAAGCCGGATTTCACTCTCACGGACACGGAGGGCAACCCCTTCCATTTCGCCGAGGAGACGCAGGGCAAGCTGACCCTCCTCTATTTCGGCTACACGCATTGCCCCGACGTCTGTCCCGTGCACCTGGCGCAGATCGCCGAGACGTTCGACCAGCTGCCCCAGGTCGCCGAGTCGTCGGTGGTGATCTTCGTGACGGTCGACCCACACCGCGACACACCGGAGGTCTTGCGCGAATGGCTCGACCGGTTCGACGCTCGCTTCATCGGCCTGACGGGCACCCCCGAAGAGCTCGAAGCGGCTCAGAAGGCAGTCGGTGTCCCGGTGGCCTTCATCGAAGGTGACGGCGAGGACTACACGGTCCAGCACGCCGGCCAGGTGCTCGCCTACGGCCCGGACGGCCTGCTGTACGCCCAGTATCCGTTCGGCACCCGTCAGAGCGACTGGGTGAACGACCTGCGGATCCTCTCCCAGATCCCACCGGAGGAGGCGTGACATGCGTCGTTGGGGCGTGATCGCGGCAGCGCTCCTCCTCGGTGCATGTGCCTTTACGACTACGACATCCGTATCCGAGTTGACGGTGGACGATCCGAGGATCGGCGCTCCCGCAGGCGAAAATGCCGCCCTCTACCTCACCGTGAGGAGCAGCATCGAAGATCGGCTGATCGAGGCACGGACGGACGTGGCCGTCCGCGTCGAGCTGCACGAAACCGTCCACGGCGACGACGGCACGATGGGGATGCGACAGGTGGAGGCTTTCACTGTTTCGCCCGGCCAGGACCTCAAACTCGAACCGGGGGGTGCCCACATCATGCTGCTGGATGTGGAGGAGCTCACCGTCGGCGAAATCGTACCGGTGACGCTGGTGTTCGAAGAGGCCGGCGAGATCGAGGTGCCGGCCGAGGTCGTCGACCTCGCCGACACCATGGGGGAAGACCATGCCGATCATTGATCGTCGCACCGCGCTGGCACTCGTCGTTGTCCTGCTCCTCGCCTGTGGAGGGAGCAGCAGCGGTCCGCAGACGGGAGAGGAGCTGGCGGCTGACTTCGGATGCTTGGCATGTCACACCGGAGAGAACACGTCGATTGCTCCCACCTGGAACGGGCTCTTCGGATCCACCGTCGAGCTCGACGACGGCTCGACCGTCGTGGCCGACGAGGAGTACATCCGCCGGTCGATCGTCGACCCGCACGCCCAGATAGTCGCCGGCTACCGGGCGACCATGCCGCAGTTCTCGCTCACCGACGACGAAGTCGACCTGCTGGTCCAATACATCCAGGGGCTGGGCGGATGATCTCTTGGTGGTGTGTGGCTCTCGAAGAGCCTTGGACCTGGCAGTGGATCCCGTACCCGGGGATCTGGGTGGCGTCGATCCTGCCCATCGTCGCCTATATGTGGTGGACCTCCCGTAGCGAGCAGCCCACCAGCCTCCGCCAGAAGCTCCAGTTCGTCGCCGGGATGCTGGTGTTCTGGATCGCCTCGGACTGGCCCTTGGGCACCCTGGGGGCGGGTTACTTGGCCTCGGCGCACATGGCCCAGTTCCTCCTCTACACGCTGGCCGCCGCCCCCCTCCTCCTCCTCGGAACCCCCGAGTGGCTGGCCGAGCGGGTCCTCGGGCGGCTTCGACTGCGCGGTGTCGCCGCCCGTATCGGCTCCTCGCTGGTGCTGGCAGGAGCGATCTACAACGTGACGCTGATCGTCACCCACTCGCCGGGTGTGGTGTCGGCGCTGCGCACCAACCAGCTTGGGTCGTTCCTGATGGACGTCGTCTGGCTCCTCGCCGGATTCGTCCTCTGGATGCCGGTGATCTCTCCGATCAGGTCGATGCGCAACTCCTCGGACATCGGCCGGATGCTCTACCTGTTCGCCACGACGAGCCTCGTCGCAGTCATCCCCGCCAGCTTCCTGACGTTCACGACCATGCCCATCTACAGCATCTACGAGCTGGCGCCTCGAATCGGCTCGCTCACGGCACGCGCCGACCAGCAACTGGCTGGGATCGTCATGAAGATCGGGACGATCCCCATCATCTGGTCCACGATCGGCGTGATCTGGTTCCGGTGGGCGGCGAAGGAACAACAGAGCCACGTCGCGACCTGAGTCGTCAACTGACGGCCCACACGGCACACATGCCGACTACGTACATGGCGAGTATCACGATCGCGTCCGGCTCCATTCGGTAGATCCGGGTCTCGGCCCCGTGGACGATGGCGGCGAGGGCGATGGCCGTGAGGAGGATCGCCAGCACCCCGCTCACCGCCTGGGCGGGATGCGCCTCCGCCATGATCGGCCCCGGCAGGTACGCCACGTCTGCGATCAGCAGCGTCGCCATGTTGAAGGCGTTGCTCCCGAACAGGTTGCCCACGGCCAGGTCGTGGGCGCCGATTCGGACCGCGGCGAGACAGGACACCAGTTCGGGCGCCGACGTGACAGCGGCGAGGAGCGTGGCGCCGATGAACGTCTGGCCGATCCCGGTCGCCGCCGCGATCGCCTCGGCCGACTCGGCCATCACTGGGGCGGAGACGAGGATCAGAGCAGCGGCGACGCCGAATCTGAAGAGGGCACGGCGGACGTTTCCTCTCGACGTCGGCACATGCTGGATGTCGCTGACAGCTGCCGACTGAGTATGAAAACGGCCGACAGGCGAGCGCCGCATCCAGGCGAGCGTGGCGACGTAGTTGCCGGCGATGAACAGTGTGTCGATGCCTACCCATCCCACCGAGACACGCGGTCGCACGAGCACCGACAGGACTGCCAGAGCCGTGAGCGCGATGGCGATGGACGCCACCCGGGCGTGGCCGCCTTCGATCCGGTTCCAGACCTGGTATTTGCCCGCCAGGTCCACGATGCCCAGGATCGCCATGTTGAAGGCGTTGGAGCCGAACAGGTTGGCGACCGCCAGATCAGGCGCTCCTGAGGCTGCAGCGGCCACGTTGGTCACGATCTCGGGCAACGAAGTCGCCCCGGCGACGAGGATCGTCCCCACGAACAGCCCGGACAGGCCCGTGGTCTCGGCGACCTCGTCGCCGGCTGCCGAGAGGCGGATACCCGCCCAGGCCACCACCAGTCCGGAGAGGACGAAGACCACCAGTGCGACTCCGAGGCTCACCTGAGAGCCTCCTTCCCCGCGGCCCGAGACATGGGCTGCATCCTGGCAGAGTCAGCTCGGCGGTTCCCAGCCCACCTCAGGTGACGGTCACCCCGAGCAAGGCGCCCACCCCGAAGGTGATGACAGCGGCCACCAGGCCGAGCAGCATCTGGCGCAGGCCAGAGCGCCACACACTGCGCCCCGTGACGAGGGTGATCGCCGCCCCGATACCGAAGAGGCCCAGGCCGCTCACACCCATGCTCCAGGCCACCGCACTGAGTCCATCGGTGAAGAAGAACGGAATCACCGGCACGATGGCTCCCACCGCGAACAGGACGAACGAGGTGAATGCCGCCACCCATGCCGAGCCGCCGAGCTCGTCGGGGTCGATGCCCAACTCCTCCCGAGCCATCGTGTCGAGGGCGAGGTCGGGGTCGGACATGATCTTCGACGCCAGCTTGCGGGCGTCCTCCTCGTCGAGGCCTTTCGCTCGATAGATCAGGACCAGCTCTTCCTCTTCCTCCTCGGGCATCTCCTCGATTTCGCGGCGTTCGATCTCGAGCTGGCGTTGATGGAGCTCGCGGGAGCTCTGCACCGAAAGCCATTCCCCGATGGCCATCGACGCCGAGCCTGCCAAGAGGCCTGCCAATCCGCTGACGACCACCGTGTCGGTGGGGAGCGAGGCCCCGGCGACGCCCATGACGAGAGCCAGGTTGGACACGAGGCCGTCGTTGGAGCCGAGGACCGCCGCCCGCAGGGCGTTGCCGTCGAGGCTGCGGTGACGCCGCTCGAATCGGGCGATGTCGGCCCCCTCCAGTCCCCGGTCGGTGATCCGCCGCAGCAGAGCGGCGTGGGAGCGCTCGTCCGCCCGCATCGACGTGCCTTCCGTCTCCGGCTGGTCGTCATACATGAACTGGCCTTTTGCCTCGTCCTCGGCGACGATCGAGGCGAGAAACCTCGGGCCGAAGCGCCGCCCGAGCCAGGCCACGATTCTGGCGCGCATCGAAGGCTGGGGTCTTTCCACGTCACCCAGGCGCTCAGCCCAGAAGGAGGCATGGCGTTCCTCGACCTCGGCCAGTTCCAGGTAGAGCTGTGTGAGCGGGGAGTCTCCTTCCAGTTCCGCCAGCGTGCGGTAGAGGAAGGCGCCGTCGACCTCGCTCTGGAGGTTCTCGAGATAGCGTTCGCGGTCGGTCGGCTGTGGGGTGGTCACGGTCCTGTGCGATCGTACTGTCCGCACCGCGGACGGTACGAGTTTGAGGATCCCCGGCGTCGGCACCAGGGTGGTGGTACAAACGTCGTGAACCGGCGGCAAGGAGAAGCAGATGAGCATCATGGTGCCCCTCGACACATCGGAGGTGGGCCGGTCGGCGCTTCCGAAGGCGGAGGAGCTCGCCCGGGCGCTGGGCCAGTCGTTGCTCCTCGTCACTGTGGCCGACGAAGACACCATCCGGGCGATCGAGGAGCTCGCCCGCATCGAGGGAAAGGAGCCCATCGATGTCCTCGAGCTCAACCTCCGTAGCCGCGCCCGCTCCGTGAGCGTTCCGGCGGAAACCGACCTGCTGCCAGGCGACGACCCGGCGGCGGCGATCGTCGACCGGGCGCACAAGCCCGACGTCGACATGATCGTGATGGCCACTCACGGCCGCACCGGCCTCACGCGTTGGCGCCTCGGGAGTGTGGCCGAACGCGTCGTGCGCGCTGCCACGGTGCCGGTGCTCGTGGTTCCCGCCCCGTGGCGCCTGAAGGAAGACCCATCGGCAGCCGAGGCATGAGGGGGGCTCACCTGTGAAGGTCGGCGTGCTCACCGCCGGGGGCGACTGTCCGGGGCTGAACGCCGCCATCCGGGGGGTCGTAGCCCGAATCGTGGGTGGCGGCGGCGAGTGTGTGGGCATCCTGAAGGGCTGGCGAGGGCTGATGGAGGGCCTCGTCCGCCCGCTGACCCGCAACGACGTGCGGGGCATCCTCTACCAGGGAGGGACCATCCTCGGGACCTCACGCATGGACCCGTTCGTGCACGGCGAAGGCTACGAGTCCGTCCGCGCGACGATCGAGTCGTCGGGTATCGAAACCGTCGTCGTGATCGGCGGTGACGGGTCGCTGCGCACCGCCGCCCGGCTGGAGGCCGAGGGCCTGCCGGTCGTAGGGGTGCCCAAGACGATCGACAACGACATCCCCGGAACCGACGTCACGTTCGGCTTCCACACCGCGGTGCAGATAGTCACCGACGCCATCGACCGGCTCACCACCACTGCCGAATCCCACAACCGGGTGATGGTCGTCGAAGTGATGGGCCGGACCGCCGGGTGGATCGCTGCATACGCGGGGCTGGCGGGGGGAGCGGAAGCGATCCTCGTCCCCGAAGTCGAATACGACCTCGAAGAACTCGCCGAAAGACTCCGCCGGCGGCACAAGTCCGGCCACGACTACTCGATCGTCGTCGTCGCCGAAGGCACTCCCGTCCCCGAAGGAGGCCAGGCGACACGCGGCGTCGACGCCTACGGCTTCGCCCGCCTGGGAGGGGTGGGAAACGTCATCGCCGCCGAACTCGAACAACTCACGGGTTACGAGTGCCGGGTCATGACCCTCGGATACCTGCAGCGGGGCGGCACTCCCACCGCCTACGACCGGATCCTCGCCACCCGGCTCGGCCTGGCAGCAGGCGAGCTGGCACTGAAGGGGGAGACGGGCGTGATGGTGGCCGTCAGGGGTGAGAGCATCGTGCCCGTTTCCCTGAGCGAAGTCTCCCAGCCGCCTCGCCAGCTCGACCCCGACCGGCTGCGGGACGCCTCCTGGTTCTTCCCCTGAGAACTCGCCCGTGCCGGCGGCTCCTGAGGAGTAAGCTCCGGAACGGGTCTGGCACAGGCGGGCGAGGAGCCTCAATTGGACGACAACGAACAGACCACCCCGGCCGACAGCACCGGCGTCGCCGGCCCGCCTCCGACTGCGCCACTCCGTCGTAGCACCGAAGACAAGGTGATCGCCGGGGTCTGCGGCGGTTTGGGGCGCTACTTCGGCGTCGATGCCATCTGGTTTCGCATCGCCTTCGTCGTGCTGACGTTCGGCGGCGGGTCCGGGATCCTCGTCTACCTGCTCGCTTGGCTCCTCATCCCCGAACAACGGGCCGGGGAGACCCTCGGCCGAGGGAGCAGTTCCAAGGACGGGTCGATCATCGTCGGCGTCGGCCTGGTGGCGATCGGGCTGATGCTGCTCGTCAACACCCTGGTGCCCTGGTTCGACCGGATCATGTGGCCGCTCATCGTGATCGTGGCCGGCCTCGCCCTCCTATTCACCGGAACGCGCCGTGACCGTTCCTGACGTCCCCGCAACCGAGACACCGCCGGAGCCCAGGTCGACGTTCGGCGCCGTCGTCGCCGGGCTGCTGCTCCTCGCCGTAGGCCTCGTATGGCTCCTCGACGCCGTGGGGGTCGTCGAGGTGCGGCCCTCGATCGTGCTCCCGGGGCTCCTCGCCGTCCTGGGAGCGGCATTGATCGCCGGCTCCTTCACCGGCCGCCACTCGGGTCTGGTCGGGTTGGGGGTGTTCTTGACGATCCTGACCGTCCTCGCCGCCGCCTTCCCGGGCAACATCCTCAGGGGTGGCATCGGGGACCGCCACTACCGGGTCGCATCCCAGTCAGAGTTGGCGGAGAGCTACGGGGTGGGGTTGGGCGAGCTGACCCTCGACCTCAGCGAGCTCGAGCTCACCGAAGCTGCCCGCGTCGATGTCAACGTCGGAGCCGGCGAGGTGACGGTGATCCTCCCGCCCGATCTGCCGGTGCGGGTCGAGGCGGCGGCGGGAGCGGGCGAGATCGATGTGCTGGGAGAGGAGGCTGAGGGCGTCAACGTGGCGAGGGACTTCACCGATCCCGACTTCACAGAGGGAGGCGTGGGATTGACGCTCGACATCGGGGTGTCGGCGGGGCAGATCCAGGTGGAGCGATGAAAGCGCACCCGGGCACTCTCTTCGCCGGGATCGTCTACCTGGCCGTGGGTGTGGCTTTCGTGCTCGAGGCGCTCGACGTGTGGGATCTGAGGTTCGGGGACCTGCGTTATCTAGGGCCGCTGGCGCTGGTGGTCGTGGGAGTGGCTGTGATCGTCGGAGCGCTGGCGCGTCGCGACAGCGGCTGAGTCACCAATCGATGCCCGATAACCACGGGACTTCGAACGTGGCGGCGATCTCCCCGGTGGCCAGGTCCACGCCAACGAGGAGGGTGGGCGGCTGGGCGGCGCTGACGATCGCCAGCCCGTCTGGGGACATGCCGACGGAGTAGAGGTCTGACACGTCGGCGCCGAGAGGGCTCGAGTTGCCATCGGCGAGGGAGACGAGTTGCAGCGGCCCCCACCCGGTATCGCTGAACTCGGCCGCGAGCGCCATTCCGTCGTGCACGGCGAAGACATCGACCGCGGGGAGGTCGACGGTCTCCAGCGTGTCGATCGGCCCCGTCGCATCGGTCGGGACTCGGTAATAGGTCCGGTCCTGGCTCCAGACGAGGACCGTGGATTCGTCCTCCCAGACCAGGTCGATGAGAGCGGTGGGGGGCTCCACCGAATCCGCCGACAACGGGATACGTGAGATCTCGTTGCCGGCCGGGTCGGCGAGGACCAGGGTGTCGTAGACCGAGAGGAAGAACTGGGGCTCGTCGGGATCGGGATAGCAGCCCTCGGCGGTCAGGTAGGCGAGAGTGGAGCCGTCGGGCGAGAGGGCCGGGACGCCGGGGGCCAGTGTGGCCGTGGCGCCGGACCCCAGGTCCAGAGTCTCGACTCGTCCCGCCGCCGACTCGCACGTGAACCAGTAGTCCTCCTCCACGAAGTGCATGTACAGCGTCCCGTCGGCCAGCGACAGCTTGCTCGCGCTGGCGGCCTCGAACACGAACGGGTGGAGCACCTCGGTGGCCCCGGTGGCTGTGTCCACCCGGACCACGTCCGCTCCTGAGACCCCGATCGCCTCCGCCGGGATCTCGGCCTGTGGGGGCTCGGTGGTGGCGGTAGTGGTGGGGGTGGTCGTGGTGGTGGCGGTCGTGACGGTCGTCTCGACCGACTGCGTGGTCGTCGGCCCCTCCGTGACTGGCGGTGTCGAGGCGGTCGTCTCCGGCGCCGTGGGGGCGGCAGTCGTGGTCGTGTCGGCGTCCTCGTCGCCACCCATCTGGGCGACGACCACGGCCGCGAGGGCCACTACGACGACCACGATGGCGGCGACGAGCGGCCAACGCGTGCCGCGCTCTTCCTCAGGCGGAGGCCCGGATACGGTCATGACGAGGCACGGTAGTTGCGTATCTCAACGCAGGGGTGTGACCTCTGGGTTCCCCCATCCGCTAGGCCCTTTCGCGGTGATACCGTCAGGACGACGGCCACCGAGAGGAGGCAGCCATGACCGTCGACGACACCGGCGAGCAGGCCACTGGCACCGACATCCCAGCCGAGGCCGGCGGCGAATCCGCAGATGCTCTGGCCATTCGGGCCAGCCTGCGAGGCGCCATCGTGGGTGATTGGTGGACGTTCGTCCTCCGTGGTTTCCTCGCCGTTGCCTTCGGCCTCGCCGCCCTCATCTGGCCGGAGATCACGCTGATCGCCCTCGTGGCCGTGTTCGGAGCGTACGTGCTCGTGGACGGGATCGTGGCCGTCATCTTCAGTCTGGGAGGGCGGGGAAACATCCGATGGTGGACGGCACTGTGGGGTCTGATCTCGGTGGGCGCCGGGGTGGCCGTGTTCATGTGGCCCGAGATCACTGCCATGGCGCTGGTGTACCTGATCGCCGCTTGGGCGTTCCTCACCGGCGTCCTCGAGATTACGGCCGCCATCGTCTGGCGGAGGGAGATGCGCAACGAATGGGTCCTGATCGTGTCGGGGGCGCTCTCGATCCTGGTCGGCCTGGTGCTCGCCGTGTTTCCCGGAGAAGGGGCGATCTCCCTCGTCTGGCTGATCGGCGCCTACGCCGTCGTGGTCGGAGTGCTCCTCATCGTGGTCGGCTTCAGGTTGCGTGATCTCCGGTATGACCTCGCCTGACCGGAGCCGGGCTGTCGCCCCCGAAGAGGAGGCGCTTCCGGCCCCGTGGTCGCTCGAAGCGGCCGAAGTAGCTGACAGACTGGGAACAGACGTCGTTGCCGGGCTCTCGAACGAGGAGGCGAGGAACCGGCTCGAGCGTTTCGGTCCCAATCTCCTCGAGGAAGCCGCCCACGTACCGGCGTGGAAGAAGTTCCTCGCCCAGTTCGCCGATCCGCTCGTCTACCTGCTGCTTGCCGCGGTGGTCATTTCGGTGGGCGCTTGGGTCCTCGAAGGCGGCGAAGGCTTTCCCTTCGAAGCCGTTGTGATCGCCGTGATCGTCGTGGCCAACGCCGTGCTCGGCTACGTCCAGGAGGCTCGGGCCGAGGCGGCGGTCGAGGCGTTGCAACGCATGGCCTCACCCACCGCCACTGTCATCCGGGACGGCGAGGAGAAGGAGTTAGCCACCCAGGACCTGGTCCCCGGCGACCTACTCGTCGTCGCCGAGGGAGACGCCGTCGGCGCCGACGCTCGTCTCGTCGACTCGGCGGCCCTCATGGTGGCGGAGGCGTCCCTCACCGGAGAGAGCGAGCCGGTCGCCAAACAGGTCCATCCACTCGAACGGGACATAGAGCTGGGCGACCGCAACAACATGATCTTCAAAGGAACTGCGGTCACCCGAGGGCGGGGGGTGGCGGTGGTCACCGCCACCGGCATGGCCACCGAAATGGGCAACATCGCTCGTCTGCTCGGTGAGACCAAAGAGGAGCCGACGCCGCTTCAGCGCGAGGTGGGGCGAGTCGGCCGGATGCTCGGGATAGCCGTCGTCGTCATCGCCGCAGTCGTCGTCGGCGCCATCCTCCTCACGGACCCGATCCAATCGCCTTCCGACCTCGTCTCGGTGTTCCTCGTCGGGGTGTCGTTGGCGGTGGCCGCCGTCCCCGAAGGGCTGCCGGCGATCCTTTCGGTCGTCCTCGCCCTCGGCGTCCAGCGGATGGCCCGCCAGAACGCCATCGTGAAGAAGCTGTCATCCGTCGAAACGCTCGGGTCGGCGTCTGTGATCTGCTCGGACAAGACGGGAACGCTCACCAAGAGCGAGATGACCATCGAGAAGGTCGTCACCCCCTCGGCCGCGGTGGACATCACCGGGAGTGGGTACGAGCCGAGAGGCGAAGTGCTTCTGGACGGTGAGCCGCTCGACGACCCCGTCTTGCTGGAGGAGGTGGCCTATGTGGTCGGGGGAGGCAGCCTGGCCAGCGACGCCTCCATCTACGAGGAGGACGGCGTGTGGAAGGCGAGGGGCGACCCCACCGAGGCGGCGTTCCTCGTGGCGGAACGGAAGATCGGCATCGCCGAGGCGCGGCGCGACCGCTTCCGGCGAGTAGGGGAGGTCCCCTTCACGCCGGAGCGAAAGCTCATGTCGACGCTCGAGGTCGACGCCGAGCGCGAAGGCCGCATCGACGTGGTCGTCAAAGGTGCTCCGGATGTCCTGCTCGAGCGCTGCACCCACGAGCGGGTGGCCGGGGAGGTGCGTCCCCTCAGTGAGGATCGACGCCGCCAGATCATCGAAGACGTCGAACGCCTCGCCGACCTGGCGTTGCGGACGCTGGCGGTAGCTTATCGCCCGTTGCCACACCACGAACCCCCCGAGCCGGATGAATCCATCGAACAGGACCTCGTCTACCTCGGGATGGTAGGGATCATCGACCCGCCTCGGGAGGAGGTCAGGGCGGCGATCGCCGAGGCCAAGACGGCCGGTGTCAGGGTGATCATGATCACGGGCGACCACCCTCGCACCGCCATACGGATCGCCTCCGACCTGGGCATCGCCAACGACGCCGCTCGTGCCCTCACCGGGGCTCAGCTGGAGGCGCTCGACGAGGACACGCTGCGCAAGGAGGTGGCGAACGTCGACGTCTTCGCCCGTGTGGCGCCGGTCCACAAGCTACGCATCGTCGACGCCCTCCAGGCTGAGGGAAAGATCGTGGCGATGACCGGAGACGGCGTCAACGACGCCCCGGCCTTGAAGTCCGCCGACATCGGCGTGGCGATGGGCATCACCGGGACCGACGTCAGCAAGGAGGCGGCGGACATGATTCTGGCCGACGACAACTTCGCCACGATCGTGGCCGCCGTCCGGGAGGGCAGGGGCATCTTCGCCAACATCCGCAAGTTCCTCCGGTTCCTGCTCTCATCCAACATCGGCGAGGTGTTCACGATGTTCTTCGGGGTGCTTCTGGCCGGCTACCTCGGACTCACCGAAGGCGCCGATGGGATCGCGGTCCCGCTTCTCGCCACCCAGATCCTCTGGATCAACCTCCTCACCGACACCGGGCCTGCTCTGGCCATGGGCGTCGATCCACCTCCCGAGGGCGTCATGCGCCGCCCGCCCCGCCGTCTCACCGACCGGGTGATCGATGCCGCCATGTGGTGGGGGATCCTCTGGGTGGGCTTCATCATGGCCGCGGTCACCCTGATCGCACTCGACCTCAAGACGCCCGGCGGCTTCTTCGATGGGTCGGGAGATGTGACCTATGGGCGGACGATGGCGTTCACGACCCTGGTGATCGCCCAGCTGTTCAACACCTTCAACGCCCGCTCGGACCACCGGAGTGCCTTCTTCCACCTGTTCACCAACCCACTGCTGTGGGGGGCGATCGCCATATCTGTCCTGCTCCAGGTGGCGGTGGTGGAGTTGCCCTTCCTGAACTCCGCTTTCGGAACGGTTCCACTGACGCTCGGGGACTGGGCCGTCTGCACCGCCTTGGCGTCGGCGGTGCTGTGGGGTGACGAGCTGAAGAAGCTGGTCACGTGGATCGTGGTCAGGGCCCGTCGTCGAGGCGCCGCAGCCGCACCCGGGTGATGGCGCGGTCGGCGACCGCCAGCACCGTCGCCTTCCACCTGCCGACAGTCACCACGTCGCCCGGCTGATCGGGGACCCGTCCCAGGGCGTCGAGGATGAGCCCTGCGATCGTGGTGTATTCGCCCTCTGGCAGGTCGATGCCGACGTCGACCAGGTCGTGGATCGGGAAGCTGCCGGGAAGGTCGAGTGACCCGTCGGGGCGGCGGACCACGCGGACGACGTCGCGATCCGACTCGTCGTAGATCTCGCCCACGACCTCTTCGAGGAGGTCCTCGATCGTCACGATCCCCTCGCTGCTGCCGTGCTCACTGACGACGACCGCCAGATGCTCCCGCTGCTGGCGCATCACCCGCAAGGCATCGAGGGCCTCGACGGTCTCGGGGAAGACCAGGGGCGGATGGGCCACGTCGGCCACCCGCCCCTGGCCGGTGATCAGGTCGCGGAGATGCACCACACCGGTCACTCGGTCCAGATCGCGCTCGGGTGCAGTGGGTGCCCGCGAAAACCCCGCCGCGATCAGCTGCTCCAGAGCCGCCTCCGTGGTGGCGTCCTCGTCGAGGACGAACACGTCGCGGCGCGGGGTGAGGATCTGGCGGAGCGACCGCTCTGAGATGTCGAAGGCCCCCGAGATGATGCCCCGTTGCTCGGCACTGAAGCTCTGGAGGTTGGCGATGATGTCCCGCACCTCCTCCTCGGTCACTTCCTGCCCCCGCTTCGCCGGGTCCCCACCGAAGAGCCGAACCACCAGGTCGGCGGACTCGGAGAGCAGCCACACGACTGGCCGGGTGATCCGCGCTATGAACGCCAAAGGCCGGGCCACGAAGAGACCCCATCGCTCCGCCCGTTGCATGGCGAGACGCTTGGGGGCGAGCTCACCCACCACGAGCGTGAAATAGGCGATCGAAAGCGTGACGACCACCACCGCCATCGGATAGGCGGCATCGCCGAAGAAGCCCAGGTTCTCGGCGAGAGGTTCGGCGAGGGTCACGGCGGCGGAGGCGGAGGCGAAGAGACCCGACAACGTGATGACGATCTGGATGGTGGCGAGGAACCGGTTCGGGTCGCGGGCCAACTCCGCCAGCGTCTTGCCCGCACCGCCCCTGGCGGCGAACCGCCGGAGCTGGCTCTCCCGTAAGGACACCAGAGCCAGCTCGGCGCCCGCAAACAGGGCGTTGAGCAGGACGAGAGCGACTATGAGGGCGATCTGCTGCCAGAGTGCGTCCATGCCACCACCTCCGAGGTTCCGCGGACGGTACCAATGGGTCCGTCGGTAGGCTCCCGCCGACGAATGCACATTTGGATCCGCGGGCTGGTGGTCGTCGTCCTCATCGTCCTGGGGCCGGCTCTGGGGGCGTCGGCTCACGCCGTCGTGGAGGAGACCGATCCTGTCGACGGCGCCCGGCTCGAGGAGGCTCCGGAGCACGTCTCCGTCCGGTTCAGCGAGCCTGTCGAACTGACCGAAGGGGCGATTCGGATCTTCGATTTCTCGGGCCGCAGAGTCGAGTCGGGAGAGGCGCGTCCCGTCGACTCGGGCGAGGTCGTCGAGGTGGACTCTGGCCACCTCCCACAAGGGACTTACATCGTGGCGTGGCGGGTGGTGTCGCTGGATGGTCACCCGATTCGTGGTGCGTTCGTCTTCGGGGTCGGAGAGGGTGAAGTCGCCGTCGACCAAGGCATCATCGACGAGGTGCTCGGGTCGCAGGCGCCGGCACGCGCCGCGGGGGCGGTGGTCCGTTGGGTCACCTACCTGGCAGGTCTCCTTGCCACCGGTATCGCGGTTTTCTCCGCGTTCGTTCTCAGGGCTTTCCTTCGGGTTCCGGCCCTCGGCGCGGCGGTGCGCTGGGCGGCGTCCGTCGCCGCTCTCGCTTCGGTATCGGCGATACCCATCTTCGCCGCCGAAGCCCAGGCGACATGGCCCGAGGCGCTGGCGTCTTCCGTGGGTTTGGCGGCCTTCCTCCGCGTCGCGGCGATGGCCGTCTTGTTCTTCTCGGCTCGGGACAGCTCCCCAGCCTGGGTTGCAGGCGGCGCCTCCCTGCTCGTGGCAGCCGAGCTCGCCACAGGCCACACCCGGACCACAGAGCCGCTGCTCGTGGTGATGGCGGCCGACGCCGTCCACGTCGCCGGGGCGGCGTTCTGGTTGGGCGGACTCGTGGCACTGCTCGTTGCCCGGCGGCACCTGAGGGAAGATGCCGAAAGAGCGGCGACGGTGGTCGGTCGCTTCTCGGCGCTCGCCGTCCGGTTCGTCCTGGCTCTGGTGATCGCCGGTTTGGCGATGGCATGGGTGCAGGTCGGCGGTCTTCCGGCGCTCACCTCGACCGCCTATGGCCGGACGCTCATCGCCAAACTCGTGGCGGGAGCTGCGGTGCTGGGCGTGGCCGTCTACAACAACCGGGTGCTGGTTCCCCGGATCATGTCCGGCGAGGGGCCGGACCTCCCGGCGCTGGAGCGGCTTCGCTCCACCGTGCGGGCGGAAGTGGTCGGTCTGGCGGTGGTGATCGCCCTCACCGCGGTGCTCGTCGACCTTCCGCCGGCCGCCGAGGCGGTGGGTGGCCCGTTCTCGACGTACGTGGAGTTCGACGACGGCGAACTGAACCTCGTCGTCGACCCGAACCGTGCGGGAACCAACCAGGTGCACGCCTACGTGCTCGACGCCGCCGGATCGCCGGCGGACGTGGAGGGCGCGGCGGTGCTCGAGTTCCACTTTCCAGCCGAGGACATCGGCCCGATCGTCCGCCAACCCATGTACGTCGGCACCGGGCATTGGATCCATACTGGACCCGAGCTCGCCGTGGCCGGCGAATGGCACATCACGTTCCGGCTAGGCGAGGGATTCGAGACCACGGCGGCGACCGCCGTGGTGAGAGTGACGGACTGAAAGGAACGAGATGAGGAAGTGGTTGGCCGGGGCGGGGGTCTTCGCGATCGTGCTCCTCGTGGCGAGTCCTGTGTGGGCGCACGTGTCTGTCTCGACCGACAACCCGGAACCCGGAGGCTTCGCCGTCTACACGGTGCGCGTGCCGAACGAGTCGGACAGTGCATCGACCGTTCGCGTGGAGGTTCGGATCCCCGAGGGTTTGGAGGCATCTCGCTACGAGCCTCTGCCCGGTTGGACGCTGAGTCTGGAGGACGGCGCTCTGGTCGCCGATGGGGGCACGATCGCTCCCGGGCAGTTCATCGAGTTCCGCTTCCAGGCGCGTAACCCGGAGGAAGCGGGCGAGCTCGCCTTCCCCGCCCTCCAGACCTATGACGACGGAGAGGTGGTGGAATGGACGGGGCCGCCGGACGCGGACACACCGGCGTCGATCGTCGAGATAGGCGCCACACCAGAGGATGGCGGCGGGCCTGACGGATGGACGATCGCAGCCTTCATCTTGGGCTTGGCGGGGACCGCTCTCGGGGTGCTGGCCCTCGTGCGCGGCACCCGGTGAGGTATGCGGCGGTGGCCGCGATGGCCGCCGTCCTTTTCGTCGTGCCTCTGTCGGCGGCCGCCGACTCGGCCCGGCCGAGCAACTACCGCTCGGAGGTCACCTCGATCGAGCCTTTCACCGACGGAGTCGTAGCCGAGGTGGTGGGAGGAGACGCCTTCCTGCAGGTGCGCGTCGAACGAGGCATCAGCGTCGAGGTCCCCGGATACGAAGGCGAGCCATACGTGCGGATCGACGTCGAGGGGATGGTGGAAGTCAACCGGAACTCACCGACCTACTGGGTCAACGAGGACCGTTTCGGCGTTCGGCCTGTTCCCGAGGGAGCGTCGGCCGATGCGGCGCCGGACTGGGAGAGGGTGGGCTCTGGCGGTGTGTATGGCTGGCACGACCATCGGATCCACTGGATGTCTCCCGAGCCGCCTCCCGCCGTCGAGCCCGCGGCCCCAGCCGAGATCTTCGACTGGGTCGTGCCGCTCATCGTGGATGGAAGCCCGGGCCAGATACTCGGGACGCTCGAGTGGCTGCCCAACACCAGCCCGATCCCCTGGGCACTCCTCGTGGCGGCGGCAGCCGGTGCCGTCCTGGTCCGCTCGATGCTTCTTCTCGTCGGGGCCGTCGCCGCCACGACCGTTGGATTTGCGCAGATGGCCGACTCGCCGCTCGGTCCCGGCGGCGAGTTGCTCTCGTGGGCACCACCAGTAGCCGCCCTCTTGCTGGCGGGATGGGCCGCCCTTCGCAGGAAGGGGCGTCACTTGCTGCTGGGGGCGACGGCAGCCGTGCTCCTCGCCTGGGTGGCCACCCGCCTCGGGGCGCTGTGGATGCCTTCCCTCCCGACTGCCCTTCCCACTTGGCTGGAGCGAGCCGCCACCGCCCTCGCCGCCGGTACCGGCCTGGGCGGGGTGGTGGCCGTCTACCGGGAGACACAGCGGACGGCGCCCGGCTCGGCGGTTCAGCCGGGATCGGGCGGGTAGTCACACCGAATGGAGATCACCGAAGCCCGCACCAAACTCGAAGAGGAACGCGACCGCCTGGTCTTCCTCCGCCAAAGCCAGGGCGAAGACAGCGCCCTCGACCAGGAGCAGGCCGACTCCTCGGGCTCCCTGGCCGACTACGACCAGCATCCCGGCGACCAGGGGACGGAGACCTTCGAGCGGACCAAGGACCTCGCCGTACGGGAACAGATCGACGCCCGACTGGCCGACATCGACCATGCCCTGCAGCGGATCGACGCCGGCACGTACGGCAAGTGTGACATCTGCAGGCGCGACATCGAACCCGACCGCCTCGATGCTCGCCCATCCGCCCGCTATTGCCTTCGTCACCAGCGGGAGGTGGACGAGTCTGCCCGTCTCGACCGCGAGTACGGCACGGCCAACTGACCTCCGGAGCTGACTAGTCCGGTCGGTGGCAATCCTTATGGCCATCCAGGGGGATGCCGTCTGCGGTCGATCCATCCAACATGTTCCAGGCGAGTGGGGAAAGCGCCGCCCGCGGCCCGGCGCGCAGCATTTCGGCGGTGGCCGTAGCCGCGGTCGGCTCCGCCGTCCTCTTCTGGCTGGTCGGCGAATCGCTGCCCGGCGGGCTCGATCTCCGTGTCGCCTTCCTGTGCGTGACATTCGGTCTCCTGCTCGCGGTGTCGGTCGGCTACAGCTGGACGGTCGACCGGGTGTGGCGGCGCAGCCGGGAGGAGGCCCGCGCCAGCCTGGCCACCTTCAAGGAGGACTTCGTCACGAGCCTCAACCGCGACCTGCGCAGCTCGCTCACCGGCATCGTGGGCTTCGCCCAGATGATCGACCCGTCGGTGGTTGGTGACGAAAATGCCGAGGCGCTCAACACGGTCATCACTCAGTCGGTCGAGCTCTCCCGGGTGATCGACGACATCTCTGTCGCCGCCCGGCTCGAAGCCGGCGCCCTGTCGTTGAACCCCGAGAGGGTGTCCGTGTGTGAAGAGGTCGAAGCTGCGGTGGCCTACCTGAAGCTGATGGGCCACGAGGTCTCGGTCGAATGCCGCGACGCCACCGTGCTCGTAGACCCGGAGGCCTTCCGCCATGTGCTGCGCAACCTCCTCGTCAACGCCCACACCCACGGCGAGGCGCCCGTGGCGGTGCGAGGCCACAGCTTCGGCGACCGATACATCTGTCAAGTGGTCGACCGCGGTCCGGGCCTGTCGCCAGGTGCCGAGATGGCACTCACCGACGAGCTCTCCCTCCAGGCGGTCAACGACGCCCTCGGTCTGGGCCTCGCCATCGCCCAGGCTCTCGCCGACCGAATGGGCTCGGAACTGTCGTACCGCCGGGTACGGGGAGAAAGTCACCTCATCCTCACCCTTCCCGTCGTGCGGGAGCAGACCGGGGAGGGCGCGGCCGTCCACCGTTTCACGTTGCCGAGGATCGTCAGGCCGCACGTGAGGGAAGAAACTCCCCAACCCGCCGCCTGAGAGTGGGGGCACGCGAAGAGCCGGGCCCTTTTTCGGGCCCGGCTCTTGCGCTCGTCAGTGGCCGTTGGGTCAGACGAGGACGGCCTTGTTGCGGATCCTCAGGAAGACGAATCCGGTGAGGATCAGTGCCGCTCCGACGGCGATGGCCATCGCCGACAAGGCGTAGGAGATGATCCCCAGGCTCAGAGCCGTGGTGAGTGTCGTTGCGTCGATCCAGGAGGCTCGAGCCTCGTTGGGCACCATCACCTGCTCACCATTCTCGTCGAGGATCGGCTGGCCGGCTTCGTCGACTGCTGGGACTTCCCGGGGCATCTCGGAGTAGTAGAGGCCGCCGGTCCGCTCCAACTGGTGCTTGGTGATGATGTCGGCTTGCGCCCACATCGTGAACGGGCCACGGACGGGTGTCTCGGGGATCACGGCGTCATCGGGGGTGACGACACCCTGTTCGACCGCCTGGTCCCAGGTGTACCAGACGCCGAAGAGGCCACCGGCAACGGAGCCGAATCCCACGACCAGTGCCACGATGGCGGCGGTCAGGAGAAGACCGCTCTTCTTGATGGGTGAAACCTCAGTAGGGGTGATTCTTTCGGTGACTGTGGCAGTCATCGCGTCCTCTCTTTCTTCCGGCCAACTGCCTATGCCGGTGACTATCGGGGACACACCCCTTCGGCTACGAGAGGCGAATGTCATCCGGCCACGGGAAAAGGACCCTTACGTACCCGGGACCAAAGCCCTGGCCGGAGGCTGTCGTCAGTCGCCTCGGCGCAGAAGACCGATCAGGCGGACGACGAAGTCAGTCACCCAGAGGGCGACCAGGGCCGCTGCCACCTTGCCGAGGCCGGCCACACCGGCGATGCCGGCGAGGTTGGCAGCCGCCAGGGGAACGGCAGGGCGCGCCGTCATGCGGCCGAACTTGGGCTCGAGAGGAGGTCCGATCACGACGGGGAGCAGGTAGGCGAGCGAGCTGAGGAGCACCTGGCCGACGCCGGCGGTCACGGCCACCAACGTCCCTCGGCCGAACGGCGTGGGAGCCCCACCCGCCATCAGGCCCAGCCCGTCGGCAACGGCCCAACCGCCCAGCCAGCCCACCCCGATCGCGACCTGGATGAACGTGAGCTTCCGCCTGCCCTTCTCCCACAGCCGCACCACGATCCCCACCCCCATTGCCAGGGCCGCCGCCGCGGCGAGCACCGTCCCGATCCCGACGGCTCCGCTGCCCAGCCACAGCCCCGAGAACATGGCGATCGCCGATGCCACCGCCAGCCACCACGCCGCCCTCGCCTCCCACCCGCTCACTGCCCGGTGATGGGCCAGGGTGGGCAGGAACGTGGGCAGGGTTCCGACGATCGTGAACCCGACCAGGCCGACGAGGTTCAGATGCGAATGCACGAGCCGCATCCGCCAGAACGCCTCTCCGGCTTGCCCGCTTCCCAGAACAGCCCCCAATGTCACTCCCACGGCGCCGCATGCGAAGGCGGCGAGATAGAACCGGGACGCGAGGTCGAAGCGGCGGAGGAGGCTCCGGGTGATGGTGCGGCGAATCGACCATGCCAGGAGCCCCAGCGAAACGACGAGCAGGCCTCCGCCTGTCCAAACGGCCACCGGCCATCCTTCCACCACCCCGATCAGGACGGCGGCGGTGCCCGCTCCCAACGTCACCCGCTGCGTCGCCGCCAGGACCCGGGGAGGTGCCGGTGACGCCGACCATGTGATCGTGAACATCTGGCTGGCGCCGGCGATGGCCGAGAGCACCGTGCCGGCGAGGAAGGCGTGCAGAGGACCCCACCAGGAGCCGCCCCGGACGAGGACCACCAGCGCCCACACCACGGCCACGGCGGCGAAGCCTCCTGCCAACCGGAACGCCCGCCGGGCGATCGTGTGAGAGGCAACGACACGCCGGCCGGCGTTACCGTCGGTCATGGCACGAGGGAGGCCGCCAACGCGACCACCGCCAGGGAGACCACGGTCCCCACGATCCCGAGCACCCGTACCACCTTCGTCGAAGCGTTCACTGCCACGACTCCGTGGGCGATGGCGACTCCGAAGGAGATCAGCGCCAGGGTGATCTTGACTCCCAGTGTGGCGCCGTAGCCGGGCACGGTGAGACCTCCGAGCCCGACTCCCCGGTGATAGGTGAGGCCCAGGCCAGTGGCGAGCAAGAGGGGGATGAGGACCCACGAGGCGATACGTCCGAACCGGGAACCGTACGCCCCGACCAGTTGACGCCGATCTTCGGGGGAGAGGAGCCTGGTCGTCACCGGACGGACAACCAGGGTGAGTGTGAGTTGCCCTCCGACCCACACCACCGCACCGGCGATGTGGAGGAAACGGACCACACTCCAGAAGTCGAATCTCATGTCAGGGCCGTCTCGCGCTGGGGAGTGAGGATCGGCGCTGCCCATCGCCATCCGGCGAGCCACACTCCAAGGGCTCCGGCCGCCGCCAACCACATGCCGGGGCGTCCGACTCCGATCAGGGGTGCGAGCACGCCGGCGAGCATCGTCGCCACTCCCAGGTGGTGCCATCGCAGCGGCCGGGATATGTCGGCTCCCTGGGTGGAATGCCAGGCGAGCACTGTGGTCACGTACCCGAGCAGGAGGGCATGGAGGTAGAACACGACGCCCGGTCTTCCCACCCACGACAGCACCGAGGAGCCCCCGACGCCCGCCGCTGCCAGTCCCAATGCTGCCGCGAGGAGCCAACCTCCCGCCGCCCGCAGTGCTGCCACACCCGTTCTCCACAGAGCCGAGGCCCACCAGATCGCCGGTACGAGGGCTGCCACACCGGCGGCCCGCGCCGCCCACCCGAGGACCGGCACCTCCGGACCGGCCACGACGCCTAGGGGGAAGAACAGCCAGGCCAGGGCCAGCCACCACCGGCTCACCCGACGGGCGGCGCCGGGATCGACCTCGCCCGAGCGCATCAGCAATGTCACTGTGCCGAGGACCAGCGACCAGGCGAAGGTGGACAGGAAACTGTGGACGGCCAACCGACCTGCCAGCCCCTCACCGTGGCCGGTGGCCTGCAGCACCCCCAGCACCCAGACGCCCAAGCTGGCGACGAGCACGTACGCCAAGCTGGCGGTGAACTCCCGTGCTCCCCCTTCCCTCCACCACAGAGCGACGCCTACGTACCAGACCGCCATCACCACGGACGAGGCCGCGATCGAAACCGGACCGTAACCTTGGGCGAGGAAGGCGGCCGTCATCGGCACGACCGAGACGAAAGCCCACCGCGCCCACCGGCTCGCCCGCCGGGAGGGCAGAGCGGCGATGAGGATCGGTGCTGCCGCCCAGCCGAAGTACAAGGCGTGGGAATGGGCGTGGAGCAGATGATCGAAGGGGATCGGGATGGCCACACCGGCCAACAGCAGACGGAGGGCGATGCCGAGGCCGGTCGCCAACAGATACACGGTCACCGCCGCTGCCATGCCTGCTGGTTTTCCACGTGCCATATTTCCGGTCAGGATAGGAAGAATTCGAGAGCCCGAGGACAGTTGGAGGCCGAGGTGACGAGTTACCTGCTGAGTGACCGGCGGATCGAATCGATCGCCGAGTACCGCGCTACCGGCGGGGGTGAGGGGTTGGCGCGGGCACGAGCGATCGGCCCCGATGCCACCATCGCCACCATCGAACGGGCGCGGCTGCGGGGCAGGGGAGGAGCCGGCTTTCCGACGGCCGTCAAGTGGCGGGGCGTCGCCTCGGCCGATCCGAGTCAGCGTCGGTTCCTCGTCTGCAACGCCGCCGAAGGCGAGCCGGGGACGTTCAAGGACCGGGCGCTGATTCGCTGGAACCCCTACCAGCTGCTCGAGGGCATTGCCATCGCCGCCTTCGCCATCGGTGCCGAGGAGGCCTACATCGGGCTCAAGGAGCGTTACGCCGCCGAGCTCGCCGCCCTCGAGCGGGCGGCCACCGAGATGCAGGCCGAGGACATGCTCGGCGACGTTCCGATCCGCGTGGTAACGGGCCCCGACGACTACCTCTTGGGCGAGGAGAAGGGTCTCCTGGAGGCCATCGAAGGCCGTCCCCCGTTCCCCCGCTGGTATCCGCCCTACGTCGTCGGGCTCTACACGGACATGCCGGCCGGTGTCGGAGCGGCGTCGGCCGGATGGAGCGAACAAGTGAACCCGGCAGTCGTGAACAACGTCGAGACACTCTCCAACGTGCCCCACATCCTCGCCCGCGGGGCGGAGTGGTTCTTGGAGATCGGGACTCGGGACTCGCCCGGCAACATGCTGTTCACCGTCTGCGGTGATGTCGCGTCTGAGGGCGTGGCCGAGCTGCCGATGGGCACGCCCCTGGCGGTGCTGGTCCACGGGGTGGGGGAGGGCCCGACCGACGGCCGACGGGTGAAGGCTGTGTTCCCCGGGGTGTCCAATGCCCCCATCCCGGACTCCCTGCTCGACACGCCCATGGACTTCGGGTCGATGCGAGCCATCGGGTCGGGTCTCGGCTCGGGAGGGATGGTGGTGTACGACGAGACCGCCTGCATCGTGGCGGCGGCCGCCGTCCTCTCCCGGTTCCTGGCGGTGGAATCTTGCGGACAGTGCCCGCCTTGCAAGCTCGGCACCGACGCCTTGGCCGAGAGGTTCTTCGCCATAGACTCGGGAGCAGGCGACCAGTACACCCTCGACGAGATAACTGCCTGGATAGAGAGGGTCACCGACGCCAACCGATGCGGTCTGGGAGCCGGACAACGCGCTCTCGCCGCCGGGGTCATGAGGTTCTTCACCGAAGAGGTGATCGATCACCTCGGGCGGAGGTGCCCGTCCAGCCGGGTGCTGACGGTGCCGAAGATCGTCGATTGGAACCCGGACGCCGGGACATTCGACTACGACGAGGGGTATTTCGCCTGGCGCCGCGCATGACGGACGCGCTTGGTCGGAAAGGAGAGTTGGAATCGTGACCACCACTGCTCCACCGCCCGGGACGGTGGCGGCGAAGCTGCCCGTTCCGGCTGCGGTGCAGGAAGCTCGCCACCTCCACGCCGACGGAGTGAAGCCCGCCGAGGGAGCGGAGCGCCTCGCCGGGCGGTTCGACGTCGCCGAGCTCCGGACTGCTCGCGACTGGTGGGTCCGGCGGATGCCTCGCACTCGCTGGGACGACCCCACGCCGACCGCCATCCTGCGGATGCTGGAGATGGCCCTGGTGGCCGTCGACGGACTGGCTCCTCCGACACAGAGACCGAGTCGCGGCTGACGATCGGGGGCCTTTTGGTCCCGCATCGAGGGACTTTTGGCCCTCACCGTCACGGGTTTTTCCGGCAACTCTGGGAAAAACCCGAGTGACGGAGTAGCCCATGACCCAGACCCTGAACAGGTCGGTCCCAGAACAGACCTCGACCAGCCCCCCGAGCGTTCCGCCGCACCCGCATTACGCCCTGGGAACCCTCATCGCCCTGGGGATCCTGGGCACTCTGGCGGCCGTGGTGGTGGCGATCATCGCTTTGACCGTGACGGCCGGCCGCAACTCGGTGGACGACGCCATCGTCTCGGAGCGAGTCGACGCCTATCTGGCAGAGGCGGGAGCCGCCGTCGAGACCGGTGACGTCATCCCTGCCCTCGTCCCCAAGGCGGACCTGCCAGTGGCGACGGAGCCGGCTGTGGCCGTCGCTCCCCAGATGCCTCCGCCTCCCCAACGGGCCACCCCGGCGATCGTCGAAGTCGAGTTCGAGATCGTCGAAGGCGTCAACGTGATCGACCCCGCCAGCGGTGTCGAGACCGAGACGTGGGGCTACCGCCTCGTCGACGGGCCTGATGGCGTCGTGGCCGGCACACCAGGGCCCGTGATCAGGGCTCGCGTCGGCGATGTCCTCCGGTTCACCGTCACCAACCCGGAAGGCAACACGCATCCCCACAACGTGGACTTCCATGCCGTGACGGGACCCGGCGGCGGCGCCGCCGACACGGTCGTGGCTCCCGGGGAGACGAAGACGATCGAAGTTCGTCTCCTGTACCCGGGTTTCTTCATGTACCACTGCGCCTACGACGACGTCCCGGCGCACATCTCGCACGGCATGTTCGGCGGGATCCTGGTCGATCCCGAGACGCCGCTACCCGCGGTCGACCACGAGTGGTACATCGTCCAGTCTGAGTACTACACCTCCGAGCCTCAGGACGGCGTCGCCGCCTTCGATCGGCGTTCCGTCACCGACGAGAACCCGAGCTACGTGGTGTTCAACGGAGCGGTCGATTCCCTGACGGGTGACAACGCCCTGCAGATGCAGGTGGGCGAGCGGGCCCGCATCTACTTCATCAACGCCGGGCTGAACCTCAACTCGAACTTCCACCCGATCGGCTCGCACTGGGACAAGGTCTATCCGGAGGCAGCGCTCTTGGCGACGCCGATCCGCGGCTCACAGACGACCTTGGTCCCGGCCGGAGGGGGCACCGTCGTAGAGATGGTGGGGCAGGTCCCATCCACGATCGTTCTCGTCGACCACGCCCTGGCCCGGGCGTTCGACAAGGGGGCGATCGGACAGGTCGTGATCACCGGCGAGGCCAACCCCGAGATCTACGAGGCTGTCGGTGGCGAAGCCGCGGACCCGAACGCGGACCACATGGGAGGCGGCTCTGAGCAGCCGGCAGCCGGTGGCGAGCAGCCGGCGGGGGGCGGCGAGCAGGTGTCGATCATGCCCGGGAGCTCGGAGTTCCAGGATCTGGACTCGCCCAACGAGTTCGACGACGACGAGACACCGGCCGACTATTCGGTCAAC
The DNA here is from genome assembly GCA_036380875.1 of Acidimicrobiia bacterium. Lineage (GTDB taxonomy): Bacteria > Actinomycetota > Acidimicrobiia > Spongiisociales > ZC4RG35 > ZC4RG17. The sequence continues at coordinate 29,305 of DASVDX010000087.1, forward strand.
GTCCTTCGGGTGAAGGTGGGCACCACGGTCACCTGGACCAACGACGACCAGATGATGCACAGCGTGACCTCCGCCGACGGGCTGTTCGACTCCGGGCTGCTCGACCCCGGGCAGAGCTGGTCGTACACCTTCGACCAACCCGGCGAGTTCGAGTACTTCTGCTCGCCGCATCCCTGGATGCGAGCAAAGGTGATCGTCGAAGGCTGACCCGCACCCGGATCGGGTCAGCAGGGGAGCCGCCCCATCGGGGCGGCTCCCTTCGTGTCTCGTCAGGGGCCCAGGACGGCCTGGGTCTGGAGGGTCTTTGCCACCAGGCGGCCGTTTGCGTCCGTGATCGTCGCCTCGACCACGATCGTCGTCCGCCCAGCGTGGAGCACGCTGGCGCGGGCCGTGACGCCGCCTTCCCGCACGGCTCCCATGAAGTTGGTCTTCGACTCGATCGTGCTCGTCGCCGTCGCTCCTTCGGGCAGGTTGAGGAAGGCGCAGGCCGCTCCGGCCGAGTCGGCGAGTGTCATCAGGGCGCCGCCGTGGAGGACGCCCCCTGCGGTGCACAGTGCCTCCGCCCATTCGAGCCGGAGGACGACCTCTGAAGGGTCGAGTTTCTCCGCCGTCACGCCGAGGGTGCGGGTGAGCGGCATGGAGTCGTGGATGAAGGCGGTGGGGTCTGCCATGGTCGCCAGGTTGCCACACCGCCCGGACCCGTGTTCCGTGGTTTACGCTCGGGCGATGTTCTGGTGGGTCGAGCGTGGAGAGTCCTTTCCGACGGATGACCTCGTGGCCATCGCCCTGGAGACTCACCGACAGGCGGAGCGCTGGCTCTTCATCAACATGGTTTCCTCGGTCGACGGGGCGACGACGGTGCGAGGCCAGTCGACGCCGCTGTCGGACGATGCCGACCGGGCGATGTTCCGAGCGCTGCGCGCGGCCTGCGATGCGGTGCTGGTCGGTGCAGGCACCGTACGGGCCGAGGACTACGGCCCGATTCGTCTGGACGACCGAGCCCAGGGGCTCCGTCGCGCAGCGGGACTCGAGCCGCTGCCTCGCCTCGTGATCGTCAGCCGCAGCCTCTATTTCGAGCCCAGCGCCCGTGTGTTCGAGGATTCCGACCGTATGCCGATCGTCTTCACCGGAGCCGACGCGCCGATCGAAAGGCGCCGGGCGCTCGAGGACAAGGCGGAAGTCGTCGTGGCCGGTGACGTCGGCGTCGACCCGGCGCGTGCCTTGGACATGCTGGCCGACCGAGGCCACGGGGTCGTCTTGTGCGAAGGGGGCCCCACTCTCAACGCTTCCCTGTTGGAAGCCGGCCTGGTCGACGAGATCGACCTCACTCTCTCTCCTCTGGTGGTGGGCGGCATGTCCCACCGGATCGTCGCCGGTGCCACCGAAGGGGAGCGGGAGTTCCGACTCGAGCGGGTGCTGGCGGGGGAGAAGATGCTCTTTCTGCGCTACGTCAGAGAGGGATCGTCACACCCTCAGGAGTGACCGTCACCCGTTCGCCCCGCACGGAGACGTCGAGTTTTCCCTCGTCCGTCTTCAGGGCGATCCGGTTGTGGTCGAGGTCGAGGTCGAGGAGCGTGTCCCGGACCAGCAACTTGAAGCCCACCGACTGCCACTCGGCGGGAAGGCGGGGGTCGAAGCTGATCTCGCCTCCGACGTCGCACATGCCGGCGAACCCGTAGACGATCGCCATCCACACGCCAGCCGCCGATGCCAGGTGGACCCCGTCGGTGGTGTTGCCGTGGAGGTCGGCGAGGTCCATGAAGAGGGCGGTGCGGAAGTAGTGCATCGCCAACTCCTGCTCGCCGATGTGGGCGGCGACGATGGACTGGACGCAGGCCGACAGCGACGAGTCCCCGGTCGTCAGAGGGTCGTAGTAGTAGAAGTTCCTGCGGACCAGATCGGGTGGGAACTTGTCGGGCAGGAGGAACATCGCCATGACGACGTCCGCCTGCTTGATGACCTGATAGCGATATATGACCAGCGGATGGAAGTGGAGGAGAAGGGGATGGCGTTCGGGCCCGACGGCGTCGAAGTCCCACTTCTCCTTGGCGAGGAAGCTCTCGTCCTGTTTAGTGATCCCGTAGCCCTCGTCGTAGCCGACGTACATCTCGGCAGCTGCCGAGCGCCATTCCTCGACCTCGGCGTCGGCGAGGCCCAGGCGGGCCTCCAGTTCGTTCCAGCGGTCGGGCTGCTCGACGCGCATCCGCTGGACGCACTCGACCGCGTACTCGAGGTTCATCTGCGCCATCAGGTTCGTGTAGGCGTTGTCGTCGACGAGGGCGGTGTACTCGTCGGGCCCGGTCACCCCGTAGATGTGGAAGGCGCCGTCGCGGTGGAACCCGAGATCTGCCCACATGCGGGCGGTCTCGACGAGGATCTCGACGCCGATGTCCCACAACAGCTGCTCGTCGCCCGTCACCTGGACGTATTTGCGGAGGGCGTAGGCGATGGCGGCGTTGATGTGGTACTGGGCGGTCCCGGCTGCCCAGTAGGCGCTCGCTTCCTCGCCGTTGATCGTCCGCCACGGGAACAGCGCTCCGCGGAGGGAGAGCTCGCGGGCCCGCTGACGCGCCTTGTCCAGCATGGAATAGCGGTACCGCAGGAGTTGGGCGGCGAGGTGCGGGTTGGTGTAGACCAGGAACGGCAGCACGAAGATCTCGGCGTCCCAGAAGTGGTGGCCGTCGTAGGCCTGCCCCGACACGCCTTTCGCCGGCACGCCGGTGCCCTCGATGTGGGCGGTCGCCTGGTGCAGCTGGAAGAGGACCCAGCGCACCGCCTGCTGGACTGACGGGTCGGCGCCGATCTGGACATCCGCCCTCTCCCAGAACGCTTCCCAAGCCGCATGTTGGGCCGCCACGACGGCGTCGAACCCGGATGCGGCGACCATGGCCACTTTGTCCTCGGCGCTGTCGATGCTGCGCTCCTCACCGGTCTCGAAGACGGTGAAGACGTCGATGGTCGCCTCCTCGCCGGCCTCCAGTGTCATCGTGAAGGTGGCATTGGGTCGATCGGGATGCTCGTGGAGCGTCACCTCGTGCGGGCGGTCCAACCGATGGGTCATCGATACGCCCAGGGGAAGCCGGGACTGGACCGTCTCATAACCGACCGAAACCGTCTCGGGGCCGAGACGGATCCCGGTCGGCTCGAGCACGCGACGGCCGAAGTTCTTCGCTCGGCGGGGGTCGTATTCGATCGGTGCCGGCTCCAGGTAGTCGGTGTCCTGGCGGTTGATCAGTTCGGACACGACGACGACCGTGGCAGGGGAGTCGACCTTCACCCGCAGACGGCACACGAGGAGGTCGGGATGGGTGATCGACACCATCCGGATCGCCTCCACGTCGACACCCACCCCTCCCCGGGTCTGCCAGTGGTAGCGGTGGGTGAGCAGGCCGGTGCGGAAATCGAGCCGCCGCTCCCAGTTGGTGATGTCGGCGTCGTCGAAGTCGATGGTCTCGGCGTTCACCGCCAGACGGAGCGGCGTCGGGTCGGGGGCATAGACGATGGTCTGGCCGGCGGTGGCGAATCCATAGGCCGCTTCCGGATACTGGATGGGCCAGGACTCGTAGAAGCCGTTGATGAGCACACCCGGCTGATGGCTCGGAGTGCCCGGATGCAACGACCCTCTCACCCCGATCCTGCCGTTGCCCAGAGCGAACACCGTCTCGAGCAGCGGGATGAGGTCGGGCGTGTAGGCCGTCTCGACCAGCGCCCACGGGTCGATCGGGTAGACGTCGTGAGGAAGCTCGGGAACGATCTCCTTGCGCCATCTCATGGGACGAGCTCTCCCAGGTCGGAAACGACCGCATCGGCACCAGCCCGCCGCAGCGCCTCGGGGTCGCCGTGGCGGTCCACACCGACCACCGCCCCGAAGTAGCCATTGACCCCCGCTTCGACCCCGGCGACCGCATCCTCGACGACCACGCACTTCTCCGGCTTCACCCCCATGCGCCGGGCGGCCTCCAAGAAGGCGTCGGGGGCGGGCTTTCCGGCGAGGCCCTCCTCGGTCGCCACGATCCCGTCGACTAGGACCTCGAAACGGTCCCGGACGCCTGCTGACTCGAGTACGGGACCAGCGTTCTTCGACGACGAGACCACCGCGCAACGGATTCCCAGTTTCTCGAGGTGGTCGAGCAGGGCGCGAGACCCGGGGAACACCTCCGCGCCCCCCTCGGCGAGGATCGTGTTGAACAATTCGTTCTTTTGGTTCCCGATCGCACAGACCGTGCCCAAGCCCGGCGGGTCGCTCGGGTCCCCCCACGGCAACTCGATGCCGCGGGAGGCGAGGAAAGCAGCCACCCCGTCGTACCGGGGGCGGCCGTCGACATAGGTCCGATAGTCGGCGTCGACGTCGAACGGCTTCTCGTCGGGTCCGCGCAGTTGAGCCAGCGCGGCATCGAAGGTGCGCTTCCAGGCGGCAGCGTGGATGGCGGCGGTCGACGTCAGGACCCCGTCGAGGTCGAACAGCACCGCCTCGTATTTGGACCAGTCGAACGACATCGCGTGTCGCCTCCGCAGTGGATGGTCGGGCCGGTGGCCAGGCTCGAGTTACCGGGTGTGCCACCCAGGCCGGCGAGGACGGGAACGGTACACGTCCTCTCACCCCGCCGAACGCGTCCCTCGGCGTGATGTGCCGGAAGATGGAGGGTGAGGGTGGAGATCATGAGAGGGTTTCCCCGCGTCGGGAGCATCGTGCCACGGCGCAGTTCCGATTCGAAGGACCCACGCCACCCGCGCCCCACCCACCACCCGTTTGACGCCACGCCACCCGCGCCCCACCCACCACCCTTTTAGATCGGTGTTACCGGGCTTGCGATACCGTTCCCAGTGATGAGGTTGCTGCTGGTCGAGGACGAAGCCGAGCTCGCTTCGGCGATCGCCCGCGGGTTGCGCCGGGAGGGCCACGCCGTCGACGTGGCCGCCACCGTCGCCGAGTCGGAGCTCAAGCTCGCCTCGACCGAATACGACCTGCTGTTGCTCGACTGGAACCTCCCCGACGGCGCCGGGGTGGACATCTGCCGGCGCGTCGCTTCCGGTGAGATGGAGTTGTTCGGCAGCGAGCGGCCCCGGGTCTTGATGCTCACCGCCCGCGATGAGATCGACGACCGGGTTCTCGGCCTCGATTCGGGGGCCGACGACTACCTGGTCAAGCCGTTCGCTTTCGCCGAGTTGGCCGCTCGGGTTCGGGCGTTGCTGCGCCGGGACGATCCGGGGTCACCGATCCTCCGCGTCGGTTCGCTCGAACTCGACCCGTCCCGGTTCGAAGCCCGACAGGACGGCAAACCCCTCGATCTCACCGCCAAGGAGTTCTCACTCCTGCACTACTTCATGGCCCGTCCCGGCGTGGTCCTGTCCCAGGAGACTCTGCTCGAGCACGTATGGGACGAGATGGTCGACCCGTTCACGAACGTGGTGCGAGTCACGATCTCCAACCTGCGCCGCAAGCTCGTCGATCCGACGGTGATCGAGACGATCCCCGGGCGCGGCTACCGCCTGGTGGAGTCATGAGCAAGCTGTCGTCATTCGTCCGCTCGATCCGATTCCGCCTGTCGGTCCTGTACTCGTCGGTCGTCTTCGGCCTGGGAGCGGCTGTACTCGGCATCACCTACTACTTCGTCCGCCGAGGCCTGCGGCGCCTGCCTCTCGTCTTCGACAGCCGTCTGGCGATCGTCAACGGGCGCCCCATAGAGATCCTCGACATCGACCTCGACACGGCCGAACTGGTGGAACAAGCCATAACGCAACGCGCCCTGTCGATACTCTCCGACTACCTCTGGATCGGCCTCGTGGCGCTGTTCCTCCTGTCGCTCGTCGTGGGCTGGATCATCGCCGGCCGCGCCCTGCGACCGGTCGACGCCATCACGGCTGTCGCCCGGGAAATCCAGGCGTCCGACCTGTCACGTCGGATCGGGTACCAGGGACCCGACGACGAACTGGGTCGGCTCGCCGCCACGTTCGACCAGATGCTGGAGCGCCTCGACGCCGCTTTTCGGGCCCAGCGCCGTTTCCTGGCCGACACATCACATGACCTGCGCACCCCGCTCGCCGTCATCCGCTCCAACGTCGACGTGCTGATGGACGACCCGGATGCCACTGTGGGGGACTGGAAGGAGACGGCCGCCATCATCCAGCGGAACGCCGAGCGGATGGGCTCGATGATCGACGACCTCCTCGCCACTGCGCGCCTCGAGGCGCGTGCAGCCGCTCGGGTGAAGGTCGATCTGGCCGAGCTCGTTTCCGAGGCGGCGACCGAGTTCCGGCCGCGCGGCGCAGAACATGGAGTCGAGGTGGAGGCCAACCCCACGCCAGCCGAGATCGAGGGCGTGCCCGAGACGCTCCGCCGGGCGATCAACAATCTCACCGACAACGCCCTCAAGGCATCGCCCGCCGGCTCGAAAGTCGTTCTCGCCTCGGGCACGAACCGCGATGGATGGGCATGGGTGGCGGTGGCCGACGAAGGCAAGGGGATCGACCCCACCCTCGTCGAGAAGGGCTCCAAACGCGGCCTGGGCCTGACGATCGTTCGCCAGATCGTCGAATCCCATGGGGGGCGGCTCGCTGCTCATCGTGGGGTCGAAGGCGGGTCCACACTGGTCATGTGGTTGCCGCTCGTCGGCGCTGACGGTCCTCGTCGCATCTGACTGCACACGTGGGACGGATGGCTCTACCGACACGTGTTGCCTGAGACGATGTTCTTTACGAGTGGTTTAGACATCCATTCGTACGGTCGCCACAGGAGGTATGCATGTTCCCCGATACCGATACGCGACCCTTGACTCCGCCCGAGGATCCCGAGCCACCGCGCTCCAAGCGACCGTGGGCCACCGTGCTCACCTACCTGGCCGCACTCGTGATCGGTGTGGGCATCGGCTTTCTCGTCTTCACGTCGCCCTCCACTCCTGTGGACACCGATGCGGCTGACCCCGATGCCGCAACCGCCACCACTGCGGCAGATGTGGACGAGCCGCTCGACGAGGCGCTGGCGACGGAGGAGCCTGTGGCGGCGGTCGCCGAGTCGTTGCTTCCGTCGGTCGTCCGCATCGACACGGTCCGGGGAGGGGGGAGCGGCGTCATCTACGACTCCGACGGCCTCATCCTCACCGCTGCCCACGTGGTCGCCGGCACCGAAACCGTCCAGGTCCGTTTGAGCGACGGTACGCAGTACGAGGGCCGAGTCCTGGGAGGCGACCTCGACGCCGACGTAGCCGTGGTTCAGGTGGACGCCACCGGTCTCCCTGCCGCTCCGCTCGCTCTCGACAAGGAAGTCAAGGTCGGCCAGCTGGCGGTGGCGATCGGCAGCCCGTTCGGGTTGGACCAGACGGTGACCGCCGGCGTGGTCTCGGCCGTCAACCAGACCGTCGTCGGACGGGGCACGTTCCAGTCGCTCATCCAGACCGACGCCCCGATCAACCCCGGCAACTCCGGAGGGGCACTGGCCAATCGCGACGGCGAGGTGATCGGGATCAACGTGTCGATCTACTCCACAACCGGCGGAAACATCGGCGTGGGCTTTGCCGTGCCGATCGACGTCGCCTACGACCTCGCCCAAGACATCGTCGCCGGAGAACCGATCGAGCGGGCGATCCTCGGTATCCAGGCGACCACCGCCGAAGGTCAGCGGCCCGGCGCCCTCGTTATCTCCGTCGAGCCGGGCTCGGGTGCGGACGAGGCGGGCATCGAACGAGGGGATGTCATCACTGCCATCGACGGCGTCAGGGTCACCAACATCGGCGACCTCGTCGCCCAGGTCGGATCCCACCGTCCCGGAGAGACCGTTCAGGTCGACCTGATCCGCGACGGCGAGCCGATGCAACTCGAAGTGACGCTCAGCGCAGCCGACTGAGCCACTCCCGGCCGCGGCCCGGCGTTCATCCAGGACGCCGGGCCGCCGCCAGTTCGATGAGCCGCGCCGCTCCGTCGCCCATGGAGGCGAACCTCTCGTCGGACGTCTGGCCCCGCAGGTAGCGGATGTAGATCTGCTGGAGGATCACCCCCAGCTTCCAGGTGCCGAACACGATGTACCAGTCGATGTCGGTGAGATCGACGCCGGAGGTTTCGGCGTACACCGCCACCGCCTCCTCCCTCCGCATCCACCCCGGCACGGTGACCGGCATCAGCGAATGGGTCCGGTCGTCGATCTCGTCGGGGTGGTGCCACGACCCGAACAGAGTGCCCAGGTCGGTGAGCGGGTCGCCTCGGGTCGCCATGTCCCAGTCGTAGACGGCCACGCACACCGACGGATCGTCAGGGGACACTGCCATGTTGTCGAGACGCCAGTCGTTGTGGAGGAGGGTGGCGGGAGGAGACGTCGGCATCGTCTCTCTGAGCCAGCGGCCGACCTCCTCGGCGAGGGGGTTGTCCTCGTGTCGGGCCCGCTCCCAGCGATCCAGCCACCCGTTGACTTGGCGTTCGAGATAGCCCTCGGGCCGTCCCAGGTCGTCGAGACCGCAGGCGGCCGGGTCGACGGCGTGGAACTCGGCCAGCGTCGTCATCACCACCCGGGAAAGGGCGGAGTTGGCGTCGACGTCGGCACCTCCGCCGAAGATCTCCGGGACGGTTTCGCGGACGACGACCCCGTCCTTGCGTTCCATGACGAAGAAGGGGGCGCCGATCACCGTCTCGTCGTCGCAGTAGAGGAGGGCGTGCGGAGCCTTGTCGAACGCCTTCCACAGACGGGACAGCACCCGATACTCCCGTCCCATGTCGTGGGCCCCCGGGGCCACCGGGCCCAATGGCGGCCGTCGGAGCACGTACTGGTGTCCTGACGCGAAGTCGAGCAGATAGGTCAGGTTCGCCCGTCCGCCGCCGAACTGTCTCACCACCAGGTCGGAATTTGCACCCTCCAGACGATCCCTGAGATAGGCATGGAGGCTCTCCTCGTCGAACCTCTCTTCGGGGCGGACCTCGATGACGTCGGACATGGGACGAGAAAGCTAGTCGGGCCAGCGACGCCGGGTCCGGTTGGCCGGGTGGGGGCTTCGTCTGTTGGATCCGGGCTCGAGTTAGTCTCTCGATTTCCGTTCCCAGGAGGTCCACCATCACCCCCTTCGAGCTCTCTGAAGCGCTGTTCGACGAACTCCTCGAGCTGAGCCCGATGCTGGCCACGAGCCTCGGCATCCCCGGTGCGGACGATCGATGGGACGACCTCTCACCCGACGGCGCCACCGCTGTCTACGAGGTCGCCCGCCGGTACCGGTCCGCCGCCCGGGAGCATTTCGAGCACCCGGACGACGATCAGCGCCACGCCGCCCGAGTCGTGGCCGGCTACCTCGAGGTGGCGGTGGGCCAGTACGAGAGCGGCGACTACCTGCGCGACGTGAGCCACATGTATTGCGGCTTCACTCGCGTCCGGGACATCTTCGACATCATGCCCCGGGAGACCGCCGAGCAGTGGGGGAACATCGCCTCTCGACTCGAGAAGATCGGCGAGCCCTTCCAGGGCTGGTGCCGTCTCCTTGCGGCGGGGGTCGAGACCGGGCAGGTCTCCTCTCGGCGCCAGGTGCTGTCGGTGATCGAGCAGGCGCGCCACCTCGCCGGCGACCAGTCGATGTTCCTGGGCCTGGTCGCCGACGCCGAGCGGCGAGGTCTCGCCGACGACCGTCTCCGCCATGCCGCCGAGATCGCCCGTCAGGAGGCGGCCCGGCTGGCGGATTGGCTCGAGCAGGAGTACCTGCGTCACGCTGACCCCGAGGACGGCGTGGGGGAGGAGCGATACCTCCGATCGGCGGAGGAGTTCCTGGGGATGACCATCGACCCCGCCGAGGTCTACGAGTGGGGGTGGGAAGAGATGGCCCGGCTTCGGTCACAGATGGCCGAGGTAGCCAGGGAAGTCGACCCGGACCTCTCCGTCGACGAGGTCATCGAGTTGCTCGAGACCGACCCCGCCCGTTCGGTGCCCAAAGAGGAGTTCACCGACTTCGTTCAGCAGCGCCTCGATGACGCCGTTGCTGCGCTCGACGGAAGCCATTTCGACCTGGCGGACCCCATCAAGCGGGTCACGGTCAACCTGGCGCCTCCCGGCGGGGCACTCGGGGCCTGGTATGTGCAGCCGTCCGAGGACTGGCAGCGCCCGGGTTCGGTGTGGTACGCCCTGGGCGACCGGGATCGCATCCCCACGTGGCAGGAAGTGGCTACCGCCTACCACGAGGGGTTTCCCGGCCACCATCTACAAGTCGGCGTCTCGATGTGGCAGGAGGATCGCCTGTCGAAGGTCCACCGTCTCATCATCTGGTACCCCGGATACGGCGAAGGGTGGGCGCTCTACGCCGAGCGTCTCATGGACGAACTCGGCTATTTCGAAAAGCCCGAGTACCGGCTGGGCATGCTCGCCTCTCACCTCTTCCGCGCGGCGCGGGTCGTGGTCGACATCGGCTCCCATCTCGGATACCGCATTCCCGATAGTGCGCCCCTCCACGCCGGCGAGATCTGGAACTACGACATCGCCGTCGACTACATGGACAAGATCGGCCTGCAACCCCGCGACATGGCCGAGAGCGAGGTCAAGCGCTACCTCGGCTGGCCGGGCCAAGCGATCTCCTACAAGGTCGGCGAACGCGAGATCCTCGACATCCGCTCCCGTCTCCAGGCCGATCCCTCGTTCGACCTCAAGGACTTCCATCGCCGCGTCCTCGAAGGCGGCGAGGTCCGCCTCGACTATCTCCGCGAGCGGCTGCTCGGGGATCGCTGACGTGGCTGAGGTAGGGCCCTGGGCGGCCTACCTCAGCAACCAGCTTCCTTCAGAGTGGGGTAGGGATTGACCGCGTCGCCGTCGCCCGGATGGATCTCGAAGTGGAGGTGCGTCGGTCCCCCGCGGGCGTTGCCGGTGTCGCCCACGTAGCCGATCACGTGACCGGCCTGCACCCGGCCCGAACGCCCGAAGGCTTCGAGATGGGTGCCGATGTAGGTGACGCCGTCGTCGCCGTAGAGATAGAACTGGAGGCCGCCGATGGTCCCGGTCACGAGCTCGATCTTGCCGGAGACGGGGGCCCGCACCTCGGTGCCGCGGGGAGCGAAGATGTCGATCCCCTGGTGCCAGCGGCCGTCGGGCTTGCCCACACCCCAGTCGTTGACGTAGGTGCCGCCCGCAACCGGGCACACCCAGCTCGCACCCGGGATGGACAGCACCTGCCCTATCCGAATCAGGTTGGGGTTCTTGAGGCTGTTGGCCTTGGCGATGGCCGAGGCCGTCGTTCCGTACTTGCGGGCGATGAGGTCCAGGGTCTCGCCCGCCGCCACGGTGTGGCTGGTGGTGCTGGAGCCGCCGCCTCCTTCGCCGGGGAGGTTGGACGGCACGAAGCTCTTCCCGGACAGCGACAGGCGCGAGCCCACGAAGATGAGGTTCGGGTCGGTGATGCCGTTGGCCTCCGCCAGCTGGGAGACCGATAGGCCGTATTTGGCTGCGATCGATCCCAGCGTCTCGCCGGCTTTGACGATGTGGAAGGAGGTGGACGAGCCTCCGCTCCCACTGCCACCCGAGGGGATCGTCAGCTTTTGTCCGATCCGGATGAGGTTGGGGTTCTTGAGGTTGTTCGCCTTGGCGATGGCCGCCACCGTCGCCTTGTAGCGGTTGGCGATCACCCCGAGTGTCTCGCCGGCCGCCACGACGTGCACATCGGCGCCACCGCCACCGGAACCACCGGAGCCACCGGAGCCACCGGAACCCGGGATGTTGATCTTCTGACCGGGAAGGATGAGGTCCGGATTGGCGATGTCGTTGTGTTCCAGCAACGTCCGCAGGGACACGCCGTGCTTGGCGGCGATGCCGGACAACGTGTCACCGGGCCGCACCTCGTAGGCGAGGGAGCCGGCCACCACCATCAGAGCGATCAGCCCACCGATGAGGTAGGCACGAAGGCGTTTGTTGGTCGACACCAAATAGGTCGACGTCAGCATGTTGGGACCTCTCCGGCCCCTGACCGCCCGAGAGGGGAGTCAGCGTAATAGGGGTGGTGCGCGAAATCCAGATTCGGATTCGAGCGTCAGCCGATCGAGATCGGTTGACGGCGTCCTTTTTCAGCTCGGAGTTGGCCACAGGCGGCGTCGATGTCCCGGCCGCGGGTGTCCCTGACCGTCACGTTCACGTCGAGGTCTTCCAGGATCTGGACGAACCGATCCATCGCCTCCTTCGACGGCGCTCTTTCTTTCGAGAGCGGCGTCGGGTTGAGGGCGATGAGGTTGACATGCGCCCGAATGCGGCGGGCGACGTCGGCGAGGAGGCGAGCCTGCTCGGGAGTGTCGTTGACCCCGTCCATCACCGTCCACTCGATGGAGACGCGCCGTCCCGTCTTCTCCGCATACTCCTTGGCCGCCTCTTCCAGGTCGGAGATGGGGTAGCGGCGGTTGATGGGGACGAGCCGGGAGCGCAATTCGTCGTCGGCTGCGTGGAGGCTGATGGCGAGGTTGAGCGGCCATCCCTCGTCGGCCAGCCTGCGAATCCCGGGGACCATTCCCACGGTCGAGACCGTGATCGAGCGCGGTGACATGCCCATCTCCTCGATCATCCGCCGGATCGCCTCCCGCACCCGGTTGTAGTTGGCGAGTGGCTCGCCCATGCCCATGAAGACGACGTTCGTGAGCCGATCGGGCGACCCCGGCAGGCCGATCTGACGGAGGAAAGCGCGGGCGTAGGCAACCTGAGCAACGATCTCGCCTGCTTCGAGGTGACGCTCGAACCCGAACTGCCCGGTGGCGCAGAACGTGCAGCCCAGGGCACACCCGGCTTGTGAGGAGATGCACAACGTCGTGCGGCGCGGGTAACCCATCAGCACGGCCTCGTACTGAGCGCCGTCGTCGGCCTCGAACAACCACTTGCGGGTCGTTCCCCCATCACCCACCTGGTCGGCGGCGACTCGGAACGGCCACAACCGGATCCCGCGACGTACCGACACCGGCAGGTTGGTCATGGCCTCCGGGTCGAGGACCGGCGTCACATACAGCCATCGCCGCAGCTGGTCCGCCCGGTAGCCCGGCTCGTCCGGCAGCAGAGACGCGAGATCGTCGGGAGGGGTCAGGTAAGCCACGCGCCAGCAAAGGGTAGGCCGGTGGTGCCCCAGGCGACCACGAGCAAAGATTTGGATTGAGTGAGTACTCACTCCGGCTATTCTGTCGCCGGTGCCCACCTCTTCCAGCCGCGAGCGAGCCACTCCGCTTCCTCCCGATGACCGGCGATTGGCCATCGTCGAAGCCGTCGTCCCTCTGCTCGTCGAGCAGGGGCCGACCGTTACCACCCGCCAGATCGCCGAGGCGGCCGGCGTCGCCGAAGGGACGCTCTTCCGCGTCTTCCCCGACAAGCGAACTCTCCTCATGGCGGTCGCCGAGCACTTGCTCGACCCGGACCGGGCTGAGTCGTCCCTCTTCGACGCCGTGGCCGATGCCCCTGACCTGGAGTCCAAGGTGGTGGCCACCATCGAGCACTCCCGCAAGCGAATGGAGCAGATCCTCACCGTGATGACAGCACTGCGTCACGTGGTCCACCAAGAGGGACCCTCCGAGGGGCCCCCGTCGCCGCCGGCGTTCCTGGTCGAGGCCAACCGCCGCCTCCTCGACGCCATCGCCGACCACGTCTTCGTTCCGCACCGCGACGAACTCCGGGTCACCCCGGCGAAGGCGGCATTGGTCCTGCGCAGCCAGATCTTCGGCATGTGGCACCCGGGCATGTCGCCCGGGTCGGTGCTCTCCGCCGAGGAACTGGCATCGATCCTGCTGAATGGACTGGCCCGCTGATGTTGACCCGTCTCCTCCGCACCCACCTCGAGCCCTACGGTGGCCCGCTCGTCGCCATCGTGGCGTTGCAGTTCATCAGCACGCTCGCCGCGCTCTACCTGCCCAGCCTCAACGCCGACATCATCGACAACGGCGTCGCCCGCGGTGACACCGACTACATCTTGCGGGTCGGCGGATGGATGCTCCTCGTCTCCCTCGTCCAGGCGGCGACGTCGGTCGGCGCCCTCTGGTTCGGCTCCCGAACCGCGATGGCGGTCGGCCGGGATCTCCGCTCCGACATCTACGGCCAGGTCGCCCGGTTCTCCAGCCAGGAAGTGAATCGTTTCGGAGCGCCGTCCCTCCTCACCAGGACCACCAACGACGTGCAACAGATCCAGCAGTTGCTGGCCATGGGGTTCGCCATGCTCGTGATGGCGCCGATGATGGCGATCGGTGGCGTGCTCATGGCCATCCGCGAGGACAGCGGGCTGGCATGGCTCCTCGCCGTGGCCATCCCCATCCAGACGATCGTGGTCCTTGTGATCGTCTCTCGGATGATCCCCGGATTCAGGCTGATGCAGGAGAGGATCGACCGGATCAACAAGATCCTCCGGGAGCAGATCACGGGCATCCGGGTCATCCGTGCCTTCGTGCGCGAGCCCCATGAAACCAAGCGATTCGGGGTGGCCAACGAAGACCTGACGCGGGTCGCCGTGTCCACGGGCCGCTGGATGTCGGCGATGTTCCCGACGGTGATGCTCGTCTTCAACCTGGCGATCGTGGCGGTGCTCTGGTTCGGTGGCTATCGGATCGCCGACGGGGCGATGCAGGTCGGGTCACTCACGGCGTTCATCAGCTATCTGGCCCAGATCCTCATGTCGGTGATGATGGCCACGATGGTCCTCGCCATGGTCCCGCGGGCGTCGGTGAGCGCCAAGCGGATCTCCGAGGTCCTGGCGACCGACTCGTCGGTGAGGCCACCGGCCGAGCCGGTCCATCCTGCACACGTGCGGGGCGAGGTCCGCTTCGAGAACGTCACCTTCGCGTACCCCGGCGCCGAGGAACCGGTTCTGGCCGATCTCGATCTGGTGGCCTTGCCCGGGCAGGTCACTGCCATCACCGGCTCCACCGGATCAGGCAAGTCGACCCTCGTCGGCTTGATTCCCAGGCTGTACGACGTGACGGGTGGCCGTGTGCTGGTCGACGGAGTCGACGTGCGCGACATGGAGCCCGAGGAGCTGTGGCGGCGGATCGGGATCGTCCCGCAGCGGCCGTACCTCTTCTCGGGAACCGTCGCTTCCAACCTGCGCTTCGGAAAGCCCGATGCCACCGAAGAGGAGATGTGGGCCGCCCTCGAGGTCGCCCAGGCGGCCGATTTCGTGCGCGACATGCCCAACGGGCTCGATTCCCCCATCGCCCAGGGCGGCACCAATGTGTCGGGCGGGCAACGCCAGAGGCTCGCCATCGCGAGGGCGATCATCAAGAAGCCCGAGATCTACGTGTTCGACGACTCGTTCTCCGCCCTGGACGTGGCCACCGACGCTCGCCTCCGGAGGGCGCTGGCCAGAGAGACCGCCAACGCCACCGTGATCGTGGTCGCCCAGCGGGTCTCCACGATCGTGGAGGCCGACCAGATCATCGTCCTCGAGGACGGAGTGGTCGTTGGCCGGGGCACCCACGACGAGTTGCTCGCCACCTGCGAGACCTACCAGGAGATCGTCTGGTCCCAGCTCGGTGCAGAGGAGGGGGTGGCATGACCGACCGGCGTATGAAAGAGACAGAACGTGTTATCGCCGGCCCCGGTCACGGCCGCGGGCCGATGATGGGCGGCATCGTCGGCCAGAAGCCGATGGATTTCAAAGGCTCCGGCAAGCGCCTCCTCGGCCTGCTGCGGCCTCACCGGGTGAAGGTGGCAGCCATCTTCGTCCTGGCGATCGTCAGCGTGGTCCTCGCCGTGCTCGCCCCCAAGATGCTGGGCTGGGCGACGGACGAGATCTTCACCGGCTTCGTCGGCTCCCAGCTTCCCGCCGGCGCATCGAAGGAGGCCGTGGTGGCGGGGCTGCGGGCCCAGGGTCGTGAGACGCTGGCTCAGATGCTGGAGTCGATGGATGTCGTCCCCGGCCAGGGGATCGACTTCTCGGCGGTCGCCGTGATCCTGCTCACGGTGAGCGGCGTGTATGCGGTTTCCGCCTTGGCCGGCTGGCTCCAGGGCTTCTGGGTCACCGACGTGGTGCAGGGAACCGTACGCAAGCTGCGCTCCGACGTCGAGGACAAGATCAACAGCCTTCCGTTGCGCTATTTCGATCGACAGCCCCGCGGTGAGCTGCTGAGCCGGGTGACGAACGACATCGACAACATCGCCCAGTCGCTTCAGCAGAGCATGAGTCAGATGATCACCTCGGTCCTGACGGTCGTCGGGGTCCTGGTGATGATGCTGTTGATATCGCCACTCCTGGCGTCGATCGCCCTCGTTTCGATCCCTCTCTCCGTGCTCGCCACGAGAAAGATCCTCCAGCGGAGCCAAAAGCTCTTCGTAGACCAGTGGAGACGGACGGGCACCCTCAACGCCCACGTCGAGGAGAGCTACACCGGCCATGACTTGATCAAGGTCTTCGGCCGCCAGAAGGAGACCCACGAGCGGTTCGCCGAGGAGAACGAGCAGCTGTTCCGGGTCTCGTTCGGCGCCCAGTTCATGTCCGGGCTGGTGATGCCGGTGATGATGTTCGTCGGCAACCTCAACTACGTTCTCGTCGCCGTCATCGGCGGACTGCGGGTGGCGACTGGACACATCAGCCTCGGCGACGTCCAGGCGTTCATCCAGTATTCGAGGCAGTTCACTCAGCCGCTCAGCCAAGTGGCGTCGATGGTCAACCTCCTCCAGTCGGGCGTTGCCTCGGCCGAGCGGGTGTTCGAGCTCCTCGACGCCGACGAGGAGCCGTCCGACTCCGAAGCGGTGCCGCCTGCCGACGAAGCCCGAGGCGAGGTCGTGTTCGAGAACATCTCGTTCCGCTACGAGCCCGACAAGCCGTTGATCGAGAATCTGTCGCTGACCGTGAAGCCCGGCCAGACCGTGGCGATCGTCGGTCACACCGGCGCCGGCAAGACCACCCTGGTCAACCTGCTGATGCGCTTCTACGACCTCGACGCAGGGCGCATCACCCTCGACGGCGTCGACATCTCGAAGATGAGCCGAGCCGACCTGCGGAGCCAGATCGGCATGGTGCTCCAGGACGCCTGGCTCTTCGAGGGGACGATCCGCGACAACATCGCCTATGGCCGACCCGACGCCACCTTCGAGGAGATCGTCGAGGCGGCGAAGGCGACCTTCGTCGATCGCTTCGTCCATACCTTGCCCGACGGCTACGACACGGTGATCGACGAGAACGGCAGCAACGTGTCCGTCGGTGAGCGGCAGCTGATCACGATAGCCAGGGCGTTTCTCACCGACCCGGCGCTCCTGATACTCGACGAGGCGACATCGTCGGTGGACACTCGCACCGAGGCTCTCCTCCAGCATGCGATGGCCGCCATCCGCTCCGACCGCACGTCCTTCGTGATCGCCCACCGCTTGTCCACGATTCGCGACGCCGACCTGATCCTCGTGATGGAGAACGGGCGGATCGTCGAGCAGGGCACCCACGAGGAGCTCCTGGCAGCCAACGGCGCCTACGCGGCCCTCTACCGGTCCCAGTTCGCCGAAGGCCAGGACCCCGAAGCCGCCGCGTAGATTCGTCGGCGATGCCCGGAACCGGCAGCTTCGCGCCCCTTCCTACACTCGCCTCATGATCGACCGAATACGGCGCTCCTGGAGTCGTGATGCGGTCGGCTTTCGCCAGGGGGAACTGGAAGACGGCGATGGGATGGCAGCCACGGTCGTGGCGCTCATCGGAGGTCCCGCACTCGTCGTCGGGGCGACCCTAGTGACGGCCGACTCGCTCACGATCGGCCAAGTCATGCTCGTGGCTCCGGTGGCAGCTCTGCTGGGATGTTTCTTCGCTGGGTCCTCGGCGCGAATGGCTGCCCAGACCGGTGCCCCCGGGACCTGGATCCTGCGCCCTGCCTTCGGACGAACTGGGTCCGTTGTGGTTTCAGTCGCACGACTGGCGATGGTCGCTCTTTGGGCGGTCGTCGGTCTCAAATACGCCGGCGGCTGGGCCGAGGGCGCCGGCGACGCCTACGGGCTCGCCTTGCCGGCAGCGGTGTGGATCGGGCTGATCGCCGTCCTCGGCCTCTCGATGCTGGCCCTCGGGATCGAGACCGCCGTCAAGCGACTGATCCGCCTGCCCCTCTTTGCCGGCTCGGTCCTCCTCATCGGCCTTCTCGCCTGGACGGTCGCCTCTCGAGCGGGCACCCTCGAGGGAGATGGCAGCGGTCTCTTCTGGTCGGGCGTCCAGCGGGCGATCGAAGCTGCGGTCGTCTTCGTTCCCTACATCGAGTCGGTGGCACGCCGGCTCCACCACGACGAAGAGGCCATGCCCACGTTCAGCGTGTCATACGCCGTCCCCGCCACGCTGATGTTTGCCGCCGGGGCCGTGCTCGCCTTGTTGCTGCCCGACATCGACGACTTGACCGGCCTCAGCGCCACGGGCAGCGCCGCCGCCATCGCCATCGCCTGGGTCGTCATCGCCGAGATCGATCAGGCCTTCTCAGCCTTCGTCGCCGCCGGGTCCGAGTCGATCGGGATCGTCAAGGTGGGAGACACGGTGCTCGTCGGCCTCCTCGCCGTCGCTCTCATCGTGGTGGCGGCGGTCGTGGCTCCGACGGTGCCCACAGACCTCGCCTTCCTGGCGTCGTCCATCGTGTTCCCGGCGGCGCTCATCGCCAGCCTCGACTTCCACCTGGTGAAAGACAGCTACTACCCCGAGGCGGACATATACGGGCGGACGGAGAGGGCGATCAACCTGTCCGCGTTCTCCTGTTGGATCCTCGCCGTATTGGTCGGCCAGGTGCTCGACCCGGTCGGTCCCACCTTCTGGACCGACACCGTGGGTTTCCTCGGGGTGGACGTCGACTTGCCATGGAGGCTGATCGTGGCGATCGTCGCCGGCGCGGGTTATGTACTGATCGCCCGCTGGACGCAGCACCGCACCGCTTCGGTATACGAGATGCGCGACGTCAGCGTCTACGGGCACAACCCCGAGGGCTGATCAGGCCGAGACGTTGCGGGCCGCCTCCACCCACTTCTCGGCCCGGGTCAAGGGCACGTCGGCTGCCTCGGCCACCTTCTCGGCGTCGGCGTCCGCCAGTTGCTGGATGGAGTGGATGCCGGCCGAAGCCAGGCGCGTGGCGTAGACGGGTCCGATGCCGCTGATGTCTGTGAGGCTCGGCGCCTGCGGCTCGGTCGACCGGTCCGGGGCGGAGACGTCCTCGTCCTTCTCTTCCGGTTGCGACTTTTCGACCGGCCCCTCCGGCACCTTGAACGTCGGGAGTTGTGGCTCGCGGGGGAGGGCCACCGACACCAGTCGGTTGCGCATCGCCCACAACACTGCACCGAGGCCGCCGAGTATTCCGAGGATCCGAGCAAACCGTCTCACGGGCCCCAGGCTAACCGGCTGGGGGCGTGGTTAAGGTGTGGCCGATGAGGGTCGACTACTACTTCCCCCCTGGAGCACCCATGGCGGCCCGGGAAGCGGCGGAGTACGCGGACCGGCTCGGCTTCGACGGTTTCTTCACGGCCGAGACCAGCCACGACCCGTTCTTTCCCCTCCTGATCGCGGCGGAGGCCTCGGATCGACTCGACCTGGGGACCGCCATCGCAGTGGCGTTTCCCCGCTCGCCCATGGTGACGGCCATGATCTCCTGGGACCTCGCTCAGGCATCGGGTGGCCGCTTCATCCTCGGTTTGGGCACGCAGGTCCGCGCTCACATCACCCGCCGTTTCTCGACCGAGTGGTTCAGTCCTGGCCCCCGGCTCCGCGACTACATCCTGTCGTTGCGGGCCATCTGGTCGGCGTGGCAGAACCAGACCAAGCTCGAGTACGAGGGGGAGTTCTACAGATTCTCGTTGATGACGCCGTTCTTCGACCCGGGGCCGATCTCCCACCCCGACATTCCGGTGGCGATCGCCGGCGTCGGTCCCTACCTGAGCCGCTTGGCGGGCGAGCTCTGCGAAGGCTTCCACGTCCACCCGTTCCACACCATCGCCTATCTCGATCAGGTGGTGCTCCCCGCAATGGCCGAGGGCGCGGAGTCGGCTGGACGCAGCCTCGACGACTGCGTCCGGATGTCGACGGTGTTCGTCGTCACCGGGGCCGACGACTCGGAGGTGGAGCAGTCGATGGTGGCGGTCAAGCAACAGATCGCCTTCTACGCCTCCACCCCTTCCTACCGTCCGGTCCTGGAAGCGTCAGGCTGGGACTTCGGCCCGGAGTTGACTGCCATGAGCAAGAGGGGGCGCTGGGAAGAGATGGCCGACGTCATCACCGACGATGTGGTTGCCGAGGTGGGTGTGGTGGCCACCATCGACGAGCTCGGATCGGCCATCCGGGAGCGCTACGAAGGTCGGGTGCAGCGGGTCGGCTTCTACAACCTGGGCGGCGTGGCCAGCCTCGACGAGGATGCCCTCTCGCAGGTCCTAACCGACATCAAGGGCTCTTGACAGGACTGAACGGAAGGCGCTGGTCCGGCACCGGTGCCACATGGCCGACGTCGTTGTAGGTGACGAGCCGGGGGCCGTCCCCGATGACCGTTATCGAGGCGTTGTGGGGAGCCCCGAAGGGCCCGCGGAAGACGTTGCCGTTCTGCGGTATCCCGGCGGCCCACATGGCCAGGATCACCGTCGGCCCCGAATGGGTCGACACCACGACCGGCTCTTTTGAGTCGAGCAACTCCTCGACGGCCGAGAGGACACGGTCGGCGACGTCTCGCCATCGCTCGCCGCCCGGTCGAGCCACGTCCTCGCCGGCGGTATATGCCTCCCACATGTCCGGCCACCCCTCGGCGATCTCCTCGGGCAAGAGGCCGGTCCACTCTCCGTTCGCGACCTCGCGCAGTCGAGGATCGGTTTCGATCTCGATTCCCAGCTTCTGAGCCAGCGGTTCGACCGTCTCGACGCATCGCACCAGGTCGGAGGCGACGATACGGCCGACGGGCAGCCTGCCGAGGCGGTCGGCGACCGCTTCGGCCTGGAGGCGTCCCATCTCGGTGAGGCGTGTCTGCGACTGCCCGATGAAGCGATGGTCGTTGTTCCCTTCCGCCTCGCCGTGGCGGACCACGAACAAGGTCGCCATCAGTCGACCGCCGCCATCGCCGTGTCCAGGCGAGGGTCGGCTGCCGCCGTTCTGAGACCGTCCGTCCCGATCCGGATCACCGACATGGGCCCCCAACCCGACTGAGGGACCTCGAGAGACTCGACCGCATGGCCACGACGTTCCAGTTCCTCCACCAGGACGCGGCTGACTCCCGGTTCGACCTGGACCGGCGAGCCGGCGCCCGAGCGGGGGAGAGGCACCATCCAGCGAGGGGCGGCCATCGCCAGCGCTGGCGCGTCGCCGTGGCCCATCACTCGCACGGCCAGTTGGACGACGAGTTGCGGCTGCATGAAACCCCCGCGAGTGCCGATGATCGCCGCCAGCCCGTCGCCAGCCCGAGTCCAGATCGTCGGTGACAGCGTGTGGAGGGGCCGTTTGCCGGGAGCGAGCTCGTTGGGATGCTCTCGCTCGAGGGTGAAGCCTCGCCCTCGGTCGTGGAGGAGGAATCCGGCCCCTTCGACCGAGATCCCCGACCCGATCCCATAGAAGTTCGACTGGATCAGAGAGACGCCCATGCCGTCGCGGTCGGTGACGCACATGAAGGCGGTGCCGCCACCCGGGCGACGGGCGGTGCCGACGTCCGCCGGCCGATCTGGAGAGTAGAGGTCGGCGAGCTGTTCGATCCGCTCCTCCGAGATCAGATCCTGCGGACGGACGGTCATCGTCTCGGGGTCGGCGAGGACGTCGTCGCGGTCCGAGGCGGCGAGCCGATACGCCTCGATCGCCAGATGCCAAGCCGCAGGCTCGTCCGGCGCAACCAACCCGATCCGCTGCACGATCCCCAGGGCGAGCAGGCTGATGTAGCCCTGGGAGTTGGGAGGGATCGTCCATCCGGTGTTACCGAACAAGTCCAGACCGAGCGGTTCGACCCAGTCGGCTTGCACACGGTCGAGGTCGTCGGGGGTGACGTGGCCTTCGAGTGCCCTGACGAGCGCGTCGCCGACCCGGCCCGAGTAGAACGCGGCCCGGCCCGACTCGGCGATGCCTTCGAGGGTGGCGGCCAGCTCCGGGCGACGAATGCGTTCCCCTTCGAGAGGAGGCCTGTGGTTGGGGTACATGGCAGCGGCCGACGGCTCATCGCCCAACTCGTCGTGGCGGGCGGCGAAGGCGGCGGCGAGCTCACGACTGGCCGGAAAACCATCCCGAGCGAGACGAATCGCCGGCTCCAGTATCTCGCCGAGGGAGAGTCGGCCGAACGACCGGTTCATCTCCAGCCAACCGTCTATGCAGCCGGGGACGGTGACGGCGGCCGGGTGGCGCTGTGGGATCTCGTCGGCGCCGGCCGCACGCAGGTCTTCGGCGAGACGGGCGGCACCGCTTCCCGCCCTGCCCGATGCATTCAGCGTCTTCGGCCTATCGCTTCCCGGTGCGACGATCAAGGCGAACAGATCACCGCCTATCCCACAGGTCTCGGGGGCGACGACCCCCTGAACGGCGTTGGCGGAGATGGCGGCGTCCACGGCGTTGCCTCCTCGCGCCAGGGTGGCCATCGCAGCCTGGGTGGCGAGGCGGTGCGGGCTCACGGCAGCACCGCCGAACCCGGTCATTTCGGTCGGGCGAAGAGGGATGATCGGTGGGGCCATCGGGTCAGCGCCGCAGGTCCGGGACGACCCGGTTGAGGGCGTCGAGGACAGCCCGGACCACAGCCCGCGATTCGTCCTCGTCGACTAGTGCCGAGCCCACCATCAGCCGCTCCTGCTGATTGGTGACGAGCACGATCTGCGCTACCGCCACCCGCCGCGAACCGAGTGTGGGGACGTCCACCGAAGCCACCGCAAACGAGGCGTCGGAGTGGAGCGCCTGGCCGAGTGCCTCGAGCACGGCTTCAGCCACCAGGCGGTTCCGTGTCGCTCGCGCCGCGGCACCTGTTGTTTCGCCTGTGAGCAGCTCGTCGTGCCACTCCAACGTCACTTTGACCGAGGACTTCGACCCGTTGGTCGTTTCGACGATGTCGACTATGGCCGGGCGGTCCCCGCTCGACAGGTCGGTATCGGCGAGTTGGACGACGGAGACGATCCTGCGGTCGACATCGATCCCGAACGCGGCGGCGGCCAGCGACTGAACGTCTCGGACCACCTGCTTGGCGGGCTTGTTCGTCCGGGCGAGCACGTGGATCTCCTCGAGGCGCGACTCCGTGCCGACGACGCGTACGGCTTCGACGCCGTCCAGGCGGGCGAGCTTCTCCTGGAGTGCTGAGACATCCATCGTCGGGGAGGGTACACGTCGGATTGTGCACCTCTATCCCTCAATATCGGAGGATCACCAGCCGATGTACCTGTTGAGCAGCAGGGCCCCGACGGCTACATTCTGAGCGCCGCCACGGAGGCGACGCCACGTCGTACGGTTGCGCAGCCGTCTACGAGGTTTGAGAAGCGGGCGAGTCAGGGGCTGGAGATGTTGACAACCGAAGGTTCCCGGAGAGGATCCGGGAGCATGCGGGGTACCCCGGCGAAGCGATTGGCCTAGATCGACCCAACGACCCAAGCGGAGCGGAACGTGACATCGAGCAGGAGTGCTCGATGAACACAATCCAGTAGGTGGTCGAAGAATATGAAGGGCAAGCTCGTTCGGATCCTTGCCGCGGCCAGCAGCCTTGCAGCCCTCATTGCTGCAGGTTCGGCCAATTTCAAGATCGGCTGACCCGCCTCGTCGGGGACCCGCGAAAACTCGTATGAGCACTGTAAGACGACGCCAACTCCGAATTGCGGCCCTCTATCTCGTCCTTGGGTTGAGCGCGCTCGCCGCGGTGTTGGTGTTCGCCGATCCACCCGGTTGGACCCTTTGGTTCGTCTTCGCTGTCGCCTTCGCCGCCCTGGAGTGGAACGCGGTCGAAGTCAACGACAGGCTGTTCCAGAGCTCTGGCTCCATGGTGGCTATCACCGCCGGGACCGTGTTCGCGTTGTCTTCGGATTCGAGTGCCGTGTATGCCATGGCCCTCATGGCGGTGCTCGGGCCGCTGGTTCCTGCGGACATCAAGCACCGTCGTTGGTTCCAGCCCGTGGCGAACCTCGGTCAGCTGATACTCGCAGCCGTCGCCGCAGGACTCGTCCTCGACTCGACCCTCGGTGACATCACCCGGATCGACTCCTCGGTCTTGCTGCGCGTGGCGATGGCCGGTGCTGCGGCGTCGGTTGTCCACTCGGTGATCAACTTCGCTCTGGTTTCGGTGGCCGTGCGGTCCGTCTATGGCAACCGAAACCTGCTGCCCTGGTCGGGCATCCACATGCTCGTCTCGTCCCAGGTCGTGATGGGTGTGGTTGGAGGTCTTCTCGGTGCGGCCTTCCGAGTGGTCGACAAGACCGCTGTCATCGTGTTGATACTCGTCGTCTACCTGGTGGCTCACTTGTCGCTGGCTTCTTACTCCCAGCTCCGGGAGGCGCATCAGGCCGCTCTCCGTGGCTTCGTCAAAGCGCTCGAAGCCCGGGACCTCTACACCCGTGGCCACACCGAACGCGTCGCCTACTTCGCCCAGCTCATCGGCGAGGAGCTCCGTTTCACCGGCACCCAGCTGGAGCGGCTTCGGTGGGCCTGTCTCATACATGACCTCGGCAAGCTGGCCATTCCCGGCGAGCTCCTCTCCAAACCCCAGCTGACACCAGAGGAGTTCGAAGAGATGCGGCAGGCCGCCGGCAAGGTCCAGTCGATCCTGGCCGAAGTGGACTTCCTCCGGCCAATGGTGTCCATCTCCGGGGTCCACTACATCGATCTGGATCGTTTCGATCCGTCCAATTGGTCGCTCGAGGCGTCGATCGTCGCTACCGCCGATGCCTTCGACGCTCTCACTTCGACACGGCGATATCGCATGGCAATGAGCCAGCAAGAGGCGTTCGAGGAGCTGCGTTCCGACACCTCGGGCCGCTTCTATCCGGATGTGGTCGATGCCCTCGAACGAGCTCTGGAGAGGACCGGCGAGGTCTACGGCGCCACGAGCTCCACCCGAACGACCGACACGCGGGAGGGGGCGCGCCTTGCCTAAGCGAATCGTCTGGCGCATTCTCGTCGCCGCTGTCGTCGTCGCGTCCACGGTCGCCAGCGCCCTCGTCGTGTCCGATTCGGACGTTCCGCTGACGCGGGCAGTGATCGCCGCGCTCGCCGCCGGTGCCGCATCGTTCGTCGCCCCGGCAGTTTCGAGCCGCAACCGCCTC
Organism: Acidimicrobiia bacterium; assembly: GCA_036380875.1. GTDB lineage: Bacteria > Actinomycetota > Acidimicrobiia > Spongiisociales > ZC4RG35 > ZC4RG17. The sequence goes on from DASVDX010000087.1 coordinate 54,398, forward strand.
ACTCTCGCGATCTCGGTCGGCGCCGCGTTGCCCTTCGTCCTCGTCGACGGCCGATTCGAGGCGGCTGGAACGATGGCCGTGTTCTTCCTCGGTGGCACTCTTCTCGCCTTGACCGAATACATACGCCGGGGCTCGGTTCGCAGGTCGCTCCTCTACGCAGGTCGTCTGTTCGTCGGCTACTGCGGCTTCGTCTTCGCCTTCGGTGCGATGAGGAACCTCGTCGGCGGTTCCCTCGGGTCGTCCGGATGGGACGCGTTGATCGCCTTCTTCGTCGGCGGTGTGATCTGGATCGGGATCGACCTGGCTCTGTGGTCGGGAACCGCCTCCAACGACGCCCGCGTGTCGCCGCGCTTCGTCGCCCTCTCCGGCCTGAAGGACCTGAACGTGTTCATCACTTTGATCGCCACCGGCGGTCTGTTCGGGATGATGTACGGGGCGATCGGATGGTGGGCGCTTCCGGTGGCCCTCCTACCGTACAGCTTCGCCCACGGTGCCTTCCGTCGCTTCCAGGAGACCAAGTCGACCTATCGGCAGACGATTCGGGCCCTCGCCCAGATTCCCGAGGTCGCCGGGCTCAACCTCAGCGGCCATTCCGACCGCACCGCGGCGCTGGCCGTGGCCATGGCCCAGGACATGGGCTTGAGTCCCGAGGAAGTCGAGGACGTCGAATTCGCGGCTCTGATGCACGACATTGGTCACATCACGCTCAACGACCCAACGGTCGCCGAGCATGGGTGGACGCGGGAGGACCTCGCCCGGTGGGGCGCCGAGATCATCGCCGGCGCCCCGTCGCTGGACCGGGTGGCGAGTCATGTGCGGCGCCAATACGAGCCGTACCGCAACCCCGGCGAAGAATCGGATCCCTCGGTCTCCAAGGTCTCCCGCATCATCAAGACGGCGTCGGCCTACGACGCTCACCGGATGGGCGAAGGCCTGTCACAACTCGAGGCACTGGAGCGACTGCACCAGGGCGCCGCCTACGAGTACGACCCCGAGGTCGTCGCCTCCCTGCGTCGCGTTCTCGAATCGGGAGTCTCGGTCAACGCTTGACCGACGCCGACCCCGCCTGAGCACGAGCGCCTCGCTTGAACCAGCGCACCGGACGCCGCAGTTCCGATTCGAGGAAACGGGCCAGACCGACGGCGAGGAACACGTCGCCGAGTGACACCACGTTTCCCTGGTTGCCGATTCGGATCGGTATCACGTCAGCCAGAAACGGAAGCCGGGTGTTGGCATCCAGCATCACGTGCTTGTAGGAGCCTTCGACCGACATCGCCTGATCGGCGAAACCCGCCGCCACTTGCCAGGCTCCCTCGAGGACAGGCATGCCTCCGTTGAGGGCGATGACGGAGAAGTTCATGAGGACACCGACTCCGGCGAGCCACATCCCGGTCCGCTCCCGGTTGAGCACGACGAGGACCAGGAGCAGAACGAAAGAGGTCAGGATCATGGCCAGGCCAGCACCCTCGGCCCAAGAGGCTGAGGAAGGTAACCAGGCTGTTGCGATCTGCAGTAGGAATGCCAAAGGGAGAAGCCACCACATCCGGAGTTGGATGTCGCCGAGGTTGGTGAGCCTCCCACCTCGCAGGACTGCGATCGTCATAGCCAGAAACAGGACGAGCGCAAGCCATAACATGCGTCAGCCGACGGTATCACAGCCCGCTACGTGAGCAAGGAGGAAGGGCAGTTGATTCGCTACGAAGTCTCGGGACGGCGGGCGACGATCACGATCGACGACCCCGAGCGGCGAAATCCGATGTCGACCGAGACGATGGTGGGCCTCGTCGACGCCACCCGCCGCGCCCTCGCCGACGATGACGTAGCGGTGATCGTCTACACCGGAGCGGGCGAAGCCGCCTTCAGCGCTGGGGGTGACCTGTCGGGTGGATTCGTCGACGACCCGATCGGCTTGCACCGGTCGCGTGGAGCATTGGCCGACCTCTTCCGGCTCATCGTCCGCGGGGGCAAGCCGACCGTCGCCCGGGTCAACGGCCACGCCCTCGCCGGGGGCTTTGGTCTGGCGGTGGCGTGCGACATCGTCATATGTGTCGAAGACGCCAAGCTCGGGACTCCTGAGATCTCTGTCGGGCTGTGGCCCATGATGATCTCCGCGGTGCTGCTGCGGTCGATGCCTCGCAAGGTCGTACTCGACCTGATGATGACGGGACGACTCATCGACCCCGAGGAGGCCCAGCGACTCGGTGCAGTTTCACGCGTCGTGGCTCGTCACCAACTCGACTCCGCAGTCGACGAGGTGGTGGAGAGTCTCTCGAGCAAGAGTTCGGCCATCCTCGAGTTGGGCCGCGACAGCTTCTACTCCGTCGCCGACCTGGACTTCGACTCGGCCCTCGATCGCCTCCAGGGAGGGCTGACGGCGGTGGCGCTCACCGAAGATGCCCGCGAGGGAGTCGCCGCCTTCTTGGAGAAACGCACGCCGAACTGGTCGGGCAGATAGAGCCTCCACGCGCCCGACGGTTTGTGGCCGGTTCTCGTCACACCCGGCTTGGTCTGCCACAGCTAGTTCTCTCGGCTCGGTCGGGTCCTTGGACATCTAGGAAAATCACCCATCAGAGTTAGCCTTCCCCCCAGTGGGAACTCGCCGCATTCTTCGTCGCGTGGGCTGGGCACTGATCGTTGGTGCCTGCCTCGTGCTGGCCTTTCTCGGTTACCAGCTCTACATCACCGACTTGCTCAACGATCGCGTCCAGGCCGAGGCGATGGCGTCGCTGGATGCCGAGCTCGCCGAACGGCGCAGCCAACTCCCCGAACCCGAGGAAGTGCCGGTCACGGTCCCCGAGGAGGAGCCGGAGACACCCGCTTTCGTCCGCACCAGCTTCGTGCCGGAGGCAGGCGTGCCCGAGGGAGAGGCTCTCGGTCGGATGACGATCGAAAAGATCGGGGTAGACGAGGTCGTTTTCGAGGGAGTCGACAGCGACACGCTGAAGAAAGGCCCGGGTCACATGCCCTGGACCCCGGTGCCGGGCCAGCCAGGAAACGCCGTGATCTCGGGCCACCGAACCACCTATGGGCGGCCTTTCTACGACCTCGATCAGCTCGAGGTCGGAGACGAGATCCACGTGGAGACGGCGGTCGGAGAGCACGTCTTCGAAATCCGCGAGATCCACATCGTCGAACCGGACGACGTCTGGGTCACCGAGGAGAAGCCGGGGGCGTGGCTGACGCTCACGACATGCCACCCACACTTCTCGGCCCGAGAGAGGCTCGTCGTTCAGGCGGAGTTGGTCCAGGGGCCCAACGCCGAATACGCCAGCCTCCTCGCGAGTCAAGCGGAGGCGGAGCAGGACGCATGAGGCGTCTCTGGAGAGCGCTGCCTGGGCCGGCTCCGCTCAGAGCTCTGGAGCTCTTGGTGCTGGCGGCCGTCGCCCTCGTTGCCCTCTTCTTTCTGTTCGAATGGGCGGGAGGCCTGCTCGACTCTGGCGGCGTGATCGGAGCCTGATCAGCCTTCGAAGGAGAGGGACTCGAGCTGCTCGGCCGTCAGCTCGGCGAGAAGCATCTCCACCACTCGCCCGTCGGAGGCGATGACGAAGGTAGCGGGAAGACCGAAGGTCGGATAGGAGTCCCGCACGACATCGTCGGAGTCGTAGGCCACGGTGAAGCTCGGACCCATCTCCTCGACGAAGGCGCGGGCGGCTTCCTCCTGGTCCTGGACCGCGACTCCCACCACCTTCACGTCGGGATGGGCGGCGGCGAACTCCGACAGCAACGGGAACTCCCTCTTGCAGGGCTCGCACCACGACGCCCACAGGTTGAGGAGGACAGGACGTCCGTCTTCTTCTAGATGGGCGCCCAGGTCGAACTCCGATCCGTCGAAAGTCGTGACCGAAAACGTGGGAGCGGGAGAGCCGACCTCGGCGACCTCCGAGCCATCGCCGCGCATCAGCCAAGCCACGAGCGCCCCGACGGCGACGAGAGCGACGAAGAGGGCGGTCAGCACCCCGCCCGAGAGGCCAGCCCGCTCCGGCGCATCAGCGGAGTCGGAGCGGGCCTCGGTGTCGGTCATCTCAAGCGCTCTTCGCCATCCGCCGCAGCACGTAGTGGAGGATGCCGCCGTTGCGCAGGTACTCCACCTCGATGGGGGTGTCGACCCGGGCGATGGCGCCGAACTCGACCTTCGACCCGTCAGCCTTGGTGGCGGTCACGGGGACGATCTGACGAGGGCTGAGGTCGTCGTCGACCGCGATTTCGAATGTCTCGGTGCCGTCGAGACCCAAGGTCTCGGCGTTGGCGCCGTCGGGGAACTGCAGGGGCAGCACGCCCATCATGACGAGATTCGAGCGGTGGATCCGCTCGAACGAGGTGGCGATCACCGCCTTCACGCCGAGGAGGAAGGTTCCTTTGGCGGCCCAGTCACGGGACGAGCCCATCCCGTAGTCGATCCCGGCCAGAACCACCAGAGGGATGCCGGCCTCCTTGTACGCCATCGCCGCCTCGTAGATCGACGTCACCTCGCCAGAGAGGAAGTTCGTAGTCCAGCCCCCTTCGGTGCCGGGAGCCAGCTTGTTGCGGACACGTATGTTGGCGAAGGTGCCCCGGGTCATCACCCGGTCGTTTCCGCGGCGGGAGCCGTAGGAGTTGAACATCGCCGGCTGGACACCCTTGGAGATCAGGTACTGACCGGCAGGTGAGTCGACGGCGATACTGCCCGCCGGGCTGATGTGGTCGGTCGTGACCGAATCGCCCAAGCTGACGAGCACCCGCGCTCCGTGGATGGGCCGGATCGGCTCGGGTTCGGGTGTCAGACCGGTGAAGAACGGAGGCTCCTGGATGTACGTCGACTCGGGGTCCCAGTCGTACAGCGCCGAGCCGGTGATCTGGATCTGCTGCCATTCCTCCGGGCCGGTGAACACGTCGGCGTAGCGCTCGCGGAACTTGTTCTCGTCCACGTGCTCGCTCACCACGGCGGCGATCTCGGCCTGGCTCGGCCAAATGTCGCGCAGGTAGACGTCGTTTCCGTTCTTGTCGGTCCCTATCGGGTCGTTCATCGGATCCCAGTCCACCGTGCCCGCCAAGGCGTAGGCGACGACGAGTGGCGGCGAGGCGAGGTAGTTGGCCCGCACGTCTGGCGAGATCCTTCCCTCGAAGTTGCGGTTACCCGACAGCACAGCCGCCGCCACGAGGTCGTTTTCGTTGATCGCCTTCGAGATCGGCTCGGGCAATGGACCGGAGTTGCCGATGCAGGTGGTGCAGCCGTAGCCGACGACGTGGAAGCCGAGAGCCTCGAGGTCGTCCATCAGGCCCGACGACTCCAGATACTCGGTGACGACCTTCGAGCCGGGGGCGAGGGAGGACTTCACCCACGGCTTGCGCTGGAGGCCCAGGTTCACTGCCTTGCGGGCCACGAGGCCGGCGCCCACCATCACGTCCGGGTTGGAGGTGTTGGTGCAGGAAGTGATGGCAGCGATGACGACCGAGCCGTGGTCGAGCCCGAATGTCTGCCCTTCGTAGGTCACCTCGACTCCGCCGCTCCGCTCCAACACCGCGGTCGGGGCGGTGCTGGCGGCGGCCGCGGCGCCGTCAGGAGCTGCCGGTGACGCCGGCTTGCCGAAAGTGGCCTCGAGGTCCCGTCGCCATTGCGACCTCATCGTCGACAGCGGAATGCGGTCCTGCGGGCGCCGGGGACCGGCGACGGAAGGCTCGACGGTCGACAGGTCGAGTTCGAGGTCGGCGGAGTAGTCGATCCGGTGGTTGTCGTCCCGCCACAGGCCCTGCTCCTTGTAGTACCTCTCGACCGTCTCGAGCAGGGCTTCGTCGCGGCCGGTGAGACGCATGTAGCGGATCACCTGCTCGTCGACGGGGAAGAAGCCGATCGTCGCTCCGTACTCGGGAGCCATGTTGGCGATGGTGGCCCGGTTGGCGACCGGCATCGACGCCAGGCCCGGTCCGTAGAACTCGACGAACTTGCCCACCACGCCGTGCTGGCGGAGCATCTCGGTGACTCGCAACACGAGGTCGGTGGCGGTGGCGCCCTCCGGCAATTGGCCGGTGAGGCGGAAGCCCACGACTTCAGGCAGGAGCATGTAGATCGGCTGGCCGACCATCGCCGCCTCGGCCTCGATTCCCCCGACACCCCAGCCGACGACGCCGAGGCCGTTGATCATCGTGGTGTGGGAGTCGGTGCCCACCAGGGAGTCGGGGAAGAGCCAAGTGCCGTCGTCCCACACGACCTTGGCCAGGTACTCCAGGTTCACCTGATGGACGATGCCGGTGGCGGGCGGCACCACACGGAAACGGTCGAAGGCCGACTGGCCCCATTTGAGGAATTCATACCGCTCTCGGTTCCGCTCGAATTCCTTGCGGGAGTTGATGATCAGCGAATCGGGGCGGCCGAAGGAGTCGACCTGGACGGAGTGGTCGACGACGAGGTCGGCGGGGATGAGGGGATTCACCTTCTGGGCAGCGGCGGGATCGCCGGTCATCTCCACGATCGCCGACCGCATCGCCGCCAGGTCGACGATGGCCGGAACCCCGGTGAAGTCCTGGAGCACGACCCGGCCTGGAATGAAAGGGATCTCCACATCGGATACGGCCCGGGCGTCGTAGGCGGCGATGGCGCGCACCGCGTCCTCGTCCACCGCCGGGTTGTCGAGATTGCGCAGCGCCGCCTCGAGCAGGACCTTGATCGAATAGGGCAAGTTCTCGGTGCCATCGATGGCGTCGAGACGCGCTATGCGCCGCGTACCTAGCGGAGTCTCGAGAGTCGAATAGGCCTCAAAAGGGTCAGCGGACATGTCGTCCTTTCTTTCGATTCAGGCCCTCCCGAGTCTAGGGAGGCGTGATCCCTTCCCCGACAGGCGACGACGAAGGTGCAGCCGATTCAGCGGATCGTGACCGGGACTCGAGTGATGCAGCCGTCGCCCGGATGGGCGTGCGGCACGAGCACCGGCTCGGTGGTGGCGCCGAGGGCGGCGACCAGTCCGCTGATGATCCCCCGGTCGAGGGAACAGACCACGTCGGGATGGTCGGTGGCCGCCTCGCCGAAGGGGCAGTTGCCGGCCAGCAGGCGCTGGCCCTCGACGTCGGGGTCCATGCTGAAACCCAGGCCGGTCATCGCCACGGCCACGGCCTGGACGGCCTCGGCGTAGCCGGCGTCCTCGGGAGCGCCGATCTCGGCGGCCAGCTCCCGGCCGTACTCGGCGCCGACTTCCTCGGCGATCCGGCTGATGTCGTCGGGTGCGATCCGCTGGAGCACCCGCATCAGCAGCTCGACGAGCAGCTCGTAGCGGCGGGGCGAGAAATGGATGGAGATCTCCTTCTTGGAGGCCTCATAGGTCTTGGCCGGACGCCCCGCCCCCGGGCCCGACTTGCCGGCGGGACGACGATGCGACACGACCAGCCATCCATCTGCGGCGAGCTTGTCGAGGTGATGGCGGGCGACGTTGGGGTGGATGCCGAACAACTCGGCGATCTCTGACGCCGTCATCGGCTCCGCCGACTCGCGGATCGCAACATAGATGCCGCGGCGAGTGGGGTCTCCCAGTGCTGCAGTGAGGCCAGCGATCTGTTCGTCGAGTGAAGAGAGATCCATGATTCCTTCGGGGCCGGTTCCCTGCGGCCCGTTCGTTTTGCAACCCATCGGGCCGTGTTGGGTTGCTTTCGGTCGTAACTATAGTTCGACAGGCCTTCTAGCCACTATCTCTGTAGGGAAAAGCCGTTGTCTGACACTTCATCCACCGAATCCCTGCGCGCGGCCGTGGAGGCGGTGGAGGAACCCCTTCTCGGCCGGTCCCTCGGCGAGTTGGGCCTGGTGAAATCCATCGCCGCCAAGCGTTTCGGGGCCGACACGATCACGGTTCGCGTCCCGGTGCCCAACCATCCGTCTCTCGCCGTCCTCGACGAGGCGATCAAGACCGCGGTGGATCGGCGCGTCACGGTCGAGTATGAGGTGATGGACGACGCCGGGCGCCACGAAATGATGGAGAAGGTTCGGGCCCAAGCCGGTCCGAAGATCGGCGAACCTGGCAACCGCACCCGGGTCGTGGCGATCTCTTCCGGGAAGGGCGGTGTCGGCAAGTCTTCGGTGAGCACCAACCTCGCCGTTACCTTGGCCCGGCGCGGCCACCGGGTGGGGATCATCGACGGCGATATCTGGGGATTCTCGATCCCCCGGATGTTCGGGGTCGAACGGCCTCCTGTGGTGATCGACGAGTCCATCATCCCGCCCCGGGCTCACGGCGTCAGGGTCATGTCGATGGACTATTTCGTGCCCGAGGACAAAGCGGTGATTTGGCGGGGCCCGATGCTCCACAAGGCGGTCGAACAATTCCTCAAAGACGTCTTCTGGGACGCCCTCGATTTTCTGATCGTGGACATGCCGCCTGGTACCGGGGATATCTCGATATCGATGGCCCAATTCCTTCCCCGCGCCCAGGTGTTGGTGGTGACGACTCCGCAACCAACCGCCCAGCGCGTCGCCCGTCGCGCCGCCCTCATGGCCCAGCAGGTGGACCAGGAGCTGATCGGCGTGGTCGAGAACATGTCCTGGTTCACGGGCGACGACGGGAAGCGGTACGAGTTGTTCGGCTCGGGCGGGGGAGCGGCCCTGGCGGATGAGATGGGGGTTCCGCTGATGGCGCAGATTCCGCTGGTCCCGGCCATGCGGGAAGGCGCCGACGAGGGCAAGCCTGTGTCGGTGGCGGCTCCTGACTCGGAGGCAGCGCAGGCGTTCGAGCGTTTGGCTGTTGCCGTCGAGGAGGCCCGACCCCGTGTCCGGACCCACCCCGACCTCATCATCCGCTGAGCAGAGCCGAGGCCGGCGGATCCTGCAGGCAGTCGCCCTGTGGGTCTACGGCATCGCCATCTCGGTGTTCCTGCTCTCGATCTGGGGGCGATCCGTGGCAGCCGACACCGCCTTGGTGGCGTCCGCCGCCACCCGCGTGGCGGAATCCGAGTTCGTGGCCACCCGGGTCGAGGCCTGGTTCGAGAGGGCCCTGGCGGACGTCGGCTTCGAGGGCAATCCCGGGAGCCGCCTCAGTTCGGCGATCGTCGCTCTTCCCGAGGTCCAAGCGGCCACGGCGGCCCTCATCGGCGAGATCGTGGAGGCGATGGCCAGCACCGAAGAAGGCCCGGTGGCCGTGGACATCGCCTCCGTGTACCGGCCGGCGGTGCCGGCGGTGACGGACTCGCTCGTCTCGATGGGGATCCCGGTCGACGAAGGCCACGTGGAGGCGGTGGTCGACCGCCTGGAGCCCCTCGTCCTCGTCCCGGACAGAGGAGGCCGTCCGCTGGTGGGGCGAGGCTCGGGACCGGCCCGTGCCCTCACTGTGGGCACCTTGATCGGCATGGGGGCGATGCTCCTGGCGGGTGGCGTCGCCGTCTATCTCTCCGAGGAGCGGAGGAGGATGATCAGGACCCTCCTCACGCGTTTGTCGATATCGGGCCTCAACTTCGCCATCTTCTTCCGGCTCAGTTCCTGGGTCGTCGACCCTCGCGGCGGTCGGGCAGGGATCAACGGAGCCATCGCCGAATTGCTGGGGGCGAAGCTGTGGATCCCGCTCGCCATCATGGTCGTCTCGGGTGCCGGGGCGTGGACGATCCGACGCCGCGTCGGTGTCCGGGAAGAGTCTTGAACCTCTTTCGTTGCTCGACGTTGTCTCGACAGACACAGCAGCGGCTGGGAGGGCCGCGCTACTGTCCTCCCGAGATTCCGGAGAGGAGACGTCATGACCAACGAGCCACCCCTCCCGCCTGAAGGTGCGCAGGCGCCGGGAGGGGGCCCGGTCCCGTTCGAGTTGAGTGAAGCCTTCAACTACGGCTGGCTGAAGTTCCAGCAGAACATGGGGCCGATCCTCACCGCCACCCTCCTCCTGATCATCGGGGGAGCAGTCATCAGTGGCATCTGGTATCTCGTGAGCTTGCCCTGGACGGCGCTCGACCCGGAGGACATGTCCGGGATCGGGCTGACCGGCTTTCTCCTCACGTCGGGGATCCTCGGTGTGGTGTTCGCGCTTGTCGGGTTCCTGATCCAAGCCGGGATCGTCCGCGGCGGCCTGGCAGTCACCAAAGGTCAGCCGCTGGAGGTGAACACGTTCCTCTCGACCGAGAACTTCGGCCAGGTGGTCCTCACCGCCGTTCTCATCGGCATCGGAACTGCGATCGGAAGCGCCCTCTGTGTCCTGCCGGGCATCGTGTTCTCGTTCTTCTCGCAGTTCGCCATGCACTTCGTCGTGGACAAGGGCATGCCGGCGACAGATGCGATTCGAGCGAGCTTCCAGATCGTCAATCGCAACCTCGGCTCGACCGTTGCCCTGTTCCTCGGGGTGATCGTGGCGAACATGATCGGCGCCATCCTGTGCGGGATCGGGCTGTTCGTTTCGGTCCCCGTGTCGATCATCGCCACAGCGTTCGCCTACCGGCGGATGAACGGCGAGGCAGTCGCCGCCTGAGCCACTCTCACACGGGAGGCAGCGTTCCTGCCGCCAGCCGGATGGCCCAAGTGCCGACGAACAACACGGCCACGACCACCGCGGCGGGAAGCCGGCGGGCAAACGCCGGCCAACTCCGGCCTGTCAGGCGGAAGACGACGAACGCGACCAGGCCCGCGACCACGAGCAGCACGAGCGGGTGGTAGGCCATGGCGCCGGCGAAGTCGCCCTGAATCAGGTGGAGGGCGGCCCGCGTCATGCCGCACAACGGGCACGCCACTCCGGTGACCAGAGCGAAGGGACACAGGGTGGGGCCGTCGTCGGTCATGGGGACCTACAAGGTCGCCAAGCCGGCGTGGAAGCGCTCTGCCATCTCGGTGACTTCCTCGGGAGTCATCACCAGGGGAGGTGAGACCTGGAGGGCGCCGCCACCGACGACCCGCGTGAGGACTCCAGCCTCGCGGCACGCCTTGGCGGCCCGAGGGGCGAGGGTGTCGTCTTCGGTGTCGAGCTGGATGGCGGCCAGGGCGCCCACTCCGGCGCGGATCTCGGTGACGGCATCGAGGTCGGTGAGTGGTGCGAGGGCGGCCGGGATCTCGGTTTCGAGCTCGGCAGCGCGCTGGATCACGCCTTCGTTTTCGAGGATGTCCATCACGGCGAGGCCCGCCGCACACGAAGCGGCATGGCCGGAGTAGGTGTAGCCGTGGCGGAAGATGTTGCCGGGCTCGTCGAAGAACGGGCCGGCGACGCGTGGGGCGACGACCACGCCGCCGAGGGGGAGATAGCCGCAGGTGACACCCTTGGCGAAGGTGATCATGTCAGGTTCGAGGTCGAAGCGGTTGGCGGCGAACCAATCGCCCACCCGGCCGAATCCCGTGATCACCTCGTCGGAGATGTAGAGGCCCCCTGCCTGCCGAACCGCTTCTCGGACCTGTCGCAAGTAGCTCTCTGGCACCGGGCGCACCCCGCCGGCTCCCACCACCGCCTCGACGAAGATGCCGGCGATCCGCTCCGGTCCGGCGTGCTCGATCGCCTTCGCCACCGCTTCGGCGTCGTCGTAGGGGACGATCACGACATCGCCGACCAACTCGCCGTAGCCGGCCCGGTTGGGCTCGATGCCGGCGAGGGAGGTGCCATAGGTGTTGACGCCGTGATAGCCCCACTCGCGGGCGATGAACACGGTGCGTTCCGGCTGCCCGATCGCCGAGAAGTAACGGCGGGCGAGCTTGGCGGCAGTGTCGACGGCATCCGACCCGCCCTGGCCGAAGAACACCTTCGATCCCGGATCGGGGGAGACGGCGGCGATCCGGTCGGCGAGTTCGATGGTGGGTCGGGTCCCGAAATCGACGAAGCAATGGAAGGCGGGGAGCTTCTCCATCTGGCGGTAGACCGCCTCGACCACCTCCCGTCGCCCATGGCCGATGTTGGCGTACCACAGCCCGGCGATGGCGTCGAGGTAGCGCTCGCCTTCCTCGTCGTAGACGTACACCCCCTCGGCCCGGTCCACGATGAAGGGGGCGTGCTGGACGGTGTGCATGTCGGCGAAGGGGTGCCAGAAAGCGCTCATGGGGCCGAGGGTAACTGTTCGGGCCGGGCCCGGCACCTGCTCGTTGCCGCGGCGCGCCCGCTCCTGGCGGGTGGATAGTCTCTCGCCGGTGGCGAGCCGAACAGTCCTGGTCAACGCAATGGTGTTTCGGGCCGATGCGGCGCGCGCCTGGGCGCGGGCGGTTGCGGTCGAGGACGGCCGGATCGTGGCCGTGGGCAACGAACGAGACGTGGCGCCCCACCTCGCCGGTGCCGAAGTCGTCGACGTCGAAGGGCGGCTCGTCACTCCCGGGTTCACGGACGCCCATGTCCACCCCCACCACGGTGGGAGGAACCTGTTGGGCTGCAACCTGCTCGACGCCGGCGGCGCCGACGAGGCTCTGCGGCTGATCGCCGACTACGCCGCCTCCCACCCGGAGGCGGGTTGGATCGTCGGCGGCGGCTGGTCACAGGACTGGTTCGAGCGCGGGTGCCCTTCGGCAGCGGCTCTCGATGAGGTGGTGGGTGGTCGTCCAGTGTTCCTCACCAATCGCGACGGCCACGGCGGCTGGGCGTCGAGCGCCGCACTCCGTCTCGCTGGGGTCACGGCGGCGACTCAGGACCCTCCCGACGGGAGGATCGAACGCCTGCCCGATGGTGAGCCGCAAGGCACGCTCCACGAGGGGGCGATGGCGCTGATCGAGCAGGCGATGCCGCCCGAGACCGACGAAGAGGTCGAACAGGCGCTGCTGCGCGGCCAGGAGCACCTCCTCTCGTTCGGGATCACCGGATGGCTCGACGCCTGGGTGGAGGAGTCCCTCCACCGCGCCTACCTGCGGATCGCGGAGCGAGGGGATCTGGTGGGCTCAGTGGTGGCGGCGCTTTGGTGGGATCGGGAGGGAGGACTCGACCAGATCGAACGCCTCCGGGAGTGGCGTCGCCAGACCGCTCCGGGCTACCGGCCGACGGCGGTGAAGCTGATGCTCGACGGCGTGGTGGAGAACCACACGGCGTCGATGCTCGAACCGTATGAGAGAGTCGGCGGCACCGGCATCGACATGATCGACCCGGGCGAGTTGAAAGAGATCGTGACCCGCCTCGACGCCGAGGGCTTCCAGTGCCATTTCCACGCCATCGGCGACGCTGCCGTTCGCAACGCGCTGGACGCAGTCGAGGCGGCGCGCATGACGAATGGCTGGTCGGATCTCCGTCACAGCATCTCCCACATCCAGGTGATCCACCCCGACGACGTCGGCAGGTTCCATCGTCTCGGCGTCATCGCCAACATGCAGCCGCTGTGGGCGTGTGAGGACGGCTACCAGGAAGGTCTCACGAAGCCCTTCCTCGGCCCAGAGCGATCAGACTGGCAATATCCGTTCGCCCGTCTCGTCGCCTCGGGAGCCACGCTCGCCGGGGGCTCCGACTGGTCGGTGTCCACCTGCGACGTCATGGCCCAGGTCCACGTCGCCACCACCCGGACGCCGCCTCAGAATCCGTCGGAAGAACCGCTGATCCCCGAAGAGAGGCTCGACCCGGCGACGGCGCTGGCCGCCTACACGGCGGGGTCCGCCTGGCACAACCACGATACGGAACGTGGCGTGGTCGCACCAGGTAATGTGGCCGACCTCGTGGTACTCGATCGCAATCCATTCGTGGACTCGTCGTTCGCAGAGACCAGGGTCGACATGGTGATGGTCGGCGGACGGTGGGTGAAAGGAGGGGGCACTTGAGCCAGCCAGCCGTCGAACTGACCGGGATCACGAAACGGTTCGGCGAGGTGGTGGCGGTCGACAGCGTCGACCTGAGCGTCGGCGACGGCGAGTTCTTCTCCCTCCTCGGGCCGTCCGGCTGCGGCAAGACCACGACGTTGCGCATGATCGCCGGCTTCGAGTACCCCACGGAAGGCTCGCTCAAGATCGACGGCGAGGAAATGGGGTTGCGGCCACCCAACGAACGGCCGGTGAACACCGTGTTCCAGTCGTACGCCCTGTTCCCCCACATGACAGTGGCCGAGAACGTCGCCTTCGGCCTCCAGATGCGGAAGGTCCCATCCGCCGAGATCGAGATACGGGTGAACCGGGTTCTCGACCAGGTCCAGCTCCGTCACAGGGCGGACGCCAAGCCGGCCCAACTCTCCGGTGGCCAGCGGCAGCGAGTCGCCCTCGCCCGGGCGCTGGTGAACGAGCCGGAGGTGCTCCTCCTCGACGAGCCGCTCGGCGCCCTCGATCTGAAGCTGCGCCAGAACATGCAGGTCGAGTTGAAGGAACTCCAGAACCGGGTGGGCATCACGTTCATCTACGTGACCCACGACCAGGAGGAAGCACTCACCATGTCCGACCGGATCGGGGTGATGGACGAGGGACGTCTCCTCCAGGTCGGGACACCAGAGGAGATATACGAGCATCCTCGGTCCCGGTTCGTCGCCGACTTCATCGGCGACATCAACCTCATCACGGGAACCGTGTCGGGGCCCGATCGCGTACGCCTAGGAAACGGCCAGGAGGTCGCAGTGCGGGCACCCGGGGCGGTGGGGGACAGCGTCACTCTCGCCCTGCGACCCGAGCGTCTCGAGTTGTACGACCTGGACGAGCCCATGCCCGACAACCACACCAAGCTCCGGGGCAAGGTCATCCGGCGGATGTACTACGGCGACGCCTACTTCTACGACGTCGAAGTGGGCCTGGACCAACCGCTCGAGGTGAAAGAGGAGAATCGGCCCGGCGTCGAGACCTATGAGATGGGGGAGGAGACGGTCGTCTGCTGGGACCCGTCGGCGGTCAACGTGGTGACCGACTGATGGTCGCCGAAGGGGTCAACCTCGAGGCCAGCGCGGAGCGGGCCGACAGTCGCCGCGGGTTCCTGATCGGCCTGCCCACGTATCTGTACCTGATCCTCTTCTTCGCCGTACCGCTCGTCATCGTGTTGGTGTACTCGTTCGCCACCCGCACGCGCACGGGCGCCACTGCGCTCCGGGACTGGAACCTCGATTCGTGGGCGCGGGTGTTCGAAGGGACGGCGCTGCAGGTCTCGATCCGCTCGCTGATCCTGGCGGCTGTCACCACGATCCTCAGCCTCGCCCTCTCCTACCCGTTCGCCTACTGGATCGCCACCCGCACCCCACGGGTGAGGGCGATCCTGCTCGTGCTCGTGATGATCCCGTTCTGGTCGAACTTCCTCGTCCGCACCTATGCGATGAAGTTCTTGCTGGGATCCGATGGGCCACTCTCACTGATCAGCCAGCTCCTCGGCGGTCCGCCCATCAGGCTGCTCTTCACGATGTGGGCCGTGCTCATCGGCCTCGTATACGGCTTCATGCCGTTCATGATCCTCCCCCTCTATGCCGCCCTGGAGCGCATGGACTGGAGCCTGGTGGAGGCGGCCCGGGACCTCTATGCCTCCGGGTGGACGGCTTTCCGCAAGGTCACCCTGCCCCTGTCGATGCCCGGCGTCGTCGCCGGGTCGGTGCTCGTGTTCATCCCGGCGCTGGGCGCCTACGTGACCCCGGCGATCCTCGGCGGAGGAACTACCCCGCTCCTCGGCGACTACATAGTCCAACAGTTCCTGCAAGCCCGGAACTGGCCGTATGGGTCGGCGCTGTCAGTGGCGGTGATGGTGGTGATGCTCGCCGCCACCGTGTTCTACTTCCGCAAAGGCGGGAGGACGCTGTGAACGAGGGAACCGCTCCCCGCCCCCTGGTCGACCGTCTCCTCGCCGCCCATGGCTGGCTGGTCTACCTGTTCTTCTACGCCCCGATCATCGTCTTGACCGTCTTCTCGTTCAACGACAACTCCCGGGTCGGGGTGTGGACCAGGCCGTCGTTGCGTTGGTACGGCGAGATGTTTCGCAACGACGACATCATGCGGGCGATCCGCAACACGTTGATCGTGGCGGCGATCTCGACGGTCGTCTCGGTGGTGCTGGGCACGGCGGCGGCCATCTCGATGGAGCGTTTCCGTTTCCGCGGCCAGCGGGCGATGGACGGCCTGCTCTACCTGCCGATCATCATCCCCGACGTCACGATGGCCGTGATGATGCTGCTGTTCTTCGTTCAGGCCTTCGACCTGCTCGAGAGCCTGACCGGCGTCCGGCTCAACCTCGGTCTGGGAAGCATCTCCCTCGCTCACATCGCCTTCAACATCTCGTACGTCGCGGTCGTGGTGAGAGCCCGGCTGGCGGGCATGGACCCGTATCTGACGGAGGCGGCCGCCGACCTCTACGCCGGCCCGTGGCAGACGTTCCGGCGGGTGACTTTGCCTCTGATCATGCCGGGCGTGGCCGGCGGGGCCCTCCTGGCGCTCACGCTCTCCCTGGACGACGTGGTCGTGACCAGCTTCGTCACCGGGCCGGGTTCGACCACACTGCCGGTGTACGTTTTCGGGTTGGTCCGACGCGAGGTGAGCCCTCTGATCAACGCGGTGTCCACCGCCATGCTCCTCGCCTCGATCCTGCTCGTTGGCGTCTCGCTGGGCTTCCAGCAGCGGTCAGGGGCTCGTCAGAGCCCATCAGATGAAGATGAAGGAGATGCGAATGACGCAACGACTCAGGTGGTTGGCCATCTCAGTCGTGTTGGCGGTGACACTGGCGGCCTGTAACGGGTCGTCCGCCGACACGACGGCGGTCGATGGCGACGACACAGCGCCGGAACAGGAAACCGAGGGGACCGGTGCGGAGGCGGCGGCCTGCTCGGTCGACCAGGTCGACGGGGATCTCAACTTCTACAACTGGTCCGAGTACATCGACCCGGAGTTGATCACCGCATTCGAGGAGCAGTACGACGTCGATGTGATCGAGACGTTCTACGACTCCAACGAGACGATGCTCGCCCAGATCCAGGCTGGAGTGGTCTACGACCTGATCGTCCCCTCCGACTACATGGTGGCGATCATGATCGACGAGGGGCTGCTCATGCCGCTCCAGAAGGAGGCCATCCCCAACGTCTCCAACCTCGACGAGGATTTCACCGGCCTGCCCTACGACCCCGACAACGCCTACTCGGTCCCTTACCAGTGGGGCACGACCGGTCTGGGGGTGAACCTGTCGGTGGTGGGTGAGGACTACACCCCGAGCTGGGCGCTGGCTTTCGACCCGGAGGCGACCGCCGCCTATCCGGGCGGGGTGTCGCTGTTGAACGACCCCCGGGAGACGATCGGCGCCGCTCTCAAGTACCTGGGTTACAGCCTCAACGAGACCTCGGAGGACGCCCTGCAGGAGGCGGCCGACCTGATCGCCGCCGCCAACATCACGACGTTCGACTCCGACCAATACCCGGACAACCTCGTGAACGGCGAGGTGGCGGTGTCGCACGGCTACTCGGGGAACTTCTTCACGACCTTCGCCGGGACCGACGACCCGGACAACTGGGCGTACGTGGTGCCCCAGGAGGGCGCCACTCTCTGGACCGACAACCTGGTGGTGCCGGCGGCGGCGGACCATCCCTGCACGGCGCACACGTTCATCAACTTCCTCCTGGACGCCGAAAACGGCGCCCAGCTCACCAACTGGACGTACTACGCCAGCCCCAATGCGGCCGCCGAGGAGTTCATCCTGCCCGAGATCCTGGAGGACCCGGCGATATATCCCGACGAGGAGACGTTCGCTCTCCTCGAGGCGATCGAGGACACCGGCGACTCGGAGATCCTCTTCACGGACTACTTCAACATCGCCCGCGGCGGCTGAGCCCGGGCCTGCTCTCGCGGTGTCCCCAGATCATGTGCTGGGGACACCGCGCGAGTTGCGGCGGTGCAGCCGCCACGCCCCTGTCTTCCTCGGTGGGTTCAGCGTCCGAGCTTGCGCTCGGCCATGCCGTTCAGGAGTTCCAGCACCACCCGGTTGGCCAGATAGGCAGTCTGTTCGCCGCGGCTGTCGTAGGGAGGCGACACCTCCACCACATCCGCTCCCAGCACCGGCAGTTCGCGGGCGAGACGACGCAGGCAATCGAGCAGTTCCCGAGACGTCAGGCCACCGGGTTCCGGCGTTCCGGTACCAGGGGCGAACCCGGGGTCGACCACGTCGATGTCGACCGAGATGAAGACACCTTCCACCGAACCCGAAGAGGCGGCGGCCACTGCCTCGTCTACGACCGAGTCGAGGCCCTGTTCCTGGATCTGGTCCATGCGGTAAGTACGCATCTTCTGCGTCCGCATCCACTCGACCACGTCCGGTTCCGGCCAATACCCGCGCAACCCGATCTGCACGAAACGGTGGCCGGGCACCGCCCCCGACTCGATCAGGCGCCGCATCGGGGTGCCGTGGCCGTAGAGAGCCCCGTTCTGGAGGGCGCCGGTGTCGGCGTGGGCGTCGAAATGGATGAGCGCCACCTTCCCGTAGCCGTGCACCCGGGCGACGCCCGTGGCGTTGGGGTAGGTGATCGTGTGGTCCCCTCCCAGGACCACCGGCACCTTTCCGGCTCGAGCGACCGCCTCCACCGTGTCGGCGATGCGCTCGAGCGACTTCTCCACATCGCCGGGGACGACATACACGTCACCGATGTCGACCACCCCCAACTCGCCCAGCGGGTCGATTCCCGTGGGGAGGTGGGGCCGGTACCCGTCCATCGCCCCGTAGTCGGCGCTGCGGATGGCAGCGGGGCCGAAACGGGCGCCGGGGCGGAACGAAGTGCCCCAGTCGAACGGGGCGCCGAGGATCACGACCTGGCCATCGCCCAGGTCATCCAGCCGGCGCGCCGGCACGCCGAGGAAGCTCGCCCGCGAAGCGAAGGCGATGTACTCGGCGGAGGCGAACGGTATCTCTTTGGCGCGATCCTCGTAAGGTGTATGCATCAATGAATAACGGTACCGCGTCGGACGGAGGAGCGAATCGACGTGGCATCATTGCTGTCGCTAGCCGTAGGAGACCACTGAAGATGGACGTCAAGGAACGATCCCACGAGCCGGACTACGACAGCCGTTTCGGCAAGGCCATCGTCAAAGGCATTTTGATCGGCGTGCCGGTGATGCTCATCGGGCTCACCCTGGGGATCTGGATCATCACCAACAACGACCTCGCCGACTCCTTCGCCACCGCCTTCCTTCCCGGAGTCCTGCTCGGAGTGTTCGGGGGCGGCTTCGCCGGGATGGCGACGGCGATGGAGTGACGCTCAGATCTCTCGCAGCTTGAAGCTGATCGTCTGGAGGTCGGTGAACTCCTCGATCCGCTGACGTCCCCAGCCGGTGTCGGTGCCGGCGGCGCCCCCGAACGGCTGGAACGTCTCCCAGAAGTCGGTGGAGTCGTTGACCACGACGGTTCCGGACCGGATGCGATCGGCGTACCACCAGGCCCTCGAGAGGTCGTTGGTGAACACGGCGGCCTGCAGCCCCAGGTGGGACCGGTTGGCGATCGCCACCGCCTCCTCGTCGTCAGCCGCTGCCAGGATCGGGACGACCGGCCCGAACGACTCCTCCTTGGCGACCAGCGAGTCCTCCGGGACGCGGTCGATCACGGTGAACTCGTAGTACAGGTCGGTCGGGAACCCGGACGCCCGGCGGCCTCCCGTCAGGATCTCGGCGCCGCGGTCGGCGGCGTCTTCGACGTGGCGGTCCATCTTCTCCGCCGTCGGCCGGTTGTTGAGCGGCCCCATGTTCGTGTTCTCGTCGAAGGGGTCACCCAGTCGCACGGCCTGGGCGGCCTTGAGTGTGGCGTCCACGAACTCGTCGTGGATCTCGTCGAGGACGATCACGCGCTCGGTGGCACAGCACACCTGGCCGGCGTTGTAGTAAGCGCCGTAGACCGCCGCCTCGGCGGCGGCCTGGATGTCGGCGTCGCCGGTGACGATCAGCGGCCCGTTGCCGGACATCTCCATGATCGATCGCTTGAGCCCCATCTGGGACACGATGCGCTTGCCGGTCTCCGAGGAACCGGTGAAGCCGATGGCGTCGATCCCGTCGTGTGTGACCAGCGCCTCCCCGATCCTCCCGTCCCCGGGGATGATCTGGATGGCCCCCGGAGGCGCCCCCGCCTCCACGAACACCTCCGCCATCTGGAGGAGAGCCATGCAGGTGAACTCGGGCGGCTTGACGATGATGGCGTTGCCCGTGGCCAGCCCCGGGCCCACGTACTCCATCGGGATCATCACCGGGAAGTTCCACGGCGTGATGGCCGCCCACACCCCGACGGGCCGGCGGATCGTGAACATCCGCCGGGTGCGCTCGGTGGTGGGGATCAACTCACCCGAGAGCCTCTTCACGTCCTCAGCGGCGATCTGGAAGTAGTCACCCGACTCGGCGATGTCGTCGATCGCCTCCGCCTTGTAGGGCTTGCCCTGTTCCAGCGTCAGCGTCCGGGCGACGTCTTCGACCCGTTCCTGCCACAACTCGTAGATGCGCAGGCACAGCTCGGCCCGTTCGAAGGCCGTCCAATGCCGCATCTCCTCGGTCGCCCGGCGGGCGGCGGCCACGGCCCGGTCGATGTCGGCCTGGGAGGCGAGCGGAACGTTGGCGATGTGCTCGCCGGTCACGGGCGAATGGAGTTCGTAGACCTCATCGCCGGTCCCCTCTGTGAACTCTCCGTCGATGAGGAGCTTGAGGTCTCGAGTCATGCTGGGAGCTTAAGCTCATCCCGTGCCGTCGTGGGACGCCAGCCAATATTCGGTTTTCCTCGATGACCGCACCCGGCCCGCTCGCGATCTCCTCGCCCGGGTCGACGTCGACGCTCCGCGCAGGGTGCTCGACGTGGGCTGCGGCCCCGGCAACTCCACGGCCCTCCTGCGGGCTCGCTGGCCCGGTGCCGAGATCGTGGGCCTGGACTCGTCTCCGGAGATGCTCGCCAAAGCCCGCCAGGAGCTGCCAGACGTGGAGTTCGTCGAGGCGGATCTGAGGGACTGGGTGCCACCGGCGCCGTTCGACGTCGTGTACTCCAACGCCACCCTGCATTGGGTCGAGGACCATCCGACGACCTTCCAGCGCCTGTGGGAATGGGTCGCAGCGGGAGGAACTCTGGCGGTGCAGATGCCGGCCAACTTCGACCAGCCGAGCCACCGCCTCATGCGGGAACTGGCGGCCAGCCCGCGCTGGGCGGACGAGCTGGAAGGTGTGCTCAGCGAAGAGCCGGTCGCATCGCCGCAGACCTACCACCGGCTGCTCTCCGGTCCCGGGCGACGGGTGGACATCTGGACGACCGAGTACTTGCAGGTCCTCACCGGCGAGGACCCGGTGCTCGAATGGGTCCGGGGCTCCGCCTTGCGCCCCGTCCTCGACGCCTTGTCGGATGAGGAGGCCGAGGAGTTCGTGGCCGCCTATGCCGCGAGCCTCGCGGAGGCGTACCCGCCGGAGGACGATGGATCGACGTTGTTCCCCTTTCGCCGGATCTTCATCGTCGTCAGCGCTCGATGAGCCTCTGGTTCGGGTCCTGCTCGCGGCGGCGGGCGGTCTTCCCCCGCAGGTACTGCGGGGGCCACGGATGCCCGGTGTAGCCGTAGTCGATGGCGGCGTTGAGCGTCCAATAGGGATCCACCAGGTGGGGGCGGGCGATCAGGCACAGGTCGGCGCGCCCGGCGACGACCACCGTGTCGACGTCGTCGATCGATGAGACCGAGCCCACAGTCATCGTCGGCATGCCGGTTTCGAGGCGGATCCGGTCGGAGAACGGGGTCTGCCACAGGCGCCCGTACCTCGGCTGCTGATGTTCGACCACCTGGCCGGTGGAGACGTCGACGATGTCGACCCCGTGGTCGGCCAGCATCCGGGCGATCTCGACGGCGTCGTCTCCGGTCGTCCCGCCCTCCGCCCAGTCGGTGGCAGAGATCCGCACCGAAAGCGGCAGGTCGTCGGGCCACATCTCGCGGACCGCGTCGACGACCTCGAGCGGGTAACGCATCCGGTTGACGAGGTTTCCTCCGTATTCGTCGTCGCGTTGGTTGGTCAGGGGGCTGATGAACGACGACAAGAGGTACCCGTGGGCCATGTGGATCTCGAGCAGCTCGAACCCGAGGGAGGCGCTCCTGGCGGCCGCTTCGGCGAACTGGTCCCGCACCTGGTCCATGTGCCGGCGGGTCATCGGGGTGGGAACCGGCCCTCCCGGCCGGAACGGGATAGGGGAAGGGGCGAGACGCTCCCATTCGCCCTCGACCGGCACCAGTTCGTCGTCGTCGACCTCCCAGGGGACCCGCATGCCGCCTTTGCGGCCGGAGTGGCCGAGCTGCATCCCCAGCACAGCCTGGGTGTGGTTGTGGACGAACTCGACGATCGGGCGGAACGCCTCCTGTTGTTCGTCGTTCCACAGGCCGGTGCAGCCGGGGGTGATGCGCCCTTCCGGGGACACACACGTCATCTCGACCATGACGAGGCCGGCACCTCCCACTGCCCGGCTGCCGAGGTGTACGAGGTGCCAGTCGGTCGGTTTCCCGTCGACGGCGCAGTACTGGGCCATCGGTGACACGCCGACACGGTTGGGGAATGTCACGCCTTTCAGACGGAACGGGTGGAACATCGGCGGGGTGTCCGGCTGCGGCGCCGGCACGTTCTGGCGGCTCCGCCAGTCCTCCACGATCTCCTCGGTCGATTTCGGGTCGCGGAGCCGGAGATTGGCGAGGGTGATGCGCTGGGAGCGGGTCAGGAGCTGGAAGTCGAATTGCTTCCGCGGGAGGTCGTAGTAGCGGTCGACGGACTCGAACCACGCTTGTGACGTCCGCGCCGCCCGCTGCGTCGACTCCACCACGGGGCGGCGGTCACGTTCGTAGGCGGGGAGGGCGGCGGCCACGTGCCCGTCGTGGGCCACCAGAGCGTCGACCAAGGCGATGGCGTCCTCCATGGCCAGCTTCGTCCCCGATCCGATCGAGAAGTGGGCGGTGTGGGCGGCGTCGCCGATGATCACATACCTGTCCCACCACCACTGCTCCGTCCTGACCTCGGGGAAGCGGATCCAGCGGCTGTTGTTGCCGATCAACTCGTGGCCTTCGAGATGGTGGCCAAACACCTTCTCGGCGAACGCCTTGGCCTGGAGGTCGGTTTCGCCGGGGGCGAACCTTCGGTCGGGCTCGAGACCGGCCGCCTGCCACGCCTCCTCCGACATCTCGATGATGAAGGTGGAGAGCCCCTCGGCGTACGGATAACAATGCGCCTGGACCACCCCGTAGGGCGTCTTCTCGAAGAGGAACGTGAAGATCCCGAAGTCGTGCTCCGTGCCGAACCAGGCATACCGGGCAGCGCCCGGCACTATCTGCGGCCCGAATCGGTCGGCTAGTGACTCCCGGGTGCCCGAGTTGACCCCGTCGGCGACTACGACCAGGTCGGCGTCGAGCGACGTGGCGTCGTCCACGGTCTCGTTGAACCGGACCTCGGCGCCGAGGTCCCGCGCCCGGTCTGCCAGGACTTGGAGAAGGCGGAGGCGCGGGAAAGCGGCGAACCCGTGCCCGGTCGTGCGCGTGACTGCGCCGTCCTTTCGGATCTCGAGGTCCGACCAGTAGCGGAACTCGGCTTCGATTCGTTCGAAAGCGATCGGGTCGGCCTCGGCGATGTTTCCCAATGTCTCGTCCGAGAAGACCACCCCGAACCCGTAGGTGGCGTCATAGGGGTTGCGTTCGAAGACCGTCACCTCGACGTCGGGCATGGCCTTGCGAGCGAGGATGGCGGTGAACAGGCCTGCCGGCCCTCCGCCGACGCAGACGATGCGGCGCATGGGCCAGATGCTAGGGCCGTGGCCCGGCGTGGTCGTGACCGTCGACGGCGATGAGCGGGCCTCGGCCGGGGCAGGTTAGGATCATCGGCGGTGAGAGCTTGTCAGACCACCACCTTCTGATCGATGGGTCTTTCGTAGACGGGGAGGGGCCACCCCGCGACGTCATCGAGCCTTCCACCGGCGGCGTCCACGTTTCCTGGCCCGATACGTCGGAATCCCAGGTCGCCGACGCAGTGGACGCCGCGGCCCGGGCCTTCCCGGGCTGGCGGGACCGCACCCAGGACGAACGCTCGGAGGCTCTGCGGGCCATCGCCGACGACATCGCCTCGGTCCGGGGAGAGCTGGCCGTCGCCTTGACCCACGAGACGGGCCGTGCCCTGTCGCGCAACGGCCTCTACGTCGACATGGCAGTGGCGGTGTTCCGCCAGTACGCCGAGCTGGCGCGGGTCGACTCGGGCCGGGTGACCCCGGCCAACGATCCCGGCCAGCTCAGTCTCGTCCAGAAAGTCCCATATGGCGTGGTCGCCGCCCTGGTGCCGTTCAACTATCCGCTGCTTCTTCTGACCTTCAAGGTCGCCCCGGCTCTGGCGGTCGGCAACACCGTCGTGGTCAAGCCGTCGCCCGAGACGCCCCTCTCCCTCCAGATCCTCGCCGAGATCTTCTCACGACACTTGCCCGCCGGCGTGATCAACACCGTCCGCGGCGGCGCCGAAGTCGGCGAGGCATTGGTGTCGCACCCGGGGGTGGACCTGGTCGCCTTCACCGGCTCGACCGCCGTCGGCCGAACGATCGCCGCCACCTGCGCCGCCACCGGGAAAGCCACGCACCTCGAGTTGGGCGGCAAAGACCCGGCCCTCGTGTTCGCTGACACCGACCCCGAACTGGCGGCACAAGCGGTGGTCTGGGCGGCGTTCCTCAACGCCGGCCAGGTCTGCACTTCGACGGAGAGGGTCTACGTCCACGCCTCGATCTACGACCGCTTCGTCGAAGCAGCGGTGCGCACAACCGAGAAGCTGCGGATCGGCGACCCCTTCGACGCCGCCACCCAGATCGGGCCGATGCGCACCGAGGCCGGCAGGCAGAAAGTGCTTCGCCACCTGGATGCCGCCGTCGAAGCCGGAGCGGAAGTCCTGGTCGGGGGAGAGCCCCTCGACCGCCCGGGGTTCTTCCTCACCCCTGCCGTAGTCACCGGAGTCGACCACTCGATGGACCTCATGATCGAAGAGACCTTTGGGCCCGTGATGCCGGTGATGCCCTTCGACGACGAAGACGAGGCATTCGCTCTGGCGGCTGACACCCCCTACGGCCTGGGTGCCAGCCTCTACACACAGACTTCGCGACTGGTCGAGCGCGCCTATCGGGAACTCCAGGTAGGGACGGTCTGGGTCAACGACCCGGTCGTCGACAACCTGGCCGCCCCATTGGGGGGCATGCGAGCAAGCGGCAACGCCAGCGAGCTCGGCCCGGAGGGCCTCGACAGTTTCACGAGGCCGCGCCGTGTCCATTGGAACCTGGACTTGGTGCGGAAGGACTGGTGGTTCCGAGAGGAGTGAGAACGATGGGCCTCCAAGGAAACGCTTCCAAGGAATGGTTCCAGCGAGCTTCGCAGGTGCTGGTCAATGGCGTGTCCAGCCAGTTCCGCTATTGGGGTGACGAGGACACGCTCGTCATCGAACGAGGTGAGGGCGGCTATCTGATCGACGTCGATGGCAGGCGCTACCTCGACCTGCAGTGCGGGTTCGGCCCCATCATCCTGGGTCACGGCGAGCCCAGCGTCGCCTCCGCCGTGGCGGAAGCCGCCACCGAGGCGACCAGCTTCGCAATGACACAGCGTCGGGAAGTGGAGGCGGCCGAGAAGATCGTCGCCGCTCTCCGTTGGCCGGCGCGGATGCGGTTCACGAACACGGGCACCGAGGCGACGATGCACGCCATCCGCCTCGCCCGCGGCATGACCGGCCGGGACGTCGTGATCAAGTTCGAAGGCCAATACCACGGCATGCACGACTACGTGCTGTTCTCGACGGCCGGAGGACCGCCCTCGGGCCTCGGCTCGCGGTTCCGGCCCAACCCGTGGCAGTCGTCCTCGGGCATCCCCGAGGCGATCCGCTCCTACATCCGGACTCTGCCCTACAACGACCTGGAGATCGTCGAGCGCACCTTCCGCAACGAGGGCGGTCACATCGCCGCCGTCATCGTGGAGCCGATGCTCGGCAACGCCTTCGGCATCCTCCCCGCCGAGGGCTATCTCGAAGGCCTGCGCCGGCTCTGTGACGAATACGGCGCCATGCTGATCTTCGACGAAGTCAAAACCGGGTTCCGGCTCGGCCTGGGCGGTGCGGTCGAGCACTTCGGGGTCACGCCCGACATCGGCACCTACGCCAAAGCGCTCGGCAACGGCTTCCCCGTCGCCGCCATTGCGTTGGGCGAATGGGCGGCGGAGGGATGGCGCCAGGGCGGCATCGCTCAGGCCGGCACCTACTCCGGCAACGGCATCGCTGCCGCGGCCGCCAAGGCCACCATCGAAGCCCTCTCCGGCGGCGACGCCTACGCCCGGATCGAGAAGACCGGCGGGCGGATGATGGAAGGGCTCGCCAAAGTGCTCGCCGACCGGGGCGTGCCGGGTCACGTCGTCGGGCATCCCGCCATGTTCTCGGTGTTCATGGGGGATGAGCCGCCTCGTGAGTTCCGGGACGCGGCGCGTCACGACGCCGACACGTACGACACGGTGATCTTCAAGATGATCGAAAAGGGCGTCATGCCCTGTCCTGATGCCAAGGAGCCGTGGTTCATCTGCGCCGCGCAGACCACCGAAGACGCCGACCGGGCAGTCGAGGCGTTCGCCGACTCCCTCGACGAGGTCCTAGCCGGGCGGTCCGCATAGCGTGTCGACGGTGAATACAGGCGGCAGACCGCTCAGCCTGTGGCACGACCTGGGGCCCGCTCCTCGCCAGCGACCCGCCCTGGTCGGCGCCCACGAGGCCGACGTGGTGATCGTCGGCGGGGGCTACACCGGGCTGTGGACCGCCTATTACCTCCTCGAGGCGCGGCCTGACCTGTCGGTGGTCGTGCTCGAGGCCGAGTTCTGCGGCTTCGGGGCATCGGGACGGAACGGCGGTTGGGTGTCTGCCAAGTTCCCGGGCTCCAAGGCGGCGATGGCTCGCCAACGCGGCGCCCAGGCGGTGATCGACTACCAGAGGGCGATGTTCGACGCCGTCGACGAGATCGGAAGGATCGCCGACAAGGAGAACATCGCCTGCGACTACCGCAAGGGCGGCATGCTCCTATACGCCACCACACCCGCCCACGTCCCCCGGCTCCAGTCATGGATGCGCGAGTTGCGACAGTGGGGCTACGGCGAAGAGGACGTCGAGTGGCTCGACGTCTCGGAGGCCCGCCGCCGAGCCGCGGTGGCGGGCACCCGCGGAGCGGTGTTCTCTCCTCACTGCGCCTCCATCGATCCCTGGAAGCTCGTGGCCGGTCTCGCCGATGCCGTCGAGCGGCGGGGGGCGGTGATCTACGAGCACAGCCGGGTGCAGGTGATCGACGAGGGCATGGTGGTAACCGACCGGGGCACCGTCCGGGCTCCGACGGTGCTCCGGTGCACCGAGGCGTTCACCCCGGCTCTCGCCGGATTGGAGCGGACCGTGGCGCCGGTCTATTCGCTGATGATCGCCACGGAGCCGTTGCCGGACGAGTGGTGGGACTCAGTCGGCCTCCGCAACGGAGAGACGTTCTCCGACGAACGCCACCTGATCATCTACGGCCAGCGCACCGTCGACGGCCGGTTCGCCTTCGGAGGCAGGGGAGCGCCTTATCACTTCGGCTCGACCGTGCGCCCGGAGTGGGACATCGATCCCCGAACCCACGAACTGGTCGAGCAGGTGCTCTGGAGCCTCTTCCCGCAGCTGGGTGGCACCCGGGTCACCCATCGGTGGGGCGGAGCGGTGGCGATTCCCCGGGATTGGCGAGTGTCCGTCGACTACGACCCGGCCGCGGGGCTCGGCCACGCCGGCGGATATGTCGGCCAGGGAGTCGCCTCCTCGAACCTGGCTGGCCGGACTCTCGCCGACCTCGTCGTCGGGGAGGCGACCGAACGGACGCGGCTCCCCTTCGTCGGTCACCGATCGCGGCTGTGGGAGCCGGAGCCGCTGCGGTGGATCGGTATCAACCTGGGTCGCACCCTGGCTCCGCTCACCGACACCGTGGAACGGCGGACGGGACGCCCCTCTCGATTCCTCGGGGCGATCCTCCACCGACTCACCGGCGGATGAACTGGGTCGAGGTGATCGGCTACGCCGGTTCGCTGCTGGTCATCGCCAGCCTCGCCCAGAGCCGCATAGTGTGGCTCCGGCTCCTGTCGTTGTGTGGGTCGGTCACGTTCTTGGTCTACGCCGTGCTGATCGAGTCGGCCCCGATCGCCCTCACCAACGCGGTGCTGATGGTCATCAACCTCTGGCATCTCTGGCGCCTGTTCGCAGGGAGGGAGGACTTCTCACTGCTGGAAGTGAGCCCCGACTCGGCCTACCTGCGTCGATTCCTCGAGTTCCACGCCGACGAGATCGCCGCCTCCCAGCCCGACTTCTCGGGAGTCCGCGAGGGCGATGTCGTAGTGATGGTCCTGAGGGACATGGTGCCGACGCTGGTCGTCGTGGGCCGGCCCAGAGGAAACGCCTTCCGCGTGTACCTCGACTACGCCATCCCCAGCTACCGCGACTTCAAAGGCGGCCGGTGGCTGTACGAGCAGCGGTCCGACTTCTTCCACCGCTTCGACGTCTCAGAGATCGTCGCCACCGGCCCGACCGAGGTCCAACGGCGCTACCTGCGGCGAGCCGGTTTCGAGCAACGGGACGACGGCAGATGGGTCCGGCCCATCTGACCTACACCTCAGCGGGGGAGAAGACCCACACCTCCTCCTCGCCGAGTTCGTCCTGCAGCGACCGGACCTGGCGGCCGATCAGCTGATCGTCGCCATCCCAGACGACGACCGCCTCGTCGGCATGACGCCGCAGCCAGGCGTCGCGCCGCTTGAACGCCGCTGACATCGCCTGGGTCGACTCCGGAGTCTTGTTCTGGAGGATCACCGTCTCGTCGGCTCCGTCGAGCAGCTCCCGGAATCGACGCCGCGACTCGTCCGGCCAGCGTTGCTCCATACCCGGAAAGGCCAGCACCGCCACGTAGGGGATCCCGGCATCCCGCGCCGCTTCGGCGGCCAGGGTTTCGGCTCCCAGGCCGAGCCCGGTCAATACCTTCAAGTCGGTGTGGATCTGGCGCTTGGCCGACAGGATGTCGATCAGGTGGTCCCGAACGGCCCTCGTGATCTCGTTCTCCTCGTATCCGCCCAGCTCGGTGGGACGGTGACCTGTCACGACCACCAACCTCCCGCTGGGTCCGTCTTCGGCTTTCTGACGTTCCCGGCCGGTCGAGTCGGGCGGGCCGACATCGGTGGGCGGGCTGTCCCCGCGCCGGCTCTCCTGGGTCTCGGCGGCCTGGACTGCCAGCCGATCCGCCAGGTCGTTCCAGCGGTCGCCCGAGTGTCCCTTGACCCACCGGAACACGACCTGTCGGCGGCGCACTTCTTCGACCAGCGGCTCCCACAGGTCCCGGTTGGCCACCGGCTTGCCTCCGGAGGTCTTCCAGCCGCGGGCGATCCACCCCTCCCACCAGCGGTCGCGGAAGCAGTTCACGACATAGGCCGAGTCCGAGATCACCTCGAGCGGTCCGTCGACCGATGACAGGGCTTCGACGACCGCCGTCAGCTCCATGCGCTGGTTGGTCGTGTGCGGCTCGGCTCCCGCCGCAAAAGGGCCGTCGGGAACGATCCACGCCCACCCACCCCGCCCGGGGTTCCCCAGGCAGGCGCCATCTGTGTACACGGTGGTTCGTTCGGGCACGGGGCGATATTGGCAGGTTGCCGAGCCGACGGCGCCTTACCCTTGCGCCGTGCAACCCGTCCGCCGTGCCACCGCTGGCGACCTCGACCGTGTGATCGAACTCCACAGCCGCTTCTGCGCGGCCGACGGCCACGAATTCTCGGAATCGACCGCCCGGGCGGCACTCGAGCCGCTCCTCGTCGACGATCGCTACGGAGTCGTGTGGATCTCCGACGGCGAGGAAGGGGAGGGTTACGCCGTCGTCACGTGGGGATGGAGCATCGAATCAGGCGGCCCGGACGCGCTGGTGGACGAGATCTACGCCGCCCCAACATCCAGCGGGATCGGCACGGCGTTGATGACGACCCTGCTCGAGGACATCGAGCGACGGGGGATCACCTCGATCTTCCTCGAGACCGAAGCCCGCAACGATGCTGCTCGCAGGTTCTACCGGCGGTTCGGCTTCGTCGAGGAGGATTCCCGCTGGATGTCCCGATCCGTCTGACTCAGCCGGCGCGTTGACGCCGCCGGTGAGCGGCCACGTTCTCGCGATTCCGGCACGCCGCCGAGCAATGGCGCCGGGAGAGGTTGCGCGACGTGTCCACGAAGGCGTCCCGGCATCCATGGGCGCTGCAGATCCCCAGCCGGTCGAAGCCGTGATCGGCGATCACCGTCGCCAGTCCCATGGCGGTGATCACACCCAGCCAGTCGGTCAATGATCCCGCCTTCGGCTCGAAGTGCATGTGGGGTGACGTCCCATGGGTCGACAGGGAAGGCATGGCGTGATGGCGCTCGAGGAGGGCATTGATCTCGTCGGCCGCGGCGTGGGCATCGGGCGCCTCGAACACGGCACGCAGACCGAGGCGGAGTCGGCGGACGCCTTCGACGTCGGCGGGCACGGCGGGTGGAAGGTCATCTCGCCAGACGCCGGCGGCCGCATCGATGATCCCCTTCAGGTCGTCGACGCCGGTCAGGTTCTCGGTTCCCGAGACCCAGCCGTAGCTGTTGACGATCTCGACCGCCAGCCGAACGGGGTCACCGGTGTAATTGGAGAAATCCATTTGACTAATTACATGAGCTCGGTTACCGTAATCAGCATAGGCGATTACGCCGATTACGCAACAGGAGGTGTCTGGCGATGATGGCTGTGTTCTGTGACGATCTCGGGAAGCGTGTCCTCATCGACCTTCGGTCCATCACCGAGGTGAAGGGAGACTACGGGAGGATCGCCCTCGGGTACCGGTGCATCTGCGGAAAACACGGGCGGCTGTATGCAGGACGCGAGCGGCTATCGGGAGGAATGAGCGGCCACGTCGCCTGATTCTCGCCCACCCCGGTAACGTCGGGGCATGGCGAAGGTCCATGGTGGAACTCTCATAGCCCGCGCTCTCAAGCGGGAAGGCGTCGACACGATCTTCACGCTGACCGGAGGCCACATCGTCCCGATCCTGGACGGTTGCGTCCAAGAAGGGATCCGGATCGTCGACGTCAGGCACGAGCAGTCGGCGGCCCACGCCGCCGAGGCCTACTCCCGGCTCACCGGGCGCCTCGGGGTGGCCGCCGTCACGGCCGGACCGGGAGTCACGGACGCCGTGACAGGCGTGGCCAACGCCTTCTACTCGAACACCCCGATGCTCCTGCTGGGGGGTCGCCACCTCACCCGCCAGGAGTTGATGGGTGGTCTCCAGGAGATGGACCACCCCCGTCTCTTCCACTCCACAACGGTCTGGTCCGCTACCGCCGCCCAACTCGA
This sequence comes from Acidimicrobiia bacterium, assembly GCA_036380875.1. GTDB lineage: Bacteria > Actinomycetota > Acidimicrobiia > Spongiisociales > ZC4RG35 > ZC4RG17. The sequence continues at coordinate 85,537 of DASVDX010000087.1, forward strand.
CCGCCTCCCCGACTACATCGCCACCGCGGCCAGGAGGGCTTTCGCCGGGAGGGGAGGCCCCGTTTTCTTGGACGTGCCGATGGACGTCCAGTTCCACATGATCGAAGAGGACGCCGTGACCTGGCCGTCGGACTACCGATCCAACGCCAGCAAGGGCGCGGACGCCGAAACGCTGGATGCGATCGTCGCCCGTCTGGCGGCGGCCGAGCGCCCAATGATCTTCGCCGGGGCCGGATCGCGGGCGGGCGAGGAGAATCCCTACCCGGAGCTGGCCGAGGCGCTGGGAGCTCCCACCTACCTCAACAGCCGGGCACGTGGCTCCCTCCCGCATGGGCATCCTCTGCTCGGCAACCACACGCGCTCGCAGGCGATGGCCGAAGCCGACGTGGTGCTCGCTCTGGGCGTGGACTGGGACTTCCGCACCGGCTACGGCCAGAAGATCTCCCCGGAGGCGTTCGTGATCCAGGTGGATGCCGAACCGTCCAAGGTCGGCTGGAACCGCCCCGCCCATCTCGGTGTCGTGGCCGACCCGGCCACAGTGGCGCGACAGCTCGTCGCGCGGGCTGCCGAGTTCGCCCGCGAGCAGAGTCAGTGGTCGGAAGGAGTGATGGCAGCCGACCGCGCCAAGCAGGCCGAATTCGAAGCCCAAGCCGCCGACGAGTCGTCGCCCGTCAACCCCCAGCGGTTCGCCCGCGAGGTGGCGGAGTTCTTCGGCCCCGACTCCATCGTGGCGGTCGACGGAGGCGACATCGTCTCCACCACCGCCCGCTGGCTGCAGGTCTCCCACCCTGGCCATGTCCTCGACCCGGGCCCCTTCGGCACGTTGGGGACCGGGGCGCCCTTCGCCATCGCCGCCAAATGTGTTTTCCCCGAGAAGCGGGTCGGCATCGTGTACGGCGACGGGGCATTCGGCTTCACCGGATTCGAGTACGACACGATGGTGAGGCACAACCTCCCCATCGTCGGCGTTCTCGGGAACGACGGGGTATGGAACAACATCAAGACGTTCCATCGGTTCAGCTTTCCTGACCGGCTGGTGGCCACCGACCTCGGACGGCGCCCCTACGCCGAGGTCGTGGCGGCGCTGGGTGGCCATGGCGAAGTCGTCGACGAGCCCAGCCAATTGGCAGATGCCCTGAAGAGAGCCGAAGCGTCGGGATTGCCGGCACTCGTCGACGTGCACATCGCCGAGACGATGCGGATGTCCTCGAACTACAACCAGTGAGGCGTGTCGGTCCCGTACCATCTCGTGACCCACGCCCTGATCGGAGCCCCGCCTCCGGTCGTGTGGGAGTGCCTGTCCGACGTCCAGACGTGGCCGTCGTGGTGGAGATGGCTGCGGGAGGTCGAGCTGGTCGAGGAGGGTGACGAGGACGGGGTCGGCGCCGTCTTCCGTCAGTCGATCGTGAGCCCGCTCCTGTACGGATTCACCTGGCATGCCCGCCTCGACCGGGTCGTGAAGCCGTCGCTGATCGAACTCGACTCGTGGGGAGCACTGGAGGGCCGCGGACGGTTCCTCCTCGTTCCGGAAGGGCCGGGTATGACCCATTTCTCGTTCACCTGGCTGGTCACGACCGCCAAGCGATGGATGAACGTTCTCGCCCCGGTGGCGCGGCCGGCGTTCGTGTGGAGCCACGACCGCCTCATGGACGACTTCGCCCGGGGCCTGGCGCGGGTGGCGGGGGCACCGCTCCATGGCGTCAGCCACGAGGCGTTGCGGCCGGGCGCTGCAGGTTTCTTCGAGATGCCGCCGGTTTCAGAGGAGGAGGATCGCCGCCGCGCCGACCGCCAGGGCATAGATGGCGAAGGGCATCAATCCGACCCGTCGTAGGGCGGCCAGCAGGAAGGCGATGGCCGCGTAGCCGGACACCGCCGACACGACGAGCCCCACGACGAGCGAGGCGTCGAGGGACGCCTGCTCGGAGATCTCGAGCAAGGAGAGGAGGCCTCCGCCGGCGATCGTGGGGACCCCGAGCAGGAAGGAGTAGCGGGCCGCCTCGGCGGGCTTGAGCCCCACCGCCTGACCGGTCACGATCGTCGAGCCCGACCGGCTGAGGCCGGGAAGCAGAGCGGCGGCTTGGGAGACACCGATCAGGAAGGCATGCAGCGGCTTGGCCTCTTCGAGGGTCTTCTCGCCATATGCCAGGCGGCGGCCGACGAGCAGCACGACGCCGGTGAGGATGAGCGCGGCCCCGATGATGTCGGGGTCGTCCTGGAGTCGCTCGACTGTGTCCTGGAGGGGAAACGCCACCAGCACCGGAATGCTCCCGACCAGGAGGAGGAGCCACATCCGCCGAGCCTCCGCGTCCGTGCGGAACTTCAAGAGGCGCAACAGGTCGGCCCGGAAGTAGACGAGGACGGCCAGCAGGGTCCCCAGGTGGAGAACCGCCGAAACGAGAAGCGACGGTTCGGCGACCTCCAAACCCAGAGCCGTCAGAAAAGCGGGGACCAGCACGAGATGGCCCGACGACGAGATCGGCAGGAATTCGGTCAGGCCTTGGACGAGGCCCCAGATGATGGCGGCGAGCACGGGACGGCACGTTACCCAGAGCCGGCGCCAACCCCTACGACAAGTCGACCATCGGCGACGGCGGCGGCCGCTTCTCCCACCGCCTCGGCAGGGACGGCGATCGTCCCCCGGGAGTCACCGAATGCATCTGCCTCGCCACGATCGACGACCCGCGCCGGTATCTCTCGGGGCGGACTGTCCTCTCCCAGCACGACGGCCACCGCCGACGTTCCCGGGGGAGCGTGATCCGGCACTGGTGCTTCGATGAGCAGCCACCCATCCGGCACCGACACCTCCGACAGCATCGACGGGACCAGTGGGTCCCCGGCGCGCAAGTCCGTGGCCGCCACCCCGCCTTCTGGCTCCACCTCCGGGACGACCCCCGAGGGCACCTCCCGGTAGGTGAGGTGCTCGGACTCGATGCGTGTGCCGGCCGGGACGTCCACGGCGAGGAACGGAACCGCGGCCGTGGGAGGCGGCGCCAACTCCGACCACGCGGCTACTGCCACGAGCAGAGCGCCTGCGAGCCATCTCGACAGGGGAGGGCGCTCGAACCACAGCACGCCCCGAACCTACGAGACCGCGCGCAGGGAGGAAAGGGGGTCAGTCGGAGCTGGAGTCGCTCTTGGATTCCGACTTGTTGTTGGAACTCGACTTGCTGCTGCTGCTGGAGCGAGACGAACCCGAACGCGAGTCGGTGACGTAGTAACCAGAGCCCTTGAAGACGATCCCACTGGCGTGGAACACCTTCTGGAGCGCGCCACCGCACTCGGGATGAACGCTCAGCGGCTTGTCGGAGAACTTCTGGAACACCTCCAGGCGTTCGCCGCACTCCTTGCATCGATATTCGTACGTGGGCATGTCTGAGTGACCTAGCTACTCGTCGGTGGACGGCCGCTCATTGTAAACCGGCGACGCCCCGATCCCATTCCCGCCCCTCCTACAATCGCCTTTCGTGCCCCCTGCACTCCTCGCTCTTCTCGCCGTGCTCGGCGCCTACATCATCGGCAGCCTCGACTTCGCGGTGGTGGTGGGTCGGATGCACGGGGTCGACATCCACCAGGTCGGAAGCGGCAACCCGGGCACCGCCAACGTCATGCGGACCTTGGGCCGGGGGCCGGCGGCCATGGTGCTCCTCGGGGACATGCTCAAGGGAGTGATCGCGGCAGCTATCGGCATGGCCGCCTCCGGGGACCCGCAATCCACGCTCGCGCTCGGGGCCGGCCTGGCCGCCGTCATCGGTCACTGTTTTCCGGTGTTCCACCGGTTCCGCGGCGGAAAGGGAGTGGCGACTGCCCTCGGTGTCGTCCTCTTCGTCATCCCTCTCGGCGGGGTCGTGCTCGCCGCGGTGTGGGCCCTCGTCGTCGCCCTGTCCCGGATCTCTGCGCTCGGGTCCCTCGCCTTGTCGCTCGCCGCGGTTCCAGTCGCCTTCTGGCAGGGGTTGCGGGGCACGGCGTTGGTTCCCTTCGCCGCCATGTTCCTCTTGGTGATCGTGCGCCACCGCTCGAACATCCAGCGCCTGCTCGCAGGGGAGGAGCACTCCGTTACCCGAAACTGACCCTCGTCGCGGTTACTAGCCTCGGCGACGATGACCGACATCGCCGAGCAAATCCGTTCGCTGCCATCAGAGGTCCGCGCCCGTCTCGACGCCTACGGATTCGATGAAGGGTGGTTCATCGGCGAGGTGAAACGCCTGGACGAGGAAGGACGAAGGGACAACCGGGTCAAAGGGCAGGTGGCCCCTCCCGCCGACGAGGACATCACGGACCTCCCCGAAGCCGGCAGTGACGAGTGGAAGGCTCTGACCGACGACGGCCTCGCCGAGCTCGAAGCCGGACGAGCGGCCCTGGTCGTCCTCGCCGGGGGCATGGCGACGCGCATGGGCGGGGTGGTCAAGGCCCTGGTAGAGGCGCTGCCCGGACACACGTTCCTCGACCTCCGTCTCGCCGGCCATCGGGCGCTGGAAGAGCGGGTCGGCCGCCGGATCCCCTTCTGGCTGATGACGAGCCACGCCACCGATCGAGCGATCCGGGAGGCTCTCGGCGACCGCCTCGACGGCTACTACATCGCCACCTTCCCGCAGATGGTGTCGCTCCGCCTCGAACCGGACGGCGGCCTCTATCTCGACGACGACGGCCTGCCTTCGGAGCACGCCCCCGGCCACGGCGACTTCCCCGACGCCCTCCGCCGCAGCGGCCTGCTCGACCGGTTCCTGGGGGAGGGCGGCCGGTACGTGACCTCCGCCAACCTCGACAACATCGGCGCCACGCTCGACCCGACCCTGATCGGCATGCATCGCCGGCTCGGTGGGCAGGTGACCTGCGAGGTCGTCGACAAGCAAGGCAGCGACAAGGGAGGGATACCGGCGCGGCTCGACGGGCGCCCCATGATCCTCGAAGAGTTCCGCATCCCAGAGACGTTCGATCCGGCCACGGTGCGGGTATTCAACACCAACACGTTCCACTTCGACGCGCGCTCTCTGGCCGACCTCGACCTGGATTGGACCTATTTCGTGGTCGAGAAAGAGGTCGATGGCCGCAAGGTGATCCAGCTCGAGCGGCTCGTCAACGAGGTGGCGATGGTTCTCGACACGCGCTTCGTCCGTGTCCCTCGTGACGGTGCGAAATCCCGCTTCCTCCCCGTCAAGGACTCGGACGCCCTGGAGGAGAAGCGCCCCTCCCTGGAGCTGGTTGCCCGGGAGCGGGGGATGATCTGATGCGCCCGCTCGAGGAAGCCCGGGCCGAGGTGCTGGCGGCGGTGTCCCCGCTCGGAGCCGAGACCGTGCCGCTCCCCGAGGCCGAGGGCCGCATCCTCGCCGAAGATGTGCGGGCTCCGGGCGACGTGCCGCCCTTCCCCAACTCGGCGATGGACGGATTCGCCGTCATCGCCGCCGACGTCCAATCTGCTCCCGTGCGTCTGCGGGTCATCGAAGACGTCCCCGCAGGTTCCGTGGCCACCCGGACCGTCACTCCCGGGACGGCCATCAAGATCATGACCGGCGCTCCCATGCCGCCCGGTGCCGACGCCGTGGTGAAGGTCGAGGTGACCCGCCAGCCCGACCCGGAAATGGTGGAGATCCTCGAGTCGGTGGCGCCCGGAACCGCCGTGCGGCCCGCCGGCGGAGACATGGCGGCGGGATCCCTCGTCCTCGAAGCGGGCCGGGCGCTCGGGCCCGTCGAGTTGGGCTTGCTCGCCACGGCCGGAGTCGGCAGCCCGCGGGTGGGGCGCCGACCGCGGGTGGCGGTGATGGCGACTGGGGACGAGTTGCGCCCCGCGGAAACCGTCGACCTCCAACCGGGTCAGATCCGTGACTCCAATCGCCCGCTGCTGCGTGGCCTGATCCACGAGGCCGGAGGCGAAGTGATCGACCTGGGGATCGTCGCCGACGAGGAAGGCGCGCTGACCGAGGCGCTGGGCCGGGCTGCCGAAGAGGCCGACGCCATCGTCACGTCGGGCGGGGTGTCGATGGGCGAATACGACCTGATCAAGCGGGTCCTCTCGGCGCGGGGGACGGTCGATTTCTGGCAGGTGGCGATGCAGCCTGCCAAGCCGTTCGCCTTCGGCCACATCGAATCGGTGCCGCTGTTCGGGCTACCGGGCAACCCGGTGTCGGTGATGGTGGCGTTCGAGCAGTTCGCCCGCCCGGCGCTGTTGAAGATGCAAGGCGCCACCCGGCTGCTGCGGCCGAGGATCGTGGTGCCGATGGGAGAGGCGATCGACACCGATCCCGAGAAGGTGGTGTTCGTCAGGATCGCCCTCCGCCGGGAGGGGGACCAACTCGTGGCACGCTCGTCCGGCGGTCAGTCATCGAACGTCCTGTCGGCGCTGGGCGCCGCCGATGGGCTCGCCGTGGTCCCGGTCGGGACGGGTCGCGTGGAAGAGGGGGGTCTCGTCGAGGTGGAGTTGTTCCGTCACCCGTCAGCGGAGTTCGGCCGATGACCGAAAACCTCCCTCACCTGAACCCCGAAGGGGAGGTCCACATGGTGGACGTAGGCCGAAAGGACGTGACCACCCGGCGCGCCACCGCCGAAGCCCGGGTGAGGATGTCGCCGGAGCTCACCGAGCGTCTCTTCTCCGGCGACTTGCCCAAAGGAGACGCTCTGGCGACGGTCCGGCTCGCCGGGATCATGGCCGCCAAGCGCACGCCGGAGCTGATCCCGCTCGCCCATCCCATCGGTCTCGACTCCGTCGAAGTCCGGGTCGAACGCGTCGAGGCCGGGGTCAGGATCGTGGCGGAGTGCTCGGTGACAGCCCGAACCGGTGTGGAAATGGAGGCGCTGACGGCAGCGGCTGTGGCCGCATTGGCGTTGTACGATATGGTCAAAGGAGTCGAGCGGGATGTGGTCGTCGAAGGGATCCGACTCCTGTCCAAGTCCGGCGGACGATCGGGGGATTGGAGCGCAGAATGAACCGTGTATCCGCCGTGCTCGTTGGCTCGTCATTCATCGTTGACTAACCTGTCGCAAACCTTTTCCGGAGTCAGAACCAATGCATGCCAGCCTCATCGTTGCTCTGCTCGTCATCGCCACGGTGTGGGGTTTCTATCTCCTGCCGTCACTGATGGGCGACAGACGCGACGCCCCCCTGAGTTCCACTGAGCAGTTCGATCGCTGGACCTCTCTCATGGCTGACGTCCAGCGCCGCCAGTACAACGCCTCGGCGGCCTCCAAGCGGTTGACCGTGCGGGCTCGGAGGCGGCGGGTTCTGACGGTTCTGGTCAGCCTGGCCGTGATGACGCTTGCGGTGGCCTGGTGGCGCAACTCGCTCACCTGGCTCCTCATCCACCTGGCCGTCGACGTACTCCTCGCCCTGTACGTGGCGGTGCTCATCCAGATCCGCCAGAACCACCAATACCGGATGGCGGTCAGCACCCTGCCCACCCGTCAGGCCGAACGCAAGGAGTCCCAAGTCCGAGTGATCGCCCGCTGAGCGCCGGGTGCCCGACCTTCCGTTCATCGGCGACATCCGGGCCGAGCTCGACGACCGCTTCCGCGCCCGGGAAGTAGCAGTCACCCGAGGCCGTGACCTGATCCGTGCCGCGGCCAACGCCATCCGTGCTCTTCACCGGGGCGAGTGGGACGTCGCCGACGAGAGGCTCTCCGAAGCCGACGCCATCCACAACGAGATCGTCGGCCACATCTCCACCCAGCCGGCCATGTTCGACGCCGGCTTCTTCACCGATGCGGTGAAGGAGCTCGCCGAGGCGCATCTCACCCGAGCCCTGTTCCGCGGCGACCCTCTTCCCGGTCCTGCCGACCTGTCCATCGATCCGATCCCGTGGCTGCATGGCCTGGGCGAGTCGGTGGGGGAGCTCCGGCGCCGCCTCCTGGACCTGTTGCGGGAGGGAGAAGTCGAAGAGGCGGAGCGGCTCCTCGAAGCGATGGACGACATCGTCGACCAACTCGCCGAAATCGACTACCCGGACGGCATGACTCACGGTTTGAGACGCACAACCGACGTCGCCCGTTCACTCACCGAGCGCTCCCGGGCCGACCTGACGACGACCGTCGTCCAGGAGCGGCTCAGCCGGCGGCTCGATTCTTGGAAGGGACGAGCTCCCGAGAGCTCGTCCTAGGTTGGGCCAGCCTCACCCCACCAGCGGATAAACTGGACCGGCAACCGCGTGGGGGTGTAGCTCAGCCTGGCAGAGCGCTTCCTTCGCACGGAAGAGGCCGGCGGTTCAAATCCGCTCACCTCCACTCCCCGAAAACCCAAGCGCTGCTTGGGTTTTCGGTATTTCTGGGGGACACCCGACACCCTGGCCTTTCGATCTCGAGACACCTATAGGACACCGTTTCGAGAGGTTCGCGGATTTCTGCTCAGTCGACTGCCGGGTGTGACCGGGCGGGGGACCGTCGGTCCCATGACCAACGCAAACAACAACCTGACCGGCCTCCTGACCATCGACGAAGTCGCTGACTATCTGGGCGTGTCTACCCGGACCGTACGTCGGCTGGTGGCGCTCCGCGCCATCGCCTTCGTCCGTGTCAACCGGCAGCTGCGGTTCCGGCTCTCCGACGTGGACGCCTATGTGGAGAGCCAACTCGAGCCCGCCGTCCTCTTGGGGGAGATCGCCTCATGATGGTGATCGTCGAGAAGGCGAAGCCGAACCGGCGGGGCGAGAGAGGATGGAAGATCCGCTGGAAGGTCGACGGCAGGGAAGGCTCAAAGACCCTCCGGGGCGTAACGAAATCCCAGGCCGAATCGTACGCTGCCAAGTTGCGCCTCGAGCTGCTGGAGATGCCCGGCGTCGAGAAGCCGCCGGTCTCCCTCCGGCACTGCGTGGAGCGTTGGCGGCAGCAGAAGTGGGACGGGTGGGAGCCGGCGACACGTGAGTCCATCACCTACGCCATTCAGCGGGTCCCCGCCTGGCTGATGCGAAAGGACGTCTCGAAGATCACCACCGCCGACATCAAAGCCGCTCTCGCCGAGGTCGCCTCGAAAGTAGGAATGGATGCGGTGAAGAAGACGAAGCAGGCGATAGCCGGCGGGCTGACATGGGCAGTGGACGACAACCGCATCAAATCGAACCCTGCAGCCGGGAAAGTGCTGCCCAACAGGGCGAAAGGCTCATCGAAAGCAGCCAGGAAGAAGGCTGCTGCGAGAGAACGGGGCCAGACGGTCGATCTGGACGAAGCGTTGACGCGCCGTGAGGTGCTGTCGATCATCTCTCACACCTCCCCTCACTGGCAGCCGCTCGGCATCGTCCTATTGGAGACAGGAATCCGGATCGGGGAGGCGGCCGCCCTGCAAGTCCGTCACGTGAACCTGGACGAGCAACCGGGGACCATGGCGTGGACTCGACGACCTCGAACTAGCCACCCTGGAATGGGTGGACTGGT
>DASVDX010000088.1:0-118230 GCA_036380875.1 Acidimicrobiia bacterium
GGTGGCGCTCGAGAACCTCCTTCCCCAGTTGTCCGACGTCGTGACGGCCTTGGACGACCCGACCGGGCCGGATCTGGCTACCAGCACCGAGATACTTCTCTCGGCAGAGTCGACGGCCCGAAGGCTGTTCTCGGCTGCAGGCTCGCTGCAGGAGGACGACTCTGACATACGGGCGGCAGCGGTGACAGGAGCGAGCGAGGTCCTCGAGGTGACCTCGCGGGTCAACCGCCTTCTCGCCTACCGCCTGGCCGTCGACGGGATCCTGCAGCCTCCCGCCCTCCCTGACGCTCCAGGAAGCGACCAGTTGGCGGCGGTCACCGAAAGCGTCACCGGGTGGCGAGTGGAGGTGGAACTGGCTCTCGAAGAGATCACGTCTTCGGCGTTGCCCGCTCACAACGCCCTTCTCGAGGAATGGATGAAGGGACTCGACGCCTGGCAGGCCCGGTACCTGGACGCCGTGCGTCAGGACGACGTCGAGGGCGCGGGGGCCGCTCGAGCCGACCTGCAGGACCAGCTGGCGTCCCTGGGTGCAGCGCTCCGGAGCGAACTCGCAACCGTCAGTGGGGAGCTGCTTTCGCAACTGGGCGACGCCACGACGGCGATCGATCGCCTAGTCGGTGACTGACTCGAGGGCCGTGAGCTCCCGCTCGAAGTCCTCGGCGCCTTGGAACTCCTTGTAGACCGAGGCGAAGCGGAGGTAGGCGACCTCGTCGATGGCGCGCAAGCGCTCGAGCACGGCTCTGCCGATGTCCTCGGAATCGACTGTGCCGCCTTTGGCGGTCATCTCCCGCTCGATGTCCCTCACGAGCGATGAGACCTGGGTGGCAGACGCCGGGCGATCGGCCAGCGCCGCTCCGACGCCGGCAGTGAGCTTGGCCGGGTCGAATGGCTCGATCCTTCCCGAGCGCTTTCGGACCATCAGCTGCCGCTCGCAGCGCTCGTAGGTGGTGAAACGAACGCCACATGACTCGCAGACCCGGCGGCGCCGAATGGCAGCCCCGTCATCGGCCGGGCGGCTGTCGATCACCCGGGTCTCGTCGGCCTGGCACTCTGGGCAACGCATCTGCGCCAGTCAGCCTACCGTCCGGAGCCGGTTTGGGCGCAGGGGCGACGGCTCAACCGGCCGGCTCCACCTGGAAGAAGATCCGCAGGGAGTCCCGGTCGAACCAGAGGGAGTAGTGCTTGTCCAGGTAGACAACCGAGTCGTCCAGCCCGTCCAGCACGGGGTTGTCGACGTTCAAACCGAGGGCCGACATCAGCTCGCGGCGGCCGGCGGGAGGCAAGCGGGGCTCCACCACTCCCACAGTGATGCCGAGGGCGCTCAGGACCTCGCGGTCGTCGGAGACGGTGCCGGACGGGTCGCCGATGAAAGTGACTCGCCGGACCTTCCCGTCCGCCAGGTCCCCTTCGATACGCACGAACAGCCCGGCGCTGAACGAGAATCGCCCGCCATCCACCGTGAGGTTGCTGGACGTGAGCGTCGAGCTCAACGGGCGCGCCACTGCGTCCCAGCGTTCCGCTAGCTGCTCCGGGGTCATCTCCCACACCGAGCTGGCTAGATCGGCCGTCGTAGAGGCAGGAGGCTCAGTGGTCGGGGTCGTTGCCGGCGGCACGGTCGTTGCCGGCGGCTGCGTTGTCGCCGGAGCCGTGGGCGGAGGGTTCTCGGGCGCCACCGTGGTCGCAGGAAGAGTCGGCTCGGGGGCCGTGACCGTCACACCTGCGACCTCGGGAAGCTGGTCCGGCCCGGCATCGGCTTCTGTCGGCACCGAACCGTCGACTCCGGCCCGGGCATCACCGTAGAACGCCAATGACAGGCCGACGGCCAGAGCGGTGACCAACACCAACACACCCAAGCCGACGACGACCGACTGCAGGTTGGGCGTTGCCTTCCGGATCAGCGCCGCGAACGAGATCGTCCGCTGCTTGCGTCCCGCAGCCTTGACCCGGTCGGCGATCGACGTGGTTCCGTTGGACGACGGAGGTGCCGGCGGAGGCGCCGGTGGGCCGAACACAACAGGTGCCTCCTCGTCCGCGTCGCCCTCGGGGTCGGCGAAGAACCTCCTACGCAACGAGATCTCCTCACCCAGGCCGTCATCGACGTTGGGCTCGAAGATGAAGCTCTCGCTCCCATAGCGGAGCTCGTAGGTCCCCCGGCGCTTGGCGGCGACCTCCAGAGCGAGGATGGGCCACTGGAGCACCTCTTGGTTCGGACCGAGAGCGAGTCGAATCGAATCCGAGTTGAGGTGCAACTCGGCCGTCATGCGCTCGCCGTCTATGACGGCGTCGCCACGGTATTTCGTCGGCAACATCAATCCCCAGCCCTCACCCAAGTCCTTGCCCTAGGGGTGCGGGCATTATCGCGCGGATTCGGCGATCAGGAAGCGGGCCTCGAGAACTAACTGGCGGGGAGCAGGATCCGCTGACCTGGGTAGATGGTGGCGTCGTCGAGCCCGTTCAACTCGAGGATGTGGTCGACCACCCGCCGCAAATCGGCTCCTGCGGGAGCTACCGAAGCGGCCAGATTCCACAGCGAGTCGCCGGCTGCCACCACATGGGTCGCCGGTGGTGGGGTGGGTTCTTCGGCGTCCGCCGAGGTGAGAAGGAAGAAGACCGCCATGACCGCCCCCGCCAGAACGAGCATCCTGAGGACGAGCAATCTGATGAGGTCGGGCGAGTTGTGGGTCATTCGGTCTTCGCTCCTTCTCTACCCCGGTTCTCGGGTCGGTGCTCGGCTCTCGGCCCACCGAGACCGTCCTCCCAAGGACCTGCTCCCTACCTCGTGGGGCTGGTGCCCCTGGGGGAACAGGTGTTCGATAGCTTATCGAACGAGCGTTCGAGTTGTCAAGTCGAACATATGTTTGAAACGCGAAATCCGCCCAGCTAGAGTGGGAACGTCCGTTCGATGACGGGCACGGTCCGACCCAGGAGGAGACGGTGCAGAGACGGTGCAGGAGGAGACGGTGACAGAGTTGAGCGAACGCCAGCAACAGGTCCTGGACTACATCAGGACGGTGGTCGCCGACCGGGGCTATCCCCCGTCGGTTCGAGAGATCGGCGAGGCGCTGGGCCTGTCGTCACCGTCGACGGTTCACAGTCACCTCTCGGCTCTCGTCAAGGCGGGCATGATCCGCCGCGATCCCTCGAAGCCGCGGGCGATCGAGGTGCTCGACACTCGGACCACCCCTTCCCGGGTCCACGACGAGAATCTGCGCGAGGTGCCACTCGTGGGCCGCATTGCCGCCGGCAGCCCGGTGCTCGCCACCGAGGACATCGAAGACGTCTACTCCCTCCCCACTTCACTCGTCGGATCGGGCCCCGTCTTCATGCTGCGAGTCAAAGGCGACTCCATGGTCGACGCCGGCATCCTCGACGGAGACCTGGTGGTGGTGCGTCGCCAACCCGACGCCAACGACGGCGACATCGTGGCGGCGATGATCGAAGGCGAGGAGGCGACGGTCAAGCGCCTGTTCCGGCGCGACGGCAAGGTGGTCCTACGCGCCGAGAACCCCGCCTACTCCGACATGGTGTTCGACCGAGACGTCGCCATTCTCGGCAAAGTGGTGAGCGTGCTCAGGAAGCTGCGCTGAGCTCCGGCCACTCGCCCCAGAAGACGCTGACGGCTGGGCCGATCAGGTAAGCGTCTCCCTGGTCGAAGAAGACCTGACCCACGCCACCCGGCACGACGACCGTGACCGGTTCGGTCGACTGGCCCACTGCGACGGCAGTCGCTGCCACCATGCCGCTTCCGCAGGCCAGCGTTTCCCCCACTCCCCTCTCCCACACCCGCATCCGGATCCGACGCTGGTCTTCCACGGTGACGAATTCGACGTTGGTGCCTTCCGGGAAGGCGGGATCCGACGATACGAGCGGGCCTTCCTCCTCCACGACCACCCCATACGGATCGTCGACGAGAGTCACCGCGTGGGGGTTGCCCACGCTCGCTTCGTGGAACACCCGGTCCCCGATCGTCAGCATCCCGCCGATCGTCACCTGCCCCACCTCGACCGTGATGGTGTCCCCGTTCACGAGGGCCCGCCTCTCCCCGACCGGCGTGACGATCGAGAACCACTCGTTCTCCTTCTCCCAGCCGCGCATCACGGCGAAGAGAGCGACACAGCGGAGGCCGTTGCCGCACATCTGCGCCGGTGAGCCGTCGGCGTTCCAGTAGCGCATCGACGGGAAGTCGTCGACCACGAGGAGTCCATCGGCTCCTATCCCCCGGCGACGATCGCAGAGGCGACGGACGAGGTCGGGATCCGGAGTGAGGCCCTCGACCACGACGAAGTCGTTGCCCAAAGCCTCCATCTTCGTGAATTTCATGGTCGGGCCTCCCTGAGGACGGTCTCCACGGCAGTTTCGTCGTTACCGTCCAGCCACTTCAGTCGGGGATCGCGCCGGAAAAAGGTTCGTTGCCGCTTGACGAGCCGCAGGGTGGCCCGGGCCGCCTCCTGGAAGCCGGACTCCACGTCCAGTTCGCCTCTCACCACCGGCAGGAGTTGCTTGTATCCGACCGCCTGAGCGGCAGTCGGGCCGAGTCGAGGTGCCAGCCGCTCGACTTCCTCCAGGAGCCCGGCCCGCCGCATGGTGGCCAAACGCTCCTCGACTCGCCCTTCGATGTTGTCGGTGTCGATTCCGAACCCGACGAACGGCAACTCCGGCCGGTACTCGTGGAAGCGGCGCCGCTCTTCGGTGACGGCGAGCGCAGATGGGGTGACACCTCCCACCCTCAGGGCCTCGACCGCCCTCTTGACCCGCCGCGGATTCGAGAAATCGACGTATCGACCAGCATCGGGGTCGGCTGCTTCCAACTCTCGGATCAGCTCTTCGACGGAACCCTTCTCGATTTCGGCGCGCACTGCCGGATCGAACGGCCGGAACAGCATCGGGTCGACGACGGAGCGGAAGTGGAGGCCGGAGCCACCGACGATCAGGACGACCGGCGCGGTGGTGTGCTCGATCGCTTGACGGGCGAGGCGGCGGAATCGAGCGACCGTGAAGGGCTCCTGGGGCTCCGCTATGTCGATCATGTGGTGCCTGACCCGCTCCCTCTCGTCCGGGGTGGGCTTGGCGGTACCGATATCCATTCCGCGATACACCTGCATCGAGTCAACGGAGAGGATCTCGGCGCCGACGCGCTCGGCGATCTCCATGGCGAGGCGAGACTTGCCGGCAGCTGTGGGACCGACGAGGGCGATGAGACGGGTCAGACCGGTCTCCCCACGAGGTGATGCTGGTACGCCTCGGTCAGCTCGACGTCGAGGAACGTGCCAGGGGCGTATGTGCCGGCGACGTGCACGACCTTCCCTCCCCGCGTGCGGGTCGTGGCCACCGACGGATCCTTCTTGGAGGGCCCTTCGCTCAGCACCTCCACCCTTCGGCCCACCCATTCTGCGTTCCGCTCGCCCGCGATCCGATTCTGGGCCTCGACCAGGCGCTGGAATCGCTCCTGGACCACGTCGGGGTCGACGAACTTGTCGGTCATCTCGGCGGCCTGAGTCCCGGGGCGTGGCGAGAAGATGAACATGAAGGCCGAGTCGAACCGGGCCTCCTCGATCACCTCCATCGTCATCTCGAAGTCCTCCTCGGTCTCGCCGGGGAACCCGACGATGACGTCGGTTGTGACCGTGAGGTCGGGAATGATCTCACGTGCCATCGCCAGCCGATCCATGAAGCGCTGCCGGTTGTAGCCGCGGTGCATGCGGGCGAGGATGCGGTCCGATCCGCTCTGGAGAGGCAGGTGGAGCTGCTCGCAGACTGCCTCGGTCTCGGCCATGGCCAGGGCGACTTCCCGGCGGAAGTCCGCCGGATGCGGGCTCGTGAACCGCACCCGCCGGATCCCCTCGACGGCTCCGACCTGTCGGAGGAGCTCGGCGAAGATCGGCCGACGGCGCCCGTCGATGGCGAGGTCACGACCATAGGTGTCGACGTTCTGTCCGAGGAGGGTCACCTCGACGACTCCTTCGGAAGCGAGGCGTTCCACCTCGGCGACGATGTCGCCGGGACGGCGGGACACCTCGGGCCCCCGCACCGAAGGCACGATGCAGAACGTGCAGGTGTTGTTGCAGCCGATCTGGATCGTCACCCACGCCGAGTGGGCCTGTTCTCGCCGGACAGGCAGGATCGACGGCATCGCCTCGAGTTCGTCGACCACCTCCGTGATGCCTCCCCACTCCTCGGCGTGGTCCATCAGGTCGAGGACCCGGTCGAGGTTGTGGGTTCCCATCACGACGTCGACCCACGGGGCGCGTTCCCGCACCAGCTCACGGTCCTTCTGGGCGGCGCATCCGCCGACTACGAGCATCGCCTCGGGACGGGCATCTTTCAGCTTCTTCAGGTGCCCGAGCGTGCCATAGAGGCGGTTGTCAGCGTTCTCGCGGATCGTGCACGTGTTGATGAAGATGACGTCAGCATCTTCCAGGGAGTCCGTCCGCACCATCCCGTCGAGCTCGAACAACCCGGCGATCCGCTCCGAGTCGTGCTCGTTCATCTGGCAGCCGAACGTGCGGATCAGGTAGCGCTTGCCGGGCCGCGTCGGCTTGCGACGCGGCGGGTAGCGCCTCGTAGGCGTCGGGAGGGCGGTTGTGGTCATGGTTCAGCGAGCGAAATCGGTGGCGCGGAACTCGCGGATCACCGTCACCTGGATCGTGCCCGGGTACTGGAGATCCTCCTCCAGTTTACGGGCGATCCGGCGTGCCAGATCATTCGCTTCGAGATCCGTGACCTGGCCGGGATCCACCATCACGCGCACCTCACGGCCAGCCTGCAGGGCGAAGACCCGCTCCACCCCGTCGAACTCCCGGGCCAGGTTCTCCAGCCGCTCAAGCCGCCTGACATAGGACTCGAGGGTCTCCCGCCTCGCGCCTGGGCGCGCGGCCGACACCGCGTCCGCCGCCTGCACCAGCACCGCCAGGATGGTGCGAGGCTCCACCTCGTTGTGATGGGCCTCGATGCCGTGCACGACCGCCGGGTCCTCGCCGAACCGGCGTGCGATCTCGGCGCCGATCAGGGCGTGGGAGCCCTCCACTTCGTGTGTCACCGCCTTGCCGATGTCGTGCAGTAGGGCGGCTCGCCGCACAGGAGCAGGGTCGACGCCTAGTTCGGTGGCGAGCATCGACGCCAGATGGGCGGACTCGACCAGATGGTTGAGGACGTTCTGGCCGTACGAGGTGCGGAACTTGAGCCGACCCAGCAGCGTGACCAGCTCGGGGTGCATCCGGGTGAGCCCGACTTCGAGAAGCGCCCACTCACCGGCGTCACGAACGCTCTGCTCGACCTCGGCCCGTGCCTTCTCATAGGCCTCTTCGATCGAGGCGGGATGGATGCGGCCGTCGGCCACGAGCTTCTCCAAGGTGATCCTCGCCACTTCCCTCCGTACCGGGTCGAACGAGCTGACTGACACGGCCTCCGGGGTGTCGTCGACGATCAGGTTGACTCCCGTGATCTGCTCGAGATGGCGGATGTTGCGGCCCTCCCGGCCGATGATCCGGCCTTTCATGTCGTCGCTCGGCAAGGAGACCGTCGAGACGGTGGTCTCGGTCACGACTTCCGCCGCCAGGCGCTGGATGGCCGTGGCCAGGATGCGCCGGGCGCGTTTGTCGGCTTCCTCCCTCGCTTTGATCTCCAGGTCACGCACGAGGATCATCGCCTCCCGGCGCGCCTCCTCCTCGACCTGAGTGAGGAGCTCCTCTTTGGCGGCGCGGGAGTCGAGGCCGGCGAGACGCTCCAGGTCTGCCCGGGCGGACTCACGCATCTTCTCGGCGGCCTGGCGGGCCTCGGCGAGCTCCTCTTCACGCTGGATGAGCATCCGCTCGCGGTTGGCGAGGTTTGCCGCCCGTTGTTCGAGTGTCGCCTCCCGCTGGTTGAGCCTGCTCTCGAGTGCGCCCACCTCGAGCCGACGCTGCTCCAGGTTGGCGTCCTCCCGCTCCCGGTAGGCCTCTGCTCTGGCTCTGCCCTCCTCCTCCGCTCGGGCCAGGATGCGCTGGGCTTCCAGCCGGGCCTGACCGAGCGTCTCCTCGGCGGTCTGCTTTTCGCTTTGCCGCTTCCTGGCGGCGACGAAGTTGGCGAGGGCATAGCCGACCACGGCGGCCGCGACGGCCACCACTGCCGTCAACACCACCACCTGCACGTCACTCATGGTCGACTCCTCTCACACCGTCCCCGGTGCCGACGAGGGTCGCCAGACAGGTGTGCCGAGCCCTCACGGACCCGGCACACGACTCGACTGTCGCCTCGTCTGTCGATCACGCAGATGGTGATCTCCCCACACGATCACAGAACCGAACGATTGCTGGCGGCAGGGCCGCCTCATCAGTTCAGCCTGTATCGGAGGTCAATCCTGACACCTGGAGACGGCCTTTCTTGCGTTTCAATCGTTTCGCGTACTGGGAAACCCAGCCTAGCCCGGAGAGGCCCCCTAGGGAATGACCCGCCGGGTCACTCCTCGAGCTGTTCGGATGCCTCAGATGCCTCCCCTTCGGCTGTCTCCTGTGCGTCCGTGGCGAGTCCCACGGCCTGGTAGACCCGGGCCTGCAGTTGCATCGCCAGTTCCGGATTGTCACGCAAGAAGCGCTTGGCGTTCTCCCGGCCCTGGCCGAGCTGTTCGTCCTCGTAGGTGTACCAAGCGCCACTCTTCTTGACGACACCCTCCTCTACGGCAACGTCGAGCAGGCTCCCCTCCCGTGAAATCCCCTCGCCGAACATGAGGTCGAACTCGGCCTGGCGGAAGGGTGGGGCCATCTTGTTCTTGACCACCTTGACCCGCACCCGGTTGCCGACCTGTTCGGCGCCGTCCTTGATGGACTCGATGCGGCGGACGTCGAGGCGAACGCTCGAGTAGAACTTGAGGGCTCGCCCGCCGGGGGTGGTCTCAGGGGAGTTGTGGACCATCACACCGTCGACGAAGTAGTTGTGGCTCCCCTCGACTTCGATGTCGAAGCGGTGAGTGGCTCGGCCGTGCGGCGGCTTCCGCTCGATGCTGACGATCGGCATCGGCATGAGCACCATCGTCGGCTCGGCGAACCGAGGCTCCACTTGGAACTTGCCCCGGAAACGTGGAAGCAGCTTGTACTCCATCGACGGGTGCACGTATGGAGCGACGAGAGCCTGCAGCTTCGCCGTCTCCGCGGTCGGAAAGACGATCACTGCCTCGCCGGCGCGGTCGACGAGCGTTCCCTCGATGCCGTACGTGTCGGCTAGGAAGCTCAGGATCCGTTCCCGGCTGGTCCGCTCGAGCGCCTCGACGCAGATCTCGGCGCCGCCCGAACCTCCACGTGTCCTCTCCTGTAGTCCCTTGGAACGGATCGAGAAGGTGGCATCGTCCATGTACCAGATGGCCAACGACAAGGGCGTGAGCCGCTTCAGGTAGTCCCAGCTGATGACCTTCTTGCCGCCCATGTAGACGGCTTCCCGCAATTCGGCGAGCTCAGGCAGCGGCTGCACGTCCCAGAAGGCGGCGCCTTTGCGGTTCGTGGTGCGGCTCACGTTGAGATTGGCGAACAAGGAGGCTTTCCAGTCGCCGTAGGCGATCTGCTTGCGGCCGTGGCCGAAGCGGAATCGAGCGCCGTGGCCGCTCCGCGTCGGAGACAGGGATCCGTCGCCGAGCAGCGAGCCGAGGACGACCTCCATCTGGAACTCGGACAGGCGGTGAGGAACTGCCTGGAGCACCCGGTCGCCGACCTGCAACTCCCGGGCTTCGCGCCAGCCTCCCGGGGTGCGAATGAGATGGTTCTCGGTGCAGGCGAACTGCGAACGACCGTTGCCGCCCGGTTTGGCCACGACGAATCGGAGGAACTCGTCGGTCCGTCCGTTGTCGAACCAGTTGACGACCTTCTTGGGGACGATCTCTCCCCGCTCGGGGTCGTACGAGAGGACCTCTACCGGGAGACGCTGATTCACGATCTTGCCGATCTTCTCCTGGGTCCCGTCAGCGAGGGTCACACGAGTCGAGTAGGAGAAGCATCCGAACATCACGCCGATCTTCTCCCGCAACTGGTTGATGAAGATCGCCGTCGTACGCGATTTGTTGAGGGTGCCCGCCAACTTGCGCAGCGCCTGGGACATGAGTCGGGCCTGGAGACCGACGTGGGCGTCGCCCATCTCGCCTTCGATCTCGGCGCGCGGCACGAGGGCCGCCACCGAGTCGATGACCAGCACGTCGAGCGCCCCGGAGCGGACGAGCATGTCGGCGATCTCCAGCGCCTGCTCACCCGTGTCGGGTTGGGAGATGAGCAACTCGTCGACGTCGACGCCGATCGCCCGGGCGTATGACGGGTCGAGGGCATGCTCGGCGTCGATGAAGGCGGCTATGCCCCCGTTGCGCTGAGCCTCGGCGACGATGTGGAGTGCGAGGCTGGTCTTGCCGGATGCCTCCGGCCCGAAGATCTCGACGATCCGGCCGCGGGGGACCCCGCCGGTGCCGAGGGCCAGGTCGAGCGACAGGGCTCCGGTGGAGATGACCTCGACTTTGCGCAGGGCGGCATCGCCCATCTTCATGATGGCGCCCTGGCCGTATTGACGCTCGATCTGAGAGACGGCCATTTCGAGTGACTTACGCCGTTCCATGGTGTTCTCCTTGTCGCTCATGCCGTCCCCTTCTGCGATCCCTTCCTCTGTCGTGCGTCACCTGTTCCGACCAGTGCGCCTACAGGCGCCAGTCGTGGCGTCGAACTTATCCGAAGCCGGTGACAGATCCTACAGCGAACAAGTGTTCGAACCAAGGATCTAGAGGTCGTAGCTCTCGAAGACGTGGTAGCGGCTTCCCACCGCCGCCATGATGTGGAACTGAGAGACCGTGAACGTCGCCCGCAAGACGTTGCCGGAGTCGACGAGCGAACGCACATCCTCCGGCGGCCGCACCCGCGAGATCGTCAGATGCGGCACAAAAGGCCGTTCCTCCCGACCCAAGCCGACCCTGTCGGCGGCGTCGTCCACGGCGGCGGCCAGATCGGCGAGGGCATCGCCGCTCTCCACCCCCACCCAAAGCACGGTGGCACGCGCCGGGCGCGGAAACGCCCCGAGACCGCCCAGGGACACCGAAAACGGCCCGGGGACGTCCGCCTCCGCCAGTGCGGCCAGCCACCGCTCGTAGGCCACCTCCTCCACGTGTCCGACGAAGCGCAGGGTGACGTGCCAGTTGGGTGGCGGGACGCGTCGTCCGGGGATGTCCAGGCCACCTAGCCGGTCGGCGAGAGCCGCCACCACATCCACCGGCGGGACGATGGCGGCGAACACTCGGCCGGCCGGGATCACCCTCTCCGCCACCACACGCCCGAGATGGCCAGCCGGGCCAGCTGGAGGGCGGCGGTCGTCGAGTAGGTCCTGACCCGCTCACGGTCGCCGGCGAAAGTCAGTGTGCGCGCGGCGGCGTCCTCGGGGGTGGCGACCCCGATCACCACCGTGCCGGGCGGCTGCTCCATCGGCTCGGGCCCTGCGGAGCCCGTCACCGCGATCGCCACGTCCACCTTCAGACGGGACCGGGCGCCCTCTGCCATCTGCACCGCCACCGACTCGGTGACGACGCCGTGAGAGACGTCGACGTCCAGCAACTCCTGCTTGAGGTCCTCGGTGTAGGCCACGATCCCGCCCCGGAAGAACCGCGACGACCCCGGTAACGCCGTCAGCCGCGCCGCCACCAACCCGGCGGTCATCGACTCGGCACTGCCGATCGTCCAGGACCTCCCTTCGAGCAGGGCGAAGAGGACCGTTTCGATGGTCTCCGAGTCGACGCCGAACACCGCCGAGCCGAGGCGCTTGCGCACTTCCTCCTCGACCGGGGCGATGGCAGCGAGGGCATCTGCTTCGGTCTCGGCCTTGGCGGTGATCCGGACCTTGATCTCCCCTCCCGATGCCAGGAAGGCGATCGACGGGTTGGTGGACTCGAACAGGTCGTCGAGGCGCTCTCCGACCCACGACTCCGGTCGTCCCCATGTGCGCAGCACACGGCTGATGAGCACCTCTTCGAGACCGGCCGCGTGCCGAAGTCTCGGGAGCACTTCCTGCACCAGCAGGTACTCCATCTCCTCGGGAACGCCCGGGACGGCGAAGATCCACTTCCCACCGTGCTCCAGGGCGATGCCGGGGGCCGTTCCCTTCGGGTTGGCGAGCATCTCGGAGCCCTCTGGGTAGTCCGCCTGCCTGAAGTTCGAGACCGGGATCTCCCGTCCCAGCCGGGCGAAGCGCTCCTCGAGTGCCCGCTCGTAGGACTCGGAATGCAGCATCTTCCGCCCTGTGGCGGCACAGATCGCTTCCCTCGTCAGGTCGTCGCGGGTGGGCCCGAGACCGCCGGTGATGATCACCGCGTCGGCCCGGGACAACGCCGTCCGGATTGCGTCCGCCACCCGCCCCAGGTTGTCCCCCACTACTTGTTGGTGGTGGGCGTCGAAGCCGTGCTCGGCGAGAGCCGCACCGATGAAGGCGGCATTGCCGTTGACGATCTGGCCGAGCAACAGCTCGGTGCCGACGGCTACCACCTCGACGATCATCCGCCCACCCGAATCATGCACCCACCCGGATCATCGCCCCACCCGGATCATCCCGTTACGCGGCCCTCGAGGTCGGTCCCGAACGCGGCGGTGACCTCGACGGTCAGCCAGTCACCCGGCTCGCCCCGGTCGAGGAGGATCACACCGTCGATCTCGGGAGCCTGGCGATAGGAACGGGCAATCGGAGTTCCGTCTTCGACCTGGTCGACGAGGACTTCGAGGCTACGGCCGACCTGCGCCTGGTTGGCGAGATGGGTGATCTCGTCCTGAATGGACTGCAGGTAGCGCTGCCTCTCGATGACTTCCTCCGGGTCGATGCGACCAGGCAGGTCGCGGGCGGGGGTGCCCTCCTCGGGCGAGTACGGGAAGAACCCTGCCCAGTCGAGTTCGACATCCCGCAGGAACTCCGCCAGTTCCTCGACGTCGTCGTCGGTCTCGCCGGGGAAGCCGACGATGAAGCTGGAGCGGAGGGCGGCGTCGGGGTCGGCGGCGCGGATGTCCTCGACCAGTGCCCGATAGGCCTCTCCCCCGCCGGGACGCTTCATGTCCCGCAACAGGCGCTGCGTGGCGTGCTGGAGGGACAGGTCGAAGTAGGAGGCGACCTTTGGATTGGAAGCCATCTCCTCGATCAGGCGGCGCCTGATCTCGCGGGGATACAGGTAGAGGAGGCGGATCATGCGTATGCCCTCCACCTCCGACAGGGAGGCGATGAGGTCGACGATGTCGGGCTGGCGGGGAGCGTCGTCGAGGTCGCGGCCGTAGGCTGCCAGGTCCTGGGCAACGAGCACGACCTCGCTCACTCCTGCCTCGGCGAGGGCCTCCACCTCGGCGCGGATCTCGATCGGCCGACGCGACCGCTGCTTTCCCCGGATGAGGGGGATCGCACAGAACGTGCACGGCTTGTCGCATCCCTCCGCCACCTTCACGTAGGCGTAAGGGCCGGTGGGTGCGGGGCGGGCCACCTGGTGGAGGATGTCCATCATGGGACGGCGCCGGATCTGGACCGGCTGCCAGCCGGTCAGGCGGTCGAGGGTCGGCACGAGGTTGCCGTAGGAGCTCAGGCCCAGGACGGCGTCGACCTCCGGGAGTGCCTTCTCGACCTCCACGCCGAAACGCTGGGCCATACAGCCGAGCACGACCGTGCGCGCTCCCGGCTTGGCGGCGTCCTTGGCGGCGAGGATCGTCTCCACCGACTCCCGACGGGCATCTTCGATGAAAGCGCAGGTGTTGACCATGACCACGTCCGCCTCGTCGACGGAGCCCGCAGCCACGTAGCCCGCCTCCGCCAGCATCGCCTCCAGCTTCTCGGAGTCGACCTGGTTCTTGGCGCAGCCCAAGGTGGTCAGGTGGTACGTAGGCCTCACGGCTTCAGTTGGCGGTAGCGGCCACGGAAGTAGACGAGGGGATCTTTCAGGTCCCCGACCTCGAGCGACTCGATGATTCCAACCAGGAGGAGCTGGTCGCCCAAGCGCCGGAGCTCCTCGGTGCGGCACCCGGCCCAGTTCCGGATGTGGGCGATACGCGGCCCCCAGCGGGTGTCTTCGACCTCGACGGAGGCGAACATGCCTCCGGGCGAGGGACGAAGTCCGGCGAAGACGTCGGCCAGGTTGGCCTCATCGGCATCGAGGACGTGGGCGACGAAGCCGCCCGATTCCTCGACAGCGTCGACGAAATCGGACCCGGGCCCGACGAGTGCCGCCGTCCGCGGCTCGTCGCCTTCCACGACTATGAACGACGACACGGTGATCCCGACGGGACGCTCCTCGCCGGACGTGAGGATCGTGACCGGCGACGGCAGCCGCCCGCGCAGGCGGCGCACAGGGTCCCGCAGTTCGACCGGCACGGAGAACGGGTCCTCGAAGTGGATGCTCACTACGGGAATGGTAGGAGCCGACAGAGCCGTTGCCCCCGCGATCTCAGAGCGGCACCTCGGCCCGCTGCCGCTTCTCGAACACGAGCCGGGTCGTGTAACCCGCCGCCTTCGCTGCTGCGATCACCTGGTCGAAACCCCAAGCCGTCTCCTCGGGGACATGGGCGTCGCTCGCCAACGTGATCGGGACACCGGCGGCATGGAAGCGGCACAGCAGTTCCGGCGCCGGATACACCTCCCGGGCCGGCTTGCGCAGCCCCTGGCTCGACACCTCCACCGCGGTGCCGCTCTCTGCCGCCGCGGCGACGACGGCGTCGTACCAGTCGGAGGGGTCGGCCTCGGGCCGCAGGCCGTACTTCTTGATCACGTCGACGTGGGCGAGCACGTCGACTGCCCCCGAGGCGGCGAGTTGGGTCTCCAGGTCGAAGTACTGCTGCCAGGCCGTGACCAGCCCGCGGCGTTCGAACTCGAACAGTGAATGGGAGGCGTCGATCGCCCAGCCGCCGATCCAATGCACGGACCCGATCAGGTAGTCCCACGGGTAGGGCTCGAGCAGGTCGAGGACGGCGTCGATCGTCTCGGGGAAGAAGTCGACCTCGAGCCCCAGTTTGACAGGGAGGCCGGAGTCCCGGGCGGAGACGACGGCGTCGACGTACTTCTCGAGCGACAGAGTCAGATCTGCCTCGACCATCGCTCGCGACAACTCGGCCACGTCTTCGGGAGTGCTCTTCGCCTCCCAGAACGCCCCGAGGACGGGTGCCGCCTCGACGCAGCGGTAGAGGTGCTCGGTGAAACCCAGTTCGGTCACGCCCCGGGCGGCGGCTGCCTCCACGTAGGCCTCGATGTGGCCCGGGGGATACTCCCCCTGGGCCACGCCGAACGTGTCACCGTCGGAGCCGACGTGAGGATGGAGGTGGAGGTGGTAATCGGACACTCGACACCATTTTCGCGCTCAACGCCGCCAAGCCTCGACCGCCCGCCGCAACTCGGACGGGCAGGCGTCGGCGAGGAAGTTCCAGGCGTGGGGCGATATCTCCCCTTCCTGCTCCAGTTCCTCGCAGGCGCGTTCGACGGCGTCGGCGACGGCGTTGAGCTTCGGGTCGAGCGCCACGGCCTGGGTGATGGCGACCCGGGCTCCGTCGACGTCTCCTCTGGCCAGGGCCGCGATCGCCTCTTCGACCTCGCTCCGGGCGTCGGCCATCCGGTCCTCAGACCTCCCGCAGGATGTAGCGGCGGAGGATGTCGAGCTTCGTGTCGACCGAGTCGGGATCCAGGTACCACAACATGGCGGCCACCGTCGACAGGAGCGGGTTCCCGTCCTGGGGGGTGAAGCAGAACCCCACCAACTCGTTGCCGTTGCGCACCGCAAGGGTGTCCATCACGACGACGGTCTGGGAGAGGATGCGCCCGTAGTAGCCGTGGTCACGACCGAAGGAGAACACCTGGTTGGCGGACCGCTTGTAGGTCACCGCCACCCGGGCGTTGGACATCAACCGCTCCTTCGCCTCGTCCAACGTCATCTCCCGATCCAGCGTCAGCGAGAAGTGGATCGAGTGCATGTACTGGGTGTTGAGCTTGAGTGACGACGAGTACAGGTTGAGGTCGTAACCCAAAGTGGCGAACAGGTGATTGGCGTCCCGGGCGTGATGGGTCCCGAAGCGCTCGTCCTTGTGCTTGTCGACCGTCGGCGAGGCGACAAAGCCCTCGTCCTGGGAGATGTCGTTGGCCCGCCGGATGCAGAGGAATCGCCCGTCCACGAGGTGGTTGGTGCCGTCCGGGTCCATCGCCAGGGTCTTGATCAGCACCGAGATGTTGTGCGTGTTGCACGAGACGATCTGGAGGTACTTGTCCTCGCCCCGCACCAGCGCCGAATCGTTGATTCCCCGGGCATACATCTTCCCGAAGCCGAACTCGGAGCCCTGGGCCATGAAGCCGATCGGGCTCTCGAGGTGCTGGTAGATGCCCTCCTTGTTCTGGTTCCCCACCGGGGTGCAGTCGATCACCACCGTCGCCCGCTCGAGGGCCTCCATCGCCTCGTACTTCGGGCTGTGCCCCAACTCCTCGAACGCCTGGCGCTTGTCGGCGTCGACGGCCAAGGCGGCGCCCCGCCCGACCAGGTCGTTCACCTTCGAACGCTCGGTGATGAGCGGTGTTCGCTTGTGGAATGTGACCTCGTCGATACCGAAATGCTCCCGATGGTCGGCGAGCAGGCCGATCAGGGGCTCACCGATCGTTCCGGTTCCTACGACGTGGACGATGTTGGGCATGGCTCAACTCCCTCTGCGACTGCGGGATCGGACAAGGACGTGACGGCAGCTTGGTAGCCGCAACATACCATCGTCGGCTCTATGCTCCAGTGGGCTCAGAACTGGGCCTCCTCGGTGCTTCCCACCAGGGCGAGCGTCGAGGCCTCTCCCCCGCTCACGATCGTCGAGATCGCATCGAAATACCCGGCGCCGACCTCACGCTGGTGGCGGGTGGCGGTGTACCCGCGCTCTTCCATCGCAAACTCTCTCTGCTGCAGCTCCACGTAGGCGGTCATGCCGCTCTGGGCATACCCCTCGGCGAGCTGGAACATCGAGGCGTTGAGTGCGTGGAAGCCGGCCAGCGTGATGAACTGGAACTTGTAGCCCATCCGGCCCAGCTCCTTTTGGAACGAGGCGATGCTGGCGTCGTCGAGCGCCGCCTTCCAGTTGAACGACGGCGAGCAGTTGTACGCCAGCAGCTTGCCCGGGTGGGCCTCGTGGACGGCGGCGGCGAAACGCTCTGCCTCGTCGAGGTCTGGGGTCGCCGTCTCACACCAGAGGACGTCGGCGTAGGGGGCGTAGGCGATCGCCCGGGCGATCGCCTGGTCGAGGCCGTTGCGGACCCGGAAAAAGCCCTCTGGCGTCCGCTCGCCGGTCAGGAACTCGCGGTCGCGCTCGTCGACGTCCGACGTGAGGAGGTTGGCCCCGTTGGCGTCGGTGCGGGCGACGATGATCGTCGGCACGCCGCACACGTCGGCCGCCAGCCGGGCGGCGACCAGCGTCCGGATGTGCTGTGACGTGGGCACGAGCACCTTTCCGCCCATGTGCCCGCATTTCTTCTCCGATGCCAGCTGGTCCTCGTAGTGGACTCCGGCGGCTCCAGCGGCGATGAACGCCTTGGTGAGCTCGAACACGTTCAGCGCCCCGCCGAAGCCGGCCTCGCCGTCGGCGAGGATCGGGGCGAAGTAGTCGACCGAGGTGTCGCCCTCCATCCACGCGATCTGGTCGGCGCGGCGCAGTGCGTTGTTGATGCGTCGCACCAACGCCGGAGCCGAGGTGGCCGGGTACAACGACTGGTCGGGGTAGACCTGCTCGGCGAGGTTGGCGTCGGCCGCCACCTGCCACCCGGAGAGGTATATGGCCTTCAGACCCGCCTTGACCATCTGCACCGCTTGGCCGCCCGTCATGGCCCCGAGGGCGTTGACGTAATCGGACTCCGTCATGAGCTTCCATAGCTTCTCCGCCATTGCCCTGGCGAGGGTGTGCTCCTCTGCCAGAGAGCCACGCAGGCGGATGACGTCCTCGGCTGTGTACGGGCGTGCGATACCCGCCCAGCGGGGATCGCGTTCC
Organism: Acidimicrobiia bacterium; assembly: GCA_036380875.1. Classification (GTDB taxonomy): domain Bacteria; phylum Actinomycetota; class Acidimicrobiia; order Spongiisociales; family ZC4RG35; genus ZC4RG17. The sequence goes on from DASVDX010000088.1 coordinate 17,946, forward strand.
CAGCGCGCAGCCAGCTCAGCGGCTTGGGTTTCGATGGTCATCGGTTTCCTCTCAGTCGATCAGTTCGTAGGCAGGGATGGTCAAGAACTCGACGAATTCCTCGGAGAGGGCTACGTCTTCGAACAGGCGACGGGCCTCCTCGAAGCGGCCCTCGCGGTAGCCGTCGGGGCCGACTCGCTCGGCGATCTCGGCCATCACCTCGTCGGCGACCTGGCGCACGAGGTCGGCGTCGACGAGTTGCCCGTCGGCCGTGCGGGCGCTGTGGTGCACCCACTGCCAGATCTGGCTACGGGAGATCTCGGCTGTGGCAGCGTCCTCCATCAAGTTGTCGATGGCGGCGGCGCCGGTCCCGGTCAGCCAGCTAGAGAGGTAGCGAATCCCCACGGACACGTTCGTGCGGATGCCGTCGAGCGTTATGCGCCCAGCCGGGACATATGTGTCCAACAACGCGGCCGCGTTCTGTGTGACGTCCGGGCGGAGCCGGTCGATCTGGTTGGGCTTGTCGCCCAGGACGGCGTCGAACTCGGCCTTGGCCACGGGGACGAGGTCCGGATGGGCGACCCAGGTGCCGTCGAAGCCCTGGGCGGCCTCGCGCTTCTTGTCCGCCGCCACCTTCTGGAGCGCCGCCTCCGTGACCTCGGGGTCGCGGCGGTTGGGGATGAAGGCGGCCATGCCGCCGATGGCATGTGCTCCCCGCCGATGGCAGGTGGCGACCAGGAGGTCGGTGTACGCCGTCATGAACGGAGTCTCCATCGTCACCTGGGCGCGGTCGGGCAGGACCTTGTCCCGGCGGCGGTGGAACTTCTTGATGACAGAGAAGATGTAATCCCAGCGGCCGGCGTTGAGGCCCGCCGAGTGCGGGGCCAACTCGTAGAGGATCTCTTCCATTTCGAAGGCGGCGGTGATCGTCTCGATCAGGACGGTCGCCCGGATCGTCCCCACCGGGATGTCGAGCAGTTCCTGGGCGTACACGAACACGTCGTTCCAGAGGCGCGCCTCGAGGTGGCTTTCGATCTTCGGCAGGTAGAAGTAGGGGCCGGTGCCGGATTCGAGCGCCTCGCGTCCTGCCCAGAACATGTACAGGCCGAAGTCCACGAATGACGCCGCCGCCGGGCGGTCGTCGATCAGGATGTGCTTCTCGGGCAGATGCAGGCCCCGCGGGCGAACCACGAGCGTCGCCACTTCGTCGTCGAGGCGGTACTGCTTCTCGGGGGTGTCGAGGCTGAGAGTCTTCCGGTAGGCGTCGATGAGGTTGCGCTGGCCCTCCATGAGGTTCTGCCACGTCGGCGAGGTGGCGTCCTCGAAATCGGCCATGAACACCTTCGCCCCCGAGTTCAGGGCGTTGATCATCATCTTGCGGTCGACGGGACCGGTTATCTCCACGCGCCGGTCCATGAGGTCCTTCGGCGCCTCGGCCACCTGCCATGCCTCCTGGCGGATGTGCTTGGTGTCCGGGAGGAAACGAGGTAGCAGACCGACGTCGAACTCCGCCTGCCGTTCTCGGCGGAGGGCGAGCAAGAAGCGACGCCGCTCATCGAACGCGTCGTGCAGGTCCTCCACGAACTGCAGCGCCTCGCTGGTGAGCAGTTCGGGGGCCGGTCCGGGGTCGAGGACTTCGTAGCTCATGCTCCCTCGCAATCGTTAAGTCGTGAGTATGTTCCCGTTCGCTTACCTGGTCCAAACCTGATTGTGCGAAAGATCAGGGTGTCTTAACATAGCGCATATGTCGACGCTCGATGTGCTCACCTTCGGTCGCCGCTTGCGTCATCTCCGCAAGGCCGCCGGTCTGACGCTGCAGGAGTTGGGCGAGAAGGTGGGGCGTCCCGCTCCCTACCTGTCGATGCTGGAGAACGGGCGGCGGGAACCGAAGCTGAGCCACATCAACGATCTCGCCGCGGCGCTGGGGGTGGACGTGTCGGAGTTGCTGGCCCCCGAGCCGCCGTCGGAGCGAGCCCAATTGGAGATCGAGCTGGAGCGGATGCAGGCCGACCCGCGCTTCCGATCATTGGAGCTGCCCTACATTCGGCCCTCCCCCAGCCTCCCCGACGAGGTGCTCGAGCATCTCGTTGGACTGTACCGGGCGTTGGCGGGGCACGGCGGAGTGGAGCTCACCGGCCGCAGTCGCCTCCGCAAGGCGAACGCCGCCACCGCTCGCTGGCTCCGTTCCCAGAACGGCTACCTGTCGGACGTGGAGGCGGTTGCCACCGGGATCCTGGATGCCGTGGGGCACAAGAGCGACGGCCCGCTCTCCTCGCGGACGTTGCTCGACATCGCCTCACATCTCGGCTTCGAGGTGAAGGCGGTGGAGGACATGGTGCCCGGCGTGCGGTCGATCGTCGATCATCGGTCGGGGCGGATCTACATAGCTCAGCGCAACGAGCTCCGTACCCGCCAGGCCAGAAAGGCGATCCTCCAGACCCTGGCCGGAAAGCTATTGGGTCATCGCGAGCCCGCCGACGTCGAGGAGTTCCTCCGCCAGCGGGTCGAGAGCGCCTACCTGGCGGGCGCCATCCTGGTCCCCGAAGCCGCCGTCACCCGCCGTCTCCGCACGGCGATGGAGCAGCGCGACATCGCCATCGAGGACATCAAAGAGGTCTTCTACGTCAGCTATGAGATGGCGGCTTGGCGCTTCGTGAACCTCGCCACGGAGAAGCTGGGGATGAGCAGCCACCTGATCGTGGCCGGCGCCGACGGCCGCGTCCAGAAGGGCTACTCCAACGACGACCTCCCTATGAACACCGATCCCCAAGGAGGAGTGGAGGCCCAGCCGGTCTGCCGTCACTGGGGTGCCTTTGCGGTGTTCGAGTCCGACAAGCGCTTCGACGTCCACGCCCAGTACACCGACACCCCGGCCGGGACGTACTTCTGTGTCACCCACATGGAACCGGACCGCCCGTTTTCGGTGACCGTGGGGGTGCCGTTCGCGTCGGCGCAGTGGTTCCGGGATCGCAACACCCCCCGGCGGGCCCGCTCTGCCTGCCCCGACCCCAACTGCTGCCGCCTTCCCACACGCGAGCAGGCCGCGAAGTGGGACGGCCAACTCGAGGTGTCGGTGCGGGTCCAGGACCAGATCCTGGGCCGCTTGGCGTCCGACCCGTATCCCAGCCCGCGGGACCGCCGCATCTACGACCTGGTCGAGCGCCACAGCGCCGACTGACGGAGGTCAATCGGCCAGGAACAGGCCCGGCTCCTCCAGGTTTTCGATCAGCATCGCCATGAACCGCCTTCCCAGGGCCCCGTCGATCACCCGATGGTCGTAGGAGAGGGACAGAGGGAGAAGCGGGGCGATCTCCACCCTGCCGTCGCGGGCGACGGGCTTGTCGACGGCGCGGCCGACCGAGAGGATGGCGGTGGTGCCGGGCGGGACGATGGGGGTTCCGAACCCTCCGCCTACCGCGCCGATGTTGGACACGGTGAATGTCTGGCCGGACAGTTCGTCCACCCCCAGCTTGCGCTCCTTCGCCGCCGAACCCAGGCGCGTCACTTCGTCGGCCAGTCCCAGCACGGAGCGGCGGTCGGCGTTGCGGATCACCGCCACCAGCAGGCCGTCAGGGGTGTCCACGGCGACGCCGATGTCGTAGCGGCGGTGCACCACCAGTTCGTCACCCTCGAGCGTGGCGTTGAACTCCGGGAACGCCGCCAGCACCGGTGTGACCGCCTTGACGACCAGGGCCTCCATCGGGATCTTGCGTTCGTGACGCCGGGCCAGGGCCGCCCGCATCGCCAGGAGGCGGGTGGCGTCGACCTCGTCGAAGGTCGTTACGTGGGGCACGGTCGCCCACGACTCGCTCATGTTGGCTGCGATCGTGCGCCGGAGCTTGGTGAGTGGACGGCGCTCCGGCTCGGGTCGGGCGCCCGCCGGCACGGTGCGCTGAGCCGGCTGCGGGACAGGCGGGACGGGCGTCGGCACCGCCTGTGGCTGGGCCCCGTCGGCAACAGCGAGGACGTCTTCTCTGGTGATGCGGCCCTCGGGGCCCGTTCCGGTGACGGTGGCCAGGTCGACTCCCAGTTCCCGGGCGAGCTTGCGCACGACGGGAAGAGCCTTCACCCGCGCCGGAGGCCGTTCGGTCGCCTCGGCCCGGGAGGGAAGCACCTCGGCCTCCTGGGGCAGAGTGCCCACGATCGGCGCCGGCTCTTCCTCGGCGGCTTCCGGCGGCACGGAAGGCTCGGGCTCGGACGCGGGCTCGGGGGGGATCCCGGCCTGGGCATCTCCAGGCTCGCTGGCTTCGGCCCCCGGGGGCCAGGTCTCGCCCTCTTCGCCGATCACCACGAGCACGTCGCCGACCTCGATCACCTCCCCCTCGGCGGCGCCGTGGTGCAACACGATCCCGGCGTAAGGAGAAGGGATCTCTACGACCGCCTTGTCGGTCTCGACCTCCACGACTGTCTCGTCCATCCCCACATATCCCCCGATCGGGACGACCCAGCGGACTATCTCCGCCTCGGTCAGCCCTTCACCGATGTCGGGAAGCCGAAACTCATGGGCCATTCACGCCTCCAGCGTCTGATGGGCGGCGGCGACGATCCGTTCCACGGAGGGCAGGTACTGGTGCTCCGACCGCTTCAGCGGGAACACGCTGTCCCATCCCGTCACACGTCGGACCGGCGCCTCCAACGAGTACAGGCAATGCTCGGCGATGGTGGCGGCGATCTCGGCTCCGAAGCCCGCCGTGCGCGGCGCCTCGTGGACGATCACCGCTCGCCCGGTCTTCTCGACCGAGGCGACGACCGTCGCCGCATCGAACGGGACGAGGCTGCGGACGTCGATCACCTCGGACGCCACCCCCTCTTCGGCCAGACGGTCGGCCGCTTTCCTCGTTTCCAGCATCATCGCGCCCCAACTCAGCAACGTGACGTCGCTCCCCTCCCGCTCCACTCGGGCCTGGCCGATCGGGACCTCGTACCAGCCTTCCGGCACGTCCTCCTTCACCGCACGATAGAGACGGATCGGCTCGCAGAACACGACCGGATCGGGGTCGGCGATGGCCGCCAGCAGCAAGCCCTTGGCGTCGTAGGGCGTCGAGGGGACGACGACCTTCAGGCCGGGTGTGTGGGCATAGATGGCCTCGGCGGACTCGGAATGATGCTCGGCGGCGCCGATTCCTCCCCCGTAGGGGATGCGGATGACCATCGGGGCGGTGAAACGATGCCGGGAGCGGTTCCGGATTCGGCTGACGTGATTGATGACCTGGTCGAACGCCGGATACGAGAACCCCATGAACTGGAGTTCGGCTACCGGGCGCATCCCGGCGACGGCCAGCCCGAAAGCCACGCCGACGATGCCCGACTCCGCCACCGGTGTGTCGATGACCCGCTCCTCGCCGTACTTCTCCTGGAGCCCGTCCGTGATCCGGAAGACGCCGCCGGTGCGCCCGACGTCCTCACCCATGATCAGGACATGGGAGTCTTTCTCGAGGCCGACGTCGAGAGCGTCATTGATCGCCTTGGCCATCGTGAGCACTCTCATTGGAGGCCCTCCACGAGCTCCCGGCGCTGCGCCTCCAGGTGAGGAGGCGGGGTCTCGAACATGGCGTCGAGGATCTCACCCGGCCCGAGCGGCGGCATCCGCTCGGCGAGCTCGATGGCCCGGTCGATCTCGGCCTGCGCCTCGGCTTCGATGGCGGCCTGCCACTCTGCGTCCCAGGCCCCATTCTCCGCCAAGTAGATGCGGACCCGCTCCAGCGGGTCGCGTCTGGCCCACTCCTCCACCTCCGCCTGATCCCGGTAGCGGCTCGGGTCGTCGCTCGTCGTGTGGGGGCCGCGGCGGTAGGTGACGGCCTCGACCAGCGTCGGCCCGCCACCGCTGCGGGCGCGATCGGCCGCCTCCTTGACCACTTCGTAGACGGCGAACAGGTCGTTGCCGTCGACCTGGACGCCCGGCATCCCGTAGGCGACCGCCTTGTCGGCGATGGTCGCCGACTTCGTCTGACGCTCCCGTGGCAGGGAGATGGCCCAGCCGTTGTTCTGACAGAGGAAGACGCAAGGGACCTCGAAGACGGCGGCGAAGTTCATCGCCTCGTGGAAGTCGCCTTCCGAGGTGGCCCCGTCGCCGAAGGAGGTGAGAGCGATGCGACTCGTGCCCTGCAGCTTCTCGGCCCAGGCGAGGCCCACGGCATGGACCATGTGGCCGCCAACCGTGATGGACGGCGGGAGCACCGGCACGTGCTCCGGCGGGGACCCACCGCGTTCATCGCCGGTGCGCCCGGCGAACAACAACTCCCACGGGTAGCCCTGAGCCCACATGAGAGCAGCATCGCGGTACGTGGCCACGACCCAGTCGTTCGGGTCGAGGGCGGCGGCCGCCCCGATCTGGGCCGCCTCCTGGCCTTCGAAAGGGGCGTAGGTGGCGAGGCGACCTTGTTTCTGGAGGGCCATTCCCTTCCGGTCGTAGGTGCGCGCGAACACCATCGCCCGATACAGGCGCCTGGTCAGTTGCAGGTCGATCGGCGCCTCGCCCTGGAGTCCGCCGCTCGGCGTGAGCCTTTGGCGCACGGAATTCACCTCGGATCGTCGATTTCAGCCATCGAGCCGGAGAGTAGACGCCTCAGGCATCGACGGATTCGCCCGCCAGGTACTCCTCGAGTTGCTCTTCGGTCATGAGCACGTCACGGGCCTTCGAACCTTGCGAGGGGCCCACCACACCTCTGTTCTCGAGGATGTCCATGATGCGGCCGGCGCGGGCGAAACCGATCCGCAGCTTGCGTTGCAGCATCGAGGTCGAGCCCAACTGGCTGCGGACGACCTCGATCATCGCCCTCCGCACGAGCTCCTCGTCCTCGTCGTCCTCCTCGGCGGCGCGGGCAGCGGCGGCCTCGGCGGCAGCCAGGACCTCCTTGTCGCGGTACTCGGCTTCCCGCTGCTCCTTGACCCATTCCACGACGGCGTGGACTTCCTCCTCGGACACCCAGGCACCCTGGATGCGCTGGGGGCGGGGCTCCTTGGCCGTGACCACGAGCATGTCACCCATGCCTATCAGTTTCTCGGCACCGGCGCCGTCGATGATGACGCGGCTGTCGGTCTGGGAGGCCACGGAGAACGCCAGCCGGGAGGGGATGTTGGCCTTGATGACACCGGTGATGACGTCCACCGAGGGGCGCTGGGTAGCGATGACGAGGTGGATGCCCACCGCCCGGGCCATCTGGGCGATGCGCACGATCGCCTCCTCCACTTCCCTTCCTGCCACCATCATCAGGTCGTTGAGCTCGTCGACGATCACGACCACGTAGGGGAAGCGGTCGAAGCCCTCGGGGTCGAGCTTCCCGGCGTCGAGTTTCTCCCGGTAGCCGATGATGTCGCGGACCTTGGCGTCGGCGAGCAGGTCGTAACGCCGCTCCATCTCCGCCACCGCCCATTTCAGGGCGTCGGCGGCCTTCTTCGGGTTGGTGATCACCCTGGTGAGGAGATGCGGCACCCCGTTGTACTGGCCGAGCTCCACCCGCTTGGGGTCGACCATGATCAGGCGGACGTCGTCGGGCGTCGTCCGCATCAAGAGCGACGTGACGATCGAGTTGATGCACGACGACTTGCCGGCACCGGTGGCACCGGCGATCAGGACGTGCGGGAGCTCCGCCAGGTTGAGGAGTTTCGCCCGCCCGGTGATGTCCATGCCGAGGCCAACGGTCAGCGGATGGGTCGCCTGGGCGGCTTCGCCGGAGCGGAGGATGTCGCCCAGCGTCACCATCCGCCGGTTGCGGTTCGGCACCTCGACGCCGATGGCCGACTTGCCCGGGATCGGGACGAGGAGCCTCACGTCGGGCGTGGCCAAGGCATAAGCGATGTCGTGGGCCAGGTTGGAGACCCGGTTCACCTTCACACCGGGGGCCAGCTCGATCTCGAAGCGGGTGACGGTAGGGCCGGGGACGATCTTGGTCAGCGTCGCCTCCACCCCGTGCTGGTGCAGTGTCTCCTCGAGCTGGCGGGCCGTCTCTTCCAGGAGCCGCTTGTTCTGCTCGCCGCCCCCGCCGAGCTGGAGCAGCTCGAGGGGCGGCAGGGTGTAGCCGGAGGGAGTCGTCGCCGGCTTCATCGGCGCCACCTTCGCCTTCTTCGGCTTGGGCTCGGGCGGAGGCTGCTCGTCGATGACGGGCTTGGCCGGGAGTGCCGGAGGCTTCTCCACGGGCACGGGGCGGCGACGACGGACAGCGTGTCGGCCCGCCGGAGCAGCTTGGCGCTCGGAACCCAACTCGGAGGCCAGGCGCCGGAGCGAACGCCCCAAGTCGGCGATGCCCCCTACGAGCTCCTTGACGGACGTGCGGGTCATCACGAGGACCCCTACGGCCACGACCGAGGCGAGCACGACGAACGCACCCCACATGCCGAGGATCCGTGACATCGGGAAGGCGAGGAGCGCTCCCACCGCCCCTCCCCTCCGTTGGACGAGGGTCAGGTCCTGGGCGAGGGAGACGCGGCCGGTCAGGAGGTGGAAGAGCGAAACCGTGCCGATGAAGGTCGTCATCACCCCGACGACCAGGCGGCCGGCGCCTTCGCGCGGCTTGCCGGCGATCAGCGCCCAGCCGATGCCCGCCAGCGCCACGGGCACCAGATAACGCCACACACCGAACAGAAAGGCGGCGCCCGTCTCCAAACCCCGTCCCACCGGGCCGGCCTGGCCCATGAAACCGAGTACGAAGATGACGGCCGCCACGACGAGCACCACCCCCCAGACGTCGTCTGCTTGACGACCGAGGAGGCGGCGCGCCCACTCACGGAGACTCGCCAGCAGTGGAGTCCGGGCCCGTGTGCGGGAGGCGCGGCGCTTGTTTGCAGTTCTCTTGTTCGCTGCCACCCGTTTCCGCCCTGATGCCCCCCGGCGGGTGGATTTCCGGGATGGCATGGGACACGCACATTAGTGACGCACGCGGCGTGCGCCAACGATGCTCGGAGCGGTGATGAACGCGCCTATTCGGCGCCGGTTCTGACCGCCACGTCTCGAATACCGAGCCCGATGAGGATGAAGATCACGCCCATGCCGGCGGCCATGGCCGCGACCCCGAACGCCACGATCGACGTGAAGAGCGAAGCCTGAAGGAACGAGGAGTTCATGGCGGTGTCCCGCAGCGGATCCTCGCGGTCGAGCTCAGCGTAGGTCTTGCCGCCCGTGGCCTCGAGAGTGTGCTTCTGGATGACCCGCGCCTGGCAATAGGCGGTGAAGGGGTCGGCCACACGGCGGCCCGGCAGACAGGCGTCGTCAGGAGTCGTGATGCGTTGCTCGGCGAGCGTGCTGCTGACCATCAACCACGTGCCGACGCCGCCGCCGATGAGGAGTATTCCCAGGATGATGGCGCCAATCGAGGCTGCCCTACGCATACGTGTCCCTTCCTCTCGGACTAGCCGACAACGCTAACCGCACTCGCGACGGCCTGGACGTCACAGCTGGAAGACGATGGGGATGATCACCGGCTTGCGGGCCACCTCCTGGCGGATGAGCCTGGCGGTGGCCTGGCGGACCAGGCGCTGGATGCCGGAGATGGCGTCCTCGGCGCCGTCTATGCCCTCGGCCACCGCCTGACGGACGGCCTCCGCCGCCTTGCCCAGGACCAGCTCCGGGTCGTCCATCAGACCGTGGCTGTCGAGCTCCGGCCCGAAAACGATGTTGGCGTCCCGGTCTATGCCCACGGTCACGACGACCACGCCCTCGTCGGCCAGATGGCTGCGGTCTCGCAGCACCGCGTTCTTGACGTCGCCGTAGCTGGCGCCGTCGAGGTACACGTAGCCGGCCGGCACCGCCTGGCGCTGCACTTTCGTGACCTGCCCGTCGAGGATCACCCGGTCGCCGTCTTCGAGGACATCGACTTCCGGCACGCCCATCGCCCGCGCCAACTCGGCGTGGGCCAGGAGATGGCGGTATTCCCCGTGGATCGGCACGAAGGCCTGCGGCCGCACCACGTTCAGGAAGGTCAGGAGCTCGTCCCGGGCGGCGTGCCCGGACACGTGCACCGGGGCGTTGCCGCCGTGCACCACCCGCGCTCCCATCCGCAGGAGCCGGCTGATCACTTTGGAGACGGCCGTTTCGTTGCCGGGGATCGGCTTGGCGGAGATGAGGATCGTGTCGCCTTCTGAGATCTCCACGAACTTGTGGCGGCCCCGCGAGATCAGCGACAGCGCCGCGAAAGGCTCTCCCTGGGATCCGGTGGTGATGAGCAGCTGCTTCTCGGGCGGGAGCTCGAGCAGGTCGCGGATGTCGACGAGCCGGTCCTGCGGGAGGTCGAGGAAGCCATGCTCGACGGCCACCGTCGTGTAGCGGTGCATCGACCGCCCGAAGAAGGCGATCTTGCGGCCGGCGGCGATGCCGGCGTCGACGATCTGCTGGACCCGGTGGACATGGGACGAGAAGCACGCCGCAATGACCCGCCCCGGAGCGGAGGCCACGGCGTCGGCGATCGGCTCCCGCAACGACGACTCGGAAGGCACGAACCCGGGGACCTCGGCGTTGGTGGAGTCGGCGAGGAGGAGACGGACGCCTCGTCGGCCCAACTCGGCGAAGGACGGCAGATCTGTGGGCTGGCCGTCGATCGGCGTCGGGTCGAGCTTGAAGTCACCCGAGTGGAGGACGATACCCTCGGGAGTGTCGAAAGCTACGGCCGTGGCATCGGGGATCGAGTGGCTGACCCGGATCAGCTTGAAGCGGAAGTTGCCGTGCTTGCGCCACTCCCCGAGCGGCACCGGGTGGAGGGACGGTGTCAGCCCCAGCTCCTCGATGCGGCCGCGGGCGAACTCGAGAGCGAGGCGGGACCCGTACACGGGCACCTCGATGTCCCGCAGGAAATAGGCCAGCGCCCCCATGTGGTCCTCGTGGCCGTGGGTGAGGACGACGAAGTCGATGTCCTCGCGGCGCTCGAGCAGCCAGGACCAGTCGGGGAAGACGAGGTCGACACCGAGCATGTCCTCCTCGGGGAACATGAGGCCGCAGTCGATCAGACAGATGCGGCCGTCGACCTCGAGGGCCGCACAGTTGCGCCCGATCTCTCCCAACCCCCCGAGAAAGGTGACCGATACCGCCATCAGGCGCTGACAGACGACCGGAGATTCGCCATCGCCTTCTCGATGGCCGCCACCGTCTCCTGGGAGGCCGGCACGAGCGGGAGCCGGGGCTCACCCACGGGCTCCCACAGGGCCGACATCGCCGCCTTGACGGGCTGGGGATTCGTCTCGAGGAAACAGGCCTCGCACAGGGGGAGCAGGGCGTGGTGGAGCTCCCGGGCCCGGGCGAGGTCTCCGGAAGAGGCGGCGTCGACCATCTCGGCCACCTGGTCACCCGCGAGGTGGCTGATGACCGAGATCACGCCGACGGCGCCCACCGCCATCATCGGCAGCGTGTACGAGTCCTGGCCCGAATAGACGGCCAATTCGGGGACCTGGGCGACCGTCTGGGAGGTGAAGTCGATGTCCATCACCGCGTCCTTCGTGGCGACGATGCGCGGGTGCCGGGCGATGCGCTGCAGGGTGCTTATCTCGATGAGCCGTCCCGTTCGGCCCGGGATGTTGTAGACGATGACCGGAACCTCGGAGGCATCGGCGATCGCCTCGAAGTGACGGGCGAGACCTTCCTGTCCGGGCTTGGAGTAGTAGGGCGTCACCGCCATCACCCCGTCGACGCCGACCTCCACCGCCTTCTCCGTCAGCTCTATCGACTCGGTGGTGTCGTAGGTGCCGGTTCCGGCGACCACCTTCGTGTCCCTGTTCTCCACCGCCTCCACGACCGTGCGGTACAGAGCCACCTTCTCCTCGGCAGTGAGCGTCGGCGACTCCCCCGTGGTGCCTGTCACCACCAGCCCGTCGGAGCCGTGGTCCGAAAGGTGCCGGGCCAGCCGCCAGGCTCTCTCATGGTCCACCTCCCCGGTTTCGGTGAAGGGGGTGATCATGGCGGTGAGGACTCGGCCGAAAGGTGTTGGATCAGACATTGCTCAGCCCCGGGTTGCGGTTCTGCGGGCACCTCCAACGTTACTCACCCTGTCTCGAATCGCCGACGCTCTGGTTCGAACAGCGTCGGCGACCCTGCCAATCTGGGCGACGGCCGCCCGAACAGGAGGATCCGTGGCCAAGCAGTACGACAGCCCGCCCGATCTCACCATCGACCTCGACACCAGCTACACCGCCCGCCTCGAAACGAGCCTGGGCGATGTGGTGATCGAGCTCGACCCCGTCCGCGCTCCGCTGACGGTCAACAACTTCGTCTTTCTCGCCCGCGACGGCTTCTACGACGGGGTGATCTTCCATCGCGTGGTCCCAGGATTCGTGATCCAGGGTGGCGATCCGACAGGCACCGGCCGGGGCGGCCCGGGCTACCGGTTCCGCGATGAGTTGGAAGGCGAGGGGCGGTACTCGCGGGGAACCGTGGCGATGGCCAATGCCGGACCGAACACGAATGGGAGCCAGTTCTTCATCTGCCTCGAGGACGTCGGGCTCCCCCACGCCTACACGATCTTCGGCCGGGTGACGGAAGGCATGGAGACCGTCGACGCCATCGCCTCTTTGGAGTTGGACGGCGAGCGGCCCGTGCAGGACGCCGTGATCCGCTCCGTGCAGATAACCGAAGGCTGAATCAGGTGGCGACGAACCGATCCAGCTCACCTTCCGAGAACGGGCCCACGGCACCGATCACGAGCGGCCCGGTCATCACCTCCGCAGCCACTGCCTGGATGTCCTCGAGGGTGACGGCGTCGATCAACGCCAGACGCTCGTCGACCGAGTAGTGGGGAGCTCCGGTCAGCTCGTCGCGCCCGAGGCGGACCATGCGGCTGTTGGCATCCTCCAGTGAGAGGGCCAGTCCTCCGCGCATGGCGCCCTTGGCTCGCTCCAACTCTTCGGCGGTGATCCCGTCCTTCACGACCTTGTCGACCTCGGCCACGATGAGCTCCAGGGCCGTCTCCGCCTGCGCCGGGGTGGTGCCGACGTACACGCCCCAGGCGCCGGCGTCGGCATGGGACATCCGGAAGCTGTAGATGGCGTAGGCGAGCCCTCGCTGCTCCCGGATCTCGTCGAACAGCCGGGAGGACATGCCTCCCCCCAGGACATGGTGGAGGACCTGGAAGGCCCAGCGGCGCTCGTCGGCCCGATCGATCCCTTGGCCGCCGATGACGATGTGGGCCTGCTCTGTGTCGCGTTGCACCAATCGCACGTGGGGGCGGGGAGCGATCGGCGCCGAGACGTGGTTCGTGGTCTCGCCTTCCCACTCACCGAAGATCGAATCGACCAGCTTGACGACCTCCTCGTGGTCGAGTGAGCCGGCCATTGCCACCACCGTGGAGGCGGGGGTGTAGCGACGGTGCCAGTACCCGGCGATGTCGCTCCGGGTCATGCCTCGGATCGATTCCCTTGTGCCGAGGACGGGGCGTTCGAGAGGGTGGCCCTCGAACACGGCTTGTGTGAATTGTTCGAAGGCCACGTCGGACGGGTCATCCTCGTTCATGTTGATCTCCTCGACCACCACCGACCGCTCGGCGTCGATGTCACGCTCCCGGAAGGCCGGGCGTTGGATCATCTCGGCGAGCACATTGAGGCCGGTGGGCAGGTCCTGGTCGAGGAGGCGCGCCCAGAAGCACGTGTAGTCCTTGGAGGTGAAGGCGTTCGACTCGGCTCCGATGGCATCGAACGTCTCGGCGATGTCCCGCGCCGACATCGTCTCGGAGCCCTTGAAGAGGAGGTGCTCGAGGAAATGGGAGGCGCCCGCTTCGTTGGGGAGTTCGTCGCGGGTGCCGGTGTCCACCCAGCAGCCAACGGCGACCGACCGCAGCGAGGGCATCTCCTCGGTGATCACCCGGAGGCCGTTGGGGAGGACGGTGAGGTCGTAGTGCATATCAGGGATTGTACGGGTGGGGCCGAGGTTCCCCTACTCCCGCAAGGGCGGCGGTGTGGGAAGATGAGAGGCTGTGACTCGTGACCGCCGCCCGACGATGCTCGAAGACCTCCTCCGTCCCGAAGACCGGGCGGTGGAGGCCGTGGTCGCCCGCTATCAGCGGGTGGCACCCGCCATCACGCGCTTCGCCCGCTCGCTGTCCGGCAACCAGGAGCTGATGGTGAGGCTGGGTTCGGAGCCGGCGTCCTCACCCACCGAGATCGTATGCGACCCTCGCGTCTTCCAGGCCGCCTACAACCGCAACGCTCCGGTCACGCCGGACGAGGTCGCTCTGGCTTCTGCCCTCCACGAGGTCGTGCACCTCGTCTCGACCGACCTGGACGAGCGCCGGCCCATCCCGGCGGACTGGCCCCGCATCACCGATGCCCCTCTGCCCGAGGAGGAGCTCGACCTGCTCACCGCCCTGGAGCGGGCCGGTGGCCCGGTCACCGAGACGTTCTTCTTCGCCCTCGAGGATGCCCGCCAGGAGTGCCAGGGTCTGCGTGCCTACCCCGGGGCGCGCTCGGTCCTCGCCGACCTGTACCGGGCCGCCTTCCCGTCAGCCGTCAGCAGGTCGGGTCCGCTCAGCCAGTTCGCGCTCGGCTGCTTCCTGATCGTCGGCGACTACCTCGACCGGTCGGTGCTCGAGAAGAGATTCGAGGCGAGGGCCGCCGTCGCCCTCGACGACGCCGCCGAGATCCTCGACGAGGCCGCCGACGCGTCCGACCCCTGGGAGGTGGGGAGCATCGCGCTCAAGCTGACCGCCATCGCCCGCGCCCACGGGCTCCTCACCCAGCCACCCCAGCAGGCGACCCCGGCCCAGCAGCGACAGGTGGAGCGGCACGACGCCGAGCAAGCCGCCGAAGGCGTGGATTCGGTGCGGCTCCTGACACCGGTCCTCCAGGACAGCGAGAACTACCAGCAGACACGGCGGGCGGCGCACGCCCGCTCTGGAGAGTCTGACCGCAAAGGGGCGGCCGAGACCGCCCAGGACGAGTCGACCGACCAGCTGCTGCGGGTGAGCCAAGCTCCTCGTGTCTACCTGCCCACGGGCCAGTCCGGCCCGCTGATCGTCACCTCGGTCCCGGATTCGTTCGCTGCCTTCGCCTCCCAGGGACGCCAGGCATTGGCCGAAGCCGCCGATCGCTGGGGCGTGGCCCAGCGCCACGTCTCGGGGGAGCTGTTTCCGCTGTTCGTCGCCAATCAGCGACGCGGCCTGCGGTCGGGCTACGACCAGGGTGACATCTCCCCCCACGCCGCCCTCTTCATCGGCGCGGGGCTGTACCAGCGGCTGTACGAGCGGCGGGCGGCCCGTACCCGCCGCACCTACGCCGTCAGCCTCCTGGTCGACGCCTCCGCCTCGATGCTGATGGCACGTCCTGTGTCGGGCTCCGGCGACAGCGCCGTGACCAGGCCCTGGGGCATGTCGGCGGCGCTCCTCGGAGCGTGGACGCTGGCCCGGCTCGCCGACGAGCTCCAGATAGACTTCGAGGTAGCCCTGTTCAACCGAGGCTTCGCCGCCCGGCCCGGCGACAGCGAGTGGTCTTACAGCCGCAGCCGGTCGGCGGCCATCGCCGGGCTGCGACGGACCCAGGGAGCAGCAGCCGATCGGCTCACCGCCACCGTCAACCACTACCTGGTGAAGCCGTTCGACCGCCGGTGGCGGGAAGCCGAAGAGGTTCTCGCCGGCTTGTTCTGGACAGCCGCCGAGCCTCGGGCGGCAGCGGCCGCGGCCCGTCGCAACCCCCGGGAGTCCGCCCCTGTTTCGATGTTCGAGAAAGCTTCCAATGTCGACGAATTCAACGTCATCCACGCCGCCGAGCGGATGGCACGGCTCGGCGCCGATGTGCGGGTTCTCGTCGTCCTGGCGGACGGGATGACCCGCGGTTCGGTGCAGGCGCTGCGGGCGGCCGTGTCGGCGGTCGAGGAATCGGGCACCACGGTGCTCGGCATCGGCATCGGCGACGACACCGTCGACAACGCCTACCGACGGGCCGAAGTGGTGGAGCGCCCCGACCAACTCGCCAACGCCATGGTGGAAGGCACCCGGTCGGCACTCCGCCGGAGCCTGGCCCTGCAAGGCCTGGACACCTGGTGGATCAGATCTTCCCGAGCGATCAGAAAGGAGGCGTCCTGATGGGTGCCGAGACAGTCAAGTTCGAAGACCCGACCGGAGAGAACCCGCCGATCGAGCTGGAGCGCTTCCCCGTGCCAGACGACCCCCAGCGCGCCGCCAAGATCCCCGAACCGGACCCCCACTACGTCGACCTGGGGATGTTGTACCGGTTCGCCCAGGTGGAGCAGGTGCGCCGCTCGGGCTACCAGGGGCTGGTTCCGCTCCACGTGGCGGTGCGCGGCCACATGGGCACCGGCAAGGACCACGACATAGAGCAGTTCGCCGCCTTGTTGGGGCTCCCCTACTACCGCATCCCGCTCACGGGCGAGGTGCGGGACGTCACCCTGATCGGGTCGACCCAGCTCCACGGCGACGGGATGGGTGGCACCGAGTCCCGGTGGGAGGACGGCGAGATCACCCGCGCCCTGCGTGGGCCGGCGCTGCTCAACCTCTCCGAGTTGAACGCCGCCGGGGCCGAGACGCTGTTCGCCCTCCACGGGCTGCTCGACCGCTACGGTGCCCTCGACCTGCCGACAGGCGAAACGGTGCGCCTGCGCGAGGACGTCCGCATCTTCGGGACCATGAATCCGACGGACCTGCGCGACTACGCCGGCACCCAGACCCTCAACAAGGCCTTCGCCGACCGATGGGTGATCTGGGAGAAGGGCTTTCCGACCGAAGACCAGATCCGCCAGATGCTCGAGGTCCGCTACCCGAGCCTCCACAAGGACTTCGTCGACGCCATCTCCCGTCTGGCGGTCGAGGTGAACGCCTCCTTCGATTCCCCCGACGCCGGCACCCGGGTGGAGACCCCGCTCTCGCTCCGCTCCATCCTCGACCGCCTCCCCACCGGCCTGCGGGTGTATGCCGCCGCCCCCGACCCGCTGCGGAAGGCCTGGGAGGAGTTCGTGCTCCCCCATGTCGACATCTACGACCGTGACCACTACGAGACGGTCTGGAACGCCGTCGTGCGCAACGGACCGGCTCGGCGGCCATTCTCCGACAGCTGAGTAAGTTGGGCCTCATGCGTTCCTACGGGATGGGCGACCCCGAACTCGACCAGCGGATCATGGAGCTGGTCGCCGACGCCTGCCCCAATCCCAACGCCGATCTGGTGGCAGAGCTCGTCACCACCGCCCTGAAGCTCCACCGCGACAACCCGGCTCGGGGCGACCTGAAGCTCGTGAACACCGCGCTGAAAGAGATGCGGTATTCGATGCTCGTATTCTCCCGGCACAACGAGCCCAAGGTCACCGTCTTCGGCTCGGCCCGCACCCCCGAGGGCCATCCCGATTTCGTCTTGGCGGAGGAGTTCTCCCGGGAGATGGCAAAACGCGAATGGGGTGTGATCACCGGAGCCGGTCCCGGGATCATGCTCGCCGGAAGCCGGGGGGCGGGAATCGAGCGCTCCTACGGCGTGAACATCCGCCTGCCTTTCGAGGCCGACGCCAACGAGCACATCAGCCCCGACCGGACCGTCAACTTCAAGTACTTCTTCACCCGCAAGCTCGCCTTCGTCAAGGAGTCCCACGCCTTCGCCATCTTCCCCGGCGGGTTCGGGACGCTCGACGAGATGTTCGAGCTCCTCACCCTGGTCCAGACCGGCAAGTCAGACCTCCACCCGATCGTTCTCATGGAGTCGGAAGACTCCGGCTACTG
The DNA here is from genome assembly GCA_036380875.1 of Acidimicrobiia bacterium. Lineage (GTDB taxonomy): Bacteria > Actinomycetota > Acidimicrobiia > Spongiisociales > ZC4RG35 > ZC4RG17. Next base: position 35,552 of record DASVDX010000088.1, read on the forward strand.
GAGCCAGATCCTGCCGATCTTGTCCGAGGTTCTGATCAAAGGGGGATACATCTCCCCATCGGACTCGAAGCTCTTCAGCATCCACCACGACCCGGTCGCCGCCGCCGACGAGCTGTGCCGGTTCTACGCCAACTACCACTCGCAGCGTTACGTCAACGGCCTCCTCGTGCTGCGGCTGCAAAAGGCACCTGATCCCCAGACCCTCGAGCGGCTCAACGAGGAGTTCTCCGACATCGTCGCCGGGGAGCCCATCACCGTGATCCAGCCGACCGAGGCGGAGATAGCCGACAACGACGCCCTGGACCTGGAGCGCATCAGCTTCCGCTTCGACCGGCGCAGCTTCGGCCGCCTTCGCCAGTTGGTCGATCAGCTGAACGACCTGGTCAGCCCGCCTGCGGTGGTGCATCCGCCCGCCCCCATGGGAGACGAGCAGGCCGAGCGTCCCTGGTGATCGGAAACCGCTTTCAGACCGCGCTCGGGGCACGTAATTCGTGGTTTGGCACTAGACTGGTCGGGTGCGTGAGATCCTTTCAGACCTGGTAGCCGAGCAGCAGTTTCTCGATCAGTCGCTCCAGCGGATCCCCATCAAGCTCTGGGACAAGGTCACTCCCGCCAAGCCCTGGACGGTTCGCGACACCATCGCCCATCTGGCCGACTTCGCCGAATTGGCCGCTGACGCCCTCACCGGCGGCAACCGTGTCAAGGAATACCAGAACGCCTCCGATCTCGACGCGCTGCGCCAACGGGCCATCGAAAAGGGCCGCTCGATGCGCCCCCAGGACGTCATCGAGTGGTGGCGAGCGGGTCGCGCCAAGGTGGTGGAGCCGCTCTCGCACATGTCCGCCGACGACCGCGTCGAATGGATCGCGGGCAGCATGAGTGCCAAGACATTCGCCACCTTCCGCCTGATGGAGACGTGGGCCCACGGCCTCGACATCTATCAGACGCTCGACATCGAGGTCGAGGACACGCCCCGTATCCGCCACGTCTGCTGGCTCGGTTGGAAGACGCTCCCGTACGCTTTCAAGACTGCCGGGCTCGACTACTCCCCCGTCCGGGTCGAGGTGATAGGGCCCGGGTACGCCAAGTGGGTGTACGGCCCCGACGACACCGAGGACCTCATCAAAGGGCCGGCATCCGACTGGGCTCGCGTCGTCGTGCGGCGTCTGCCGCCCGAGAAGTCCCGCCTCAAGGTAACCGGCGAAGTGGCCGCCAAGGCCATCGAGGTCGCTCAGGCCTACCTCTGAGGTGACACCCCGCCGAACCGTCCCCGGCCGCCTGGTCGGGATGGTGCACCTCCTCCCACTCCCCGGCTCGCCGGATTACGGCGGTTCCATGGAACAGGTCGTGGCCGATGCCGTCGACCGCGCCCGCATCCTCGCCGCGGCCGGTTTCCCGGCGCTCATGGTCGAGAACTTCGGCGACGCTCCTTTCTACGCCGACCGCGTCCCGCCGGTGACGGTGGCGGCGATGACCCGCTGCGTCGCCGCGGTGAAGGAGACCACGGGCCTCCCGGTGGGAGTGAACGTGTTGAGAAACGACATCGAGTCCGCGCTCAGCGTGGCCGCGGTGACGGACGGCCTGTTCGTGCGGGTCAATGTCCTCACTGGCACGATGTTCACCGACCAGGGTCCCATCGTCGGCCGGGCGGCCGAAGCGGCCCGGCTGCGGGCAGAGCTCTGTCCCGACGTGGCGATCTGGGCCGACGTTCTCGTCAAGCACGCTGTACCTCCTCCGGGTTTGACGCTGGAGCAGGCGGCGGACGACACGTGGCACCGCGGCGGCGCCGACGCCCTCATCGTCTCGGGAACCGGCACAGGCCACGCTCCCGACCTCTCTCGCTTCGAAACGATCCGGGAGATCGTCCCCGATGCGCCGCTGGTCGCCGGTTCCGGCGCCGACCCCTCCAACCTCGTTGCCTTCGCCGCCCGGTGCGACCACGTCATCGTCGGCACCTATCTGGAAAAGGACGGGATCCCCGGTGCGTCCCTCGACCCCGGGCGAATCGAAGCCTTCGTCGAGACCGCTCGCGAGGTGGGGCTCCTGTGAGCGGCGAGACCCGCGTCGACGTCGCCGACGGCTACGCCGTCCTGACGCTGTCACGCCCCGACATCCGCAACGCCCTCACGGGCGAGGAGATGCTGTCAGAGCTGATCGCCGCGTTCGAGGCGCCTCCCGCAGGTGTGATCGTCCTGACCGGGGAAGGACCCGCCTTCTCCGCCGGGGGCAACGTCAAGGAGATGGCGAAGAAGGAGGGCATGTTCGCCGGCACCCCCGCCACCATCACCGAGAACTACCGGCGCACGATCCAGCGGTTGACAAGGGCGGTCTACGCCACCGACGCGGTCACGATCGCCGCGGTCAATGGACCGGCGGTCGGTGCCGGGTTCGATCTCGTCCTGGGATGTGACCTGAGGATCGGCTCCACCGAAGCTTGGTTCGCGCACTCCTTCGCCGACCTCGGAATCATCCCCGGAGACGGTGGAGCGTGGCTCTTGCCGCGAGTGGTGGGCTGGCAGCGCGCCACGGAGATCGCCCTGACAGCGCGCCGGGTGGAAGCCTCCGAAGCCGCCGACCTGGACATCATCCTCGAGGTGGTGGAGCCCGAGTCGCTGCTGCAACGAGCGATCGCCCTCGCCCAGAGCATCGCCGCCAAACCAGCCCACTCCGTGCGCTTCACAAAGCGACTCCTGCGCCTCGCCCGCACGACCGATTTGGATGTGTTCTTGGAGCTATCGGCGGCGCTGCAGGCAGTGAGTCATGCCGAGCCCGACCATGAGACGGCGACCCAGCGGTACTTGGAGCGGTTGGCTCGTCGGTCCGACGTCAGGGAGTGACGAGAGAGGTCTTGGCAGCCGGCGGGAGCTGGCCGGCCTCGCACACGTGATTGAAAGCCTCGACCACCATCGGGTCGAACTGGGTGCCCGCATGGAGGTTGATCTCCTCCACCGCCACCTCGACGGGAAGAGCCGGCTGATACGACCGGTGGCTCACCATGGCGTCGAAGGCGTCGGCGACGAGGACGATGCGGGCCAGGAGCGGGATCTCCATCCCGGCCAAACCGAACGGGTAGCCGCGGCCGTCATACCTCTCGTGGTGGTAGAGGATGGCCTCGGACACACGCCGATCGAACCGGTCGACGGTCATCGCAAACCCGAGCTCGGGGTGGCGGCGCATGTGCTCCAACTCCCACGGGTCGAGCGGGCCGGGTTTGGAGAGGATGGCGGGGTCGACGTGGATCTTGCCTACATCGTGGAGGACACCGACCAGTCCCAGGCGGGCGATGTCGTCTTCGTCGACTTCGAGGGTGCGGCCCAGGGCGATGGCGAGGTCGGCCACTCGGTGAACGTGGCCGTGGAGGTCTTCGACAATGTGCTCCATAGCCCGGAGCAGATCATTCTTGGCTTTTTGTTGGCGGGGGCTCATTTGAAGGATTTCTGGGAATGGGAGGCGGCTTGGGAGTGAGGTATTGGTCGCAGATATCATCGTCCCGGCCGCCTTTCTGATCCATAGGGCGAGTGACCCAGCGAGTTTCAAGGATTTCGCGTAGGTCTATGGACCCAGATCGTTGAAATGAATCGGCCTCTCAAAGCACCGAAACGATAGCCTCGATCCTCGTGTCCACCCCGAATCTCACCATCCGGGCCGGCCATCCCGACTTCCTCGAGTTGCCGTGGGAGATCTCACTGGAGGACTGGGAGATCCCCGAGCTCGTCGATCTTCCCAAGGGGATCTCCCGTCACACAGTGAGATTCGTCAACCTCCCCCAGGGTCTGTATGCCATCAAAGAACTCAACGAGCGGGCAGCCCGCCACGAATACGCCGTTCTCCGCGAGTTGGAGGAGTTGGCGGCCCCGGCGGTGAGTGCCGTCGGGTTGGTCACAGGCCGCAGCCCTGACCGCCACGACGAGAGATCGGCGGCGTTGATCACGGCCTACGAGTCCTTCTCGTTTTCGTACCGCGAGTTGCTAGAAGGGCCGGGCTTCGGGCAAAACCGCAGCCGGATGCTCAACGCCTTCGCCTTCCTGCTCGTGCGTCTGCATCTGCTCGGCGTCTTCTGGGGCGACTGTTCTCTGTCCAATGTGCTCTACCGGTGGGACGCCGACAGCCTCGAAACGATCATGGTCGACGCGGAAACTGCCTCGATCCATCCGAGCGGTTTGAGTGACGGGCAGCGTCGAGAAGACCTCTCGATCATGATCGAGAACGTGGCGGGGGGGATATCGGATATCGCCGCCATGGCCGGAACCGAGCCGACACCGGAGGACCTGGCGATGGGGATGGAGATCGCCGAGAGATACGAGAGCTTGTGGAGCGAGTTGGCGGACGAGGAGACGATCGGCCCCGACGAGCGCTACAAGATCGGTGAGAAGATGGCTCGAATCAATGCCCTCGGCTTCGACGTCGAGGAAGTGGAGTTGGTGCCTGCCAACTCAGACGGCGACGAGTTCCGGTTCAAGCTCAAACTGGGGGGACGCACGTTCCATACCAACCGGCTCCGCGACCTGACAGGCGTCGAGGCCCTCGAGAACCAGGCTCGGGTGATCCTCTCCGACCTCTACTACTTCCAAGCCCGCGAAGGCCTGCAGGACACACCCACGAAGAAGGCGGTCGCCGCCATCCGCTGGCGGGTCACCGAGTTCGAGCCCATGATCGAGCGACTCCGGCAAATCGAGGGGGTCAGCGATCCGATCCAGGCCTACTGCGATCTCTTGCACCATCGCTACTTGATGGCGACCGAGCAACAGCGTGACGTGCCGACGCTGGAGGCCTTCGAGCATTGGCTGGCAGATGGGCGGCCCGGCTATCCGCCGCCCCCATGAGTCAGTGACCGCCGCGTTTGACCCCGCCGTACTTCATGCGGGTGTCGGACATGGCGGCGGCCCGCTCCTCCTGGCGCTCCGGGTCGTACCCGGCGTCCACGATCTCGCCGATGAATAGAGTGTGCGTCCCGAGATCGAGTGACTGGCGGACCTCACACTCGAACCACGCCAGCGCTTCCTCGAAGATCGGCACCCCGGTCTTGCCTTCGCGGACGGGACGCCCATTCAGCGTCATGTCCTCCTTCGTCGCAGGCTTGGAGAACTTCACGAACACGCGGGTGTCGTCGGCGGGCCACAGGTTGACCGAGAAGGCACCCGACTCCCGAATCAGTTCGTGTGTCACCGCCTTGTTGTCGACACCCACCCCGACGAGGACGGGCTCCATCGACAATTGGGTGATCCACGATGCCGTCATCCCGTTCCACCGGTCTCCAGCCCGCGAGCCGATGAGAGCGAGAGCATTGGGTATCTTCCAGGTCACCAGATTCACAGTTTCGGGATCCACCATGTGACGAAGTCCTGTCTGATCGATTCCGAAGCTCACCCTAACCTGGCTACAACCGTGAGAATCCTGATCGCCACTACAGGCGTCCTGCCACCGGTGCCGGTCGCCGAACTCTGCAAGCGGCTGGGGGGCGACGACGGAGAGTTCGCTGTCATGACCGTGGTGCAGGTGCCGCGGACATTCCTCGACGCACTCGACGAGGAGGAGCGTCGCTCATTGCTCGCCGACGACGACCGCGGCGACCCCGAGGCCAAGGCCTCGGCCTACCTCGAGGAGCGCGGCCGGAGGATCGTCGACCCGATCCTGGCGGCGTTGGCCGCCCAGGGGCTGGAGGCGAGCGTGCGCTTCGTCGAGGGCGACGACCCTGCCGAGGCGATAATCCGCACCGCCGAGGACTTCCAGGCGGACCTGCTGGTCATGGGAGCCACCCGCCGGCTGTTCACCGAGGAGGCATGGCGGAGCGTTTCCGCCCGCGTGATGGAGCAGTCGCAGCGGCCGATCCTGCTCGTGCCGGGCACCCGTATCGAGGACACGTTCGAGATTCCCCGGGTCGATTTCTGATCGGGGTTTCCGAGCGGCGGCGAAATCTGTCACACCGCCGTCTTACGTTGGAGGCATGGACAGACACGAGTCAACTTCCCCCTCGTACCTGTGCCGCCACGAGGTCCGCTACCACGGCCGTGTCGGCGTCGTCGCCTGCGCCGACTGCGGGTGCCTGGAGTTCCACGGAGCGCGCGGGCTGCTCGACCCGGCGGAGGGGGTGGCGGCTCTGTTCGGGAGCTTCGACCTGGTGGGCAAGGTGCCGGCCATCGCCGCCCCGGCCGACCATGTGCTGGCGTACCGGCCGCCGCTGGGGAAACGGTCAGCGCTGGACGTGCTCCCCACCGGGGTGTGGCTGCGGGTGCACGACGAGCTGTGGCTCGCCTCCGACCGTCAGGCGCTGCTCCTCGCCACTCCGAACCGGCTGATGGTCGACAACCTCACCCGGGGGGCATGATCAGCCGATCCTCGGGTCGTTCCGCCTTCCCGAGGAACTGGGTGTCGTAGAGCACTCGATAGAGGCCGCCGGCGGCGATCAACTCGTCGTGCGTGCCCGACTCCACCAGCCGGCCTTCCTCCATCACGAGGATCTGATCGGCCATGCGCACAGTCGACAGCCGGTGGGCGATGACGATCGACGTGCGGCCCGCCATCAGCCGCTCCAGCGCTTCCTGGATGAGTGCTTCGGAGCGGGAGTCGAGATGTGATGTCGCTTCGTCGAGGATCAGGATTCGGGGGTCCTTCAGGATGACCCGGGCGATCGCCAGCCGCTGCTTCTCACCACCCGACAAGCGGTAACCCCTCTCCCCCACGACCGTCTCGAATCCGTCGGGCAAGGCCTCGATCAACTCGAGGATGTTGGCCGCCCGGGCCGCCGTCTCCAGCTCGTCGAGGGTGGCGTCGGGCTTCGCGTAGCGGAGGTTGGCGGCGATCGTGTCGTGGAAGAGGTAGGTCTCCTGGGTCACCACCCCGATCATCTCGGCCAGAGTCTCCGGTGCCAGATCGCGCACGTCGTGGCCGTCGATGCGCACCGACCCGAGCGTGGCGTCGTACAGGCGCGGAATGAGGTAGGACACGGTCGTCTTGCCCGCCCCCGAAGGCCCAACGAGAGCAGTGAGTGTTCCCGGGGCAACGGTGAAGGAGACGTCGCGAAGCGCCCAGGTTCTGGTTTCGGCGACCTTGGGGGCCTCGAGGTCCAAGCCGGCATCGCGCCAGCGCTTCACCGCCTCCAGCCCCTCGGGCCCGTCGCCCCGGTACCGGAAGCTGACGTGGTCGAAGGTGACCTCGCCGCTGGGGTCGTGGAGCGGCACCGGTTGCTCGGGAGGAGGCACGTCCGTCTGCAGGTCGAGGACCTCGAAGACCCGCTCGAACGAGACGAGGGACGTGGCGAACTCCACCCGGCTGTTGGCGAGCCCCGACAGCGGCCCATACAGCTGGCCGAGCAGCGTCGAGAACATCACGACGACGCCGATATCCAGTTCCCCCCGCATGACCAGCCACCCGCCCAGCCAGAAGATCCCTGCCGAGCCGACGGCACTGACCAGGCCCAGGGCGGCGAAGAACCAACGCCCGACCATGGCTCGGCGGACGCCGAGGTCGCGAACTGCCGCCGCCTCCCGTTCGAAGCGCTCCAGCTCGGTGTCGCTGCGTCCAAAGAGCCTCACGAGCAGCGCACCGCTGACGTTGAACGCCTCCTGGAGGATCCCCGACATGACGGCGTTCCTCTCCATCTGGTCCTCGGTGACCCGGCGCAGGAGGCGGGCCACCCGGCGAGCGGGGAGGACGAACAAGGGGAGGGCTGCCAGGGCGAGGATCGTCAGCCGCCAGTCGGACCCGATCATCACCGTCAGGGCTGCCACGACGGCTACCAGGTTGGAGAGGATGGTGACGAAGGTCCCGGTGATCGCCTGCTGGGCGCCCACCACGTCACTGTTGAGCCGGTTCATCAGCTCCCCGGTCTTGGTGGCGGTGAAGAACCGAAGCGACATGGTGGAGAGGTGCTGGAACAACTGGCGCCGAAGGTCGAAGATGATCCCCTCGCCGGCTTTCGCCGACCACCAGCGCTGCAACACGCCGATGAGAGCCGACACGACGGGCACGACCACCATGCCCGCTCCGAGGAGCGTGAGCATCCCGAGGTCCCCCTCGGGTATCGCCACGTCTATGAGGTAGCGGATCAGGATGGCAGGAACGACTCCGAGCCCGCTGATCACGAGGACCGTGACGAGGATGCCGAGCAGGTACCGGCGGTAGGGGCGGGCGTAGGACCAGACGCGGCGCAGCAGGGCGCGGTCTATCGCCGGCCGGTCGACGTCGGCGTCGTACTGGATGTAGCTGCGCCAGCCACTGCCGTGGAACAGATCGTTCTCCCGAGAAGAGGAGATCTCAGCCTATAGGTGGCTTCCCGGTATCGAAGAGCGTCACCCGCCCGCGGGGAGCATCTCGCTCAGCGGCCGGAACGAGGCGATGACCTCGTGGATGAGCTCTTCAGCCTGGTCGTCGAACCCGTCGAACTCGTAGCGGAACGGGTCGATGTACCAGACGTGCGCCAGCCCCTCGGCGTCCTCGAGGCGCCAGACCTGCGTGCCGCCGATCGGCTCGACCCCGCACAGTGTGTCGGGCGATGCGATGCGGAGGCACACGTCTTCGGGTTCGCCTTGGGCTGCTACTTCGACGCCTTCGGGATCACGCGAAAGGTTGAGGACCGCCTCCTGGCCCACGGACCGGGACCTGGTGTAAGGCTCGACCGACCAGAACCCGAAGGCCACCGTGGGGTCGCTCGACAGGCTCAGCTCGCGGATCTCGATCACGAGCTGCGAGGTGATGTGCGAGACGGCAGCAGGGACGACCGAGGGGAACTGGACCTCGGGCACGGCCGTCGCGATCTCCGCGCGCGATGCCTGCAGGAACCGCGAGTTGTTGTCCTCTGCCCTACCGAAGGCTTCTGCCAGGACCTCGGCGACTTCGGCTCCCTCGGGCGGGGCACCGAATTCGTCGTTCACCCATACCAACGACTCGGTGGGGCGAACAGGCGAAGGCGGGGTCGTGGTCGTCGTCGTGGCGGTGGTCGCCACCTCCCCGATCCAGTTCGAGGAGCGTCCGCCCAGGTCGGCGAACATCTGGTCGGAACAGGCGGCGACGAGCAGCGCCACCGATGCCCAAATCAGAGCCCGGCGCGTAGGCCGGGCTCTGAGAGGACCATCCGCTCTCTCGGCCCGATGCAGCATCTACCCCCTCTTGACGTTTGGCGTTGCCCCTCGGTTCCCCGACAGGAGGTGCGGACGATGTTAAGAGGCCGTACGACACCGAGCCAGCGCACCGGCTCCCGCCTCTAACCTCGTCCCGATGCCCCGGGTGTTGTGCCTCAACGGACCGAACCTCGACATGCTCGGCCGCCGCGAGCCGGGCGTGTACGGGTCGCTGTCGCTCGCCGAGCTGGATGACCGCGTTCGGCGTTGGGGCGCCGACCTGGGCCTCGACGTCGTGTGTCACCAGACCAATGATGAAGCAGACCTGATCGAGGCGATCCACGAAGCGGGCGACTACGACGGCATCCTCCTCAATCCGGGAGCGTTCACCCACACCTCCTTCGCTCTACGGGACGCCGCAGCCGCCGTCGACACCCCGGTCGTCGAGGTCCACCTCTCCAACGTCCGCCAGCGGGACCGCTGGCGCCGCCGGTCGGTGTTGACGGGGATAGCGGCCGCGACCATCTTCGGGCGGGGGGCCGAGGGGTACCGGGCGGCCTTGCGCCATCTGGTCAACCGAGCCGCCTGTCCCCTCGAGACCCACCGGTACGGCCCGCACCCCGATCAGGTCTTCGACCATCGCCCGGCGCCGGGAAGGCCGGGAGCGGTCTTGATCCACGGCGGATTCTGGCTCGACGCCTGGGGGCGCGACACCACCGAGTCCTGGGCCGTCGATCTCCACGGCCGCAACGTCCCCACGGCCAACCTCGAGTACCGGCGCCTCGGATCGGGCGGCGGAGCGGTGCCTACGGTCGCCGACATCGCCGAGGGAGTGGCCGCGGCGTCCTCGGTCCTCTCCGACGCCGCGCCGGTGCTGATCGGCCACTCGGCCGGCGCCCATCTGGCGCTCGTGGCGGCCTCCCGTCCTGACGCGCGTGTCGGCGGGCTCGTCCTGGTCGCCGGCGTCTACGACCCCGACGCTCCCGGTCTGGACGAAACCGGCGCCGCCGCCGGCCGACAGTTCGATCCCGCCGGGACCACCCGCCTCGATCGCCTGTCGCTTCCCGACTGCCCGGTCCTCGTGATCTGTGGCGCCGACGATCGGGTCGTGCCGCCTTCCCAATCAGAGGCAGCCGCCGCCGCTCTCGGGTCGACCTCCGAGCTCGTGGTGTGCCCCGGAGAAGGCCACTTCGACGCCCTCGATCCAACCTCGACGATCTGGCGCCGAGCAGTCGAATGGGTGGAGCATCTGGGCTAGCTCCCAGATCCTGGAACGGATCGAGTTGCTTGGCTCGCCGCGACCCCGGTACCCTCGTCTGGTCCTCGGGACCTATGTGTCACGCGGGCGGAGTCGAGTTTGAGACGCGCACATCCCCTCATCTACGTCGCCATCTGGGCGGTAGTGGCCTTGCTGGCAGTAGCCGGCTTCGCCGCCTTCCAGACCCAGGGCCGCCCGGTCCCGCAACCGGCCGCCCAGAGCTTGGGCCGCGAGGTCGGGGCGATGGCCGGCATGGGCTTCAACGCACCCCCCGCTCAAGTGGCGGTGGTGGCGGCGACCCCGACCGACGTCGAGGAGGACGAGCCCGTGACGGCCGAGGGCCTGATGTCCGCCGAAGCCGACAGCGAGATCCCGCTCGACACCGTCCCCACTCATGGCTGGCTCTCCGAGATGCAGGTGCGGGCGCTGGTGTCCCGTTATTTCCGGGCAGAGGACGTCAACCGGGCGATCCGGGTGGCATGGTGCCAGTCCCGCTTCAACCCAACGTCGACGGATCCTCAGACCGGCGGGGTCGGGCTCTTCCATCACCTCCCCGAGTTCTGGGAAGCGCGCGCCGAAGCTGTGGACTTCGCCGGCGCCGACGCCACCGACCCCGAGGCGAACGTCGCCGCGGCCGCCTACGCCGTGTACGAAGAGGGCGGCTGGGCGGTGTTCCCCTGCGACTCCTGATCAACGGAAGTCGCGCGACCTGAGGGTATAGACACCCAGACCCTCCATCCGCTGGGCGATCAGGTTCGTGACCCCATAGCGGTGCTCTACGCGCCCCTCGATCACCAGGGCGGCGGCCTTGCGGGCCACCGGGCGATACCGCTCCCACACCTCGGGCAGCACGATCACATTGAGCTGTCCCGTCTCGTCTTCGAGGTTGAAGAAGATCACACCAGACGCGGTGTCCGGCCGCTGACGATGTGTCACCACTCCCGCCACCCTCACCCGCACCGGGCGGCGCTGCTGGAGGACCTCCGCCACCGACAGGCAGCCGTCGGCTTTCAGGTCGTCACGGATGAACTCGATGGGGTGGCGCGACGAGATGCCCGTGCCCCACAGGTCGGCCCGATGCTCCTCCTCCTCAGACATGTCCAAGAGCGCGGGGGCGTCCACGCCCGGAGCCAGCGGCAGCCGTCCCGGGTCGATCTCGGCCAGCGCCCCCGCCGCCCATATCCCCGGCCGACGATCGAGCCCGATCGAGCCGAGCGCACCGGTGGCAGCCAGGCTCTGGAGGGCGCCCAGTCCCAGACCCGTTCGCCAGGCGAGATCTTCGGGGGAGGTGAAAGGCCCGCCCACCATCCGCGCCGTTTCGATCCGGGCGATCTCCTTCTCGCCCAGGTTGCGGACATAACGCAGCCCCAGGCGCACGGCCACAGCCGGACGGATCGGGTCGTCGACCGGTCCCCGGCCCCGCCGCCACGACCGCCCCATGTAGGTGACTGTGTCGTCGGGGTCGACGTCGACCGGCTCGAGCGTGCAGTCGTGATACGAGAGGTTGATGTCGGGCCCGTGCACGATCACCCCATGCCGCTGGGCGTCCTGGACGAGGCTGTTGGGCGAGTAGAAGCCCATCGGCTGGGCGTTGAGCAGGCCGCACAGATACTCGGACGGCCAGTGGTAGCGCAGCCACGCCGACATGTAGACGATGTAGGCGAAGCTCACCGAGTGGGACTCGGGAAACCCGAAGCTGGCAAACCCCTGGAGCTTCTCCCAGATCTCGTCGGCGGCGGTCCCGGTGATGCCGTTCTTGGCCATGCCTTCGTACACCTCGTCCCGCAGCCGGGCCATCGCCTGCTCGGAGCGCTTGTGGGTCATCGCCTGGCGCAGCCGGTCCGACTGCCCGCCGTCGAACCCGGCACAGATGCGGGCGAGTTCCATGAGCTGCTCCTGGAAGATGGGCACCCCGAGGGTCTTCGCCAGGACCGGCTCCGTCGAGGGATGGGGGTAGCGGATGGGCTCCTCGCCGCTGCGACGGCGCAAGTAGGGATGGACGGATTGGCCCTGGATCGGCCCGGGGCGGATGAGGGCCACCTCGATCGCCAGGTCGTAGAAGGTGCGGGGACGCATCCGGGGCAGAGTGGCGATCTGGGCGCGGGACTCGACCTGGAACAGCCCGATCGTGTCGGCGTCGCCCAGCATGTCGTAGATGACGGGCTCCTGGTCGATCTCGGCGAGGTCGACCGCCACGCCGTGGGTCTCGTCGATCAGGTCGACGGTGAGATGGAGGGCGTTGAGCATGCCCAGCCCGAGGAGGTCGAACTTGACCATTCCCACCGCCGCCGAGTCGTCCTTGTCCCATTGGATGACTGTGCGGCCCTCCATCCTTCCCCATTCGAGCGGCACCACCTGCCACAAGGGACGATCGGAGATCACCATCCCCCCGGAGTGGATGCCGAGGTGACGGGGAAACCCATCCAGGCGATGACAGATGTCGTAGATGAGCTCGGCGGTGAGGCCGGCAGGGAGGGGCACCTCGTTGCGGAGATGGGCGGGGTTGCGGGTGTCGACGTATTTCGACAACTCGTCCACCTGTGCGGGGGTGAACCCGAACGCCTTGGCCACGTCGCGCAGCACGGACCGGGCCCGATAGGTGATCAGGTTGGCGACCATCGCCGCCCGCTCCCGGCCGTATCGGCGGTAGCAGTACTGGATCACCTCCTCCCGGCGGTCGGCTTCGAGGTCGAGGTCGATGTCGGGGGCCCGCCCCCTCTCTTCGGACAGGAAACGCTCGAACGGCAGCCCCAGCCGGATCGGGTCGACCCGGGTGAGCCCCAGGCAACGACACACAGCCGAGTCGGCGCCCGACCCGCGGATCTGGCAGTAGATGTCCTGGGATCGGGCATAGCGGACGATGTCCCACACCACGAGGAAATACCCGGCGAACCCGAGGCGCTCGATGACCCCCAGTTCGTGCTCGAGGCGGTGGCGGGCCGCCGGGTCGATGCCGCCCTCACCCTCGCCGGGATACACGCCGCGGGCGCCTTCCCATGTGAGATGGCGCAGGTACTCCATCTCCGAACGAAAGTGGCCCGGCATCGGGAAGTCGGGCAGACGGGGGGCGACGAGGGCCAGGTCGAAGGCGAGCCGCTCACCGAGTTCGGCGGTGCGGGCCACCACTCCCGGATAGCGGGCGAAGAGCCGCTCCATCTCCTTGGGGCGGCGGAGATGCCGCAGATCGGTGGCGGGCCGGAAGCCGTCGGCTTCGTCCAGGCTGCGCCGGCCTTGGATCGCCGCCAGCACCTCGGCGAGGTCGGCGTCCCTCCGGTCGGCGTAGTGGACCTGGTTCGTGGCCACGACGCCCAAGCCCAGGCGTTGGGACACCTCCCACATCAGCTCGTTGCGGGCGTCGTCACCGGGCATCCCGTGGTTCCACAACTCCAGGTGGAATCGGTGGCCGAACAACTCGCGTAGACGGGCGGCGGCCGCCATCGCCCCCGCCAGGTCCCCTCTCGCTGCCGCCTGAGGGACCGCTCCAGCGTGGCAGCCGGACAGCGCCCACACCTCGCGGGTGGCCGCCACCTCGGCCAAGTCGCCCCATGAGAAGACGGGAGCGTCTTTCACACCGCGCATCTGGGCCCGGGTGATGAATCGCCCCAGCGCCCGGTACCCGTCCGGAGAGGCGGCGAGCAGGACGAGATGCTCGGAGGGGGGCAACCGGGTCGGTTTGGCGCCGTGCTGGCGGACCGTCCTTCCCCTCCTCGGTCCCACCGGGTTGCGTGACTGGCGTCGTTCGTCCCAGGCCTCGGCGGTGGCCACCGGGTCGGCCTCCCCGTCGGGCTCTCCCTCGAGGGGCAGCCCCACCTCCACCCCGTAGATCACGGGGAGACCGGTCTCCCGGGCCGCCTGCCAGAACCGGGAGACCCCGTAGAAGCCGTTGTGGTCGGTCAGGGCGAGGGCCCGGTATCCCAGTTCGGCCGCCCGCTGGACGAGATCCTCGGGGAAGGAAGCACCGTCTAGGAACGAGAAGTTCGAGTGGCAGTGGAGCTCGGCGTAGGCGGCCATGCCGACCAGCTTATCGAACACACGTTCGACGCGGGGCGGGAAACCCTTCTCGACATCGGCCGCGCCGACAAGCAATATCGCCCCGACAAGGAGGCGGCATGATCGCTAAGACCATTCGACTGACCGGAAGCTCCCCCGACTCCATGGAAGACGCGGTGCGCACGGTGCTCGCCCGGGCGGCGGCGACGATCGCAGACATCACCCGCTGGGATCTCGTCCGGGCGGGCGGAAAGGTGGACGACTCCGGGGTGCCCACCGAGTTCGAGGTGACGATCGACGTGACGTTCGCGATCCGGGACGCGGTGGAGCACGGGTGAACGGCCCCCTGCCCGACCCTCGCTCCCTGGGCGACGGCATTCACCTGATCCCCGCTCCCCTCCCCTTCCCCACCCCCGCCTGGGTCAACTGCTATGCGATCGAGACCGATCACGGCCTCGTCCTGATCGACTGCGGCTGCGACTGGGAGCCCGGGCATGCAGCCCTCGAAGCAGGCCTCGCCGCCGTCGGATTGGCAGGGGCGGATATCCACACCCTGATCGTGAGCCATCTCCACCCGGACCACGTCGGCATGGCGGGACGGGTGGTGGAAGAGCACGGGTGCCGTTTCGTCATGCACCGGCGGGCAGCAGCACGGATGGATCGGTACAACGACACCCTCGGCTTCGTGGAGCGGAACCGCCGCCTGGCGGAGCAACACGGTGCCCCTCCTCCAGTCGCGGCTGCGCTGGCCGGGAGCAAAGAGCGCCCGTTCTTCATGCCACCCCTCCAGCCACCCGACGTGACGGTCGACGAAGGAGACCGCATCGACCTCGGTGGCGGTCGCTATCTCGAGGTCCTCCACACGCCCGGCCACGAGCCGGCGCACATCTGCCTGCGCGACTCGCGGACCGGCGTCCTCTTCTCCGGCGACCACGTGCTGCCCCGCATCTCGCCCGTGATCATGTACGACGAGGAGTACGAGGACGTGCTCGGCGACTACCTGCAGTCGCTCCGCCGCCTCCTCGAGATGCGCATCGGACTGACCTACCCGGCCCACGGCACGATCATCGAACGCGGCTCGGCCCGAGTGGAGCAGATCGTCCTCCACCACGAGCGCCGGCTGAACCAGATGCTCCAACGCGCCCAGGACTCTCCAGTGACCGCCTGGGACGTGGTCGGGGCCGTCTTCCGGCCTCATCTCACGCCCGACGAGCAGCGTTTGGCACTCCTCGAGACGATCTCCCATCTCGAGCACCTGCGCCTGGGAGAGCGCGTGCATCGCGAGGAGCGGAACGGGGTCCTCTGGTATCGCTACTGACGATCGGCGCAGCCGCGGGGTGTGGTGTATGGTGCTAGGCGGTCGCACACGAGAGGGAAGGGGAAAGTCCGTGCGGAGACGCATCTCGCTCGTCACCATCGTCGCCCTCATCGTCACCGCGATGGCCGCCACCTCGGTCGGGGCGCAGACGAACGGAGAAACGCGCGATCGCGGACAGCGGCTGGAGGCAGCGATCTCCCCCGACTTCGAGCTGCGGCATCCCGACGAAGAGGTCCAGGTATTCATCCAGCTCTCTGAGCCGTCGGTAGCCGAGTTCGCCGCCACCACCGCCGCCGGACGGGCCGCCCAGCGGGCCCAGGGACTGGCTGTTCGGGCCCAGCAGAGGGAAGTGCTGGCCGAGATCGGCGATCTCATCGTCGAGGAGAAGTCCCGCCTGGTGGTGGGCGCCAACGGCATCCGCGCCGTCGTCCGGGCGCGGGACATCCCGACCATCCGCGCCACCGAAGGAGTCGAGTCGGTGGCGACCGTCACCCGCTACTACCTGACCAACGAGTCCAGTGTCCCCTGGGTCCGCACCCGTAACGAGCCAGACGAGCTGGGGCTGACCGGCGAGGGAACGACGATCGCCATCATCGACACGGGCATCGACTACCACCACGCCTCCCTGGGCGGCAGCGGGGATCCTGCCGACTACGAGAACAACGACCCCGGCGTGATCGAACGGGGATCGTTTCCGACTGACAAGGTCATCGGCGGCTTCGATTTCGCCGGTCCCGTCTACGACGCCGACGACCCGGACCTCGACCGGCCCCGACCCGACGCCGACCCCCTCGATGTCAACGGGCACGGCACCCATGTCGCCGCCACCGCTGCCGGCATAGGCACCGACGCGATCGGCCAAGGCGTCGCCCCCGACGCCAAGCTCTATGCCTTCAAGGTGTTCGGAGACGTGGCGGGATCGACCGATCTCGTCGCCGACGCCATCGAGCGGGCCCTCGACCCCAACAACGACCTCTCCATCGACGACGCCGTCGATGTCATCAACATGAGCCTGGGATCGGACTACGGCAATCCCAACGACCCCTCGGCGATCGCCGCCCAGAACGCCGTCGACAACGGCGTGATCGTCGTGGCCGCCGCCGGCAACGCCGGCCCACTTCCCTACGTGACCGGCTCACCCTCCGTGGCCGACGGCGTCATCTCCGTGGCGGCCTCGCTCGACGGCGGGGCCGAGGTGATGGCGATGACGATCGACGCCCCCGCTTCGATCGCCGGCAACTACGAAGCGGCCGGCAGCGAATTCGGTCCGCTCGACCCCCCGACAACCGGTGAGATCGCCTTGGCCCAGCCCACCGATGCCTGCAACCCCATCACGAGCGACGTGAGCGGAAAGATCGCCCTGATCGACCGCGGGACGTGTGAGTTCACGGTCAAGGTGCGGCACGCCGAGCAGGCCGGCGCCCTCGGCGTCCTCGTGGTCAACAACGTCGAAGGCCCGCCGATCACGATGGCCCACAACGGCACCGACCCGCGCCCGCAGATCCCGGCGATGATGGTCCGCTCGGAGACAGGCCGGCTGATCCGCAACACCCACACCGCCGGCGACCCGGTCGTCGTCACGCTGCGTGACGACCTCACGACGCCGCTCGGCCATCTCGCCGACACGATGGCGGACTTCTCCTCGCAGGGACCAGGTTTCGGGAACACCTTCAAGCCGGACGTGAGCGCTCCGGGGTTCAACATCCGCTCGGCCGACGTCGGCACGGGCACCGGAGCGACGCTGAGCTCGGGCACCTCGATGGCCACGCCCCATGTCGCCGGCGCCGCCGCGCTCTTGAGGGAGTGGAACCCCGACATCACGCCCGAGGCCGCCAAGGCGCTCCTCATGAACGCCGCCACCCCGGCCAGCGACGCCTCCGGCGTGGTGCCCATCTCCCGCCAGGGCACGGGCATGGTCCGGGTCGACAAGATCGTCGAGAACCTGTCCGCCTACACCACCCCCGGCGGAGTCGTGATGCGCTTCAACCCGACGAAGCGGGTCAGCCAGACCACGACGATCGACATCACCGGCCTCGGGGACGACGTCGCCTACGACGTCGAGATCGTCGAGAACCAGCCGCTGAACGGCGTGACTTGGTCCGCCTCCGCCACCCGGGTCCAGACGAGGAGCGGGGCCGGCTCGGTCGGCGTCACCGCCACCGTCGACCCGCGTCGCCTCCCGCCCGACGACGGGTCCTTCAGCCAGACCGAGGCGGACGCCTGGCTCGTCCTCACGAATCCCGAGGATCCCGAGGACCAGTTGCGTGTCGGTCTGGTGGCCGTGGCCGACCCGGCTTCTACCGTCACTGCCACCGGAGGCAGAGACCGGGTGCGGGTCAGGAACAACGGCCCGGCCATCGGATTCGCCGACGGCTTCACCTCACTCGGCGAAGGCATCGGCTCGCTGGCACAGGTCGGGTATCGGACGGGGGAAGCCGAAGACGACACGGGCACCTACCGGACCATCGACTTCGGTGTCGCCCTGAACCAGCCCTGGTCGGCACCCTCGGAGATGGAGGTCGATGTCTTCGTCGACGTCGACGAGGACGGCGTCGACGACTATGCCCTCGTGGCCGCCGACCTCGGCGCCCTCACCGGCTCCGATCCAACCGGACAGGTCGTCACCGCCCTCTTCGACCTGGCGGACGAGTCGGGCGCCCTCTTGTACTTCGCCGTGGCGGACATGAACGACCGGGTCATGGTCCTTCCGGCCGACCTGACCGGCGCCTTCGGGTTCCTGGCGGACGACGACACCACCTTCGACGTCACCGTGGTGGTGTTCGACCAGCTCGGCGTGTCGGGAATCAGCGACGTCATCACGGTGGATCTCGAGTCTGAGGTCACCTCCGCCGACGGTCTCAGCCTCGTGCTCGGTGGGCGAGACAACGTGGATCTGAAGACCCAGGGTGCGGGGGAAATGCTCTGGTTGTTCCAGAACAACCAGCTGGGCTCCCAGCACTCGGTGACCACCGTGAAGACGCGCACGTCGCCCCGCCAGCCCGGGAAGCCGGCGGAGGAGGGAGCGCCGCCGAGTTTCGACGACGTTCCCGCCGACCACATCTTCCACGACGAGATCGTGTGGCTGGCGGGACAGGGCATCACCCGCGGCTGCAATCCGCCGGACAACACGGCCTTCTGCCCGGACGATCCCGTGACCAGAGGCCAGATGGCGGCGTTCCTCAACCGCACGTTCGGCCTCCCGGCCGCTGCCGACAACTACTTCGTCGACGACGACGGCGTCGTCTTCGAGGACGACATCGACCGCTTGGCCGCTGCCGGGATCACCCGCGGCTGCAACCCGCCGACAAACGACGAGTTCTGCCCCGAAGGCGAGCTCACCCGGGCGGAGATGGCCACGTTCCTCGTGCGCGGGTTCGGCCTCACCGACGGCGGAGGGGCCAACCTCTTCGTCGACGACGATGGGAACACCCACGAAGAGGCGATCGACATCCTCGGCACGTCCGGCGTGACACGGGGCTGCAACCCGCCGACAAACGACAGGTTCTGCCCCGATCAACCGATCACACGAGGGCAGATGGCGGCCTTCCTCTACCGGGCGGCCCATCTCCAGGACGACGACTGAGGGCCGTCTCCGGCGCCCTATTGTGGAGCGCCGGAGGTGCACATGGACTGGGACATCGAGACGATCGTGGCCGGAATCGACGGCTCCGAGCAGAGCCTGTCTGCCGCCCGACTCGCCACGGTCATCGCCCGGCGCTTCGGAGCGCGGCTGATCATCGCCACTGTCGTCCGTCCGCCGGAAGGATGGTGGGGCATCGGCGGCGAGCCGCCGGCTCCGGAGGCGTTCGCCAACGCCGTGGTCGAGGCCAGAAAGGAGATCCTGGACCGGGCCGAGGCGTCGTTGGACCTCGAAGGCGTCGAATACGACACGGTCGAAGAGGTCGGGGACCCGGCCGGGGCGCTCGCCGATCTTTGCCGCCGCGAAGACGCCGACCTGCTCGTCGTGGGACGCCGGGGCGCCGGACTCGTCGAGCGCCTTCTCGTGGGGTCGGTGGCGGACCGGGTCACGCACATCGCCCCTTGTCCGGTGATCACCGTTCCCTGAGCCGCCTCACACGTTGAACCTGAAGTGGAGGACATCGCCGTCTTCGACGACGTAGTCCTTGCCTTCGATCCGCAGCTTTCCCGCCGCCCGCAGCGCCGCTTCGGAGCCGTGCACGAGCAGGTCTTCGATGCGATACACCTCGGCGCGGATGAAACCCGCCTCGAAGTCCGAGTGGATCACACCGGCGGCCTGAGGAGCCTTCGTCCCGGCGACGATCGTCCATGCCCGAATCTCCTTCGGCCCCGCCGTGAAGAAGGTGCGGAGCCCGAGCAGCTGGTAGGTGGCCCGGGCGAGCGTGTGCAGCCCTGGTTCTTCCAGCCCCAGGTCGGCCAGGAACACGGCCTGATCCGAGGGATCGAGTTGCGCGATCTCCGCCTCCACCTGGGCGCAGATGACCACCACCGGCTCGCCCCGCGCTGTGGCCCAGTCCTCCACCGCTCGGGTGTGGGCGTTGCCTCGGAGCCCTGACTCGTCGACGTTGCACACGTAGAGGATCGGGCGGGCGGTGAGCATCTCCATCTGGTCGATGACAGACACCTCCCGGTCGGTCCACTCCCCCGCCCGGACGGTGTTTCCTCGGCCCAGGTGGTCCACCACCTTGCGGGCGACGTCACGCGCCTCGATCTGGGCCTTGTCGCCCGATTTGGCGGCCCTTTCCCATCTCTCGAGGCGTCGCTCGGCGACCTGGAGATCGGCGAGTATCAGTTCCGTCTCGATGGTCTCGATGTCGCGTATCGGGTCGATCGACCCTTCGACGTGGGTGATGTCGGGATCGTCGAAGCACCGCACCACCTCGAGGATGGCGTCGACGGTCCGGATGTGGCCGAGGAACTGATTGCCCAGCCCCTCCCCCTCGCTGGCTCCCCGCACCAACCCGGCGATGTCGACGATCTCGACCACCGCCGGCACCACCCGTTGGGTCTCGATGACCGAATTGATGGCGGCCAGGCGCTCGTCGGGAACCGGGACCACGCCGACGTTGGGCTCGATGGTGGCGAATGGGTAGTTGGCGGCCTCGACGTTGGCGGCGGTCAGCGCGTTGAAGAGAGTGGACTTGCCGACGTTGGGCAGGCCCACGATGCCGGCGCGCAGGCTCACGACGCCTCCTCGAGCGCGACGGAACAGGCAGAGATCCGATGGGACACCATGGAGGAACCCAGGATACCGGCCCCGCCACCGGTCAAACGCCGAGCAACTCCCCGGCGATCAGGCCGCCGGCCAAGGCCAGGAGCCAGGAGGCCAGGGAGCCGATCAAGACGTACTCGGCCGAGAGGTGGGGCTCGTCGCCGGTGATCTCGGGGAAGCGGAGGATCGCCTTGGCGGCGGCCACCAGTGCGGCCGCTCCCGCCTCGTCACCGATGACGAGCAGGAAGATGAGGAGACGCTCGAGTATCCCGATCCACCGGCCGGCGCCTTCCGTTCCGCCCGTAGGGGCCGCCTTGATCCTCTCGAGCAACGTCCGGACGAACCAGTTGGCGGGGATCGTCAGGGCGCCGGCGATGGCCACGGTGCCGAGGATCTCGAGGATCATGGGAACCCCGGGATGGTCGGCGCCGCCACGTCGAGGAGGGTCGCCAGTCGGTGACGGTGGACCCGTCGGCTCACGGAGCTCTCGTGGAGGCCGAGTTGCTCGGCTATGGCCCTCTGGGTGTGGCCATCGGCGAGCGCCACGAGGATCTCGCTGTCGACGCGGTCGAGATCCTCGAGGTGGATGTCGCGCAGAGTCAGATAGGAGTTCAACAACTCGTCCCAATCGGTGCCGGTGCGGGCCAATGTACGGGACGGGTGGGACGTGCCCGCCAGCATCTCGATGGCGTCACGGGCGTTCCACCAGGCAGGCCCGTCCTGTCCGAAGGGGCCCGCCGCTTCGACCAGGATCTCCCCCCATCCCAGGCCGAGGCGAAGACGGGCGAACGGGAGGCAGCGAATGTGGAGCTCCCAGGACACCGCCACGGCCTCCGCCAGGGTCGCATAGCGGCCCTGGAACTCGTCTCCGAGCGTGACGGCGAGTTCGCTCGAGTGCCGTTCGGAGACCGCCTTCAAGACGCCGAGCAGCCGTTCCTGGAGAGAGGCCCGGTCGGGGCTCTCCCGGGACGCCACCACGTCCCCGATCAAGGCCGCTACTTGCATTGTAGGCGCAAGTATAGGACAGTTTGCACAGAAAAGGCAAGTAGCGCTCTACTTGCGTCCCCAGGTCATGTCAGCCGGCGTCCGCCAACTCCGTGGCAACGGCGAACTCGCCTTCGAGGAACTCCAGACGATCGGCCTTGGCCGCCTCGGCCAGGTCATCGGCTGCCCGGCGCAGGAGCTCGATCCTGGCGGCAGAATCGGTGACGACGACCCGCCGGGCAGGAGCCCGCATCGACACCTTGGCGTCCGACTTCGCCTTTCGCACCTGGGACAGCACTTCGGCGGTGACGTCGAGCACCTCGGGATTCTCGGCGTAGGGAGCCAGCTCATCGGGGTGCGGCCAAGCCGCCCGGTGAACCGAACCTTCCTTCCACCAGCTCCACACCTCTTCGGTGACGAACGGCAGGACCGGGGCGAACAGCCGCAGGAAAACCGACAGCGCCAGTTGCAGGGCCGCTCGGGCCGAGGCGGCCGACTCGTCTTCGCCGTAAGCCCGGCCCTTGACCAACTCCAGGTAGTCGTCTGTCCAGGCCCAGAACGCGGTTTCGGTGACGTCGAGGCAGCGGGCGTAGTCGAAAGCCTCCATGCCGGCCGTCGCCTCCTCGACGGTCGACGCCAGTCGGGCGAGCATGGCCCGGTCCAGCGGATGGGAGATCGCATCGGGAGCGACGTCCTCGGACAGGCCGAGCACGAAACGCGAGGCGTTGAGGACCTTCAGAGCCAACCGGCGTCCGATCTTCATCTGCCCCTCGTCGAAGGCGGTGTCGGCGCCGGGGCGGGCCGAAGCCGCCCAGTAGCGAACGGCATCCGAGCCGTATTTCTCGAAGAGCGCCATCGGGGTTATGACGTTGCCCTTCGACTTCGACATCTTCTTGCGGTCGGGGTCGAGGATCCAGCCGTTGATCGTCGCCCGTTTCCACGGCAGCTCGCCGAACTCGTGGTAGGCCCGCAACACGGTGGAGAAGAGCCAGGTACGAATGATCTCGTGGCCCTGCGGCCGCTGGTCCATGGGGTACACGGCCTTGAACAGGGCGTCGTCCTGGCCCCACTTGCCGGCGATGAGAGGCGTCAGCGACGAGGTGGCCCAGGTGTCGAACACGTCGTGATCCCCGATGAAACCTCCCGGCTTGCCGCGCTGATCCTCCGTGTACCCGGGAGGGACATGGGAGCTCGGATCGACCGGCAAGTCCTCGAGGCGCGGCTTGATCGGGTTCTCGTAGTCGGGCTCCCCGTTCTCGTCGAGGCGGTACCACAACGGGATGGGAACTCCGAAGAAGCGCTGGCGGCTGATGAGCCAGTCACCGGCCAGACCCTCGACCCAGTGCCGGTATCGCACCTTCATGTAGTCGGGCACCCACTCGAGCTGGTCTCCGAGCTCGAGGAGCTTCTGGCGGAGCTCGGGGTCACGGCCGCCGTTTCGGATGTACCACTGCCGGCTGGAGACGATCTCGAGCGGACGGTCGCCCTTTTCGTAGAACTTCACCGCGTGCGTGATCGGGCGGGGCTCGCCGTCGAGGTCACCGGACTCCTTCAGGATCTCGACCATGCGTGTGCGGGCCTGGTTGACGTATTTCCCGGCCAGCTCGGCGTAGGCGGCCCGGCCCGAATCGGAGGGGATCCAGCCGGGAATCTCTTCCTGGAAACGGCCGTCGCGGCCGATCACAGTCCGGGTGTCCAGGTCGAGTTCCCGCCACCAGGTGACATCGGTGGTGTCACCGAAGGTGCAGATCATGGCGATGCCGCTTCCCTTCTCAGGGTCGGCGAGGTCGTGGGCGTAGACCTCCACCTCGACACCGAAGATCGGGGAGGTGACGGTCTTGCCGATCAGGTCCCGGTAGCGGTCGTCGTCGGGATGGGCGACGAGCGCCACGCACGACACGATGAGCTCCGGACGGGTCGTCTCGATGTACACCGGCTCCCCGTCGGGGCGATAGAAGGCCACCCGGTGGTAGGCCCCTGGCCGCTCCCGATCCTCCAGCTCGGCCTGGGCGACCGCGGTCTGGAAGTCGGTGTCCCACAGCACCGGCGCCTCGGCGGCGTACGCCTCACCCCGTTCCAGGTTGGCGAGGAATGCCCGCTGGCTGATCTCCTGGGTCGACTCGGAGATCGTGGTGTACAGATGGTTCCAGTCCACCGACAGCCCGAGCACACGGAACGAGTGCTCGAACGCCTTCTCGTCCTCGGCGGTGAGGATGTGGCACAACTCGATGAAGTTGCGTCGGGAGATCGCTCGGGGCGGGTCGAAGGGCTCCTTCGGCGGCTGGAAATCGGGGTCGTATGCAAGGGAAGGGTCGCATCTGACCCCGTAGTAGGCCTGGACTCGCCGTTCGGTCGGCAGGCCGTTGTCGTCCCAACCCATCGGGTAGAAGACGGCCTTGCCTTTCATCCTCTGATAGCGGGCGATGGCGTCGGCCTGGGCGTACCCGAACACCGTGCCCATGTGCAGAGAGCCGGAGACCGTGGGAGGGGGCGTGTCGATCGAATAGACGTCTTCGCGCGACACGTTCTCCGGGAATCGGTACGTGCCGTCTTCCTCCCAACGACGACTCCAGCGCTCTTCCAGACCGTCGATCGATGGTTTCTCGGGAACCCTTCGCATGTCGGACACCAGGGTAACGGGCGCACCGGAGGCTCAACCAACCCCAAGAGCGAAGGGTTAGGGTGACCCCGGATGCGTATCCGGATGGGATCGGTGGCGATGGCGCTCCTCCTCGGAGCGTGCGCTGGCGTGTCCGTCGAGGTTCCCGCCGAGATCACAGAGTTCGACTTCGAACAGGTGATGAGCGAGTTGCGCGATTGCGACAAGCTCAGCGAGACGTTCGTCGGCGTCGTCCGCCAGATGGCCACCGACCTCGACGAGTTGTCCGATGTGTCGGGTGGCAGGATCCCGGCCAACGAATTGAGCGAGCGCATCGACACCGTGGTGGACAGTGGCTACTTCGAGATCGCCAAGCGATTGGGCTGCAACGTCGTCGTCCAGCGCGTGGAGATCCTCGACCGCCTCCGCGAGGTCGACCCCGACTCACCTGCCGGTGAAGACTTCCTCGAGGAGGTGATCCGCCAGGTCGAGGCGGAAGGTCAGTCTTCGGGCAGCGGGTCGCCGTTGGCGAACGCCTCCAGCACTTCGGTGGCGGCGGGCTCGTCCCTCACCACGTAGGACACGCCCCCCTCGCTGTGGCCCACGACGGGCAGCGTCATCGCCTTGGTCGTGTCGGCCGACCGGAATGCCCAAGCCGTCCGCAGGAGGCGGAGGGGCGTCGCGCTGGAGTCTCCCTTGAGGTTCGACGTCACCTGCTGAAGGACCAGGGGGCTGCGGATCATGCCGCCTGGGCTCGAAGCCCGATCCAGGATCTTGAGCAGCACCTCCCGCTGGCGGCCCGTGCGTTCGATGTCACCGCCGCCTGCCGACTGCCATTCGCCGTCGCGCAACTCCTCGTACGAACGGGATCGGGCATAGGCCAGGGCGGTGGCGCCATCGACGACCTGGGTGCCGGCTTCGTCCACCTGCAGACCCGACTTCAGGTCACGCGCCGGAGCAGGGAAGTCCACTTCGATACCGCCCAGGGCGTCGACGATCCCGGCGAAACCGCCGAAGTCCACCTCCAGGTAGTGGTTGATGGCGATCCCCGTCTCCCGGCTGACGGTGTCGACCAGGAGGTCGGGACCGCCGAAGGCGTAGGCGGCGTTGACCTTGTTCACCCCATGCCCCGGTATCTCCACCCGTAGGTCGCGGGGAATCGAGAGCAACTGCACCTCGTCGCCGACGACCTGCATGAGCATGATCACGTCGGCCCGGGCCCCTTCGAAGTCTCCGAACTTGCCTTCCAGGTCCTCGGGGAGGTTCTCGCGGCTGTCCGTCCCCACGACCAGATAGGTGCCTTCACCGGCGGACAGTGCTTCGAGCTCGCCGAGGTCGTCCATCTGGAATTCGGCGAGGAACACCGCTCCGACCGCGAGGGCGGCGAAGACCACCAGCAGGGCGAGGATGGTGATGATCCACTTCTGGCCCCTCGACATGCGCCGGCGTCGGCGCCTGCGACTCTGGCGCTGTGGGTTGGGAACCTGGGTCTGGGGAAGAACGCGCGTCTTGTCTGTCATCTCGATTCTCCGGAGGCGGGCGTCGAATGACGCCGGCCATATCTTCCCAGATCTGTCGCCAAAGTGGTCGATTCAGCCGGCGCCGCGGATCACGAGGCCCTCCATCAGCCGCTCGACGGCGTCGGTGATCTCACGGACCGCCTGCTCGAAGACCGCCTCGTTGTGCGGGGCAGGCTTGGAGAATCCCGTGACCTTGCGGACGAACTGGCGGGCGGCGGCCTCGATGTCGTCGTGGCCGGCTATTTGGGCTCCTTCTCGGAGCCGGACGATGGATCTGCACATGAGTGGACCTTCACATGTTGCGGCGGTACTGGCCACCGATTTCGTACAAGCGGTTGGTGATCTGGCCGAGTGAGGCGACCTGGGCGGCATCCATGAGGGCGTCGAACGTGTTCTTCTGAGAGGTGGCGGCTCGGGCCAGTCCGTCGAGGGCGGCGGGGGCGCGCTCGGCGTTGCGCTCCTGGAAAGCCCGGAGGTTTTCGATCTGGCGCTGCTTCTGCTCGTCCGTCGCCCTCACGACCTTCTCGGGCACTTCGAAGGGGGAGCCGTCCTCGTCGAGGAACGTGTTCACCCCGATGATCGGGTATTGGCCGCTTTCTTTCATCTT
Source organism: Acidimicrobiia bacterium (assembly GCA_036380875.1). GTDB lineage: Bacteria > Actinomycetota > Acidimicrobiia > Spongiisociales > ZC4RG35 > ZC4RG17. Next base: position 62,075 of record DASVDX010000088.1, read on the forward strand.
CTCGTAGTAGAGCGACTCCTCCTGGATCTTCTGGCGTTGGTATTGGCGCTCCATCGCGCCGAGCACACCGCCGCGACTGGAGATCCGTTCGAACTCGGCGAGCACGGCTTCCTCGACCAGATCGGTGAGCTCTTCGATGATGAACGACCCCTGGAGGGGATTCTCGTTCTTCGCCAAACCGAGTTCCCGGTTGATGATGAGTTGGATGGCGAGCGCCCGGCGCACCGACTCCTCGGTGGGCGTGGTGATCGCCTCGTCGTAGGCGTTGGTGTGGAGGCTGTTGCAGTTGTCGTAGATGGCGTAGAGCGCCTGGAGCGTGGTGCGGATGTCGTTGAACGAGATCTCCTGGGCGTGCAGGGACCGCCCCGACGTCTGGATGTGGTACTTGAGCATCTGGGAGCGGGGGTTGGCGCCGTAGCGGTGCTTGAGAGCCTTGGCCCAGATGCGGCGTGCCACCCGGCCGATGACGGCGTATTCGGCGTCGATGCCGTTGGAGAAGAAGAACGACAGGTTGGGGGCGAACTCGTCGATGTCCATGCCCCGCGACAGGTAGTACTCCACGTAGGTGAACCCGTTGGCGAGCGTGAACGCCAGTTGGGTGATGGGGTTCGCCCCCGCCTCGGCCATGTGGTAGCCGGAGATCGACACCGAGTAGAAGTTCCGCACCCGGTTGGCGATGAACCACTCCTGGACGTCGCCCATCATCTTCAGGGCGAACTCGGTCGAGAAGATGCAGGTGTTCTGGGCCTGGTCTTCTTTCAGGATGTCGGCCTGGACGGTGCCCCGTACCGTGGACAGAGTTTCGGCCCGGATCCGCTCGTAGACCTCCCGCTCCAACACATCGTGGCCGGACACACCCAGAAGCATCAGCCCCAGCCCATCGTGCCCGTCGGGGAGGTCGCCTTGGTATCGGGGACGCGGCCGGTCGCGGTAGATCTCGGCGATCTTGCCTTCGACCTCTTCGGTGAGCCCGTTCTGGCGGATGTACTTCTCACATTGCTGGTCGATGGCGGCGTTGAGGAAAAACGCCAGGATCGTCGGTGCCGGTCCGTTGATGGTCATCGACACCGACGTCTGCGGGTCGCACAGGTCGAAGCCCGAATACAGCTTCTTGGCGTCGTCGACGGTGGCGACCGACACCCCAGAGTTGCCGACCTTCCCGTAGATGTCCGGGCGCTCGGCGGGGTCCTGGCCGTACAGGGTCACCGAGTCGAAGGCGGTCGAGAGGCGCTTCGCCGGCATCCCCGAGGCCAGGTAGTGGAAGCGCCGGTTGGTCTGCTCCGGTGGCCCCTCGCCGGCGAACATCCGGGTCGGGTCCTCGGCCGTCCGTTTCAGCGGGTAGATACCGGCGGTGTACGGGAAGTACCCGGGCAGGTTCTCCTGGCCGAGCCAGCGGACCCGGTCCCTCCACGACGACATCCTCGGGGTAGCCACCTTCGGCACCTTCGTGCCCGACAACGTGACGTGGTTGAGCGGGGCGCGCACCTCGCGGCCCCGCACCTCGTAGGAGAACTCGTCGCCCGAGTAGTTCTCCAACATGGCATCCCAGTTGTGGAGGCCCCTCGCCAGCTCCGGATCGACCTGCGCCAGGCGCTCCTGCCCCCGTTTGGCGAGTTCCTCGTCGTCGGTCAGCTCCGCCGCCGCCAGCAGGTGCTGGGCCTCCTCGGCGGCTCGGGCCGACTCCTCCACCTTCCGGTCGTACTCCCGGATCGTCTCGGCGATCTCGGCCAGGTACTGCGACCGCTCCGGCGGAACGATGTGGTGCTTCTCCGAAGCCTCGGTGACCCAACCGTTCGCCGGCGAATAACCCCCGCCCCCCACCTCGTCGATCCGGCGCACCAACTCCAGGTAGAACCTGTTCGTCCCCGGGTCGTTGAAGTCCGATGCGATCGTCGGCCAAACCCCGAGCTCCTCGTCGGCAGCCTCGAACGCCAACCGGTTGCGCCGCACCTGCTTGCGGACATCCCGCAGGGCGTCTTCCCACCCGGGCTTGTCCGCCTTGTTGAGAGCCACCAGGTCGGCGAAGTCCAGCATGTCGATCTTCTCGAGCTGGGTCGCCGCCCCGTACTCCGGGGTCATCACGTACACCGACACATCCGCCAAGTCGACGATCCCGGTGTCCGACTGACCCACCCCCGACGTCTCAACGATCACCAGGTCGAAGCCGGCCGCCTTGCACACCTCGACCGCCTGGCCCACCACCGCCGACAGCGAGACATTCGCCTCCCGCGTCGCCAGCGATCGCATGTACGCGCGCGGATGAGGGATCGAATTCATCCGGATCCGGTCTCCGAGCAGGGCCCCACCAGAACGGCGCCGCGACGGGTCCACCGCCACGATCGCCACCCGCCGGTCCTCGAAGTCCAAGAGGAAACGCCGGACGACCTCGTCGACCAGCGACGACTTGCCGGACCCGCCCGTGCCCGTGACTCCCAGCACCACCGCCCGAGAGGGCGCCGCCATCTGGCGCACCGACTCGAACACGTCGGCGTACTTGTCACCGAAATTCTCCGCCGCCGAGATCAGCTCCGCCACCGCCTTGCGATCACCATCCGAGAGGCGACCGAGCGTCCCGTCCACGTCATCCAACTCTCCCCGCTCGAAATCGCAGCGGGACAACATGTCATCGACGACACCCACCAGGCCCAGCGCCCGGCCGTCGTCGGGCGAGTACACCCGGGTGATTCCATAGGCCTCCAACTCCCGCCCCTCCTGGGGCAGGATCGTGCCTCCACCGCCGACGAAGACCCTCACGTGCCCCAGGCCCCGCTCTACGAGCAGGTCGCGCATGAACCGGAAGAACTCCATGTGACCGCCCTGATAGGAAGACACCGCCACCGCATGGGCATCCTCTTCCATGACGGCGTCGACGATCTCGGTCGCCGACCGGTCGTGGCCCAGATGCACCACCTCGGCACCCTTGGACTGCAGGATCCGGCGGAAGATGTTTATCGAGGCGTCGTGCCCATCGAACAGCGATGTGGCGGTGACGAAACGGCGAGGGCGCGTCGAGGTCTCCACCTCTTACATGCTAAGGGTAGGTGCCCTAGAATGGGTCGAGCGACCTAGAAGCAAAGGGTCAGGGCATGGGAGGACAAACGGGCTGATGGAGACTTTCTACGGCACTCTGCATGGACTCGGCAACGGCGACGGTCCGCTGAGTGTCGGCATCCAATTCGATGGTGGCCGCGTGCGCATGTGGTCCGACCGTCGCCGACTCGGGTCGTGGGATCTGGCTGACGTCCGTGTCCGCCGCGAGTCGATTTTCCGCTTCGTCCTCGTCGTCGACGACATGGAATTCCGTTTCAGTCCCGATGATCCGTCCGGTTTCGCCGAATCCGTCGACGTCGAGATCGACCTCACCACCGAGGAAAAGCCCCGCTTCGGGCTCGCTCAACGCATTCGCCAGATCGAAGCCACCTGATCTGGAATAATCGGCTCGACGTGGCAGTATCTCTGCCATGCCACCGGCGGTCTCCCTACTCCGCAGGCTGATCACGGCCACGGTCGCGGCAGTGGGCATGGAACTCGCCTTCGCCTATCTGTGGCCTGCTCCCCGCCAGATCGAGTTCGACGCCAGCGGGACCTTCGGAGAGGACTACCCGGGCCCGCCCCTGCGGTTGGCGGCCATGGGCGACTCCACCCTCACTGCGCCCGGCGTGTCCGAAGCCGACGAGATCTGGATTCGCCAGGTCGCTCGGCGCCTGGCCGACGTCACCCGTCGCCCGGTCGAGTTGCGCTCGTTTGGAGTGAGCGGTTCCACCTCATTGGACGTGCTGGTCGACCAACTCCCCCGAGCATTGGATTTCGACCCACACCTGGCCGTCGTTTCGGTCGGCGCCAACGACGTGATCAAGGGCGTCTCGATGCGCAAGCTGCACGACAACCTCGATCGGATCGTCGCCGCCTTGGCGGGCTCCGGCGTCCAGGTGATCCTGAGTGGGGTGGGAGACTTGGGCACGATCCCCCGGCTGGCGCCCCCGGTACGCCAGATGGCGTCGCGGCTCGGTCGCCGTGCCGATCGGATCCATCAGCAGGTCGCCGACCGACACGGCGTCATCAAGGCCGAGCAATGGGCGTGGGCTTCCCACGAGTTTCGCCGCCGCCGGGACGTGTGGTCGGCCGACCGCTTCCACCCCAACGGCGCCGGTCACGAGATCTGGGCGACGACCTGCTGGGAGGTGCTCGAGCCTCTCTGCGCCGACCTCGTCGGCGTCTGATCCGGACGCTACGATCGCCGAATGGCGCTCCTGCGCGACCTCCTTCGCTCCGCAGTCACCTCTGTCGGCGCGGTGCTGATGACCATCGTCTGCGCCATCGCCGCGATCGTCATCTCCCGCCTGTCGCCGCGCAGCCACGCCATCGAGAGGGTGATCCACATCTGGAGTTGGACCTGGCTCCGCCTGTCCGGCACCCGGCTCCGGGTAATCGGCGCCGACAACGTCGACACGTCGCGTTCCTACGTGGTCGTGGCCAACCACGAGTCGACATTCGACATCATGGCCTGCTTTTTGGCATTGCCGGTGCCGATCCGGTTCCTCGCCAAGAAGGAGCTGTTCCGCATCCCCCTCCTCGCCCAGGCGATGAAGGCGATCGGCATCGTGGAGGTCGACCGCCAAGCCCGCATCCCCATCCACGATCAGCTGAATGTCCAGGCCAAGGAGCTGATCGCGGCGGGACGGTCGGTGATCATCTACCCGGAAGGGACCCGGACCCGCACGGGCGTGCTGGGGCCGTTCAAGAAGGGGGCGTTCACGATCGCTCTCGGTATGGGCCTTCCGATCCTCCCGGTGGCGATCGAAGGCAGCTTCGAGGCCTGGCGCCCCGGCACCTTCCTGATCCGTGGGGGGGAGATCACTGTGAAGATCGAGCCGCCGATCGAAACCGATGGACTGGAGCGCGCCGACGCCAACATCCTCCGCGACCAGGCACGCGAGGTGATCGCTTCGGCCCTGGAGAGTCAGTCGTAGACCCCGGCCAGGTAGGCGCGGCCGTCTTTCACCACACAGAGGACAGCCCCCACCGACGTGACGATCTGATACCTGTCGGCCGGTCCCTCCCCCTCCCACCATCTGCCCACCATCCTCCAGGGCCCGCTCCACGAGAGCACGGTCTCCCATCGGGTGCCGAGGCGGATCCTCACCGGCATGCCTCCGTCCCACTCCACCTCGATGGGAGGCGGCGTGGGCGACGCCAGAGCGGGAGAGGGCGGCGGGACCTTCCCCGGCCAGGGAGCATCCGTGGTCACCTCGGGTGGACGGTCGCCCCAGGGGTACCACTCCACCTGTTCGTGAGGCATCCGCCCTCCCTTGGGCACGGCCTGCAAGACAGCGTCGGGCCCCACCAACGCCTGGGCCCGCGACAGCGCCCGCTCGGCATCATGACGGTCGATCGTCACCTCCTGCCACGTGGTCGCCCCGTCGCGCTCCACTGGCTCGAGCAAAGGCAGTTGACGGCCCTCCCCCGACAGATCCGACGGGTCCAGGCGAAGCCGCACGACACCACCGGGGATGCCACCGGGAGTGTCGATCCACGCCCGCACCTGCCACCAAACCCGCTCTGCCAGGGCGTGTTCGGTGAAGGGATCGGTGGAGCGCCACGTCCGCTGCCGCACTGTCCCGTCGGCGGCTTCCACCTCCACCATCACCCGAAAGGGCGACATACCCTCCCGGGCCAGCCTCTCGAGGAGTTGGGCGGCGAGGTTGCGAGTCAGGAAGGCGACTTGCTCGGCCAACTCCAGCGGCTCTTCGTAGTGGCAGGACTCGACGGCGTACTCAGGAGGGATCGGCCGCGGCAGGGGTACCCGGTCCTCGCCGGCGGCCAGGCGATGGGCCGTCAATCCCTCCACCCCGAAACGGGAGGCGATCGCCTCCCGGGGCAGTCGGGCGAGAGCTCCCAGGGTCGTGACACCCAGCCAACGGAAGGTCTCCGCCAGCTCTCCCGGCCCCAGGGCATCGACCTCCAGATCACGCAGGAAGGATGCCGTGTCCTCGACGATGAACGGCTCGTTCTCCCCAGCCCGCTCGGCCGCCTGGCGGGCGGCGAACGGCCCGTCGGCCAGCCCGAGGCGGGCCCCGGGAGGAATCGCCCCGGCGATTTTCTCTGCCAGCACCTCTTCGCCGCCGTAGTAGCGCACCGCCCCTCCCACCGGCACGTAGGCGACTCCCGGCTCAGCCACTTCCACCCGCGGGACGAGGTCTTCTATGGTCTGGACAACGGCCTCGAACCAACGGACGTCGGCCGAGCGATCAACCGGCGACGCGGGCTGGCTGGCGCTCTTCGGCGCCAACTCCGGATACCACACGCATAACGTCCGTGCCATCGTCCACCATCTCCATCGTCTTCGTCATTCCCGCCACTCCCCTGCCGGACACTTCGACGACGAGGTATCGACGCCTCAACTGGCCGTGGCCATGGTCGACGCCCTCCCAGCGCACTTCCTTGGCCCACAGCCGCAGATGAGCCACCCCTGAGGGGAGGGCGTCACCGAGGGGTCGCAGCGCCACCCCCGTGCGCCGGGCTCGCGCCAGCGCCGCCAAACGCCTCAGGTGCTGTTCCCCCACCCCCGCGGGGACCTCGGCATACACCGCCTGCACGCCGTCGATGAGGGCCGCCGCCACCTGAGGCCAACGTTCGGGGTCGGGGCAACGGACGATCACCAACCGACTGGAGTCGACTCCCATCTCCCAGGCGGCCAGCGGAGACAGCCACCCTTTGACGTCAAGCGCCACCACCGGCGCTCGTCGTGACGGCTCGGCCAGGAGCCCCAGCCCCAGACGCGTCATCCCCATCCCCGTCAGCCCATACACCTCGGTGATGCGGCCGGGTTGGAGCAGCTTCATCGCCACAGCGTACCGAACATATGTTCGATGCGCTAGTCGGCTATTCGAGCTCGTCGATCGACTTGGGCCAGTCGTCCTTCAACAGTCGGGACAGCGCCCGATCGGCCAAGAGACGGCCACCCGTCTGGCAGGTGGCGCAGTAATTGGTTTCGTTGTCGGCGTACACGATCCGCTGCACCGGCGAATCACACCGCGGACACGGCTCCCCGTACTTGCCGTGGACAGCCATGTCGGGTCGGAACGCCGTCACCTTCTCCGGCCACCCCTCCCCCACTTCCGCCCTCAGCTTTTCGGTCCAGCCGTTCAGCGAGTCGCGGATCGCCTGATGGAGCCGCTTCAGCTCCTCTTCGGTGAGAGAACGCGTACGCGTGGTGGGCCCAAGCCTCGCTTCCCACAGGATCTCGTCGGAGTAGGCGTTGCCGATCCCCGAGAACAGCCGGGGGTCGGTGAGGGCCCGCTTCAGCGTGCGGTTCTCTCGCTGCAGGGCCTCGGTCATCTCGTCGACCGTCATCTCGAGCGGTTCGATCCCTCCCCGGTCCTGATCGGCGAGGGCGGCCTCCCCCTTCAGGACCCACAACCCGGCGCGCTTCTTCGTGCCTTGTTCGGTGAGGACGAGCGATCCGTCCTCGAAGTCCAGTGCAGCCAGTCCCACCTTGCGGGGCACCGGCGCCCCCGGCGCCAGCCAGCGCAGCCGTCCGGCGATCATCAGGTGGATGACGACGAACAGCTCGTCGGGGAATTCGAAGACGAGGCGCTTGCCGAGTCGCCGCAGGCCCTCGACGGGCTGTCCCACCGCGGCGTCGTAGGGCGGGTCGAACGTCCGCAGCACGGACGGAGAGGCGATCCTCACACCCGTGAGGGTCTGGCCGAGTACTCGCCGCTCCAGTGCCTCGAGGTAGACGACGATGTCGGGCAGTTCGGGCATCCGGAAACAGCCTAGGAGGAGGCCGCCCCGATCAATCGGCGGCGCGGCCGGCGGTGTCGACGGCGAGAAGGACCCCGCAGGTCACGATCGCCAGCGTGAAGCCGAGGAGGGCTTCGCCGACCAGGCCGATGTCGACGATGCGCCCGGCGGTGAGGAGGATGACCACGAGCCCGAGCGCGGTCCCGAGGCCGATCGCCACCCGCCCCTTAGCGTGGCTCTGGAAGGCGGCGATCCCTCCGCCGGCGATGACGAAGCTGGAGGCCATCATCGCCGGCCACGCCGGGATGTCCCCCGGGAACGAGATGGCACCGCCGCGGGCCATCGCCAGCACCGAGGTGAGGAAGGCGATGATCGCTGCCGCCACCACGAGCGGGCCCAGGTGACGGAGACCTCCGGACCGGCTCTCTTTGCGGGAGGGCAAAGGCGCCCCTAGCTCCTCGATGGCCTGCACGCCTTCCAGTTCGTCGACCTCGATGGTCTCACTCGCCGGGGCCTCTTCCCGCAGTCTCTCCATCATCCGGGCGAGGCGAGTGGAGGGCGCTGCCACCCCGACCGCCATGGCGAACCTCACGTCGTCGTCCGTAGTCAGGATCACTTCCTCGCCCTCGATGCGGAGGTGGAACCCGTCGGGCTGGGAACTGACTTCGACCTCGGAGAGCGGCCACGTGCCGATCTCGGCGCCGCCGGCAGCGAGGAGGGTGAGCGTCTCGTCTTCCAGATGGATCCGCACGGTGACGCCGCCGGCGTCTTCGCCGGCCATCCTCACCGTCCCGGTCATCTGAGTGTTGATCAACCGCTACCTCTCTGGCCGTCCCCTCTCCCCGCCGATGTCGAAGAATCAGAAAGGATACGCCCAGGTCCTGGCAGCGGACAACAACTTTGGCGGATACTCCGAAGCGGGCTATACCCTCGCTCCGTGCCTGAGATCATCTACACGACCTATCGCCTGAGCCGTCACTACCCGCCTGATCGGACGGTTCTCTCCGATATCTCGCTGTCCTTCTACCACGGCGCCAAGATCGGCGTGATCGGCCCCAACGGCGCCGGCAAGTCCAGCCTCCTTCGGATCATGGCCGGCCTCGACGACGGATACGAAGGCGAGGCCCGGCTCACCGAGGGCTACACGGTCGGTCTCCTCGAGCAGGAGCCACACCTCGACCCCTCGAAGACGGTCCAAGAGAACGTGATGGACGGAGTCGCCGAGGTGAAGGCGCTTCTCGACGAATACAACGAGGTCCTGGCCGCCTGGGCCGACCCTGACGCCGACTACGAGGAACTCGGAGCCCGTCAGCAGCGTCTCGAGGACAAGATCGCCGCCGCCGACGCCTGGAACCTGGATCGCACCGTCGAGATGGCCATGGACGCCCTGCGGGTCCCTCCCGGTGACCGGGACGTGACGACTCTCTCGGGAGGCGAACGGCGCCGGGTGGCTCTGTGCCGCCTCCTCCTCTCCCATCCCGACCTGCTCCTCCTCGACGAGCCCACGAACCACCTCGACGCCGAGTCGGTGGCCTGGCTGGAGGACTTCCTCGCCGAGTACAAGGGAACGGTCGTGGCGGTGACCCACGATCGGTACTTCCTCGACAACGTCGCCGAGTGGATACTGGAGTTGGACCGCGGCAAGGGGCGGCCGTTCCACGGCAACTACTCGAGTTGGCTGGAGCAGAAGCAGGCGCAGCTCGCGCAGGAGGAGAAGGAAGCCTCCGCTCTCCGCCGGACGATCGAACGGGAACTCGAGTGGGTGCGCATGTCGCCCCGGGCCCGCCAGGCGAAGGGAAAGGCCCGACTGACGCGCTACGAGCAACTGGTGGCCCAGGCGGAGCAGATGGAGAGCCGTCCCTCCCAGCTCACGCTGTCGATCCCCTTCACCCAGCGCCTCGGCGACAAGGTGATCGTGGCGAACAACCTCACGAAGGGCTACGACGGGCGGGTCCTCATCCGCGATCTCTCCTTCGACCTGCCTCCCGCCGGCATCGTCGGCATCATCGGCCCCAATGGCGCCGGCAAGACCACGCTGTTCCGCCTCCTGACCGGACAGGAGCAGCCGGACTCAGGGACGATAGAGATCGGCCCGTCGGTGGACCTCGCCTACGTCGACCAGCACCGCGACGCCCTCGATCCGAACAAGACGGTGTTCGAGGAGATCTCGGGCGGATCCGACTTACTCAAGATCGGCAAGCGGGAGGTGAACAGCCGCGCTTACGTCGCCTCGCTCAATTTCCGGGGCGCCGACCAGCAGAAGAAGGTCGGCGAGTTGTCGGGCGGCGAGCGGAACCGGGTGCACCTCGGGGTGATGCTGCGCCGGGGCGGGAACGTGATCCTCCTCGACGAGCCGTCCAACGACCTCGACGTCGACACGCTGCGTGCCCTGGAGGAGGCGCTGATCGACTTCCCGGGGTGCGCTCTCGTGATCTCCCACGACCGCTGGTTCCTCGATCGCATCTGCACACATCTGATGGTGTTCGAGGGTGACGGACAGGTGACTTGGTTCCCCGGCAACTGGTCCGAGTACGAGGAATGGCGGGAGAAGAACCCGGCACCGACTGTGTGATCGGTCCGATCTCGCCTCAGCGGGGTGGGTCGCGGGCGTCGGTGGGGAGGACGAAGCGGATGGAACCGTCGGACTGTTTCTCGATCCGATAGCCCCGCCGGTGCACCACCACATGATGGTGGTACCAGCACAGGGTCGGGCTCCGGGGTGTGGGTCTACTCGCCGTCGACGCGTCCACATTCGAGAGCGATCAGCAACGCAAACAGCCCCGGCCGAGGCCGGGGCTGTCTGCACTCAGGACTCCGTCGGGTCAGCGGGTGTCTTCGAAGGTCTCCTCGAAGGACCGGGCGACACGCCGGCGCTCCCGGTTGCCGCCATCACCGCCTCCGCCGCCGCTCTGGTTGGTGTCACGGTTGCGATCACGGTTCCGGTCCCGATCACCGCCGCGGCGGTCGCGGTCACGGCCTCGGCCACCACCCCCACCGCGGCGGTCGCCGCGGTCACGGCCTTCGGCCCGGCCGCTTTCGGAGCCGCCCTTGCCACCATTGCCACCCGGCTCGGGCAGCGTGGCGCCGGGCAGGGCCTCCACCAGGTCGAGGCTGAGCTTGCCCCTGTCGATACCGCCGACGCGGACCTTCACCTTGTCTCCGAGTTCGAGGTAGTCCTCGACTCGCTCGACTCGCTTGGAGCCGTCGAGCTTGGAGATGTGGAGCAGTCCGTCGGTGCCCGGAAGGATGTTGACGAAAGCACCGAACTTGGTGATGTTGACCACCTCGCCCTCGTACTCGGCGCCGATCTCGGGCTGCGGCGGATAAGCGATCTGGAGGATGCGTTCCTTCGTCTTCTTCAGGATCTCGCCGTCGTTGGAAGCGATGCGGACGATGCCCTTGCCGTCGGCCTCGTCGATCTCGATGGTCGCTCCGGTCTCGGCTTCGAGCTCACGGACGACCGCACCCTTGGGTCCGATGACCTCGCCGATCTTGTCCTTCGGGATCTCGATCGACTCGATCCGCGGGGCGTAGGGCTTCATCTCCTCCCGTGGTGCCGGGATCGCTTCCCTCATGACCTCGAGGATCTTGAGCCGCGCTTCCTTGGCCTGGTCGAGAGCTGCCGACAGCACCTCCGAGGGCAGGCCCTCGATCTTCGTGTCGAGCTGCAGCGCCGTGATGACGTTTGCCGTTCCCGCCACCTTGAAGTCCATGTCGCCGAGGGCGTCCTCTGCACCGAGGATGTCAGTGAGGGTCACGAAGTTGCCGTCGCGGTGGATGAGTCCCATGGCGATGCCGGCAACCGGCTCGGAGATCGGCACGCCGGCGTCCATCAACGAGAGGGACGAGGCGCACACGGAAGCCATCGACGTAGAGCCGTTGGATGACAGCACCTCAGAGACCAGGCGCAATGCGTACGGGAACGTGTCCGAGTCGGGGACGACCGGAAGGACGGCCTTCTCGGCGAGGGCCCCATGGCCGATCTCCCGCCGCTTCGGGCCCCGCATGAAACCGGCCTCGCCGGTGGAGAACGGGGGGAAGTTGTAGTGGTGCATGTAGCGCTTCGACTCCTCAGGCGCGAGGGTGTCGAGCATCTGCTCCATCTTCAACATGCCGAGCGTGGTGATGGTGAGGACCTGGGTTTCGCCCCGCTGGAAGAGGGCGGACCCGTGGGCTCGCTCGATGACGCTGACTTCGGCACTCAGCGGGCGGATGTCCCGCGGTCCGCGGCCGTCGAGGCGCACTCCTTCGTCGATGACGCGGTTGCGCATCATCTCCTTGAGGATCGACTTGAAGGCACGTGCCGCCTGCACCTTGGTCTCGGCATCGTCGTCGGCCACGCCCATCTCGGCCAGCACCTCCTCGAAGGCGCGGTCGGCGGCGTCGTTGCGCTCCTGCTTGCCGGGGATGCGGATGACGTCGGTGAGCTTCGGACGGGCGAGCTCGGCCACCCGGTCGTACAGCTCGGGCGTGTAGTCGATCGCCCGGGGCCACTCGACGTGCGGCTTCTCGACCTTCGACGCCAGTTCGGCGATGAGGTCGATGACCTGGGCGATGTACGGCTTCGCCTCTTCGAGGGCGGTCGAGACGGCAGCCTCGTCCGAGGGAGGATCGCCAGCAGCGACGAGACGCAGCCCCTCGGGCGTGGCACCTGCCTCCACCATCATGATGTCGATTTCTCCCTGGGGGTTGCGCCGGCCGGCGACAACGAGCTCGAAGACCGACTCGTCGAGATCGCTCTCGGTGGGGAACGGGATCCATTCGCCCTTCTTCAGGGCCATCCTCACGCCGCCCACCGGCCCGTTGAACGGGATCGGCGACACGGCGAGGGCCGCCGATGCGCCGTTGAGGGCGACCACGTCGAAGGGATTCTCGCCGTCGACCGAGAGCGAGGTGACGACGATGTGGGTCTCACACCGGTAGTCGTCGGGAAAAGACGGACGCAGCGGCCGGTCGATCAACCGACACGTGAGAATGGCCTCTTCCGAGGGACGGCCCTCACGGCGGAAGAACGAGCCGGGGATCCGCCCCACGGCATACATCCGCTCTTCGAAGTCGACGGTCAGCGGGAAAAAGTCGATCCCCTCCCGCATCGTCTTGTTGGCGGTGGCGGTGACCAGCATCTCGGTTCCTCCGAGCTTGGCCACCACGGCACCGTCGGCCTGACCGGCCAGCTTGCCGGTCGAGAAGGTGAGGGTTTTGCCACCTACCTCACCGGACACGGTGATTTCGGGCACTCTTGTGCTCCTTTGTTGCTCTGGGAGCGGCCCGTTGGCAGTTGTCAACCCTCGACGCGAGGATTCGCAACTGACAACCGGCCGACTCCTCCTATCCGACTTAGCTTACGTCGGTGCTTACGACTATCCCGACCATCGGTGGATGAATCGGATCTCCCTACGAAAAGAGCGGCTGGAAAGCCGCCCTTTCGAAGATTTCAGCGCCTGAGACCGAGTCGAGAGATCAGCGACCGGTAACGCTCGACGTCCTGTCTGCGCAGGTAGTCGAGCAGACGGCGACGCTTGCCGACCAGCATCAGCAGCCCACGGCGGCTGTGATGGTCGTGCTTGTGCTCGCGCAGATGCTCGGTGAGGTGGTTGATACGCTCGGTGAGGAGCGCCACCTGGACCTCGGGCGAGCCCGTGTCGCTGTCGTGGTGTCCGAATTCGGACACGATCTCCTTGGTGGTCTTCATTGCGCGTGAAACCTGGTTGTGAACAGAGGGACTGCGGTCATGTTACTGCCCTGTCCATCGGCATGGAAACTCAGCCGCCCAAGATTTCTCGCGCGGTGAGCGCGTCCTTGTCCATCTGGTCGATGAGAGCCTCCACTGAGTCGAATCTCTCCTCTCCTCTGAGTCGGGCGACGAAGTCGACGTCGAGCGTCTTCCCGTACAAGTCGCCTGAGAAGTCGAACACGTGCACCTCCAGGAGACGTACCCCTGACGTGCCGAACGTGGGTCGCACCCCCAGAGAGGCGACTCCGTCTGCCTCGATGGCGCCTCGGACTCTCACCGCGTAGATGCCGTCGGCGGGGACGGCCAGGCCGGCAGGCAGCGGAAGGTTGGCGGTCGGGTAGCCGAGTGTCCTCCCCCGGGCGTCGCCGCGGATCACCACCCCGCTCACCCGGTGGGGACGCCCGAGCAGCTCGGCTGCCTCGGCGACGTGCCCGGCGATGATCAGTTGGCGGATCCGGGTCGAGGAGATGATTCCCTCTTCGTCGGCCACGAGGTCGACGGCGGCCACGTCGAAACCGTGGCGTTCGCCCAATTCGACGAGCGTGGTGACGTCCCCTGCCCGGTCGTGGCCGAAGCGGAAGTCGGCGCCGACGGAAACCACCCGAGAGTTCGCCTTGGCGACGAGCACCGCCGTCACGAACTCCTCCGGGCTCATCAACCGGATGTCCCGAAGGTCCAAGACCCCCACCCATTGGATCCCCAGCTCGTGCAGGAGCTCGATGCGGCGGTCGATGCGAGTGAGAAGCGGCGGCGCCTGGGCCGGCGCCAGCACCTCCACTGGGTGCGGGTCGAAGGTGAGCACCCCGGGGATCACTCCTCTTTCCTGGCACTGCGCCACGAGGCGTTGGATGACCGTGACATGCCCGCGATGCACCCCGTCGAAGACCCCCACCGCCACTCCGGACGGGTCGGGCACCCGCCACGCCGGGGAGAACACGTTCATGAGAGCACCACCTCGGGCCGCGACTGATGGCCGGAGCGACGGTACACCGCGATGAGGCGGCCAGATTCATCCAGCACGACCACTGGGATCCCGTCAGGAATGTCGGCCACGGGCCCGGTGCCGAATCTGGCGCCGTGGAGCACGCCCTCGGCAACGGGCGCTTCGACCGTGATCCGTGGCAGGTCGGCCAAGGCCTCCGCCGGCGACAGGAGATAGTCCTCCCAGTCGTCGAGTCGGTCGATGGTGACCGCCCGGTCCAGACCCAGGGAGCCGACCCGAAGCCTCCGCAGGGCGATCAGGTGGGCACGGCCCCCGAGGGCCCGGGCGATGTCGTCGACCAGCGAACGCACATAGGTGCCCTTGCCGCAGACGACCCGGAACGACACTTCGGGGTATGGACCGGGTGCGAAGTCGGTCATCTCCAACTCGTAGACGTCCACCAGCCGGGCGTCCCTCTCCACGGTCTCGCCGCGCCGGGCGATCTCGTAGAGACGCTCTCCGCCGACCTTGAGAGCCGAGACCATCGGCGGCAACTGCTCGATCGTCCCCACGAAGCGGGGAACCACCGCTTCTATGTCCTCGGGCGTGATGTCCATCGGCTCCTGCTCGAGGATCGCCCCGTCGGCGTCGAGTGTGTCGGTGGCGACACCGAAACGGCCCACCCCCAGGTACTCCTTGGGGAGTTCCTGGACGAACCGGATCAGGCGCGTCACCCGGCCGATCGCCACAACCACTACTCCTGTCGCCATCGGGTCGAGGGTCCCGGCGTGACCCACCTTCTTGACGCCGGTCACGCGGCGTACTCGGGCCACGACGTCGTGACTCGTCATGCCCCCGGCTTTGTCGACGATGAGGAACCCCTCAACCATGCGGAAGACGCTCGCGAACCGCGGCCACCGCGTCCTCGACTCTGCCTACGAAGGTGAAGCCAGAGGCGTTGTGGTGCCCTCCCCCGCCCAACTCGGCGGCGATCGACCCGACGTCGACGCGCCCTCTCGAACGGAGGGACGCCCGCACCGTGTTGTCGTCCATGACCTTCATCAACACTGCCACGTCGGATTCCACCGGCAAGCGAATCAGGTCGATGAGACCGTCGACGTCACCCCGACCGACACCGGCCTCTTCGATGTCCTCGGGATAGAGCACCGACCACACGAACCTCAGTTCCTTCTCGAGGACCGCCCTACCGGCGACCTTGGAGACGACCGCCAGGTACCCGAATGGGGCCTCCTCGTACATGTGTTGGCCGATCTCCTCGGGGTGTGCCCCGGCGGCCACCAATTGTGCGGCGGCGAACAGGGTGCGGGGTCGCGTATTCGAGTACTGGAAGCGGCCGGTGTCGGTCACGATTCCGGTGAGGAGCGCCGTCGCAATCACGGGGGTTATGGGCCACCCGATGCGACGAATCAGGGCGAGCGTGAGCTCGGCGGTGGAGGAGACGTCCGGCTCCACGAGGGCGATGTCGCCGAAACCCTCGTTGGTGACGTGATGGTCGACGACGATCACCTTCCCTGCCCGTTTGGCGACCGAGCCCAGCTCGCCGAGGCGGTCCGGAGAGCCGGTGTCGAAGGCGATGAACACCTCCGGTTCGGACGGCACCTGTTCGGGCGGCACCAACAGGTCGAGCGGGAGGTAGCGGTAGATCTCGGGCAACTCGAACGGGGTCCCGAACGACGGCCACACCTCCTTGCCGGCAGCCTTGGCGGCAGCGGCCATGCCGAGCATCGAGCCGATACCGTCGCCATCCGGGCCGATGTGGCAGGCCATGGCGATCTTCGAGGCCGCCTCGATGGCGGCGGCCGCAGCGGCGAGCTTCTTCCGATCCACTACTCCTCCTCCGGCGTGGGCTCATCGGTGGCGATCCGCCGGAGGATGCTGTCGATCCGGTCGCCGTGGACGACACCCGTGTCGAGGGCGAACTCGAGATGTGGCGTGTATTTCATGCGCACCTGGCGCGCCACTGCCCCCTGCAGCCGAGGTGCCGCCTTGTTGAGAGCGGCCACCGCCTCCTCACCGCGGTCGAGATCGAGTGTGGAGATGTAGACGATCGCCCGGCGCAGGTCGGGGCTCGTCTCGACACCGGTCACCGACACCAGCTCGACCCGCGGGTCGGTGAGGCGCTCGATCTCATCGGCCAGCACCTCCCGGAGGACGGAGTTCACTTTTCGCATCCGCGGCGTCGGCATCAGGGCTCCTCCAGGTAGGAGACGGCGACTTCGAGCAGCTCGATGTCCACCTGATCGTCAAAGTAGCGCCGGACGCGTTCGATCAGGGAGTCCAATTGGGCGGCGTCGGGGGCGACTATCGCCACCCCGACCGAGGCGCGCTGCCAATAGTCGTGGTTGTCGACTTCGGCGATGCTCAGCGAAGCCAGCTTCCGCAGCCGCTCGATGTGAGGGCGCAGCACCGCCCTCTTGCTCTTCAGCGACTGCGCCGCCGGTATGTGCAGCTCGAGGCGGACGGCGCAACTGTGCATCTGCCGGTGTGGGGCTCGGTTGTCAGGTGCGGGCGATCTCTCGGATCTCGTAGACCTCGATCAGGTCGCCCTCTTTGATGTCGTTGTAGTTCGCCAGGCCGATACCGCATTCGAAGCCCTGGGCCACCTCGCGCACGTCGTCCTTGAACCGCTTGAGCGAGTCGACCGTGCCGTCGTAGATGACCACTCCGGCTCGCAGGAGGCGGGCCTTCGCCCCGCGCTGCACCACACCTTCGGTGACGTAGCAACCGGCGACGGTGCCGACCCGGGGAACCCGGAAGACGGCCCGGACCTCGGCCGTGCCCAGCACGACTTCCTGCTCCTCGGGGGCGAGCTGGCCGACCAAGAGCTGCTCGATCTCGTCGAGGAGCTCGTAGATCACGCCGTACGTGCGGATCTCGATACCGAGACGCTCGGCGGCCTTGCGGGCGCCGGGCTCGGGGCGGACATTGAAGCCCACGATGACCGATTCGGTGACGTCGGCGAGGTTGACGTCGTTTTCGTTGATGCCGCCGACGGCGCCGTGGACGATCTCGATCTTCCCACCTTCGCGGGTGATCTTGCCGATCGACTCACGCAGGGCTTCGAGCGACCCCTGGGCGTCGGCCTTGACGATGACCCGGAGCGTGGCGTCTTCAGATCGGAGCTGTTCGAGCAGGCTCTCCAACCGCTCCCGGGCGGTCGGGATCGTCTGTTGCTCCTCGCGGATCGCCTCCATGCGCCCCTCGGCGATGGCCCGAGCTTCCTTTTCGTTCTTGACCACCTCGAAGAAGTCGCCGGCGGCGGGCACGTCCTCCCACCCCATGATCTGCACCGGGGTGGACGGGCCGGCCTCTTTGAGGCGGGCACCGGTGTCGTCGGTCATCGCCCTCACGCGGCCGGCCACCGGTCCGGCCACGAAAGCATCGCCTTGCTTGAGAGTGCCCCGCTGAACGATCACGGACGCCACCGGACCTCGGCCCCGCTCCAGCTGCGCCTCGACCACGACACCCGAGGCAGGTGCCTTGGGGTTGGCGCGGTAGTCCTCGAGCTGCGCGACCAGGTCGATGATCTCGAGGAGATCCTGGACACCCTCGCCGCTGAGGGCGCTCACCTCGACGCTGGGGATGTCGCCACCGAGTTCCTCGGTGATGACGCCCTGCTCGGCGAGCTCGGCGCGCACCCGCATCGGATCGGCGCCCGGTGCATCCATCTTGTTGATGGCGACGACCATGCGGACCCCGGCGGCCTTCGAATGGCTGATGGCCTCGATCGTCTGCGGCATCACGCCGTCGTCGGCGGCTACGACCAGAACGACGATGTCGGTGATGTTGGCGCCCCGGGCACGGAGGGCGGTGAACGCCTCGTGACCGGGGGTGTCGATGAACGTGATCTTGCGTCCGTCCACCTCGACCTGATAGGCACCGATGTGCTGGGTGATGCCGCCTTCCTCACCGGCCGCCACGTTGGACTTGCGAATCCGGTCGAGGAGCGTTGTCTTGCCGTGGTCGACGTGACCCATGACGGCGACGACCGGCGGCCGCGGCTTCAGGTCCTCCTCGGCGTCCTCGAAGGTGGGACGCTCGGCGACAGCCGGGGCCGGAGCCTCCTCTTCGGGAGCGGCGGAAGGCTGGCGGACGTCGACTATGACGCCGAAGCTCTCGGCCACTTCCTCCATCAGGTCATCGGGCATCACGGCCGTCGCCCCGACGGGACGACCCCGCGTGAGCAAGGCGCGCACGACTTCCGAGGCGGGCTGGCCGATGGCGGACGCGAACTCCTCCACCGACATGCCCACTTCCACCTCGGCGATCTGGACATCCTCGTCCGCGACCTCAGGCTCGGCGGCTGGCTCGGCTTCGGCCTCCGCTACCTCGGGCTCGTCTGCCTCAGGCTCGGCGGCCTCGGACTCCGGTTCGGGTTCGACAGCAGCCTCGTCGGCGGGCGCCCCCTCCTCTTCGGTCCCGGTCGAACCGCTCCCCCCGTCGGCGAGGGCGAGCGTGACCAACTCCACCTCGGCCTCGTCGAGGCCGGAGGAAGCGGTCTTCACCTCCAAGCCCAATTCGATTGCCTGCTCGAGGACCTCTTTGGAATCGACCCCCAGATCGCGCGCTAGCTCGTATACCCGTGTCTTCGCCACTCTCTCTCCAACTCAGTTTTCTTCTTCGCCAGCCTCGGCATCTTCTTCGTCTTCGGCGACGGCTTCGCCGGCTCCTTCGGAAACCTCTCCACCCGCATCCTCGGCTTCTTCGGAGGAGGGCGGCTCATCACCGGCGAGGTCGGCTGCGGCCTCTCCATCCGCTGGTGTCTCGGCGGCCGCAGCCTCCTCGACGGAGGCGGCCTCGGGCTCCGTGGCTTCTACGTCCTCCTCGCCCTCCCGGTCCGACCGGATGTCGATCTTGTAACCGGTGAGGCGGGCCGCCAACCGGGCGTTCTGGCCTTCCTTTCCGATGGCGAGCGACAGCTGGTGCTCGCTCACGATCACCGTAGCGGTCTTCGTCTCCTCATCGATATGGACTTCACGCACCCGGGCCGGGCCCAATGCCTCGGCGATGAACTCGGCGGGGTTCTCGCGCCACTGGACCACGTCGACCTTCTCACCCCGCAGCTCATTCACCACCTGGCGGACGCGCGAGCCTCGGGCCCCGACAGCCGCCCCCTTGGCGTCGACGTTGGGGTCGTGGGAGACGACTGCGATCTTGGTCCGGTGACCCGGCTCCCGGGCGATGGCCACGATCTCGATGGTGCCGTCGGCGAGCTCGGGCACCTCGAGCTCCAGCAGGCGCCGGACCAGGTCCGGGTGGCTGCGAGACACGACGATCTGCGGCCCCTTGGCGTCGCCTCGCACCTCGATGATCAGAGCCTTCACCCGGTTGCCGCGCTGCAGGCGCTCGTAGGGGATGCGTTCAGAAGCAGGCATGATCGCCTCGGCATCGCCCAGGTCGAGGATGGCGAAGCGGTTGTCGATCTGCTGGACGATGCCCGTGACCAAGTCCCCTTCCCGACCTTCGTAGAGGTCGAAGACCTGCTCGCGCTTCACCTCCCGCAGGCGCTGCTGGATCACCTGCTTGGCGGTCTGGGCGGCTATCCGGCCGAAGTCCTCGGGGGTGTCCTCCCACTCGGCGATGACGTTGCCTTCCTCGTCGAGCTCCTGGGCGTATACGACGATGTCGCCCGACTCCGGGTCGATCGTCACGCGGGCCTCTTCGGCCGCTCCAGGCGACCGCTTGTACGCGGACACGAGGGCATTCGCCAGGGCATCGAGGATCGCCTCGACAGGCACGCCGCGCTCACGCTCCAGCAACTCGAGAGCGTCCATCACCTGTGCGTCCATCTGCATCGTCGTTCTCCTCATTTCCCCGGCTTGGGAGCGGGCTCCCACCGGAAAATCGTCCGCGCCGAAATCACTTCTCCATATGGATAGCGGAAAGCCGTGCCGTCGACGTCGACGGTGACCGCTTCGGCGTCCGCAGCCACCAGTGTCCCACGATGAGTTCGGACCTGGCCGTCTTCGTCACGCGCCTTGAGCACCACCTCGCGTCCGACCGATTTCTCGAAATGACGGGGTCGCTTCAAGGCCCGCTCGAGTCCGGGAGATGTGACCTCCAACTGGTAGGGCCCCTCGAGGTCCGATTCGGCGTCGTAGAGCCGGGACAGGCCCCGGGAAACCTCGGCTATCCGGTCGAGGTCGAGGCCTTCTCCGTCGATCGTGACCTTCAAGGTGCGCCCGCGCCCGCGCCCGACCAACTCGAGGTCGTCGAGCTCCAGCCGCTCCGCGGCCAGGTAGTCGTGGGTGAGTTCCCACAGTTCGGTCTCTACACTCATCCTTCGTCGTTTCTTCGCAGGCACGGTCGCACCGGTATCCACAGCAATAAGGTGGGCCAGACGCCCACCTCATGCGAGAAGACCGGTTTCAGTTGGCAGGCACCGATTATATCGGTGGGCCGGGCCGACGCGGAACGGATCTGAGTCGATTCAGGGCCGGTTTCGGGCCGCGAATTCCGCCATGAAGGAAACCAAGGCCTCGACCGATGGCATCTCGGTGGCGGCATAGATCGAAGCCCGGATCCCTCCGACGCTGCGGTGGCCCTTGAGCCCCACCAGACCGCGTTCGTTGGCCTCGGCTACGAATTTCGCCTCCAGTTCCTCCGTGGGGAGTCGCCAGACGACGTTCGTATGGGAGCGAACGGCCGGGTCCACCGGCGAGCGATAGAAGCCGTCCGAGGCGGCGATGGCGTCGTAGACCAGGGAAGATTTCTCCTCCGACCGCTTCTGGAGGCCTTCCACCCCGCCGCGCTCCTCGAGATGGCGCAGGACCTTGCCCATCAGGTACACCTGGAACATCGGAGGGGTGTTGGCGAGGGAATCGCCTTCGACGTGGGTCGAGTAGCGGAGGTATGAGCCGAGGTGGGAACGATCCGCCACCGCCGACTTGCGGATGAACACGAGGGCCATGCCGGCGGGCGCGAGGTTCTTCTGCACTCCCCCGTAGACGACGTCGTAGAGCCGCCAGTCGATCGGACGGGCCAGGTAGTCCGAGGACATATCGGCCACCAGAGGCACCCCCAGGTCGGGGAAGTCCACCATACGGATTCCCCCGATCGTCTCGTTCGAAGTGACATGGAGGTAGCGGGTGCCGGGGCGGACCTCGATTTCGTCCGGTGCGGGCATCGTCGTATAGCCGCTGGCTTCGCCGCTCCAGGCCGAATACCCACCCAGCATCTTGGCGTCCGAGAGAGCCTTCCTGCCCCACGAGCCGGACTCCACATAGCCGGCTGCCTCCCCCTCCGAGAGCAGGTTGAGGGGCACCATCGAGAACTGGAGCGTCGCCCCTCCCTGGAGGAAGAGGATCTCGAAGTCGTCAGGCGCCCCCGAAACCCTCCGCGCCCGCTCCTTCGCCTCGGAATGGATCGCCTCGTAGTCGGCGGACCGATGGCTCATCTCGATCACGGTCATCCCGGTCTCGCCGTACTCGGGGAATTCGTCGCGCACCTCCTCGAGGACCTCGAGGGGAAGAGCGCAGGGGCCGGCTCCGAAGTTGTGGACGCGCATGGTGACATGGTGCCACATCGGCCGGTCCGGAAAGGCAGCCCTACGCTGGGTCCGATGACCGTCGTGAAACGTGCCGTGATCGCCGTGGAGGGCGCCCGAGCAGCGGCGCGCCACGATGACCTCGCCGAAGAAGGCCCGCTCGAGATCAGGATGGCGAGCACTCCGCTAGCCGTGTTGATGCGCACTCCCGGCGCCGACGCCGACCTCGCCCTCGGGTTCGCCCTGACCGAAGGAATCGTCCTGTCTCCTGACGAGATCACGGACGTGGAGCCCGTGGGCGATGGCGACCGAGTCGAGTTGCGGCTCGCCACCGGGGTGACCGTCGATCCCGAGCGGTTCCGGCGCTCCGCCTACGTCTCTTCGTCGTGCGGCGTGTGCGGCAAGGCCTCCATCGACGCCGTCCGGGTCGCGGGCCGCCGGCCGCCCGAGGGCCCGGCCCTCGAATCCTGGATGCCACCGCGATGGATGACGGCACTCGAAGGGTCTCAACCCGGTTTCGCCCGCTCGGGCGGCCTCCACGCCGCCGTCGTGTGCCTCCCCGACGGGACGGTGTTGACGGCTGCCGAGGATGTCGGCCGCCACAACGCCGTCGACAAGGCAATCGGCGCCCTGGCCCGCACCCGGTGGCCGTTCGGGGACGTCGTGCTGGCGGTCTCGGGCCGGATTTCGTTCGAGATAACCCAAAAGGCCGCCGTCGTCGGCATCCCGGTCGTGGCCGGGGTGTCGGCGGCGTCTTCGCTCGCCGCCGAGTTGGGCGACGAGCTCGGCCTCACGGTGATCGGGTTCACGCGCGGCGACAGGTTCGTCGTCTACGCCGGGGCCGACAGGTTCGCCGGTCTGGACTGATCAGCGCGCCGCTTCGACGGCCGCGGTCACTGTGGGAACCACCTCTTCCAGGGGGACTTCCCGCGTCTCCATCGTCGCCCGCTCCGTCACCTCGACGACGCCGGTTTCGATCCCCCGTGGCCCGACTGTGACTCGCCACGGGATACCGATCAGTTCGGCGTCGGCGAACTTCACACCCGGGCGCTCCAATCGGTCGTCGAGCAAGGTCTCGACTCCTGCCTCGGTGAATCGGCGATACAGGTCCTCGCCGGCGGAAGCAGCAGCCCGCTCATCGGCTCGCAGCACCGTGATCACTACCTCGTAGGGGGCGACGCTCACGGGCCAGATGATCCCCCGCTCGTCGTGGTGGGTCTCGACGACTGCCGCCATGTTCCGCTCGACGCCGATCCCATAGGAACCCATGACGATGGGATGGGACTTGCCCTCTTCGTCGAGGACGTTGGCCTCGAAGGCGATCGAATACTTGGTTCCGAGCTTGAAGATGTGGCCGACTTCGATGCCTCGCCACATGTCCAGTGGCGAACCGCAGTTGACGCAGGGCTCCCCGGCGGACACGGCCCGCAGGTCGGCCCACTGGAACTCCCCGAAGTCGCGCTCGGGATCGACACCCGTGAGGTGCCAGTCGTCCTCGTTGGCGCCGGTGACCATGTTGTAGCGGCCGCGCAAGGCCTCGTCGACGTAGATCGGGATCCCGCTGACGCCCACTGCGCCGAGGCTCCCGGGAAGGGCACCCAGGGCTTCTCGGACTTCCTCCGGTTGGGCCGGGCGGGCTTCAGCGCCGCCGGCGGCATCCAGCAGCTTCTGCTCCTGGAGGTCGTGGTCGCCACGGACGACGGCCAGCGTCAGCTTCCCGTCGATGACGTAGACCAGCGTCTTGAGCTGACGCTCGGGGTCGGCGACGCCCGGGTGGGCTTCGGCGAGGGCGGCGATGGTGCGTATCCCCGGCGTGGCGAGACGCTCGACGGCCTTTGCCTTGTCACCGTCGTCTACCTCCGGGACGCGGGCCACTGCTTTCTCCAGGTTGGCCGAATAGTCGCAGTTGGGGCAGGTGACGACCCAGTCCTCGCCCGAGTCGCTCCGAACCATGAACTCGACTGACTCGGAGCCGCCCATCGCTCCCGAGGAGGCTTCCACCGGCACGGCGTCGAGGCCAAGGCGGGCGAAGATCTCGATGTACGCCTGACGGTGCTTCTGGAAACCGACGTCGAGGCCGGCGGCGTCGATGTCGAGCGTGTAGGAGTCCTTCATGGTGAACTCCCGCACCCGCAGCAATCCTGCCTTGGGGCGGGGCTCGTCGCGGTACTTGGTGTGGATCTGGTACCAGATCTGAGGCAGCTGGCGATACGACGTCAGCTCCGAGGCGTGGATGGCGAAGAGCTCCTCTTCCGTCATCCCCATCACGTTCTCGACGCCCCTTCGGTCGACCATCTTGAAGAGGTTGTCGCCCATCAGTTCGTAGCGGCCCGACTTCCTCCAGATCTCGGCGGGGTGGAGCGTGGGCAGCACCACCTCCTGAGCGCCGATGCGGTCCATCTCCTGACGGATGATGTCGATGATCTTGAGACGGGTGCGTTGCCCCAGCGGCAGCATCGAGTAGTGGCCGGCCGAAACCTGGCGGATAAAGCCGGCGCGGACGAGGAGCCGGTGGCTGATCGCCTCGGCACCGGCGGGGTCGTCACGAAGGGTGGGGATGAACGCTTGCGACCAACGCATTGGGAGCAGGTTAACGAGCGGGGAGAAACCCCTACTCAGCTATTTGGGCGACCCGAGCCCGACGCTCCGCCGTGCGATTGGCGTCACCCTGGATCTCCACCAGTTGTTTCTTGGTCTCCTGGGCGAGGGCGGCGGCGCCGGCATCGGCGGCGGCGAGGCGAGCCTCCACTCCTTCGGCGGCCAGCTTCCTGGCTTCGTCGAGGAGGGCATCGACCATCTCCTCCTCCGGCACGACCCGCACCACCTGCCCTTTGATGAAGAGGTGCCCTTTCCCACGCCCGGCGGCGATGCCGATGTCCGCTTCCCGGGCCTCACCGGGCCCGTTGACGACACAGCCCATCACCGCCACCTGGATGGGAAGGCCCTCGGCTTCGAGCGCCTTCTGCGCTTGTGTGGCGACGTCGATCACGTCGACCTCAGCCCTGCCGCAGGACGGGCAGGCGATCAGGTCGAGCCCGGTCCGTTCCCGCAGGCCGAGGTACTCGAGCAACTGGCGGCCGGCCTTGGCTTCCTCGACCGGGTCGGCGGTGAGTGAGAACCGGATGGTGTCGCCGATTCCCTCCATGAGGAGAGTTCCGATGCCGGCCACGGACTTGATGATGCCCCCCGGAGGCGGCCCGGCCTCCGTCACTCCTAGATGCAGGGGATACTCGACCGTCTCCGACAGCAGTCGATAGGCGGCGACCATCGATGGCACGTCGGAGTGCTTCACGGAGATCTTGATGTCGGTGAAGTCGACCTCTTCGAGGTAGCGGATCTCCTTCAGGGCCGACTCGACCAGCGCCTCAGGGCGTGGTCCCCCGTACTTCTCCAACAGGTCCTTGTCGAGTGACCCGGCGTTGACGCCGACGCGGATGGGAAGCCCGCGGTCTTTGGCCTCCCGGGCCACGGTCTTGATGTGGTCCTCGTTGCGGATGTTCCCGGGGTTGAGACGCAGGCCCTGGACTCCTGCCTCCATCGCCGCCAGCGCGAGGCGATATTGGAAATGGATGTCGGCCACGATGGGCACGGGTGAGCGGGGAACGATATCGGCGAGGCCCTGGGCGGCCTCCACGTCGTTGCAAGTGATACGGACGATGTCGGCGCCGGCACCGCGCAGCGCATAGACCTGGGCGAGGGTGCCTTCGACGTCGGCCGTCTTCGTCGTGGTCATCGACTGGACGGAGACCGGGGCCCCTCCGCCGACCGCGACATTGCCCACGCGGATCTGGCGGGTTTCCTTACGGGGGATCACGACCTCATGGTAGAAACCATCACCCCGAACAGGAAGACGTGATCAGAGCCGAATGGGGTCGATGATGTCCAGGATGATGGCGGCCAAGCCCAGGAAGGTGAACAACACGATCACCGCCACGGCCACCGGCACCAGCTTGCGGACGTCCGGTTCCCGCCCGGTGATCTTCTGCCACAGGGCCACGGCGAAGTGGCCACCGTCGAGAGGCAGGAGGGGGATGACGTTGAAGGTGGCGAGGATCACGTTGATCGACGCCAGCATCGCCACGTAGTTGGCCACGCCCAGAGTGCCGACCTGTGAGCCGACGTTGACGATCCCGATGGGGCTCACGGGCCGGATCTCTTCGGGAACGTCGGTCTGGCCGATGAACACGCCGGCGAGCCTCATCAACGACTCGGGGCGGATCAGCTCGCCCATCACCTGGAAGGTGAGTTGCACGTTTCGCCAGACCTCCTGACCGGCGAGGGAAGCGCCTTCCCCGACCCCGACGGGACGTTCCCGGATCGCAGCTTCCACGCCCAGGAAACCGACCTCACCCGAGTCCGTCTCGAACGACCCGAGCGTGACCGGCACGTCGACGTACTCCTCGCCACGTTGGATGGTGAGGATCACGTCCTCGCCCGGCCGCCCGGACAGCTCCTCCTGGATGTCCGTCCAGGAGGAGTAGGCCGTCCCGTCGATGGCGACGATCCTGTCACCGATGCGGATGTCGGCGTTCGATGCCGCCGTGGGCACGCCGTCGCGGGTTTCGACGATGTCGGCGACCATCGGCACCGGCTCGTGGATGCCGGCGGCCATGGCAACGCCGAAGAACATGATGAAGGCCATGACGAAGTTCATGCCGACGCCGGCGAGAACGACGACGGACTTCTTCCAGAACGGCTTCTCCCGGTAGGTGCGGCCGACGTCTTCGGGGGCGACCTCCTCGAAGGGGTTCATCCCGATGATGCGGACATAGCCGCCGGCAGGGATCGCCTTGATGCCGTATTCGGTTTCCCCTCGCCGGAACGACCACAGCTTGGGCCCGAAGCCCAGGAAGAACTCGGTGGCCTTCATGCCTGTCGCCTTGGCGGCGAGGAAATGCCCGGCCTCGTGCGCCATCACGAACAAGGCGATGGCCAGGACTGCGATGAGGCCTCCGATCATGGGCACAACCTACTCACGAGGACGATCTAGCGGAAGCTATCAGTTCCGAGGCTATCGCCCGGGCTTCGGCGTCGGCAGCGAGGACCTGTTCGACCGAAGACAACTCTCGTTCCCATCCCGCCCGCTCCAGTGTCGCCTCCACGATCTCGACGATACCCAGGAACCCGAGTTTTCCGGCGAGGAACGCCTCGACGGCCATTTCGTCCGCAGCGTTGAGGACGCAGGGGGCGGTGCCGCCGCGCCGGGCGGCCTCGTAGGCGAGGTCGACAGCGGGAAATGTCTCCCGGTCGACCTCTTCGAATTCGAGGGTTCGGCCAACGAAGGAAAACGGCTCGCCGAGACCGCTCACCCGCTCCGGGTAGGTGAGGGCGTATTGGATCGGGATGCGCATGTCGGGATGGCCGAGGTGGGCTTTGATGCCCCCGTCGACGAAATGGACCGCCGAGTGCACGATCGACTGCGGGTGGACCACCACGTCGATCCGATCGAGATCGAAGCCGAAGAGGTGGTGGGCCTCGATGACCTCGAGCCCTTTGTTCATGAGCGTCGCCGAGTCGATCGTGATTCGTCCCCCCATCTTCCAGGTCGGGTGGGCCAGAGCCTCCTCCACTGTGACCGAGACGAGGTCGGCCCGGGCCCGGCCCCGGAACGGCCCGCCGGAGGCGGTGAGGATGAGTCGCAACACCGAGCTCGGGTCCTCGCCCTCCAGGCACTGGTGGAGCGCCGAGTGCTCCGAGTCGACGGGGATCAGCTCGCCGTTGCCGGCGGCCAGGGCGTCCATCACGAGCGGCCCCCCGGCCACCAGGCTCTCCTTGTTGGCCAGCGCCACCCGGTTGCCCGCCTCGAGGCCGGCGATGGTCGCCCTGAGGCCCGCTGCCCCCACGATCCCGTTCACCACGATGCGGCCCGGCCGCGAAGCCATCTCGGCGACCGCCTCTCGACCGAAGCGGACCGGGTTGTCGATGCGGGAAGCGAAATCTCGGGCTACCTCGTCGTCGCCGGTGGCCACCACGACCTCGGCACCGGGATGGCGCTGCGCCAGTTCAGCGAGTTCGGGGCTGGGACGGTTGGCGGCCAGCCCGTCGACGGTGAAGCCGAGATGGGCGATCACGTCCAGCGCCTGGCGTCCGATCGACCCCGTGGCGCCGAGCACCACGACCTGGCTCATCTCACAGCAGGCCGCGGATCAGGAAGAAGAGGTGAGCGGCAGGCACGGCGAAGAGGAAGCTGTCGATCCTGTCCAGCATCCCGCCGTGTCCGGGGAGGACCGAGCCCATGTCCTTGACCCCGAGGGACCGCTTGACCATCGACTCCGCCAGATCGCCGAGCGGGCCGATGACCGAGACGATCCCGCCCAAGACGAGCGAACCCGTGAATCCGATCGCCTCGTACGGGGGCAGCGTCGAGAGCACGGCGGCGGTGATGACGCCGAAGATGACTCCACCGATGAAGCCCTCGACGGTCTTGTTGGGCGACAGGGTCGGGGCGAGGGGCCGGGTGCCGAACCCGCGGCCGACGAAGTACGAGCCGATGTCGACCATGGCGGTGATCAGACCGACCATGATCACGTAGGCGACCGGGTGGTCGGAGTGGCCGAAGGGCACGATGAACGCCAGGAGCCCGACCCACGCCATGCCGAACACCGTGATGGAGGCGTTCTCCAGCGGATAGCGCCGATTGACGAGCGAATACACCAGCACCACCAGCACCGTGGCGACGACCGTCACGCCGGCGATGGCGAAGATGCTCGACATGTGGGTGAGGACCGGCATGGCGATGATGCCGAGCAGGCCGACGAGCGCCAGCGGTGCATACCCGACGCGGCGCACGGTGGCGTAGAACTCGCCCAGCGAGAGCAGCATGACGATCGTGAGGAACGAGGTGAACCACCAACCGCCGAGGTACAGGCTGCCGACCAGGAGGCCTACGAGACCGACCGCGGTGAGGACGCGCAAGGTGAGGTCGGAAGCCCGGGCCTGCTCGTAGGCCTCGACCTCTTCCTCGGATATACCCGGCCGGCCGGTGACGTCCTCGAAGCCGACCAGGCCGGTGTCGACGCCGGGCATGGTGGCGACCACCGCCTGCCGCTCGACCTCCACGTTGCGCAGGCGGGCGATTTCTTCAGCCAAACCGCGGTACTCCTCGGTGGTGGCGGTGATGTAGGTCTCGTGGGTGAGATCGTCGAGGTCGGAGGACCCGCCGGCGATGGCCTCCCAGTCGGTGAGGTCGACATCGGGCGCTCCCTCGGCAGCCGCCGGCGGCCGCGGCTCGTTGGCGTCCGGCGTCTGCTCGTCGGTTTCGGGGGCTTCGTCCCCTCCGGTCTCTGGCGCCGCCTCCCGATCGTCACCTTTGGTTTCGCCGGGGGTCTCACCCGCTTCGGGCTCCTCCCACGGTCGGCGAAACCGGGGACGTTCTTCGCTCACTTCATACTTCCCTGAGGTCGGCTTCCTTCTCGTCCAGGAGCGAGTCGATCTGACCGATGTAGCGGTCGGTCAGGTCCTGGAGGTCCTTCTCCGCCCGACGGATGTCGTCGTCGGAGATCTCACCGTGGAGAGCCTCGATATCGGACTTCGTGTGACGGCGCACGTTGCGGACCGCCACCCGCCCTTCCTCGGCCATGTTGCGCACGACTTTGATCAGCTCCATACGCCGTTCCTCGGTGAGCGGCGGGAACGAGATCCGGATCACCTTCCCGTCGTTGCTGGGGTTGAGGCCCAGATCCGACGTGGCGATGGCCTTTTCGATGTCGTTGAGCGAATTCGGGTCGTAGGGGGACACCACCATCAGCCGGGGCTCCGGCACATTGACCGAGGCGAGCTGGAGCACTGGCGTCGGGGTCCCGTAGTAGTCGACGGTGATCCGCTTGAGGATCTGGGGGTTGGCGCGGCCGGTGCGCACGGTGGCGAATTCGGAGACCACGTGATCGACGGCCTGGCTCATCTTCTGTTCCGCTTCTGCCAGTAAGTCCTGAATCATCGACGCCTCCTAACGACCGTCCCGACCCCTCCCCTCACTCATAGAGGGGGTCCCGAGATGCCTACTGGACGACCGTACCGATGGGCTCCTCGCCGAGCACTGCTTTGACGATGTTCCCAGGCTCGGTCATGTCGAAAACGACGATCGGCACCTCGTGCTCTTTGCACATGGTAACTGCCGTCGAATCCATCACCCTGAGATCCCGGGCCAGGAACTCCATGTAGGTGAGCTCGGGAAGCAGCTTCGCCGACGGGTCCCGGTTGGGGTCGGCGTCGTATACGCCATCGACTTTCGACGCCTTGAGCAAGGCATGGGCACCGATCTCCACCGCCCGCAGCGCGGCGGCGGTGTCGGTGGTGAAGAACGGATTCCCTGTGCCGGCGGCGAAGATCACGACCCGCCCCTTCTCGAGGTGGCGGATCGCTTTGAGCCGGATGTACGGCTCGGCCAACTGCTGCATGGTGATCGCCGACTGCACTCGGGTCTCCACGCCCGCCTTTTCGAGCGCGTCGCGCAAGGCCAGAGCATTGATGACGGTGGCCAGCATTCCCATGTAGTCGGCGGCCGCCGGGTCCATCCCTTTGGCAGCCTGCGACACCCCCCGAAAGATGTTCCCTCCGCCGACGACGATGGCTACCTCGGCGCCGGCACGGTGGGCTTCGGCTACCTCTTCGGCGACGCGCTTGACGGTGAGAGGATCTATCCCGTAGCCGACCGCCGGGTCAGCGAACGCCTCGCCGGACAGTTTCAGGAGTACCCGACGGCGGCCGGCCATCTCAGTTGCCTTCTCCCACCGCGAAGCGGGCGATGCGCCTCACGCTTATGTTCTCGCCCATCTTGGCGGCGAGGGCGGCGACCATCTCGCCGACGGTCCCCTCGAAGCGCTCGGGATTCACGAAGGTCTGGTCGTAGAGGACGTTGTCTTCGTAGAACTTCTCGATCCTGCCTTCGACGATCTTCGGGATCACCTGCTCGGGCTTGCCTTCGCCCGCGGCCTGGCGGGCGATCAGGTCGCGCTCCTTCTCGAGTTCTGCTTCGTCCACCTGCTCGCGGGTGATCCAACGGGGATTGCCCCACGACACGTGGAGGGCGATGTCGTTGGCGGTCTGCTTGAACTCGTCGCTCTTGGCGACGAAGTCGGTCTCGCAGGCCAACTCCACTAGTACGCCCACCACAGGCCGGTCGTTCTGCATGTGGATGTAGTAGCCGATGGCGCCTTCCGTCGCCTCGCGTTCGGCTCGCTTGGCGGCTTGCGCCAGGCCCCTCTCGCGCAGCAGCTCGAACGCTTTCTCGAAGTCGCCACCGGTCTCTTCCAACGCCTTCTTGGCGTCCATCATCCCGACGCCGGCGTCTTGGCGGAGTTTCTGTACGTCCTTGGCGGTGAACTCAGGCATTGGTCCCCTCCCGGGCCTGCTGGTCGTCCCCCTCGGCCTTGATCACGCGCCGCTTGGACGCGATCTCTTTGCCCTCGAGCGCGGCATCGGCGATGGCGCCGGCCACGAGCTCAGCCGAACGGATGGCGTCGTCGTTGCCGGGGATCACGTATTCGATCAGATCCGGGTCGCAGTTGCTGTCGA
The DNA here is from genome assembly GCA_036380875.1 of Acidimicrobiia bacterium. Taxonomy (GTDB): domain Bacteria; phylum Actinomycetota; class Acidimicrobiia; order Spongiisociales; family ZC4RG35; genus ZC4RG17. The sequence goes on from DASVDX010000088.1 coordinate 93,497, forward strand.
CCAGAGCGATCACGGGGATGCCGAGGCGTGCGGCTTCCTTGACGGCCGTGGCCTCGGTGTTGACGTCGACCACGAACAGGGCCTCGGGTAGGCGGGTCATGTCGACCACCCCACCCAGGTTCTGCTCGAGTTTCTCCCGCTCCCGGCGGAGGCGGAGGCGTTCCTTCTTGGGAAGCGCCTCGATCTCCTTCGTCTCCTCCATCTGGCGGAGCTCCTTCAAGTAGTAGATCCGCTTCTGGATGGTGGAGAAGTTCGTCAGCATGCCGCCGAGCCAGCGGTAGGTGACGTAGGGATTGCCGGAGCGACGGGCCTGCTCGGTGACCGGCACCTGGGCCTGCTTCTTCGTGCCGACGAACAACACGGAGCCGCCGTTGGAGGACAGGTCCTTCACGAACTGGGTGGCCTTCTCGATCTGCTCCAGGGTTTGGCGCAGGTCGATGATGTGGATGCCGTTGCGTTCACCGTAGATGTACGGCTTCATCTTCGGGTTCCAGCGGCGTGTCTGGTGCCCGAAGTGCACACCGGCCTCCAAGAGCTGCTTCATGGTGACAGCGCTCATGGATGCTGATTCCTTTCCTGGTTGCTCTCCTCCGTCCGCCGGCGAACTTCGCCATCCTGTTCGGACGCTCCGACGACAGCCGCGGCTGCACCAGGCGGAGCAAACGGACGTGTGTGATTGGGGCAGATGATACCGGGGGTGGGGGTGACTAGAGAATCGGAGGCTCGGCGAGGCGGTTGCGGAGAGACATGACCGTCTTGGCGTGGATCTGACACACCCGGGACTCGGTGACACCGAGCACTTCTCCGATCTCCGCCAGCGTGAGACCCTCGTAGTAGTAGAGGGTCACGACGAGGCGCTCACGATCGGGAAGCCGGTTGATCGAGTCCACCAAGATTCGTCGGGTCTCCTCCGCCTGGAAGGCCGCTTCCGGCGAGACCCCCGAGGGATCGGTGACCAGGTCCTTCAGGGTGACGGCGGCCTCGCCGGACCCGACCGTCTGGTCGAGAGCGGCGATACCCAGCTGGGAGATCTCGGCGAGGTCGTTCTGGACTGTGTCGACATCCGTCTCCATGTACTCGGCCAGCTCCTCGTCGGTGGGACTGCGCTGGAGGGTGTGCTCGAGCTCGCCGATCGACCGTTCGATCTCACGCGCCTTCGCCCTGACCGACCGCGGCACCCAGTCGAGGGACCGGAGTTCGTCGAGGATGGCGCCTTTGATCCGGTTGATGGCATAGGTCTCGAACTTGAAGCCGCGCTCGAGGTCGAACTTGTCGATGGCGTCGATGAGGCCGAATATCCCGTACGAGGCCAGGTCGTTCTGGTCCACGCTCCTCGGCAGCCCGGCGGCGACGCGGGCGGCGACGAACTTGACCAATGGCGAGTAGTGCAGGATGAGGCTTTCCCGAATCTTCGGGTCGCCGGTCTCTTTGAACCGCTTCCAGAGTTCGTCGATGTCAGAGGTCTGATCGCTCTGCACGCGATCGGTCATGTGGTGTTTGCCTCGTGCCTCGCTGTGCGGGGAGTGTAGGACGAGGAAGCCAGACTCCCACTGATCGCCGACAAGTCAAGCGATGAAGACCTGGCCGGCCTCGATCCTGACTCTGCCTTCGGCTTCCATTCTGCCCAACGATTGCAGAACCTCGGCCGTATCTCCACCGCTGGCAGCGATCACCTCCTCCACCGTGGCACCGTCGTACGGCATGGCGAAGGGCAGGTCGACGTCGGTGTGCGTCCTGGGTGGGCCGAGGATCAGGCTCAGCGCTTCGACGAGATCCGCTGCTCCGAGGACGGGAATGGCCCCGTCGCGGATGAGGAGGTTGGTGCCGAGGGAGGTCTCTCGGTGGACGTCGCCGGGGACGGCGAACACGTCCCTTCCTTGTTCGGCCGCGAGCCGGGCGGTGATCAGCGCCCCTCCCTTCTCGGCCGCCTCGACCACCACCACCGCGGCAGACAGGCCGGAGATGATCCGGTTGCGAGCCGGAAACCTCCAGGGTTCGGGCCTCGTCCCGGGCGGGTACTCGGAGACGACGGCGCCCTCTCCTGCCACCAACTCCTCCCCCAGCCGCTGGTGTTCGGGTGGGTACCAGATGTCGATCCCACATCCGAGCACCGCTATCCCTGCCCCACCGCCATCGAGGCAGCCGCGGTGAGCGGCCCCATCGACACCACGGGCCAAGCCACTCACGACGACCCAGCCCGCCAGGGCGACTGCCCGCCCCATCTCGCGGGCGAGGCTCAGGCCGTAGCGGGTGGCCCGCCGGGTGCCCACGATCGCCACTGCGGGAGTCGGGGGTAGCGTCCCTCGCACCCACAGGCGATCGGGAGGATCGGCGATCTCCTCCAGTTGAGCCGGGTAACCGGGGTCGCCGCGAGACACGATCGCAACGGTGGTCACCATGAACCACGCAGGGCGAGGGCTTCGGCGACGTGTCGTTCCTCGATGGCGTCCACCTCGTCGAGGTCGGCCAGAGTCCGCGCCACGCGGCGAATGCGGTCATAGCCGCGGGCCGTGAGCCCGGACCGGTCCACCGCTCGGTGCAGGAATTGGCCGGCGGCGGGCTCGATGGGCTGGCTGTCGAGCTGGGCACGGGTCAGATCACGGTTGAGGACACCACGCTCCGTTTGACGTTTGCGAGCTGCTTCGACCCGGGACGCCACGACTGCCGTCGGCTCGCCGGGTGGTCCCTGGAGCTCGTCGCCAGTGAGGCGGCGGACGGCGACACGGAGGTCGAAGCGGTCCAGCAGGGGCCCGGAGATGCGACGGCGATAGCGCTGGATGTCGGTCTGGGAGCACTGGCACGCCTGCACCCGGTCGCCGGCGTAGCCGCAGGGGCAGGGGTTGGTCGCGGCGACGAGTTGCACCTCGGCGGGAAGGGTCACCGACATGCCGCGGCGGGCGATCGCCACCTCGCCTTCCTCCAAGGGCTGGCGGAGGGCATCGAGGGACCGGGCGGGAAACTCCCCCAACTCGTCGAGAAACAAGACGCCGTGGGTGGCGAGGGAGATCTCACCCGGCACGATCGTTCCGGTCCCTCCCCCGATCAGCGCCGCCAGGCTGGCGGTGTGGTGGGGTGCTCGGAACGGCGGAGTCGGATCGACGCCCCGGATCCTCCCGGCGGCTGCCCACACGCAGGCGGTCTCGAGAGCCTTCTCGTCCGACAGCGTCGGGAGCAACCCGACCAGTCGCTGGGCGAGCATCGACTTCCCAGATCCGGGCGGACCGTGGAGGAAGAGGTGGTGGCCTCCGGCGGCGGCGACCTCCAACGCCCGCCGGGCGAGCGGCTGACCGCGGACGTCGGCCAAGTCGGGCACCGACGGGCGGATGCGGCGAGTCGCCTCGACGGAACGTCGCCGAGCTTCCCCGCTGACTACCGCAACCGCCTCCGCCAGCGTCCGGACCGGCACCACGTCGGCGCCTGCGACCGACGCCGCCTCAGGGGCCACTTCGTCGGCGACTAGACACGGGATGCCCATGCGGGAAGCGACGATCGCGGCTCCCAACGCTCCTCTCCCGGCCCGGACAGTGCCGTCGAGCGCCAGTTCCCCCAGTGCCACGATCGGCCGGGCGGGAATGGTGCCGGCGGCGCCGAGGACACCCAGGGCGATCGGCAGGTCGTAGTCGGCGCCACCCTTCGGCAGGTCAGCCGGAGCCAGGTTCACCGTTATGTGTCGCGCCGGGAACGACATCGACGACGACGTGACCGCCGCCCGCACTCGCTCCTTCGCCTCGCGAACTGCAGTGTCGGGCAAGCCGCTCAACTTGAACACGTCCTTGGCGCCACCCACGTGCGCCTCCACCCGTACGGGTCGCGGCTCCGCCCCTACCATCGTCACTGAAGTCGTCTCGGCGAACATGTCGCCGAACCTACGTCCTCCCCATGGTGCTGAACAGGGGTCTGGCCTGCCGTCAGGCGAGGCCGCGTTCAGTCAGATAGGCGTTGCTGAGCCGCTTGGGGGCCTGGGTGACCCAAGCTTCGAGGATGACCTCTTCGAGGTCGTCCACGGAGGCCCGCTCCAGGTCCACGAGCACCGCCGGGTATCCGTCGAAGTGGGGCGTTGTGAAAAACACATCGGGATCGTCGGCGATCAACGCCTCCTTCACCCCGACGTCCGGCGTGCGCACCCCGAGGATCGGCCCATCGGGCGCTGAGTCGCCGAGCGCCTCGTAGTCTCCCCGGCGGAGGGGGCGTTCCCAGGCGATCTTCTTGTTGCGCACGCTCCAGGTGCGCTCGGCCTCGACGACCTCGGGGAGAGCGTTGGCGATGCGGCTGACATCGTCCCAGGTAGCCACCACTCCTCCTTCCTGGGCTGGCTCCGACGCTAGCGCCCTGTGAACTGCGGAGGCCGCTTCTCGATGAAGGCCTGGACGCCCTCGGCGAAGTCCTCGGTCGAAAGGCAGATGGACTGTGACTGCCCCTCCCACGCCAGCGCCTCGGGAAAGGACACTTCCCAGGTCGAGTCGAGTCCCTGCTTGATGAACATCTGGGCCACGGGGGCGCCGGCCAGGAAAGATTCGGCTATCTCAGTGGCCCGCGCTTCCAGCGCTTCCGGCTCCACGACCTCGAGGCACAGGCCGATGCGCAGGGCCTCCTCCGCCTCCACGATGCGTCCCGAAAGTGCCAGCTCCTTGGCCCTCTGCATCCCGACGACTCGTGGGAGGTGCCACGACCCGCCGAAGTCGAGGGTGAGCCCACGGCGCACGAAGATCTCCGAGAACCGGGCTCGGGTGGTGGCGATGACGACGTCGCAGCCGAGAGCCAGATTCATCCCCGCCCCCACGGCCACCCCGTCGACGGCGGCGATGGTGGGTTTCGTCGTGCGGTGGAGGGCGGTGGCGGCGGCCGCCACCTGCTTCATCCGCCGGTGCCGGTCGATCAAGGGAGCGTCGGCTGCCATCGACGGGTCGAGCTCGGCGCCGGCGCAGAAGTCCTCCCCGTCGCCTCTGATCACGAGGACGCGGGCCTCCGATCGCTCGAACTCCTCGATCGCCGACCGCAGCTCGGCCCATCCTCCCGGAGGAACCGAGTTCTTGCGCCCCGGATTGGACAATGTCAGCCAGCGGATCGGACCCGCGTCCTCGCTCGACACCCAGCTCATAGCCGATGACGGTAACCGCCCACCGCCGATCGGGCGCCGCTGTTCACATCAAGGCAGGCTCTCGCAGGCGATACCGTCGTTGTCGCCATCCAGTCCGGCGAAGTCTCCGTAGTAGGGGTAGTACTTGTCGAAGAACGCCTGGGCTTCTGCCTGGGTGCTGAAGTCATCACAATCCCTGTCGGCAGGACGCGGCGGAATCGTCGTCGTGGGCGTGGTTGTGGTCGTCGTTGTGGTCGTGGTCGTGGTTGTCGGCCGCGGCGGAGGCTCGATCGGAGCCAGGTGCAGGGCGCGGGCCATGAACGATGCCATCTCCCCTCTCGTCACCGGATCGTCGGGGCAGAACCGGTTGTTCGTGGGCGGGTTGCAGCCCCGAGTGATCCCGGCGTCGGCGAGGGCAGCGATTTCTCCTTCGAACGTCGAACCGACCGAATCCACGAACCGAGTCGTCCCACCGGGCAACCGAAGCGCTCGCACCATGAAGGCTGCCATCTGCCCTCTGGTGACCGGGTCCTCCGGGCAGAAGCGGTCGTTCTGAGGCGGGTTGCAGCCGCGAGTCACGCCCACAGCCACCAGCCAAGCGATGTCTTCGGCGAAGACGCTCGAGGAGGCGTCCACGAAGTCCACTCGGCCCGCCACGACCGGAAGATCGGGAAGCGCTCGATGGAGGAACGCCGCCATCTGGCCGCGGCTGACGGGATCATCGGGACAGAACAGGTCGTTCCTCGGCGGGTTGCAGCCTCGGGTGATCCCGGCGGCAGCGATGGCTTCGATCGTTCCCTGGTGGACAGAATCGTCGTCATCGAAGAACGTCCCGCCGGGAGGGAGGGCAGCGTATGCAACTCCTCCCACTAGCGAGATCAGGGCAACCAAGCCAGAGACGAGGCGGAATCTGCGGCTCATGGCATCCTCCCTTGGACCATTCGACCAGGGAAGGATCGGTCGCCTATCCGGCCCAGGCAATGGTCCTTGGTCCCTATATGAGGTTGCTCTGGATCGGTCGCCGCCTGGTCTACTGTGACCACATGGGTTTCAACCCGTTCCGTGAGCAGAAGAAGGGAGTCCTCGACGTCGCCTTGGTCGTCTTGGCGGTGGCGATCACCGTCGCCTTGGTGGCATGGGGATTCCTCGGGGGGTGACGATGCTCCGCTGGGGTCACTTCCAGGTCACGGTCACGCCTGTCCAGCCTTATGCCGCCCGCAAGTCCTACGTGTGCCCGGGCTGCGAATCGTCGATCCCGCCCGGCACCTTCCATCTCGTCGTGGTGCCCGACGAGGCTCCGGATCTTCGTCGGCATTGGCACCACGGCTGCTGGCATCGTCAGCAGCGCATGCAACGCCGTCGGTGACTCAGGGCTCGCGATAGGCGAGCGCCCACCAGGCGAGCGCGACACCGAACAGCGTCCACAAAGCCACCACGATCACGGCGCGCTCCGGGGGTATGCCCGAAGACGGCAGCATCTGGGAGAAGAGGCCCCCTTCGATCGTGCCCAAGAGCGCCGTGGAGTTGGCGGTCAGGGACACGTTGGCATAGGGCCTCCATAGGCCCAGAAGGGACTCTCCGAACGAGAAGGCAAGAGCAGCTCCGATCGCCGGCCCTACCGCACGCAAGAGCCCGACCAGGGCCAATCCCAAGGACACCCAGGCGATCTGCACCACGAGAGAGCTGCCGAAGATCTTCAGCCAGTCGGAGGCGGGCAGACCACCCTCGCCGATGGCGCCGACCGCCACGACCGCGGCGAACCCGGCTATGGCGGCGGCGATGGCCAGCCACGACGCCCCGGAGAGCACGAGCAGCCGGGCGCCGACATGACGAAGCCTGCGTGCTTCACGGGTGAGGCTCGTCGCCCAGAACGAGCTCGCCATCTCGCTGCCGAGCATCATCGCAGCGAGGATCAGTGGGAACCACGTCTGGCTGATGACCTGCTGCGCTCCGAGGATGTAGGCGTCGGGCTTCGGGATGGGTGTCAGGCCCTCCGCCGCCTCCGGGGCGACACGGGGGAAGACGACCGTGAAGAACGCCGTCATCGCCACCAGCACCGCGAGGATGGCGACCATCAGGAAGTACGCCTTGCGGCGGAGGAGCTTCACCAACTCGGCACGAATCAGGTGGGTCATCCGGAGGTCAGCTCCAGGAAGACCTGCTCGAGGCTCTGGTTGGCGGGCACCAAGGCCGACGGGTAGATCCCCGCTTCGGCCAACGTCCGCGAAACCACGGAACCGTCCTCGGCATTCACGCACAAGACCGAGTCGTCGAGGCGGGTCTCGAGGCCGGCGGCCCGCAGGACCTCGAACGCCTCGGTTGGGCGATCCACGGTCACCCTCATCTCCCGGGCGCCACCGAGCAGGTCGGGCAGAGGCCCCTGGTACCGGAGGGTCCCTTGGGCGATGACGACCACGTGGTCGGCCAGCGCCTGCACGTCGGAGAGATTGTGGCTCGAGATGACGACCGTTTTCCTCTCGTCGTCGACGAGACGACGGAGCCGCTCCTTGAAAGAATGCTGGCCGGCCGGGTCGAGGCCATCGAGAGGTTCGTCCAGGAGGAGAACGTCGGGGTTCCCTAGCAACGCCGCCGCCAGAGCGAGACGCTGGCGCATCCCCTTCGAGTAACCGCTGACGGGTCGATCCAGGTCATCGCTCAACTCGACGAACTCGGCCAGGGCCTCGATCCTCTCGTGGCCGAAGCCGAGCGTATGGGCGGCGACGACGAGATTCTGTCGACCGGTGAGCGGACGCAGCAGGCCGGGTTCGTCGACGATCGCCCCGACGCGTTTGACGATCCGGGCGAGGTCGTGATCGATCGACATGTCACCGATCCTGGCGGTCCCCGCATCTGGACGGGACAGACCCAGGAGGATCCGAAAGGTCGTGGTCTTCCCCGCCCCATTGGGCCCGAGGAAACCAGAGAGGCGCCCACCTGGGAACTCGAGGGACAGCCCGTCGAGAGCAACCGTTGCCCCGTAGCGCTTCCGCAGGCCGTCGACGACGACGTCCATCATGCTGCCGCCCGCACCCACCGAACCTCGGCACCGCGGGCGTCGAGGCGCACCGCCACGAGATCGATGCGACGGGCACCCACCCGCCGGGCGAGACGAGCCACCTGAGCGCGTTTTTCTGCGTCGAAAGCCCCCAGGGGATCCTCGTTCCCGGTGATCGTTCGGACCTCCACCACCACCCGGGTCCGGCCTTCGCGAGCCAGGACGTCCAGTTCCCCCGCGCCCACCCGGAGGTTGCGCGCCACCACCTCCACGCCGTGTCTCTGCAGGAAACCGACCGCCACTCGTTCACCGATCTGTCCGATGTGGCGGCGGTGGTCGCTCATTCGTCCTCGGGACGGGAGAGTTCCTCGACGTTGATGTCGTTGAAGGTGAGGACCCTGACTCTGTTGAGGAAGCGGGCGGGTCGGAACATGTCCCAGACCCAGGCGTCTTCCATCAACACTTCGAAATACAGGGCGTCTCCTTCCGAGTGACGCTTCACCTCGACGGAATTGGCCAGATAGAACCGGCGCTCGGTCTCCACCACATATCGGAACAGCGGGAGTACGTCTTTGTACTCCTTGTATATGGCGAGTTCCGATTCGGTTTCGTAGCGTTCGAGGTCTTCTTCCATTGGTCCCTCTCGATGAGGATTAACAGACGGTAGTGACAATCGGTCAGAGAGTGCCGAACCGGTCCAGTGGCCAGATTCGCAATATCGCCTGCCCGATGATCTCGTCGACCGGCACCGGGCCGAAGGAACGGGAATCGAGACTCGAGTTGCGGTTGTCGCCCATCAAGAACACGTGGCCCTCGGGCACGATCTCCGGTCCGAACGAGCCTCGGATCTCCTGCTCGAGCAGGTAAGGCTCGACCTGAGGCACACCATCTACGTACAACTGGCCATTGGTCACCTCGACCGTCTGGCCTCCAACGGCGACGACGCGCTTGATGAGGTCGACCTCCGGCCGGGAGCGCACGCCCACCGCCTCGAGGACAGAGCGGATCACCGCCTCGGGGAAAGACTCCTGCAGTTGCTCGTCCGTCAACGCCGGGTTGAGGACGACCACGACGTCGCCCGGCTCCGGGTCTCCGAACCTGTATGCGAGCTTGTTGACGATCACTCGATCGTTGATCTCGATCGTCGGGAGCATCGATTCCGACGGGATGTAGAAAGGCTGGATCAGGAAGGTCTTCACTACCACTGCCACGGCGAGCGCCGTGAACAACAGACCCGGTAGCTCCAGCCAGATCGGAGTCTTGCGGGTCTCGCTCTCCGAGATCTCCTCGGGTCCCGCCCGCTCCTCCAAGGGAACGCTCAGTCCCTCAGCTCCTTGATGCGCGCTGACTTGCCCGTGCGTTCGCGGAGGTAGTACAGCTTCGAGCGCCGCACGTCGCCTCGCCGCACCACCTCGATCTTGTCGATGATCGGCGAATGGAGTGGGAACACGCGCTCCACCCCCACCCCGAAGCTGATCTTGCGCACGGTGAAGGTGGCAGTGGCGCCACCACCGTTGCGAGCGATGACCACGCCCTCGAAGACCTGGATCCGCTCACGCCCGCCTTCCACCACGCGGACGTGCACCTTCACGTTGTCGCCGGCGCGAAAGTGGGGGATGTCGTCGCGCAGCTGGGCGTTCTCGAGTAGCTGCAGATCGTTCATGAGGGCTCCTGGTCGTCTTGTTCTAACCGGGCGCCTGGCCAGCGAAGACGGCACCAGGCCACCCGCGGAAATCTCGAAGAAAGTCGGCGCCCACGGTCGCGGACGCAGCGAAAGTGTATCAGCTATCCGTTCTGGCGACGAACCGCTCCCACAGGTCGGGCCTCCTCTCCTGCGTCCGGCGGCGGCGTTGCTCCTCGCGCCAGGCCTGGATACGAGCATGGTCGCCCGACAGAAGGACTTCGGGGACTTTCAGGCCCATGAACTCGGCCGGCTTCGTGTAGACGGGCTCTTCGAGCAGACCATCCCGGAACGACTCGTGAGCCACCGAGTCGGGGTTGCCCACCACGCCCGGCAACAGCCGGGTCACGGCTTCGATCACCACCAGGGCGGCGGCTTCCCCCCCGGCCAAGACGTAGTCGCCTATCGAGATCTCTTCGTCTATGCAGGAGTCGATCATCCTCTGGTCGATCCCTTCGTACCGTCCACAGACCAGCGTCAGATGGTCCAGGGTCGCCAGCCGGTCCACGGTCGACTGGTCGAGAGGGGTGCCGGCCGGACTCATCAGCACACGATGAGAGCCGGCGAGGGGTTCGAGCGTGGCCACGAGGGGTTCGACCCGCATCACCATTCCTGCCCCTCCGCCGTAGGGCGTGTCGTCCACCTGGCGGTGCTTTCCCAGGCCATGCTGGCGGATGTCGTGGATGTCGATCGTGAGGATGCCGGCGTCGGTCGCCCGCTTGACCAGTCCGACATCGAGCGGGCCACTGAAATACGGCGGGAAGATCGTCACGACAGATATCCGCATCGCCATCAGCCTAAGGCGAAGCCCTTACCCTGTCGTCGTGCGTCGCCTGGTCCCGTGCATCGTGTCGCTGTTGGTGCTGGCCGCCTGTGTGGAGGAGGCGGAGCCGCAATCGACATCCACATCGCCCTCGACGGCCCCCGCGACGACGTCGACGTCGACGGGAACCACCGAGGCCCCCACGACGACTGTCACCGAGGGAGCATGCCCGGCAGGCGATGTCATGTTTGCCGACGGCGGCCTCGCCGACTTCGATCCTCCGTCGTCGGACTCCACCCGGATCGCCGGGATCAATTGGCGCACCTCGGGGGTGTGCCAGCTCTTCACGATCAGCTTCGCCACCGAAGACGGGGCGCCGGCGACCACACCGCCGGCGCTGTCCGCTCGCCTGCTGCGCGGTGCAGGGGTCCTGCGCGTCGAGACTGCTGCCACCAGTTCGGTGGTGGCGGACCAGCTCGTCGAGGCAGGAGCCGTCGAGAGACTGTTCGTGCCCGTCGCTGAAGACGGCACGCGTTTCGTGGACCTGGTGCTCGCCGAGCCGGTCGTGGCTCGGGCGCGACTCCAGACATCCCCGGCAAGAGTCGAGATCGAGCTGCAGCCGGGCGGGCCCGAGGAGATCGGCCACCCGCTGATGGCCGGAGGTGTCGTGGTCGTGGAGCCGGGATCGGCGGCCGTGGCCGTGCCCGTGCTCGATCTCGCCGGCTACTCGACTGGCGAGGCTGCCAGCTACGACGTGACGATCACCCGTAGTGGCCAGCCCCTCGTCGAGACGGAACTGCAGACGCTGGACAGCCCCGGATCCTGGTCGGCATTCCATCTGGTGATCCAGGTCGGAGCCGACACCTACGACACCCTCCAGGTGACCGACGAAGACGGATCGGTCGTGGCGGCCATCCCTTTCAGTCGATGAGCCCCGGTGGTGGATCGATCACGATACGGCGCCGCTCGGTGTCCACCTCGGGGACCAACTCGGCGACGAATGGGACGCTGATGGTCCTGTCCCCGACCACGATCGACAGGCGATCCTGACCCACACCGATCTCCACGTCGACGACCTCGCCGACATGCTCGCCGCTCGGTCCGACCACCTCCATGCCCACGAGCTCGTCGGGCCAGAACTCGCCTTCCTCCAGAGGGCGACGCTCCACAGATGGGATCGAGAGGTCCTTGCCGCGGAGACGCTCCGCCGCGTTGCGGTCGGAGACCTCTTCGAAAGTCACGAGCGGCAGGCGGTCGGTGACCTGGAAGGCAGCGACGGTCAGCAGACTGCCGTCGGCCAGTTCGACCACGGCGCCAGGCGCAAAGCGTTCAGCAGGTCGGTCGGTGAAGACTTCTACGACGACTGCGCCTCTCAGCCCGTGGGGGCGGACCACTCGGCCCACCAGCACACGGTCGTCCTTGAGATCGTCAGTCGACAAACTCGACTTCGGCGGTGACGCCTTCCTCGTCGGCGGCTGCACCGGCGACAGCCCGGATCGCCCGGGCGACACGTCCCCGGCGGCCGATGACCCGGCCCATGTCTCCCTTGGCGGTACGAACCTCGGCGAGGACCTCGTCGGGTCCCTGTTCGATGATCGTCACTTCGACGGAGTCCGGATTGTCGACGATCTCTCGGACGACGTACTTGACGACCCGTTCGACGATCTCGCCTTTGGGCACGCTCAGCTCTCCTCGGACTCGGCGGCCCCGTCGCCCGCCGCCTCTTCAGCTTGCTCGGCTGCTTCCTCGGCAGCCGCCTCCTCGGCGGTCTCTTCCCCGGCGGCCTCTTCCTCGGCGGGGGGCTCTTCAGCCGCGGCCTCGGCGGCCTCCGCCGCCTCCTCCGCCGGGGCAGGCTCTTCCTTCTGAGCGCCGACGGTGTGGATCTTTCCTGCCTTGACCTTGAACTCGGTCAGCGCACCCGAGACTTCGAGGAGCTTGGCGGCTGCCTCGGTCGGCTGGGCGCCCTTACGCAGCCAGTCGACCGCCTTTTCCTTGTCGATTTCGATCAGCGACGGCTCTTGGCGCGGGTCGTAGTGCCCGATGAGGTCGATGTAGCGACCGTCACGGGGAGCGCGTCCGTCCATCACCACTACGCGGTAGTAGGGCGACTTGGTCTTGCCCATCCGCATCAATCTGATCTTGACGGCCATCAACTCACCTCTCGTGGCCACGACTCCGAATGCGCGGCCGTTCAATCATGGTCTCTTCTCGGATTGCCGGGCACTCGCGAAGGGACGTGGGAGGGCCCGGAAAGCCCGCAAAGCATAGCAACGGGACCGGCGAGTACCTATCCGGGTCACCGGCGTCTCCCGCCGCCGAGGCCCGCCAGGCCGGCGAGACCCTTTCCGGCGAAACCCTTCATCAGCTTCTGAGTGTCGGCGAACTGGCGCAGCAATTTGTTGACGTCCTGGGGGGTCGTCCCCGATCCAGCCGCCACCCGGCGCTTGCGGCTCCCGTTCATAATCTTCGGGTTGCGGCGCTCCTCCGGCGTCATCGAGTAGATGATCGCCTCGACCCGCTTGATCTCCTTGTCGTCGATCTGGACGTTGCGCAATGCCGAGGAGGCGCCGGGGAGCATGGAGAGGAGGTCTTGGAGAGGGCCCATCTTCTTCACCTGCTGGAACTGGGACAGGAAGTCCTCCAGGGTGAACTCGCCCTTCATCATCTTCTCGGCGGTCTTCTCCGCCTCCTGGGCGTCGAATGTGGCCTCCGCTTTCTCGATCAGCGTGAGGACGTCGCCCATGCCGAGGATGCGGGAAGCCATCCGGTCGGGGTAGAACGGCTCGAGGTCGTCGAGGCCTTCCCCCACGCCGGCGAACTTCACCGGCGCCCCGGTGACCTCCCGGACCGAGATCGCAGCGCCGCCGCGGGCATCACCGTCGAGCTTGGAGAGCACGATGCCCGTCAGGTTCGTGTGCTCGACGAAGCCTTTGGCGACGTTGACGGCGTCCTGGCCGGTCATGGCGTCGACCACGAGCAGCGTCTCGTCGGGTTCGGCCACTTTGGAGATCTCGGAGAGCTCCTTCATCAAGGCGTCGTCGATTTGGAGTCGGCCAGCCGTGTCCACGATCACCACGTCGTGACCGGCACGCGTCGCCTCCTTCAGCGCCGCCTTGACGACCCGGGCGGGTTTCGATTTCCGCTCTGCGTAGACCGGCACGCCCACGCGCTTGCCCAGGGTCTCGAGCTGATCGATGGCAGCCGGGCGCTGCAGGTCGGCGGCGACCAGGAGAGGCCGACGCCCCTTCGACCTGAGGTGCTTGGCCAGCTTGCCGGCGGACGTGGTCTTGCCCGAGCCCTGGAGGCCGACCATCAGGATGACCTGAGGTGGGCTGGACTGGCGCAGGGATGCCACCTCGCCGCCGAGCGTGTTCACCAGCTCCTCGTGGACGATCTTTATGACCTGCTGGCCAGGAGTGAGGCTCTTCGAGACATCGGCGCCCAGCGCCCGCTCACGAACACGAGCGAGGAACGACTTCACAACGGCGACGTTGACGTCGGCTTCGAGGAGGGCCAATCGCACCTCACGGAGGGCGGCGTCGACATCCGCCTCCGACAGGCGGCCCTTGCCGCGCAGGGCCGAAAAAATGCCCTCGAACCGTTGCGTCAGTGAGTCGAACATCGTCACTCACGCTACCGGACGAGGCCGTTCACCGAGAACCTCGAAACCCCCATCGATCCGCTGAACGCGCGTTTACAGTACTGAACGTGCGTTCAGCCAACAGTCTGTCGGCGTCGGACATGACGGCCGAGGCGAGGATTCGCCAGGCGGCAGTCGAGCGTTTCCCCGTCGACGGGATCGAGGGCACCACCGTCCGGGCCATCGCCGCCGATGCCGGCGTCTCCCCTGCCCTGGTCCTCCATCACTTCGGGTCGAAGCAGGGCTTGCTCGACGCCTGCGACCACTACGTGGTGGAGCTCGTGCGCACGACCAAGACTCGAGCCATTGCCGACGGCACCGCCACCGACGCCGGCTTCATCGCCTCGATGTACCGGATGGCCCCGCCGATCGTGCGTTACCTCGGGTGGTCGCTGTCGAGAGGAGCACCCGCCACCTCCCGTCTCTTCGACGAGCTCGTGCAAGAGTCGGAACGCCTCCTGGCTGTCGCCGAGGAGCAAGGGATGGTCCGCTCCTCCCCCGATCCTCACGGAAGGGCGGTGGTGTTGCTCACCATGCAACTCGGGTTCGTGGTGCTCCACGAGCACGTATCCCGGGCCTTGGGTATGGACCCGTTCGGCCTCGACGGCCTCATGCGCATCACCGAACGGGAAATGGAGGTGTTCACCGGAGGGCTGTTCACACCAGAAGCGGCCCGGGTGGCTTCCCAGGGTGTCGAAGCGGCCTCGCAGCTCATGAGAAAGGAGACCGCCGATGGCGGATGAGGCGATTCGTGCCAGCCAACTGACGAAGAGCTATGGACCGGTCCTGGCTCTGGACGGCCTCGACCTGGAGGTGCGGAGAGGCGAGATATTCGGCTTCCTCGGACCCAACGGTGCCGGGAAGACCACGGCGATCCGCCTCTTCTTGGACCTGCTGAGACCCGACTCGGGCCGGGTCACCGTCCTCGGACTCGATCCCCGCTCCCAAGGCGTCGAACTGCGGAAGCGCATCGGCTACCTGCCGGGGGACTTCACGGTCGAGGGCCACCAGACCTCACGGCAACTCCTCACGTATCTCGGAAACCTACGGGGCGGGGTCCCAATGGGCCGGATCGAAGCACTGGCGGAGCGACTGGCGCTAGACCTCGACACGAAGATCCGCAATCTGTCGAAGGGGAACCGCCAGAAAGTCGGGTTGATCCAGGCGTTCATGCACGAGCCCGAGTTGCTGATCCTCGACGAGCCGACGAGCGGCCTCGACCCGCTCATGGCCCGCGAGTTCCTCACGCTCTCACTCGAGGCCAGGGACGCCGGCCAGACCGCCTTCATGTCGTCGCACATCCTGAGTGAGGTGCAACAGGTGGCAGACCGGGCCGGGATCATCCGCCGGGGCAAGCTCATCGCCGTGGACGAAGTGGAGGCGCTCCGGGCGAAATCGGTGCGTCGGGTGCAGGTCACCTTCGCCGAACCGATCGACTCCTCCGAATTCGCCGCCATCGACGGTGTCTCCGACCTCACCATCGACGACGGTGTCCTCCGCTGCCGGCTGCTCGGCGAGGCCGACCCGCTGGTCAAAGCCGTGGCTCGCCACCGGGTACAGGACTTCATATCCGAGGAGCCGGATCTGGAGGAGCTCTTCTTCCACTACTACACGGAGGAGGCGGGAAGTGTTTCGTGATGTCTGGACCAAAACTCTCTGGGACCATCGCCGATCCCTGCTCGGGTGGGCGATCGGGCTGATCGGTGTCAGCCTCGTCTACGGCGCCTTCTACCCGTACATGGCCGAGCCCGGTTACGCCGACCTCCTCGACACTCTCCCCGAGGGGCTGGTCCAAGCGATGGGCTGGGAGGACTTCACTTCGGCGGAGGGTTACATGGGCGCGGCCGTGTTCGGCGTCCTCGGCCAGGTCCTGACGGTCATCATGGCGGTGGGACTCGGAGCCAGGATGATCGCCGGCGACGAGGAGACGGGCGGATTGGAACTGCTGATCGCCCACCCCGTCAGCCGACGGCGGGCGGTCGCCCAGCGGGCCCTGTCACTCCTCCTCTCCATGGTCTTGGCCGGATTGGCCGTGTTCCTCGCTGTCTTCACCTTGAGCAACCCGATCGACCTCGGGATCCCTGTGGGCAACCTGGCCGCGAGCTCTGCCCAGATGGCGCTGCTCGGGCTCGTCTTCGGATCCCTGGCGATGGCTGTGGGTGGGATCCGCGGCCGACGCGGTCTGGTGATCGGCGTGACGGCGGCGGTAGCGGTGCTGGCCTACCTGGCCGACACGGTGGCTCCGCTGGTGGACGCCATCGCCTGGATCGAGAACCTATCGCCGTTCGATTGGTACGACCCCACCGCCATCCTGCGCGAAGGGCTCATGGTCGGCGACGCCTTGCTCTCGTTGGGTGCCTCAGCCTTTCTCATCGTCGTCGCCGTGGTGGCTTTCGACCGCCGCGACATCGGCGTCTGAGGCGCTCCGACATGGGCCCGATAACCTCCTCTCGGTGATCGACCGCGATCAGGCCCTCCGCGCCGACATACGTCGTCTGGGAGCCCAACTCGGGGAAGCGCTGACGCGCCAGCACGGCTCGCGGCTGCTGGACTTGGTCGAAGAGGTCCGTGCTCTCACCAAGGCCAGCCGCCAAACGGACAGCCGGGAGCCAGTCGAGAAGCTGGACGCTCTCCTCGAGGGCCTCGACCTGGAGGAGACGATTCAGTTGATGCGGGCTTTCACCGCCTACTTCTATCTCGCCAATGTCGCCGAGCAGGTCCACCGGGTAGAGGAGTTGGCGGGCTCGGAGGAGCAACACCGGCTCTCGGTCACGGTCGACCGCATCCGAGCCTCGGGCCTCGACTCACGCCTCGTGGCCGACGTTCTCTCCCGGCTCGAGCTGCGGCCTGTCTTCACGGCGCACCCCACCGAGGCGGCGCGTCGCACGATCTTGACGAAGCTCCGGACTCTCGCCGATCTCCTGGAAGAACGTCTCGATCCGCGCTCCACTGAATACGACCACGCCCGGATCGACCGACGGGTGGCCGAGATCATCGACCAGATCTGGCAGACCGACGAGCTCCGCCAGTTCCGGCCTGAGCCGATCGACGAAGCGCGCTCGATGGCTTTCTACCTCGATCAGCTCTTCAGAGATGTGCTTCCGACGCTCGGTGAGGCGATCGATCTGGAACTCGACCGCCTCTCCCCCGGCTTCCATGCCCCGATCCGCTTCGGCACATGGGTGGGCGGCGACCGCGACGGCAACCCCCATGTGACGCCCGAGGTGACCCTGCGTGTGCTCGAGATGCAGCACGACCGAGGCTTGCGCAATCTGATCACAGCCGTCGAAGCCGTCGCCGAGGAGCTATCCACCTCGGAACGGATCCAGGAGATCTCTCCCGAGTTGCGACAGTCACTCGAAGAGGACCGCCGTCTCCTCCCCGCCGTTTGGGCCCGGTTCAGCCGTCTCAATGCCGGCGAGCCGTACCGGCTCAAGTGCGCCTACATCCACCAGCGGCTCATCAACACCCGCCAGCGGATCTTGGAGGGCTCGCGGCACGAGCCCGGTCTCGATTACCGCAGTCCAGACGAGCTCCTGGCCGAACTCGAGCTCATGCGGGAGAGCCTGATGGCCCACAACGGCGAGCTGATCGCCGAAGGGGTTCTGGCGAGGCTGATCCGGAATGTCGTCACCTTCGGCTTCCACCTCGCCACGATGGACGTACGGGAACACGCTCGCCGACACGAGCAGGCGGTGACCGCGCTCTACGTCCGGCTCGGCCTCGACTACGCGGCGCTGAGCCCCGAGCAGCGCACCGAGGTCCTGGCGCGTGAGCTGGAGGGACTGCGGCCGCTGTCGTCTCCCGCCACCCGCCTCGACGACCGAGCGTCGGCGACGCTCGACATCTTCCACGCCATCCGAAAGGCCCACGAGCGATACGGCGAGCAGGTGATCGAGTCGTACATCGTCTCGATGGCCTCGGGCGCCGACGATGTGCTGGAGGCAGTCGTCCTTGCCCGGGAGGCAGGACTCGTCGATGTGGGCGCCGAGGTGGCTCGCATAGGGTTCGTCCCTCTGGTGGAGACGATTCCCGATCTGCGCCGCGCCGGCGACCTCCTCGACGAACTCCTGTCGGTTCCTGCCTACCGCCGGCTCGTTGAGCTACGCGGCAACGTCCAGGAAGTGATGCTCGGATATTCGGACTCCAACAAGGCGGGCGGCATCACCACCTCGCAGTGGGAGATATACAAGGCCCAGAAGGCGCTGCGCGCCGCCGCCATCCGCCACGGAGTGACCCTGCGCCTGTTCCACGGCCGTGGCGGCACCGTCGGTCGGGGCGGCGGACCGACGCACCAGGCGATCCTCGCCCAGCCGTTCGGCACGATCGACGGGACGATCAAGGTCACCGAACAGGGCGAAGTCGTCTCCGACAAGTACGGACTCCCCGAGCTAGCCAGCCGCAACCTCGAGTTGGCGATGGCGTCGGTGCTCGAGGCCTCGCTCCTCCACCGTGAGTCCCGCCAGCCGAAGGAGGTGCTCGATCGGTGGACCGAGGCGATGGAGGCATTCTCGGAGGGTGCCCACCGGGCGTATCGGAGGCTCGTCGAGGACCCATCGCTCGTCCCGTATTTCCTCTCGTCGACCCCGGTGGAGGAACTCGCCGACATGAACATCGGCTCGCGACCCTCCCGCCGTCCCGAGGGAGGCGGCACCCTCGACGACCTCCGGGCCATCCCCTGGGTGTTCGGCTGGACGCAGTCCCGCCAGATCATCCCGGGCTGGTATGGCGTGGGTGCGGGCCTCGTCGCCGCCCGTGAAGCCGGGTACGCGAAGGTGCTCGACGACATGTATGAGAAGTGGCTCTTCCTCCAGACGTTCCTTTCGAATGTGGAGATGACCCTCTTCAAGACCGATCTGGAGATCACCCGCCGCTACGTCGACCGCCTGGTCGAGCCGGAACACCGGCACATCTTCGACATGATCTACGACGAGTACGACCGGACGGTCGAAGAGGTGATCCGCCTCACTGGCCAGTCGGAGCTGTTGTCCTCCAATCCCCTGCTCCGGCGGACACTGCAGGTTCGCGACGCCTACCTCGATCCGATCAACCACCTCCAGGCGTCGCTTCTCGCCCGAGCCCGCCGACTCGGCAAACCGGATCCGCTCCTCCAGCGGGCGATCCTTCTCACGGTCAACGGGATAGCCGCCGGCATGAGGAACACGGGTTGAAGCGGACCTTCGACGAGGCCGTGCTCGAGGTCCTCCGTCGCCTTCAGCCGGGCGAGGTGGTCACATACGGCGAAGTCGCCGAAGAAGCGGGATTCCCCGGGGCGGCGCGGGCGGTGGGCACGCTCCTGCGCCGCACGGGCGAAGACGTCCCCTGGTGGCGGGTGGTCGCATCGGGCGGGCACCTCCGTGCCACCGACCGCCGCCTGCAGACCGACCTGTTGCGCGGCGAAGGCGTCGTCGTTCGCCGCGGCCGTGTCGTCTCGGCCCCCGGGCCGACCCGTCAGCCGACGGGATAGGCTGGATCCAGCCGCCTACCGAGAGCGAGGCATGAACGCGGTCGAACTGATCGAGCGGAAACGGGACGGACAGCGCCTGACCGACGAGGAGATCCGCTGGCTGATCCAGGCCTACACCGACGGCACCGTCACCGACTACCAGATGTCGGCGATGGCCATGGCGATCTTCTTCAACGGCCTGGACCCGGAGGAGCTCTCGGCGTGGACCGGCGCCATGCTCAACTCGGGCGAGGTCCTCGACCTGTCGGATGTGGACAAGCCGAAGATCGACAAGCACTCGACCGGCGGCGTCGGGGACAAGGTGTCGATCCCGCTGGCACCTCTGGTCGCCTCCTGCGGCGTGGCCGTTCCCATGATGTCGGGCCGCGGCCTGGGGCACACCGGCGGAACCCTCGACAAGCTGGAGTCGATTCCCGGGTTCACCGCCCAACTCGACCCACAGACATTCCACGACATCCTCGGGCGCGTCGGTGTCGTGATGGCCGGCCAATCCGAGACGCTCGTCCCGGCCGACCGCAAGCTCTACGCATTGCGTGATGCCAGCGGAACGGTCCCGTCCATCCCGCTCATCGCTTCTTCGATCATGTCGAAGAAGCTCGCCGAAGACCTCGACGGCCTCGTCCTCGACGTGAAGGTCGGCGAGGGCGCCTTCATGCCGGACATGGAGCGTGCCCGCCAACTCGCCGAAACGATGATCGGAATCGGGAAATCCCACGGTCTGGCCGTCACCGCCCTGATCACCGACATGAGCCAGCCGCTCGGGCGGATGGTGGGCAACGCCAACGAAATCGCCGAATCCATCGATGTCCTCGCCGGAGAGGGCCCGGAAGACCTGGTGGAGATCACCGTGGGACTCGCCGTGGAGATGTTGACGCTCGCCGGGATCGATGACCCCGAACAGACCGTCGCGCGAGCCCTCTCGTCGGGGGCGGCCCTGGAGAAGTTCGAGGAGATGGTCGAAGCCCAAGGCGGAGATCCTCGGGTGGTATCCGACAGGACGCTCCTTCCCTCGGCGCCAGAAACCACACCGATCGAGGCGGAGAGCGGCGGCTACGTCGCCGAATGCGACGCTCGGTCCATCGGTCTCGCCGCCATGCGGCTCGGAGCGGGCCGGGAACGCAAAGAGGACGACATCGATCCCGGCGTGGGAATCGAGGTCCGAAAGAAGATCGGCGACCAGGTGTCTCCCGGCGACGTCCTGGCGGTGCTGCGCCACCGCCCCGGCGACATCAGCGAGGCGATGGCGCGGGCGAGTTCGGCGTGGGTGATCTCGGAGCAGCCCACGAAGCGGCCCCAGCTGATCCACGAGCGGATCGAGGCGTGACGGCGACAGCTATTTGAGTGCTCACTCAAGATCTGTGGCATAGTTAGCATCGCTTCAACCACTAGAAGGAGGAGTCCGCATGCAGGTGGTCGTCTGCGTCAAGCAGATCCCCGACCCCTCCGGCACCTACACGTACGACCCCGAGACGCATTTCCTGGTCCGGCCCGACGAACAGGTGCTCGACGACACCGATCGTTACGGCGTGGAGATGGGTCTGCAGATCGCCCAGGAGCACGGCGGAACCGTGACCTTGGTGACGATGGGCCCCAAGGGATCGATGCAGGGGATCCGGCAAGCTCTGGCGATGGGTGCGGATCGCGCCGTGGTCGTGGACGACGGCGATCTGAAGGGATCCGACGCCCTCACAACCGCTCAGGTGCTGGCTGCCGCCATCGAGCGCACCGGTTTCGACCTCGTGATCGCCGGCACCGAATCGACCGACGGCTATTCCGGTGTCCTCCCCCAGATGTTGGCCGGACTGCTCGATGTGCCCGCCCTCACCTACGCCACCCAAGTCCAAGCCGGAGACGGCAAGGTGACGATCCACCGCCAAACCAGCGCCGGCTACGACGTCGTCGAAGCCTCGCTTCCCGCCGTGGTGTCGGTCACCGCCGGAGTGGTCGAGCCCCGCTACCCCACTTTCAAGGGAATCATGGACGCCAAGAAGAAGGAGGTCCAGGAGTACACGGCCTCCGACCTGGGCGTCGACACCAGCCTCCGTCAGCGCGTGACCGCGGTGGAGCCTGCTCCCGAACGCGAAGCCGGCGCCAAGATCGAAGACGACGGCGAAGCACACCTCAAGATCGTGGAACTGCTCCAGCAGAAGAAGGTGATCTGAATGGCAGCCGTGTGGGTTTTCATCGAAGAAGAAGCGGGTGCTCCTGCCACGGTGGGTCTCGAGCTGTTGACCAAGGCCCGGTCGCTCGGGGATGTCACCGCCGTGTACGTAGGAGCCGGCTCCGAGCAGGCCTTCGCCACCCTGGGTGAGCACGGGGCGACCCGGGTGCTACACGCCGACCCCGGGGATGCACTTCCCTCCGCTCCGGTGGCGGCTGCCCTCGCTACCGCCTGCGAATCGGATGCGCCCGACCTCGTCCTCTTCGGCCAGGCATACACCGACCGCGACGTGGCCGGGCGCCTCGCGGCGCGCCTCGGTCGTTCCGTCCTCTCCAACGCCGTGGACGTCGACCTCCGGGACGGCGCCGTGGTCACCACGCACGAGATGAGCGGCGGCACCCAGATCGCAACCGCTGAGGTCGCCGGCGACAAGCCTCACATCGTGCTCGTGCGCCCCAAGTCCTTCCCCGTCGAGCCGGTGGGCGGTAGCGCCCCCCAAGTCGAGAAGCTCGAGCTCCCGGATGTCGGCCGGTCGGCCGCCCGGATCCTCGAGCATCACGTCGAGGAGAGGGAAGGCCCGCAGCTCGAAGACGCCGCAGTCATCGTCGCCGGAGGCCGTGGCCTGGGCTCGGCCGAGGCCTACGAGTTGGTCGAGCGGCTGGCCAAGCTGCTGAACGCCGCCACCGGCGCCACCCGGGCGATCGTCGACGCCGGCTGGGTGCCGTATGCCAAGCAGGTGGGCCAGACCGGGAAGACGGTCAAGCCCGACGTCTACATCGCGGCCGGCATCTCCGGCGCCATGCAGCACCTCGTCGGTATGAAGGACTCGAAGACGATCATCGCCATCAACAAGGACCCCGACGCACCGATCTTCTCGGTCGCCGACCTCGGGGTGGTTGGCGACGTCCACAGCGTGCTTCCGAAGCTGATCGAGGCTCTGGAGAGCCGCTGACCTCAGTCGACTGCTCGTCCGACGGCGACGGTATCCACGTCGTCGCCGTCGGACGAGATGCTCACGACCATCAAGAAGTCACCGGCGCCGTGGAGTTCGACTTCGCCCGCGTTGGTGAGACCCCTGATCTCCTCCCAGGTCGACTCACTCCACCGAGTGCCGTCCGCGCTGTGGATGACCCTCGGACCGGGCGTCGGCGAACGGATGTAGAGAGGCGCGGTCATGGCGACCCATCGATCGATCGGGATCGAAAACGCCGCCTCGTCCGTCACGAAAACCACGTCTCCATCCACGATGCTCACCGTCGACCCGGGCAGACGCTTGCTCCACACAACGTCTTCGTCGCGAATCAACTCCACTCCGTCATCGGTCTCCACTCGATAGACGTGATCGCCGATGGGAACCGACCGGCCCTGCTGGCGACTGCGACTCTGGGGCCGCTCACGTTCCATGAGGCCGACTCCCACCCCCGAGCCGGCCACGAGTTCCCGGAAGTGGTCGGGATGGGCGTCCAGCGCCGCCGGTACGAGGAGTTGCACTTCAGATGCGCCGGGCCGCCACCAGAACGGCGCCGCAGTCCGTCCGGCACCGGCCACTCCTCCCGCCCACTCGACGATCTCGAAGGCGCTGGTGTTCACGGGGGCGAGGTCCCACGCGAGGCCATCAGCCGACGTCATGAGAAACCCCTCCGAAACCCCTACGTACAGCCCGCCCACCGTCTCGACGATCCGTTGGGGGATCATCTCTGGATGGGTGAGGGCGTCGATCGGCTCGAGAGAATCGAGGTCGGGGCCAAACCAGACCGCACGTTGCCGCACGCCGGCGACGGGTTCGAATCCGGGAAGATCGGCGACAGGTATCTCGGCGACGAGCAAACCCGGGTTCAGATGCACCCGTACCCGGTCCGGCCACACCTCGGCTCGGGCGTGTCCTCCGCGGATGAGTTGCGCAAACGGGTCGGGCATGTATTGCGCCACCGGTTCGGGCCCCACCCAGCCCTGGACGAGATATCCGTCCTCGACTCGATGTATCGAAGTGAACTCCAAGACATTCAGCTGCGAATCCCCGAGCGGCACCTCCCGGAACCCCCATCTCGAGCCGTCGGGCGAGGAGTAGATGAAGTGTTTCCATTCTCCGCCACTCCACCCCGTCACTGCCACGGCGAGTCCCTCTTCCGAGGCGTGGACTGTGTCGACGCGCCATTCTCCGGTGCCCGTGATGGGAGACTCTTCGGACCAGCGTACGCCATCAGTGCTCGTCCACACCGCCAGGCCCTCGTCTTCGGCCCCGAAGAGCCAGTAGAGGTCCCTGAACTCGACGACCCCACCGATCTGATCGGCGTCTCCCAAACCCACCGGCTTCACCCAGTCGAGCGTCTCGTCCACGACTTCGCCCTGGGCCATGGCCGGCGGCGTCGTGACCGTCGGGAGCTCCGGCAAGGTCGAGGCGGGCGGACTCGGGTCTCCTGTCGAGGCGGAAGAGATCACGGCGATGACCACGATGACCACGGCGCCGGCTATCGCGGCCCAGACCCCTTTCAGCGGCGGCGAAGAATCAGGTTCGTCGCCTCGCTCGTCGTCGATGAGGACGCCGCTCGGTTCCACTCGTCGGACACTACGCCGTTGGGACCTGGGCAGTTCGGGGTGGTGGGGCGTTGGGGAGGGTGGTGCCGTCGGGTCGGGTGTATTGGGGGTGGGTGGCGGTGCCTTGGAGTTTCCATCCTTGCCGGTGGATGAGGGTGTGGTGATATCGGCAGAGAAGGATCAGGTTGTCGAGGTCGGTGGGGCCGTGGTGTTGCCACCAGGATTGGATGTGGTGGGCGTCGCACCAGGTGGTGGGGCGGCGACAGCCGGGGAACCGGCAATGCCGATCCCGCAACCGCAGCGCCCGCCACTGCGCCGCACTGACAGTCCGCCGGGTGCGGCCTAGGTCGAGGATTTCCGAGTTGGGGCCGGTGATGAGCCGGCATATCTGGGCGTCACACGCCAGGCGTCGGGC
>DASVDX010000089.1:0-9699 GCA_036380875.1 Acidimicrobiia bacterium
GTAGAGGAACCAGAACGCCGCGGCCAGGGGCGCGGCGGCGAGGACCCACCACGACCAGGTGCGCGTCAGCCTGGCGACGAGCCAGAGCCCGACGAGCCAGACCGCCCACAGGATGGCCAGCCACGGGAACGGCACCACCAGCCCCGACGTGAGGTAGAAGAAGCCGACGACGAGGTAGGCGGCCACGCCGACCATCACCAAAGCCTTCTGACCTCCGCTCGGGGTCGAGCCGTCGTTCATATCTTCGGCAACCGGAAACCGGACTTCTCGACCACGTAGTCGCGCGACTCGTCGACGAGACGGCGCATCGTCGACCAGTCGACGTGGAGGAGCCGGCCGTTTCGCTTGAGGATGTGCCCGCCCACGATCACCGTGTCGACGTTGCCCGTGTCCATCCCCACCACGACGGCGGAAACCGGGTCGTTGAGCGGGGTGACATTCATGCGGTCGGTCCGGAGGAGGATGATGTCCGCCTGCTTGCCGGGGGTGAGCGTGCCCACCTTGTCCTCGAGGCCGTTCGCCCTGGCACCTTCGATCGTCGCCCACTCGAGGACGTCCCGCATCGAAACCGGGTCGTGTCCGTTCACCGCCGCCACTGACCGCTGCAGGCCCAGCACGGAACGCATCTGGTTGAACATGTCCGAGGGGACGTTGGTCTCCACGTCCACGCTCAGGCTGGGAGCGAGGCCCCGGTCGAGGAACTTCTGCACCGGGGGCATCCCGTGGCCCATCATCATCTCGACCGGGCAGGCGATCGAGACGGTGCCGCCCGTGTCGACGATCATCTGGATCTCGGTGTCGTTCAGGGTCGTGCAATGGATGTATGTGGTGTCCGGCCCGAGAAGGCCGGCCTCGCCCATCTCCTGCACTTTGCCGTCCTGGCCGTAGCTCCCGACCCCGACGTGGGTCGTGATGCGAGCGCCCGCCTCCCGGGCGAGTTTCCAGTGGTCGCGGGCCACCTCGAAATCGGTGAACTCCGGCCCGGGGGCGGCCAGGGCGAGGGTGAGCTTCTGGTCGTTGCTGGAGAAGTGTTCGGTGGCGGCGCGCATGAACCAACTCGGCTGGCGCTCCTCCCACTTCCCCCACCAGGGGAAGCCGTAAGCGAACACCGCCCGCATGCCCGAGTCGCGGAGCGCCTGGACGACGGCGTCGGTGTGGGCGGGCGAGCCCTGGATGTGTGACCAGTCGAGCAGCGTGGTGATGCCGGCGTCGATCGCTCCCAGCGCCGAGACGAGGTTGCCGATGTAGGCGTCTTCGGGCCGGAGGGCCGGCGCCAGCTTGTGGAGGACGAATGTGATGTAGCTGGTGCGACCCTCGAGGGGTACGTCCGTGCCGATGTTGCGGAGGATCCCCTCCCAGATGTGGCGGTGAGTGTCGACGAAGCCGGGCATGACGATCATTCCCCGGGCGTCGATGACCTCTGCCTCGTCGACGGCGAGGTTGGGCCGCACCTCGCGAACGACATCGCCCTCGATGAGAACGTCGGCGGATGTGAAGTCGCCGATCTGGCGGTCGAGGGTGAGGACCGTGCCCCCCTTGATCAAGAGCCGCTGGGTCGGCTTGACGCTGAAGTCGATGCCTTCCGGGTAGACGGCCGGGACCGTGGCCTCCATCATCTTGCGGCTTCCGAGGACGATCCGGCGGGCGCGGCGGTAGTTGCGCTTGACGAGTTCCTTCAGGTCCCCGGCTTGGAACAGGACGATGCCGATCAGCACGAGGACACCGATGATCATCGAGCCGTCGGTCGGGGTGAGGCCGAGGAAAGGGAGCACGGTGATGATCAGGGCGAGGAGCACCGACGCCACCGTGCTTCCGACGAAGGTGGCCCGGCCACCAGCCAGGGAGGCGCCGCCGAGCACGGCGGCGGTGATGCTGTTCAGGGCAAACGCCGACCCGATCGAGGCGTTGCCGATCGGTGACCGGGCCATGACGAAGAACGAGGCTATGGCGGCGAGAAGGCCGGCGATGAGGAGTGCCCGGACCCGCACCCAAGTGGTCCGGATGCCGCCCCTCTTCGCCGACCTCTCGTCGTAGCCCACGGCGCGGACCGCGAGTCCCGACCCCGAAGCGTGGAGCCACAGGTCGAGAACGCCCGCCCCAAGGACGATCACGATGAAAGCTATTGGTATCGGCCCGACGGTGGCCGTGAGGACTGAAACGAGGTTCTGGCTGATGGCACCCTGGGCGGTCGGCCGGAGGGTGAGCGAGATGCCGTCCAGGATGCTCAGCGTGGCGAGCGTCGCCACGATCGAGGGAATCTTCACACCCCGAACGAGCCCGGCGTTGACCAGGCCGAGGAGGAGCCCGGCTCCGAGGATCGCCACCGTTCCGAAGAGGATCTGGCCCGTCGTGGCTTCCGCTCCGATCAGGTAGGACGCCACCACCACGCCGAAGCTGATCATCGCCCCCACCGAAAGGTCGAGATATCCGACGAGGATGGCGTGGGTCTGGCCGATGGCGGCGACCGCCAGCGGCATCGCCAGCAGCAGGATGTTGTAGATGTTCGTGGCGTTGAGGAAGCCCTCGAACCGGGAGTCCGTGTAGATGAGAAGCCCGGCGACGAGGAGGATCTGGAGGGCCACCGGCATCCACAGCCGGAATCTGATCACCTTCCGCCACTTGTTCTTGTCCCGGGCGTTGCGAATGATCTTCCGCACCAATTGGCGGGCGGCGTCGACCCGAGTGGTGGTGATCGGCTCGATCATGCCGAGCCCTCCCCCGTCCCGTTGGACGACGACGGCGCCTTGGGCATCGCCGCACCGAGAGGCGAGCGGGCGGACCGAGACATCCCGGGACCGCGCACGATCGCCTCGACGATGCGGACCTCGTCGAGCTCGTCGCCGGGGATCTCCTCGACGATCGTGCCCCGGGACATGACGAGCACGCGGTCGCAGAGTCCGGAGAGCTCGATCGGGTCGCTGGACTTGACGAGGATGGCGACTCCCGCGTCGGCCCGGCTCCGCAGGGCCGCATAGATGTCGAAGCGGGAGCCGATGTCGACGCCCTGGGTCGGCTCGTACGCCATGATCACCGCCGGGTCCCGGAGGAACGAACGAGCCACGGAGACCTTCTGCTGGTTGCCGCCCGAAAGGAACTCCACCGGCTGATCGAGCGACGGTGTGCGGATCTCGAGCCGTTCCACCAGGTCCCGCACCGCCTTTCGCTCGGCTCGGCGGCGCAGGATCCCCAAGGTCGTGAACTTGTCGAGCGACTGGATGGTGGCGTTGACGCGGACCCCGAGCACACCCATCAGCGCCTCACGCTTCCGGTCGCCGGGTAGGAGCATCAGACCGGCGGCGACGGGTTCGTGGGTGGAGATCAGGCTCAGCTCCTTGCCATCGCACACGACTCGCCCGGCTCGGGGCGGCGTGCGACCTGCCAGGCAGTCGAAGAGCTGCGGCTGTCCGTTGCCTTCGGCGCCGGCGATCCCGACGATCTCGCCGCTCTGGAGGGTGAAGCTCACGGGCCCGAAGGACTGGCCCTGGAGGCCGTCGACGATGAGCACCTCCCGCGGCTCGGCCGCCTTGGGCACCGCCGGGGGGAATGCCGCCTCGAACGGGCGGCCCACGATCTTCTCCACCAACTCGGCTTCGCTCGTCGTGCGGGCGTCGAAGGTTCCCTGGGTCTTGCCGTCTCGCAGGACGGTGATGCGATCGGCGACCTCGAGCACCTCGGGGAGGCGATGGCTGACGTACACGACTCCGACTCCCCGCCGCTTGCAGGCGAGGATCGTGCGGTGCAACGCCTCGACCTCGTCGGGCCCGAGGGCCGTGGTGGGCTCGTCGAGTAGCAGCACCTTCGGGTCGGTTACGAGTGCCTTGGCGACCTCGAAGAGCTGACGTTCGGCCATGGTGAGGAAGCCGGCGGGGACGTCGGGGAACAGTTCCATCTCGAGGTCGAACTCGGCGAGCAGCCGCCGCGCCCACTTCTTCCTCTGCCAGTAGGGCGGCCGCTTGTCGGGCGGCGCCGCCATGAAGAAATTGTTCTTGACCGGTTCGGCACCGACCGACGAGCCGTCCTGGTAGGCCATGGCCAGCCCGAGCTTGCGTGCCAGTGCCGGCGAGTCTGTCCTCAGTTCCTTGCCGCCGATGAGGACGGTCCCAGTGTCCGGCTCCACGAAGCCCGAGGCGATCCCGAGCAGGGTCGACTTGCCCGATCCGTTCTCGCCCACGAGGGCGTGGATCTCGCCGGCCTGACATTCGAAGCTGACGTTGCTCAGGGCCCGGACGGCCCCGAACTGACGGGACACGCCCGTCAGTTCGAGGACCGTAGGAGCCGTTGCTCCCGGGCTTTCGCTCATGCTCCGCCGAACATCGCCTGCAGGATGTTGTCCGGCACGAGCGACGTGCCCGACACGACCGGATTGGGTCGGTCTGGGTCGCAGTCGTCCGCCGTGACCTCCCGCATCACATGCGGGACGGTGATCTCACCGGGGATGTCGTAGCCGTTCAGGTGGAGGATGGCCGCCGTGACTCCGACCCGGGACTGGAAGGTTCCGCCCGCGGTGTAGAAGATCTTGTACGTCGGCTCGTTCCGCTCCACCCAGTCGCAGAACAGGCTCTGCTCGTCGGTGCGCAGAGCCAGGACGAGGTTCTCGACCGGGATCCCCAGCTCTTCGTAGGCCTGGAGGCCGGAGAGGACACCGTCGGCATACTCGTAGGCGTAGCCGCGGATGTCCGGGTCGGCCGTCAGCAGGCCCCTGAAGACGTCGGGGATGATCGGGTTGAACCAGTTGGTGTCGCCCGTGGTGCTGTTCTCATCGGCCGGCGGGTTCACCAGCTCGATGCCTTCGCCGAGAGCGGCGATTGCGCAGCGCTGCCAGCCGAGTGACAGGGCGTTGCCCGGAGTCCCACCCAGCATCGCCACCTTGCCCTCCCCTACGTTCTCGTTGAGGGTCTGGGCGAAGCTCTCACCGAGGGCACAGAGGTCCTCACCGACGACGGCGGTGTAGTCCTCGCCCGGGGTGAGGGCGCCTTCCTGGCCCGGCAGACCGACGTAGCCGGCCGAGAACGAGATGTAGGGGATTCCTGCCGCCTCAGCTTCCTGGATCACCGAAGCGAGCAGCGGACCCATGTCGGGATATCCGACGATGAAGTCGACGTTGCTCTGGATCAGGAAGCGGATGTCGTTCTCGTGGACGGCCGGGTCGGCGTCGAAGTTGGCAGCCGTCGAGATGATCTGGCCGATCTCCGGATAGGTGAGCGCCTGGAGGATCGCCTCCATGTGCGCCACCGACCGCCACACGTTGACGTCGTTCCCGCCACCGTCGGCATAACCCATCACCAGCTCGCCGCCGGTACCGGTGTCGCATTGCTGGTTGGCCCAGCACTCCATCGCCTTGTCGATGGTCGCCTGATCGAGGTCCTGGCCGGCGCGGGCGACCGCGGCGAGGATGATGTCCCAGCTCTCCGGCTCGGAGGGCTCGACTGGGCCGAGCGCCTCTTCGATCAGCGCCATGTCGGCCGCCGACGGGTCTTCTCCGTACTCGGCGAGCGGGTTGTCACCGCCCCCGGCGGTGGTGTCGGTAGGTGCCGTAGTGTCGGTGGGCGCTTCCGTCGTCGGCGCAGCCGCTTCCGTTGTCGTGGGTGCTTCGGTGGGGGCCGGGGCCTCAGCCGTCGTGGTCGTGTCCTCGGCCGCACCGCTGCAGGCGGCGGCGATGATCGCCAATACCACCAGCAGACAGACCGTCTGTATCCGTCTCGTCATGTCCTCCTCCAAGGGGTGCCTTCGCTTTCGAATGGATTCGCTGTCCGTTCCGTGG
Organism: Acidimicrobiia bacterium; assembly: GCA_036380875.1. GTDB lineage: Bacteria > Actinomycetota > Acidimicrobiia > Spongiisociales > ZC4RG35 > ZC4RG17. The sequence continues at coordinate 5,762 of DASVDX010000089.1, forward strand.
TCGTCGGGATCTCCTTTCTCAACGACCTATGTCTCCGTCGTTTCGGTTTTCAGGCGACTCGGTCGTCGTCGTTCGCGAAGCACCCGCTCCACGGCCTTGATGATCCGGTCCCCTGAAACCAGCATTCCCCCGACGATCACGAGGCCGAAGACCACGTTCTGGATTGCGGTCGGCAGCCCCATGGTGAGAAGCATCTGGTTGAGCCCGGTGAGGAAGACGGCGGCTACGAAAGTCGACATCGACGACGCCAGGCCGCCGGTGAGGGAGGCCCCTCCGATCACCACCGCGGCGATCGGCCCCAGGAGGTACTGGTTGGCGACTGCCACGCCTGGCGTCTTGAGCAGGCCGGCGAGGGCTACGCCGGCGAGGGCGTAGAGCACCGCCGCCACCACGTAGACGAGGATCCGGTTGAGGTTGACCCGGATTCCAACGACGTGGGATGCCAAGGGGTTGGCGCCCACCACCTGGAAGCGGCGCCCCACCGCCGTGTACCGGAACCCGAGGATGAGCAGAACGGTGATGAGGAGACCCAACCAGAACACCGGGCTGATGCCGAGGATCCGTGTGAATGTCCAGTCCGACCACGCCTCAGGGACGGGGCTTTGCACGGGGAACGTGCGTCCGTAGCGGTTGACGATCCCGATCACGACCTGGCCCACCGCCAGGGTGACGATGAGCGGGTTCAGGTTGATACCACCGATTAGGAGGCCGTTCACCAGACCGATGAGGGCGGCAACGCCGCAGGCAGTGAGGATGGCGATACCGATGCGGTCGTCCGATCCCTGACCGACGCCGACCATGATCGCCGCGGCGAGCGTCACGATGCCCGGCGTGCTCAGGTCGATGCCACCGGTCATGACGACGAGCATCTGGCCCAGCGCAGTGATGCCGAGAAGCGCCCCGTAGGGGGCGATCGCCCGCAGCGACACGGAACTGAGCGTCTGGGGCGCCCAGATCGCGGCGACTGCGATCAGCACGAGCAGCGCCAAGTACACCGGCACATACCTCGAAGCGACCACGAACGAGGTGACCGCCGAGGAAGTGAGACGCGGTGACGTCATCCGTCCACCCCGCTGAGGATCCCGGCCGCGGACGCGACACGCGTGCGGGCTTCGAGAGCCAGCGTGCGGACGCGGTCGATGTCGGTTTCGAGGCGGCCTTCTCGCACACGGATCTCGCCGCCGACGATGACCCAGTCGATGTTGGAGGTGTCCATGCCCCACACGACCGCACCGATCGGGTCGTTCACCGGAGCGATGTTGGGCCGATCGGCCCGCAGCACCACGATGTCTGCTTGCTTTCCGGGCGAGAGAGTGCCGGTCAGCGCATCGAGGCCGACGACGCGGGCGCCATCGATCGTCGCGTACCGGATCACCTCCCGCGTCGTGAGGAGGTTGGGCAGGCCGCCCTTCCCCGCGAGTTTGAGGTCGAAATAGGTCGCGTGCTGAACGGAGATCGCCGCCCGCATGGCCGCGAACAGGTCGCCGGGGGCTAGACGCTCGGTAGCCGTGGCGAGACCGGGACGTATCCCCCGGTCGAGAATCCGCTGCATCGGGGGCGGTTCATGGCCCATCGCCATCTCGGCCGCAGGGGCGATCGCGACGCCAACAGACGCAGAGGCGATGGCGTCGAAATCCGAGTCGTCGAGACTCGAGCAGTGAACGAGCGTGACGTCGTCGCGTAGCAATCGGGCGGAGCCCAGTGCGGCGGCGGTCCCCTGCTCGGAGCGGGTGGCGCCGATGTGGGCGTGGATCCTCAAGCCGAGGCTCCGGCACACAGCCCACTCGTCGGCGGCGCGGCCTGGGTCGCCGGCACCCGAGGGTGGGGCGGCGTCGAAGCGGGTGTACGGCAAGGGTGGGCGCTCGGCCAGGTTCTTGGCGGCGGCCGCCCAGTCCTCGTCCGCCCACGTCGGCAGGGCGTGGACCAGGATCGAGCGGACGCCGGCATCGGCGTGCGCCTGGAGAGCGGCATCGAGGTGCTCGGTGGGAACCTCGGCCCAATCGACCACGGTGGTGATGCCCGCCTCGAGGGCGCCCAGCAGCCCGACCAGCGTGGCCGCGTACACGTCGTCACTGGAGTAGTGGGGACCCAGGCGGCTCGGGTCTCCCAACCCGTCGTGACGCCGGAACAACGATTCCCAGAGATGGCGGTGGGTGTCGACGAAACCCGGCATGACGATGCAGTCAGCGGCGTCGACCACGTCTACGTTCCGCGCGCGCAGGTTGGGGCCGATCTCGGTGATCACCCCGTCTTCGACGAGGATGTCCGCCTGACGGTGGTTGCCGACCTTGGCGTCCAGCGTCAGGACGCAGCCGCCACGGACGAGAACACGACTCACGGCGCGCCTCCGCCAACCCCCCTGTCCGTCCACGCTGGGACCGAGCCCGCCGAAAGCGTCAGCCGCAAGATTCAGCGACACTACACGCGGATTTCAAACGTTTGACGTCTCATCCAGGATTTTTCTGGGAAACGATCAGTTCTGCTGGACACGGGCATGGAGCAGTGGTTTATGCTCGCCCGGTGGGTGACCCACGCGAAGACCTGAAGGGCATCGGCGATCGTCTGCGGGAGGAGCGGGTCAAGGCGGGCTTGAGCCAACGGGAACTCGCTCGCCGGCTCGGCGTCTCCCCCAGCCTCATCTCTCAACTCGAGTCCGGTCAGTCGAACCCGTCGGTCGGCACCCTGTATGCCATCGTCACCGAACTCGACGTGTCGCTCGACCGTCTGATCCGCGGCTCCAACTACGTCGCCAACGGCCGGGAATCCGACGAGGAGAAGTCGTCTCCACCCCTGGTCCACCCCGCCGAAAGAAAGGTCATCCATCTGGACTCGGGCGTGCGCTGGGAGCAGTTGGTGCCCGGTGACGGCGACGACGTCGACTTCCTCCTGGCGGTCTACGAGGTCGGCGGCGCCTCCACCCCCGACGAGTCGCTGATGCGTCACCACGGCCGTGAATACGGGTACGTGATGAAAGGCACACTGGGCGTGCAGGTCGGGTTCGAGGAATACGAACTCAGCCCGGGAGACGCCATCGCCTTCGACTCCACGGTGCCCCACCGACTGTTCAACAAGGGCTCGGATCCCGTGGAGGCGGTGTGGTTCGTGGTCGGTCGGAATGGGGCCCACGACACGGCCCGCATCTGACTAGCCGACCAGGCGAACCGCTTCATCGACCGTCGCAGCCACTTCGACTCCGGCCTGAAACTCCGAGGGCTTGCCGTTGGTCACGCCGATGAATCTGCACCCGGCGGCCTCGGATGCGGAGGCGTCCCATGCCGAGTCTCCGATCATCACGACCTCGTAGGGTTCGACGCCCAACTGCCGGGTTGCCTCGATCAGCTGGTCAGGTGCCGGCTTCATCGCCAGGTGGGGCCGCCTCCCTACGACGATCTCGATCCCGATGCCGTGATGGTCGAGGACGGATCGGGCGGTGGCGTCGGTGAGGAGCGTCACGACCGCCGCCGGCCTCTTCCCTACGAGGCGGAGGGCGCCGTGTACCCCGGGCATGGCGACCGTTCGTGGGATCGCCTCACGTTCGTGGGCGTCGATCGCGTCCGACACCGCCCGCCAGCGAGGGTCGCCGGAAAGGGCCACCAGGATCCCCATGGCCCGCCGGGTTTCCCCGCTCCAACCGGTGGGCGGCGTCGGCGGATCGTCCCAAGATCCGATCATGCCTTCGACGTCGGCGAGAGCGGCCCGGTAGTCGGTGTAGCTCTGACAGTCGACGAGCGTGCGGTCGAGGTCGAAGAGAAACGCCGTCATGGAAATCCTCGCGCCGAGGATAAGGCCGAGTCGTTCCGCTCAGAGTGGGCTGCCTGGCGCCGGCCTAGGGCCCCTCGGCCGACGGCGGCTCGGCCCCCGGGGGAAGTCTCGTGAACAGCACCGTGCCGCTGCCCAGCGCCAGCAGCAGCATGGCCACGGCCACGAGGCGGAGGATC
>DASVDX010000090.1:0-46671 GCA_036380875.1 Acidimicrobiia bacterium
GGAGATCGAGTGCTACAAGCACGGCAGCACCTTCTCGCTCGAGACCGGGGAAGCGCTGATCCTCCCGGCGACACAACCGGTGCGGACCTTCACGGTGACGGTCGAAGCCGGCCAGGTCGCGCTGTCCCTGGAGTAGGGCGAATGGTCAGCGACTGCGGCGGCTGACCTGCAACGCCGGCTCCGCCCAACCGAGTTGGCTCCGGGCGCGCTCGTTCATCATTCCCGGATGCCACAACGGGTCGTGGACGATCTCGACCTCGACCTGCCGGGGGGCGAGCCTGGCTTCGATCTGTTGACGGAGATAGGAGCCGAGTGGACAGATCGGCGTGGTGGTGGTCATCACGACCCGAATGTGGTCGCCTTCGTCGTGGATCCCGTAGACCAGCCCCAGGTCGGTGATCGACACGCCGAGTTCCGGGTCGAGGATCTCGCCGAGGGCACCCCAGACGTCGTCGAGGTCCGTCATTTCACGACCGTCCGGCAGAGGGAAGGAGCGACGAATGGATGCAGCGACTCGACGGTGGCCGCTCCGCCCATCGCTTCGACGGCGCCCTCCAGCAGGCCGTAGTGGAGGGCGCAGACGACTTCGGGCTGAGAGCGAGCGAGGTCGCGAAACGGGCAACCGCGCAGGTCGATGACGACTCCGCCGTTCTCGTCGAAGCGCTGCGGCTCGAACCCGAGGTTGGCCAGCATCTGGGTGACGCGCTCGAGGACCTCCTGGCGTGAAAGCGGTGTGGCCCCATCGGTCGGCACCATGCGACGTCCCCACGCCCGTCCCGCTTCCTTGGCGGCAGCCGTTGGGTCGTCGGAAGCCACCCTGAGCGAAGTCGTGAGCATCTCGGCGAGCATCCGGTACCCGCCGCCTTGGGGGCCGGGATCGTCGACCGCCGAATACAAGAGCCGAGGGCGCCCCGGAGTGCTCCGCTTCTCGAGCGACCGCTCCACGAGCGCAGCCTTCTCCAGCGCCTCCAGATGACCACGGACGGTGTTGGAGTGCAGGCTGAGCAGGCTCGACAACTGCTCGACGGTGACCGGCTCGCCCATGTCCTCCAGGATGCGGAGGATCCGGCGACGGGTGGGGTCGGCCAGTGCCCGGTAGCGCAACTGCTCGAGGGCGACCGACTGAGGCTGTTCCATTCCAGTCATTTTATCCCATCACCACCGGAAATAATCGGGACCTTGGTCACGGATCCTGCAACACTCGGATGCGGAGGCGGAACTCGGGCCGACGACGAAGCCCGCTTCGGGGCGAAGCCACAACGAAAGGTGAGGCTCATGACCCACACTCCATCTCTCAGCCCGGGCTCCGACGATCCGGCGACCCAACTCCCAGGGTTCACGGTTTCGGTCACCGTCGCCGCCAGTCCCGACGCAGTCTTCCAATATTTCACCGAACCGGACCTCTTCTCGCATTGGTTCGTGGTGGAAGGGTTCGACACTCCCTCAGAGGACATCGCACTGGATCCGCGACCCGGCGGCACGGGAACCGGGATGATGGTGAGCCACGACGGGTCCACTCGCATACCTTTCGAGTTCCGATACGGGCGCATCGATCCGCCGCGCCTCGTCCAGTTCACCTTCAGCGACCCGATCGAAGCGGTAACGATCGCGGTGCATCCGGAAGGCCCGCACGCGACGAAGATCAGCTACCACAAGCCGTACGCGGCGAGCGACGAGGCGGCTGGGGCGCAGTCGATGCTCGACGCCCTGGAACGTTCGCTCACCGCCCGCAACGGCATGACCGACGCCTGAAGCGACGCTCGTGAGCAGAATCGCCTGACGATCGAGGAAGGAGCCGTCGATGCGACCCAACCGTGTGATAGCGAATCTGTCCGTCCCTGACATCGACGAGGCTCTCACTTTCTACGGCGACTTCCTCGGACTGGCCGCCGAGGACCTCGGCTTGGGTTGGGTGGTTCGATTCCAGACCCCGGACGGCCAGTCCGCCGTCCAACTACTCACGGAGGACGCGACGGCGCCGTGCAACCCGGCACTCTCGGTGGGCGTCGGCGGCGGCGTGGAGGAGGCATATGAGGAAGCGAAACGGCGTGGCTACGAGATCGTCTACCCGCTCACTACGGAGCCGTGGGGTCTACGCCGCTTCTTCGTGCGTGCGCCGGACGGCAACGTGATCAACATCACCAGCCACCCGCGAGCCTGACAGCGAGCGGTCTCAGGGGCGGCGGAAGCTCGAAGGGACACGGGCCACGAGCACGTCCGTCGGGACGGCAGCGGCCACCGCCTCGGCCACCGAGCCGAGCAACACCATCCGGGTGGCTCCCGCCCCTCTGCTCGCCACCGACACCAGGTCGGCGCCCCGGCGGCGGACCATCTCCGCCACCGTCTCCTCCGGCGGGCCGTCGACGACCAGCGGGCGGACCCTCCCCGGCCAGTTCTCCAAGAACTCCTCCATCTTCAGGCCGGCGTCCTCCAGACGCTGAGACCGCGAGGCGGCGACCTCTTCCTCGAACAGGCCGGCCTGGGACAACAGTGGGTCGAACCGGGTCGGCAGAGAGAAGAGCGCCGTGACCTCGGCGTCGGGGAATCGCTCGAGCGCCGTCTGGACGGCGGCCTTCGACGCCTCCGAGAAGTCGACGGCGGCGATCACCTTCCGATACGGAGCACGTGGCTGACGGCGCACGATCAGAACATCACTCGCCGCCATACGCGCCACCGAAGCCGCCACCGGCCCGATCCGTGCGGTGTCGAGGTTGGAGTTGCCGACGACGACCAGATCGCCGTGCTTGGCCAGCCGAACCAGTTCCCAGCTGGGTGAGCCCTTGATCAGGTGGAGGTCGACGGGGGCATCGGTACGACCCTTCACCCAGGCGAGGGTGTCGTGTGCCGATTGCTCCCGGTGCTCGTCGACGAGCTTGACCAGGGAAGAGGGGATCATCGCCTCCGCCAACGAGTCGAGCACGTGGACGAGATCCAACGACGCGCCGGATATCTCGGCCACGATCCGCCCTCGTTCTGCGACCCGCCGGCCGATGACCGACAGATCGATGGCAGCGATTACGCGCGGGATGTCGAACCCTCCACGGCGCCGCGAATGCTAACGAGTCGTCGCACTCAGCCCATTTCCAGGTCGAGTCCTTCGAACGGGTCGGGAGCCGCGAGTGCCTCAGGCAGCCGCTCGAGGTATGCCTTGCGACCGATGATCTCCGCCCCCAGCGACTCCAGATGCGGCGTCAGCCACTGGATGTCCAACATGACCCCTCCCCGCTCCGACAGGACCGAGACTAGGTGCACCAGGGCGACCTTGGAGGCATCCCGGGCGAGGTGGAACATCGACTCGCCGCAGAACAGTCCGCCGATCGCCACCCCGTACAAGCCGCCAACGAGATTGCCGTCCTCGTCCCACACCTCGAACGAGTGCATCCAGCCGAGCCGGTGCAGGAGCAGGTACGCCTCCTTGATCTCGGGGGTGATCCATCCGTTGGGCCGGGACGGGTCGGCACAACCTTCGACCACACCTGTCGGGTCGGTGTCGACCGAAACCGTGTAGCGACGACAGGATCGGGACAGGGACCGGCTGATGCGCAGGCGGTGGAAGGGAAGGATGGCCCGGTCGAGCGGAGACCACCAGCCCAGCTCGCCGGTGGAAAGCGGCATGGGAAAGAGGCCTCGGCGATAGGCAGCCAGCACGGTCCCGGGTTGGAGATCGCCCCCGACGGCTATGAGATCGTCGTCCGGCCAAGTGTGCGGCGGCGGAAAACGAACCCAGGTTGGCAGTGGCTCGAACGCCGTCACTGACACCAACCTACTCTGACCGCATGGCCACGCACACTGTGTTCAACCAGCCTCCGCCCCTCGAGGATCTGAACCTCTACACGGCGGATCCAGTGCTCGCCAGGTTCGTCGACTGGGAAGGCGGGTCGGCCCACGATCAGCTGCTCCGTGGCTATGGGCGCAACATAGGCTCGTCCCGTGCCTACAAATGGGGCCGGGACGCCAACCGCTACCCGCCCGAGCTCCACACCTACGATCGGTTCGGCAACCGCATCGACCAAGTCGAGTTCCATCCCGCGTGGCACGCCCTGATGGAGCTCTCGATCTCCCACCGCGTGCACTCTCTCCCCTGGGTGTCGGGCGAGGGAGGCTTCGTCGCTCGGGCCGCCATGATGATGATGATGGCCGAGGTGGAAGCGGGCCACGGCTGTCCCATATCGATGACGACCTCGGTCGTTCCCGCTCTGCGCCATGCCCCCGAGCTGTCCAAGGAGTGGGAGCCGCGGCTCACTTCCGGCATCTACGACCCTCGCTTCATCCCCGCCGCCGACAAGGACGGGGCGTTGATGGGAATGGGGATGACCGAGAAGCAGGGCGGCTCCGACGTTCGCTCGAACACGACGAGGGCGGAGCCGGAAGTCGGCGACTGGTACCGCATCACCGGGCACAAGTGGTTCACGTCGCATCCGATGTCCGACGCCTTCCTGGTCCTCGCCCAGGCCCCCAAAGGCCTCAGCTGCTTCTTCCTCCCCCGCATCCTCGACGACGGGACCGTCAACTCTTTCCAGATCCAGCGACTGAAAGACAAGCTGGGCAACCGTTCGAACGCCTCCTCGGAGGTCGAGTTCGACGGCGCCCGCGCCGTCCTCGTCGGGGAGGAGGGTCGGGGGGTGCAGACGATCATCGAGATGGTGAACGGGACTCGGCTGGATTGCGTGTCCGGCTCGACGGGGCTGATGCGACAGGCGGTCATGCAGGCGGGCCATCACGTCGCCCATCGGTCCGCCTTCGGCTCACTCCTGATCGACAAGCCGGCGATGCAGATGGTCCTCGCCGATCTGGAGGTCGAGGTGCAGGCCGCCACCGTTCTGATGACCCGGCTGGCCGGGGCGTTCGACAGGGCGGAAGGCGATGTCACCGAGGCGTTGGTCAAGCGCATCCTCACGCCGGTGGCGAAGTATTGGGTGACCAAGCGGTGCACTCCCGTGGTGAGGGAAGCGATGGAGTGCCTGGGTGGCGCCGGGTACGTCGAGGAGTCGATCCTGCCTCGGATCTTCCGGGAATCTCCGCTCAACGCCATCTGGGAGGGATCGGGAAACGTGATGGCCCTCGACGTGCTGCGGGTGATGACCAAGGAGCCAAAGGCGCTCGAGGCGCTGCGTCTGGAGCTGGAAGGCAGCCGCGGCAAGGACAGCCAGCTCGACCGGTACCTCGATGACACGTGGCGGCTCGTCGAGCGTCCCGAAGACGCCGAAGCCCAGGCGAGGCGCATCACGGAACGCCTGGCCATCGCCACGCAGGCGGCCCTGTTGGTCGAGCGAGCAGACGCCCAGGTGGCCGAGATCTTCCTCTCCTCCCGCGTGGCGGGTGACCACGGAGCCATGTTCGGAACGCAACCGGTGACTGCGGGCACCGAAGAGATTGCCCGCCTGACCGTGCCCGTGCTGTGACCGATTTCGACGTGGTGGTCATCGGCGGCGGGATCGCCGGGGTCTCGGTCGCGTACGAGCTGTCGAAGACCCACCGAGTCGCGGTGATCGAGGCGGAGGCGCAACTCGCTTTCCACAGCACGGGCCGGTCGGCGGCCATGTATTTCCAGAACTACGGGGCCGGGCCGATCCGCCCGCTCACGGTCGCCTCGTACCCGTTCCTCTCCCAACCGCCCGAAGGTCTCGCTGACGGCCCCCTCCTGTCGCCCCGCGGCGCCCTGTGGGTGGCACGGCCCGACCAGATGGAGCTCCTCCCCGGGATCGCCCGGGCGGGAGAGGCGACAGGGAGCCGCGTCCACGAGCTGAGTCCTGAGGAGGCACGCGAGATGGTGCCCGTGCTGCGGGCCGATCGAATAGGCGGGGCGCTGTGGGAGCCGGACCCGCAGGAGCTCGACGTGGCCGCCATCCACCAGGCGTACGTGCGGGGTCTGCGCCGCAACGGCGGCACCATCCTCACCTCGTCGCCGGTCACGGCGCTGGCTCGGCGGCGAGAGGTCTGGCACGTGCGCGCAGGGGATTCCGGTCTGACCTGTCGGATGGTGGTGAACGCGGCGGGTGCATGGGGAGACGTGGTGGCGTCGTTCGCCGACATCGCCCCGGTAGGGCTGCGGCCGCTGCGCCGCACCGCATTCATGGTGGCGGGCGAGCCCGACTGGTCCGACTGGCCGATGGTCGTCAACGCCGCTCACGAGTACTACTTCAAGCCCGACGGTTCCCAGATCCTCTGCTCTCCCGCCGACGAGACACCGAGCGAGCCGGCCGACGCCCGACCCGACCCGGCCGACGTCGCGCTGGCGATCGAACGGATCAACGAGGCGACGACGCTCGACATCCGGTCGGTCCGGTCGGAGTGGGCAGGCCTGCGGACGTTCGCCTCCGACGGAGCGCTGGTCCTCGGACCCGACCCGGCGGAGCCGACTTTCTTCTGGTGCGTGGGCCAAGGCGGGACCGGGATCCAGGCCGCGCCTGCCACCGCCGAGCTCTTGGCGGCGCTAGTGCGGGCCGACAGACCCCCGACTCACATCGAGGAAGCCGGAGTAGACCTCGGCGAACTCAGCCCGGCGAGGCCGTCGCTCCACAACGCCCGACTAGGTTCACGCTGATGCGAGCCCTGATTTGCTCCCGCCTGGAAGGCATCGACTCCCTCGAAGTCGGTGAACTGCCCGACCCGGAGTTGAAGCCGGGGACGGTCCGCGTGGCGGTCGGCGCTTCGGCGGTGAACTTCCCAGACCTGCTGTTGATCGTCGGCGCCTACCAGGAGCAGCCCCCGCTCCCGTTCTCGCCCGGAATGGAGGTGGCGGGGACGGTCGTGGAAGTCGGCGAAGGTGTGGAGGGCTTCTCCGTTGGCGACCGCGTTCTGGGCATGATCGGACATGGCGGGTTTGCGGAGGAAGTGGTCGTGGGGCCTGAGGCGCTGGTGCCGATGCCCGACGACGTTCCGTTCGAGGAGGCGGCCGCCTTCCCCATCGCCTACGGGACCACCTACCACGCGCTCGTGGATCGGGCTGGGCTCCAGCGGGGCGAGACGCTCCTGGTCCTAGGAGCCGCCGGAGGGGTCGGCCTCGCCGCTGTCCAGATAGGCAAGGTGCTGGGGGCACGGGTGCTGGCGGCGGTGTCTTCAGACGAGAAGGAGAAGGTCGTAACCGACGCCGGCGCCGACGCCGTCATCCGCTACGACCGCCGAGAACTCCGGGAGGCTCTCCGTGAGGTGGCTGCGGGCGGCGTGGACGTGGTCTACGACCCGGTGGGCGGTGACACAACCGAGCCAGCATTCCGGTCTCTGGCGTGGAACGGACGCCACCTGGTCATCGGCTTCGCCAGCGGATCCATCCCGGCGCTTCCCGTCAACCTTCCTCTCCTCAAGGGAGCGGGCCTGGTGGGCGTGTTCTGGGGCCGCTTCACCCGTGAGGAACCCGAGCGCAACCGAGCCAACTTCACCACCCTCATCGAGTGGTGGAAGGAAGGAAAGGTCGCTCCGCTCGTCTCGGAGGTCTTCCCGCTGGAGCGGTCGATCGACGCCCTGAGGAAGGTCAGCGAACGAGGAGCGATAGGCCGGCTGGTGGTGCGGCCTTAGCGGCCGCGACCACCTCCGTAGCCTCGTCCACCGCCGCGGCTCTCACGAGGCCGCGCTTCGTTGACGGTGAGTGGACGGCCTTCGATGTCGCGCCCGTTGAGCTCATCAATGGCGCGGCGGCCGTCTTCATCACCCATCTCGACGAAGCCGAAGCCGCGGGAGCGGCCGGTGTCGCGATCGGTGATCACGGAGGCGGATTGGACGGTGCCGTACTGGCTGAACAGTGACTCGAGAGCAGCCGAGTCGTACGAGTAAGGCAGGTTGCCTACGTAGATGTTGATGAGTGCTCCTAGCTCGACAGTGGTGCGTGTGCACCGGGCAGACGACCATCCTCCGAACCCGGAGCACGCATCGCCTGGGTCGGCACCTCGCCGACCGTTGGCCAGGTTAGCCCAACTGGTGCCGCTGACTTAACATGGATCGAGCGGTTTCTTTTCGCCCTTTCCGCACACCCCCCCATATGACTCAACGCGCCTCTGACGAGGTGTCCGCCGAGGCAGCCCGGCGGCGCACCTTCGCCATCATCTCCCATCCCGACGCCGGCAAGACGACTCTCACCGAAAAGCTGCTCCTGTATGCAGGGGCGATCGAAGAGGCCGGCGCGGTCAAGGCGCGGGCTGGGCGCCAGCGTGATGCCACCTCGGACTGGATGGAGTTGGAGCGGAGCCGGGGCATCTCGATCACGTCCACCGTCCTCCAGTTCGAGTACCGGGGCAACGTCTTCAACCTGTTGGACACCCCGGGGCACCGTGACTTCTCCGAGGACACCTACCGGGTGCTGTCGGCCGTCGACGCTGCGGTGATCGTCCTCGATGCCGCCAAGGGCATCGAGCCGCAGACACTGAAGCTGTTCGAAGTCGCCCGCAGCCGCGGGATCCCCCTCCTGACGTTCGTCAACAAGGTCGACCGCCCGTCGCTTTCCGGCCTCGAGCTGATGGACGACATCGAGACACAGCTCGGCCTCGTCCCGACGCCGGTCACGTGGCCGGTCGGGTCGGGCAACGACTTCCAGGGCGTGGTGGACCGCCGTGATGGCAAGGTGTGGCGCTACGTGCGCTCCACTCACGGGGCGAAGCAGGCCGAGGAGGAGGCGCGCGCCGACCTGTCCGCCGACATCTTCGGCCCCGTGGCGGAGTCGGTGAAAGGCGAGTTGGAGTTGCTGGATGCCGTCGGATCCGAGCACGACCAGAAGCGGTTCCTCGCCGGTGAGACGACCCCCATGTTCTTCGGGTCGGCGTTGTGGAACTTCGGGGTGCGGCTCTTGCTCGACGCCCTCATCGACCTGGCGCCGGCGCCCGGCCCGCTAGCCGACAGGGACGAGCGCCCCCACGCCTTGACCGAGCCGTTCTCCGGGTTCGTCTTCAAGATCCAGGCGAACCTCGACCCCCGCCACCGGGACCGCATCGCCTACGTGCGCGTCGCTTCCGGTGTGTTCGAACGCGGTATGCAGGTCACCAACGTGCGGACAGGGCGGACTTTCTCTACCAAGTACGCCCACCAGATCTTCGGACGGGAGAGGGACACCGTAGAACGCGCCTTCCCCGGCGACATCGTCGGACTCGTCAACGCCGGGGACCTCCATATCGGCGACACGGTGACGACCGGCTCTAGGTTCCTCTATCCCCCGATCCCCACGTTCGCCCCCGAGCATTTCCGGGTGGGTCGCAACATGGACACCTCCAGGTACAAACAGTTCCGACGAGGCATCGCCCAACTCGACGAGGAGGGGGTGATCCAGGTCCTGCGCCATCCCGACCGCGGTGAGCAGGAGCCGATCCTGGCGGCGGTGGGACCGATGCAGTACGACGTGGCTGTCTACCGCCTCGAGAACGAGTTCGGGGCCACCATCGAACTGACTTCGACGCCTTACTTCCTCGCCCGGCGCACCGACCGGCCAGGCGCCGAGCGGCTGCGGGGCCGACGCAACGTGGAGGTCGTGACCCGCTCCGACGGCACGCTGCTCGCCCTCTTCACCAGCCAGTACCACCTGGAAGCGGCTCTCCGGGACCTAGAGGGCATCGTGCTCGACCCGATCATCACGACCTAGTCGGAAGACGGAAGTCGGAAGGCGGAAGTCGGAAGTCGGAAGGCGGAAGTCGGAAGGCGGAAGACGGAAGTCAGAAGACGGAAGTCGGAAGACGGAAGTCGGAAGACGGAAACAACCGCGATCGCCGACCGGTGGCAGATCGGGGGACCCCCGCCACCGGCCGGCAATCCAACGGTGATGTCGGGTCAGGACTCCTCGACGATGATCGCCGTGGCCATGCCGAACATCCCGTCCGCCTTCTCGACGTGGGTGAGGATGTGGCAGTGCCAGACCCAAGTGCCGACCTCATCGGCGTGCACCAGGACCGAGTACCGCTCGCCCGGGGCGATCTGGATGGTGTCCGCCCAATACGGGCTGTCGAGCGGGAAGCCGTCCTTGGCAAAGACCAACTGGTCCGGGCCGTGCAGGTGCATCGGGTGCGTCTGCAGGCCCTCGTTGTAGTAGTGGACCACGAACCAGTCGCCCTTCTTGAAGAAGTACGGCTCGGTCGCCGGGAACGACTTGGCGTTGAGGGTCAGCCCGATGTTGCCGGCGTCGTTGAGGACCATCGGGAACTCGTCGACGATCTCCAGGTCCTCGGGAATCGTCACGCCGGCGACCGTCTTGCCCCGCGGGATGGGCGCTTCACCGATCTGGAAGGCGCCGAACAGTCCATTGGGGACGGACAGCTGCCCGTGCATGTGGGCGTGGTACATGCCGATGGCCGGCCTGACCGCCTCGTACTCGTAGATGAACGTGTCGCCCTGCTTGATCGGGTCCTGCGTGTATGGAGCGACACCGTCCATGGCGAACGGGACCTTGATTCCGTGCCAGTGCACGTCGGTGCCGAGGGGGATCTCGTTCTTCACCCGGAACTGGAGCTTGTCGCCCACATCCACCTTGATCCAGGGGCCGGGGATCTGGCCGTTGTAGGCCCACCCCTCGACGATCTCGCCGGGGGCGACCTCCCAATCGATGATCGAGGTGGTGAGGTCGAACACCTTGGTGCCGTCGTCGAGGATCTCGGTGGGCTCCAGGATCTGATTGCCCTTGCCTTCGGTCTCGGCAGGGAAGGCCAGCATCGACTCCATCATCATGGCGTCGGCCTCATCGGGGTTCTCCAGGTGCCAGTCGTGGCCCGAGGAACCCGAGGAGCCAGCAGCTGCCGTCACGCCGTCCAAGCCTCCGTCACCCGAAGCGTCCGTCACGACCAGCGTCGCCACCATCCCCGCCTCGCGATGCCCGGGGATGGCGCAGTAGATCGTGTACGTGCCGGGCTCCAGGTTGCCGACCTCGAACATGATCGTGTCACCGGGCTGGACGTCCGCAGAGGTCGCACCTCCCTCGAACGCCAGGTTGTGCACCATCGACCCCGTGTTGACGAGTTCGATGGTGAGGTTCCCGGCGGGCACCTGCAAGGTGCCGGTGATCTCCCATTCCTTCAGCTCGATGGTCGCCGTCACGTCGTTGGCGGCGGCCTCACCTGCGGCGGAGACGCCCTGCACCCCGGTCGCGGCTGCGCCGGTGGAGGGGGCGCGAATCGCTGCCACCAGGGCGAGACCTACGGTCAGAACGCCCATGATGGCGAGGAGGATGAGAAAGCGATCGAACGCCTTGCTTGAGTCGGACGATGGCACTGATTCACTCCGTGGATCGACTTTGCTGACCGAATGTCGTCAACCCACGCCATCGCTCCTAGGGGACAAGGTCCCCCGTGACCAGGACCTTCGCCCCTGCCAACGTTTTCGAAGTGGGCCGAGCATGGCGACCTGTACCAGAATTCGACCGGTTCCACCGGTTAGGAGCGCCAAGGAAGTGTTCGTCGAACATGCGGCCGAGATAGATGTCCCCGAACCGGTCGCGGCAGAGATCCTCGCCAACGACTACAAGGAGATGGAAGGGATGGGCGCCGCCGCCTATCGCAAAGGCGAGGAGCTACGCAGCCGCGTGGGTCCGGGTGGCCTCCTCGCCAAGGAGGTCGTGGTCGCCATCGGCGAGCCCAAGATGTCTCGGCGTGGGGTCGTCATCCCGGTGCGATGGCGGGCGACCGGCGCCGAGGCGCTGTTCCCGCGCCTCGAGGGCGAGCTGTCGGTCATCGCCGTCGACGAAAACCGCACGAGCCTGCGTCTGCAGGCGACCTACCGGCCTCCGCTGGGCACGATCGGGGACCTGATGGACCGCTTGGTGCTGGCCCGGCTGGCCAAAGCCACAGTGGCCGACTGGGTGGAGCGCATCGCCGCCTGGGTCACCGAGACAGCCGGGTCAATTGAGCGGCAGCACCACCTCGACGATGGTTCCCGCTCCGATGACTGACCGGAGCGAGAGCTCTCCTCCGAGGCGCCGCACGCGTTCCTCCAGGTTGTCGAGGCCCATCCCCCGCTTGACGGACTGAGGGTCGAAGCCTTTCCCCTCGTCGACGACCGAGAGCACGAGGCGATCCGACAGCATCTCCGCCCGCACATCCACCACCCCGGTGCCCGAATGGCGAAGGGCATTGGACACCGCCTCCCCGACGATCGGCATCACTTCCTGGGCTAGCTCGGGTCCCAGCTCCAGGTCGGGTGGCTCGACCGACACGAACACGGTCACTTCGTAGGCCTTGGCCAACTGGGACGTGTGGGAACGCAGCTCCTCCTCGAACTTCGAGCGCTGACCGCGCCGGCCGAGGTCGGCGACGATTCGGCGCAGCGAGTCGATGGTGGAGTCGATCCGGTCGACGGCGCCGTGGAGCGCCTTGGAGACCTTCTCGTCGTCGGTCATCGCCGCCAGCCCTTGGAGCTCCAGGCCGGTGGCGAACAGGTCCTGGATGATCGAGTCGTGGAGGTCTCGCCCGATGCGCTCCCGATCCTCGATCACCGCCAGGCGAGCGAGGCGGGAGCGGAGCCGGGCGGTTTCCACCGCCGCACCGGCCACGGCAGCGAGCGCCGCCACCACCATCTCGTCCTCTTCGGTGAACCCGCCGGGCTTCTCCGCCAGGTAGAGATTGCCGAAGGTGCCATCCGACGTGCCCACGGGCACCCCGAGGAAGGTCTCCATGGGCGGGTGGTGAGGAGGGAAGCCGACCGAGTCCGGGTGATCCGAGATCCGATCGAGGCGAACCGTCACCCGCTCCCGTATGAGCGTGCCCAGCACCCCCCGGCCTTCGGGAGGATGCCCGATCTTCCTGGCGGTCTCCTCGTCGACACCTCGATATACGAACTCGATCAACTGCTTGTGGTCGCCGATGACACCCAACGCGGCGTACTTGGCTCCGGTCGTCTCCTTGGCCGTCTCCACGAGACGGCCGAGCAAGGCCTCTAACTGGGCGGTTCCGACGACGGTGGCTGCCGCCTCGGTGAGGGCCTTGAATCGCTCGACCGGGATCCCGGTACTCATGGTCCCACTGAGGGTAACGAGGAGACCGCGACCGCCGTTACCCTGTGAGCAGAAATGGCAACGAAAGTGCTCCTTGTCGACGACCACGAGGTCGTCCGTCGCGGCTTGGCCGCCATGCTCTCCGTCCACGACGACATCGAGGTGGTAGGCGAAGCCGGCTCCGCCGACGAGGCGGTGAGACGAGTGGGCCTCGACCAACCCGACGTGGTCGTGATGGACGTGCGCATGCCCGACAAGTCCGGGATCGAGGCGTGTCGCGAGATCCTCGCCGCCTTCCCCGATGTGCGGGTGCTGATGCTGACCTCGTACGCCGACGAAGAAGCGCTGATGGCCTCGATCATGGCCGGAGCCTCCGGATACGTGCTCAAGCGGGTCAAGGGCGCCGACCTGATCGAGGACATCCGCCGTGTCGCCCGGGGGGAATCGCTACTCGATCCCGACATGGTGAATCGCCTGTTCGACCGACTCCGCCACGGCACACGCGAAGACCCGAAGCTGGCGCAACTCACCGAGCAGGAGCGCAAGATCCTCGACCACATCGCCGACGGTCTCACCAACCGTCAGATCGCCGAGAAGATGTTCCTCGCCGAGAAGACGGTGAAGAACTATGTGTCGACCATCCTCGCCAAGATGGGGATGAGCAACCGCAGCGAGGCCGCCGCCTACGTCGCCCGCCTGGAGGCCGGTCAGAACATCGACCCCGAGGAGTGGTGACCCGACTCAGCATCGACAGGTAACGTCGATGCATGAACGAACTGACGGTGGATCGGTGCCGTCGGCTCCTGGAGACGTCACCCGTCGCCCACCTGGCCGTCATCTCGGAGGGTGAGCCCTACGTCACGCCCATCTCGTATGTGATGGTCGACGACGCCATCTGCATCCGGACGATGGACGGTCGCCGGGTCGAGGCCATCCGCGAGCACCCTCGTGTGTGCATGACCGTGTCGCACTACGACGAGGCGACAGGCGACTGGGAGTCGGTGATCCTGTGGGGCGACGCCGAGTTCGTGGACGACCCCCGGATGTCCCAGCAGATCATCGCCGCCTTCTTCGACAAGTACCGGAACGTACTGGGCTCGCCCTTCAACCCGGCCCAACAACTGCCCAAGGAAGGGGTGGAGATCCGGATCCCGGTCGACATCGCCGCCGGTCGCACCTCGGGCAGCTTCTTCAGTGTCCGAAGCCGGCCAGGACGCCTCTGAACAGCCGGCTCACTCCCGGCGTCACCGACCACAGATACGACTCGAGTGCATCGAGGTTCGTGCGAGCACCGGCGATGAGGACCCGTTCGGCCTCGGCGGCGAAGCCCACTCTGACACCCAGGGTCTTCGATAGTTCGCGTCTCCACTCGTCGGCGGGTACCCGACCGAGCAGGTGGATTCCGCCACTCAGCACGTCCCATTCGAGGTCGGGGTCGATCTGGACGAGGGCGCTCCGAATCGTCGACGCCACTGTCGACGGCGTCGGCTCGTAGCAGTTGCGAGAGAAGAGCACTCCCCCGTCCGCTACTACTGCTATCTCGGCGGCGTCGGAACGAACGTCGACGATCATGTCGGCCGCGCCGGAGTCGACGTCGAGCCCCAGACCGGCGGCTGCGGCCACCGGCCGAGAGATGGTGACGAAGCCGACTCCGATCGAGTCGCACACGGCCTTCCAGCGCTCGGATCGTTCCATGGCGCAGTCCGGAAGCAGGAGCGCAAGCACGGGATGCCGGCCGCCTTCAGGCCAGCTCTCGACGAGCCAACGCAGGTAGGCCCGGGTCAGGTCCACGGAGAAGATCTCCGTTGCAGAGAAGGGCTGGTAGAGACGGAGGTCCTCACCGCGCTTGGCGGCAGCCAGCGCCGCCTTCGACCCGAAGCCGGCGATCCGTCCTGCCTGGTCGACAGCCACCACGGTGGCCTGGGTGACGACCTCGGCACCGCCAGACCAGGCCGTCTCGGCGCCGGGAGCCACGACGAGAACGGGTGGGCGTCTCCGCATCTCAGCGCCTCGCCGCGGCCGATGCACACGATGCGCAGAGCCGGGCGTGGGGAATCGCGTGGAGTCGCTCCTCGCCCACGTCCTTGCCACACGTCTGGCAGGTGCCGTAGGTCCCTTCTTCGATCGCCTGCAGGGCGGCTTCGACTTCTTCCAGGGCCGCTTCGCTGCGGGCGGCTATCGCTCGGGCGATGTCGTCGACAGCGTCAGACCCCTCCTCGATCCGGGACAGGTGGAAGTCCCGGGCTTCGAGGAGTCGATTGCGCAACTCGTCGAGGACCGAAGGATCCAACCCGGAGCGGGGCTCCGGTGACGCTTGCGGCATGGTCATTACGCATCATCTCCTCTGCTCGAAATGAGCCGATTTGGGGGACAGCCCACACCAAAGCCGCCACTCCGGCAACGAACCGTAAGCACCGCGAACGTCGCCCCGGATGACCCTGGTCACTTGGCGGCACCCTATTAGCATGGCTAAACAAGATGCCATACGAGCATGAGCGAGAGTCGAGCGGGATTCCGGCGTTCGACGAGAGGCTGGGCGGGCTCCTGGTCGGCGACAACGTCGTCTGGGTAGGCGACGACCGCCGGGTCCACGACCTGCTGGAAGAGCGATTCCTCTCTGTGGGCGAGGAACCCCGCACTCTCGTCGTGCTAGGTGGCGACGACCCGACTGTCCCCGACGGCGTCGAGGTTGTCGATGCCCGGCCGGGCCGCCCCCACGCCGACCCCCTCGAACTCGAGCGGGCGATCGTCGAACTAGGCAAAAAGCGCCGGGCGCGGCTCGTGATACGGGACCTCGACGTGCTGGTCCGCCGACTCGGAGAGGAACGCGCCCTCACCTTCTTTTCCCGGACCTGCCCGCGCCTGTTCGACCAGGGATCCATCGCCTACTGGCGGGCCACCCGGGCCGGCTCGGGCCGGATCCTGGACGAGGTGCAGCGCGTCACCCAGTGCGTCTTCGAGTTCTCGGGGGGTCGGCTCCGGGTCAGAAAGGCGGAGGGGCGGCCCGCCATCCGTGGCCAGATCTTCGACATGCACCTCGAGGACGGGAGTCTGGGCCTGAACGAGATCCGCGCCGCGAGCCGGCTGGCCGAAGGCTTGCGGCGATTGCGCACCGAGCGCGGCCTCACTCAGACGGAGATCGCCCGCATGGCCGGGGTGTCGCCGAGTGCGATTTCGCAGGCAGAGGCGGGACATCGCGGGCTAGGGGTCGAAACACTCCTCAACATCTCCGCCGCCCTCGGCGTCTCTCTCGACGATCTGTTCGGCCACACCCCCGACACCGGCTACGTGCTCGCCCGCCGCGACCGGATCCCACCGCGGCGGGGGATCGTCGCCCTGCTCGACGACCCCAACGCCGGCCTGCGCGCCCACCTCATCACTCTGGGCCCCGGTGAGGCGGGAGGGCCCCCGGCCGTACACAAGGGAGCCGAACTGATCATGGTCAGCGCCGGGCTCGTGCAGATCGAGCTCAACGAGGAAGCGCCGGTGATGCGGGCGGGCGACGCGTTGTTGGTGACGCGGGACGCCATTTCCGGCTGGCGCAACCTCCTGCCGGAGCCGGCCCGATTGTTCTGGATCGTCCGCGACTGAGGTCTCTAGGCTGGCACGGTGACGGCACCGCCACAGCCTCTCCGCCTCGGTACCTCGAGCGGCCGCTGGGTCGTGGCCACGACCGTGATGGGAACCGGTGTGGCGATGCTCAACGGCACGGATGTGTCCGTGGCCCTCCCCGACCTCGGAGCCGACCTAGACGCCAGCGTCGCCGCTCTGCAGTGGGTCCTCAACGGGTACATGCTCACCCTCGCCTCTCTGATCCTCGTGGGTGGGTCGTTGGCCGACCGTTTCGGACGGCGAAGGATCTACCTGCTCGGCGTTGCCTGGTTCACCGTCGCCTCGGTGTTGTGCGCCCTGGCTCCGTCCTCCGGGTGGCTGATCGCAGCCCGGATCCTCCAGGGAGTCGGCGGCGCACTCTTGACACCGGGAAGCCTCGCCATCCTCCAATCGTGCTTCCACCCCGACGACCGGGCCACGGCCATCGGCGCCTGGTCGGGCCTGACCGGAATCGCCGCCGTGATCGGGCCGGTTGTCGGTGGCCTCCTCGTCGACGCCTTCGGGTGGCGAGCCGTCTTCTTCCTCCCCTTGCCGCTCGCCATCGCGGTGATCTGGGCCGGCTCCCGGCACGTCCCGGAGTCCCGCGATCCGGCGTCTCCACGTCTCGACTGGCCCGGCGCCCTGCTCACCGTCGCCGGCCTGGGGACCTCGAGCTACGCCATCATCGCCTACCCGGAGTCCGGTTGGTCAGCGGCGGTGGTGGCGGCGACGGTGTCGGGCTTGGTCTTCCTCGTCGGGTTCGTCGTCCGTGAGCGAGTCGCCGCCGACCCGATGCTCCCCCTCAGCGTGTTCAGGTCCCGCCAGTTCACAGCGGCCAACCTGATCACGTTCGTCGTCTACGCCGCCCTAGGTGGAGTGTTCTTCATGCTCATCGTCCACCTCCAGACAGTGGTCGGATACAGCGCTACAGGGGCGGGAGCGGCGACGATGCCGGTCAGCGGATTGCTCCTCGTGGGCTCCCCGTTGATGGGAAGGGTGATGCAGCGGATCGGCCCCCGCCTCCCCTTGACAGTGGGCAACGCTCTCCTGGCAGCCGGGATGCTGATGATGATGACGATCCGGGAGGGATCGACCTACCTCGGCGGGGTCCTCCCCCCACTCCTCGTCTTCGGTGTGGGACTCACGCTGATGGTCACCCCGGTCACCGCCACCGTGCTGTCTGCCATCGAGGACCGCTTCTCGGGCTTGGCATCGGGCGTCAACAACGCCGTCGCCCGCACCGGCCAACTCCTGGCAGTGGCGGCCCTGCCAGTGGCCGCGGGGCTCACCGGCGGAGACTTCGCCGATCCGGTGGCCTTCGCCGCCGGATTCCGGATCGCCATGGTCGTATCGGCCGTGTTGACCGGCCTCGGGGCGTTGCTGGCGTGGACGATGATCCGCAACCCCGCCACTGCCGACACCCAGGCGTGAGTCGTCCGGGCCTGCTGCTGTTATAAAGCGCCGCGCAAGTGGAACTCATCGTCGACGGCGAAACGATCGAAGCACGGGACGGCGAGGACGTCCTCACGGCCCTGGTGCGGACCGGCAAGGCTCCGGCGGGATGCCTGTGTTTCGGAGGCGACTGCCCCAACTGCCTGGCGGTCGTCGACGGAATCGCTTACGTGCGCATGTGCCGCACCCCGGTGCGTCCCGGCCTCGACGTCCGCCCCTTCGGTGTGTCGGAACTGCCTCCGTTGCCCGACGCCAGCCCGACCGAGGCTGTCCTCTGCCGAAACGAACACGTCGATGTCGTCGTCGTGGGAGCCGGCTCCGCCGGCGTTGCCGAGGCCGAGCGGCTCCGTGGCGAGGAGCGGGATGTGGTCATCTTGGACGACGAGCAGGGCGTCGAGGTCCTCGCCGTCTATCCAGGCCCCGAGGTGGTGGCGCGATCCGACGACGAGATCGTCCGCTACTTCGCCTCCGAGGTCGTCATCGCCACCGGTGCCATGGAGATCCAGCCGGTGGTTCCCGGATCCGAACTGACAGGGATCTTGACGCGACGCGCGGCCGAACGACTCGTACGGGCCGGCGTAGAACTCGGTCGGGTGGTTGCCGTTGGGACCCCTCCTGCGGGAGTCGACTGCGAGACACTCCCAGGAGACCTCGTCCGATTCGAGGGCGAGTCGAGGGTGGAAGCGGTCGTCGTCCGCGATCCAACAGGAGAAGAGGTCCGCCGCTCCTGCGACACGGCCGTGGTCGACCTCGGGACCTACCCGAGGGACGTGTTGGCCCGGATGGGTGTCCCTGGTCAGGTGCGAACAGTCGGCCCGGCTTCCGGGGAAGGAACTATCCCACCCTGCCCGGACCGGGGCGTGATCTGTCCCTGTTCCGGCGTCACAGTCGAGGATCTCGATTCGGTTTGGGATCGGGGATTCCGAGAGTTGGAGCTAGTCAAACGTGCCACCCTCGCCGGCACCGGTACCTGCCAGGGAGGCGTGTGCGCCCCGTACCTGCGTTCCTTCGTGGCCGACCGGGGCGGAAGGCTGCAGCCCTCGTTCACTGCCCGACCCCTCGGCCGGCAGATGACCATGGCCGAAGCGGCCGCCGCCGCCCACTGGCCGCCGATCCATCGCACCGCTCTCGACGAGGTGCACCGGGACCTCGGGGCGACCATGGACCGAATGGGCGGCTGGTGGAGGCCGTGGCACTACGGCGACACCGACGCCGAATATTGGGCGGTTCGCCGGGACGTGTCGTTGTGCGATGTCAGCACTCTCGGGAAGGTCCTCGTTCGCGGACCCGACGTCGTCGAGTTCCTCGAGTACATCTATCCCAGCCGCGTCGGAGACCTCACCCCGGGACGGACCCGATACGCCCTGCTCCTGGCCGAGTCGGGAGGCCTCCTCGACGACGGGCTGATAGCCCGCATCGACGAGCACACGTTCTGGCTCACGTTCACAACAGGTGGCGCCGGGACAGCCGAAGCTTGGCTGCGGGACTGGGCGCGGGGCCGGCGAGCGGACGTGCGGATCATGGACCGGACCCATTCCCTGGGGGCGATCAACGTCACCGGCCCCAAGGCAACGCAGTTGTTGCAGCGAGCCGGCCTCATCGAGCCCCTCCCCTTCATGCGTCACACGGAAGGGACCATCGCCGGAGTGCCGTGCCGTGTGTTCCGACTGAGCTTCACGGGCGAGGTCTCCTACGAGCTCCACCACCCTCGGGGTCGCTCGGTCGAGCTGTGGAATCGGCTGATGGACCTCGGCGCTGACCTCGGGGTGCGCCCCCACGGCCTCCAGGTGCTCCAGACGCTCCGTCTCGAGAAGGGCCACATCATCGTCGGGATGGACACCGAGCCGGACAGCACGCCGCGCCGGCTGGGCATGGAGTGGGCGGTGCGGATGGACAAGGATTTCGTCGGCCGGGCCGCACTCGAACGCACTGGCCGCATCCCGCTCGATCGTCGTCTCGTCGGACTCACGATGGACGCCCCCGCCCCGACCGAGGGATCGGCGGTGTACATCGACGACGAGATCGCCGGATACGTGACGTCGTCCGGCTGGTCGCCGGCCTTGGAGACCGTGGTGATGCTCGCCTGGGTGGATCTCCTCGACGGGTCCGTGCCGCCCACCGTCGTCGTCGACGGGCGGACCGCCCATCACACCCCGACACCGTTCTACGACCCGGAGGGAGCACGTGCCCGCGCCTGAGCCCCTGGTGGCGTGGCGAGCCGTGGCCGACCCGGCAGCCCTGGACGAGGCTCCGTGGCCGCAGGACGCGACCGTCCTGCGAATCGCCCCCGATGAAGTGTTGGTCGTCGGCGCCGGACGGGTGGACATCGACGATCCTCACGCCATCGTCGAACAGGAAGAAGGGTTCTGCGCAGTGGTGATGACGCGGTCCGAACTGGAAACCTGGCTGGCCCGAACCGCGGAATGGCGCCTCCCGAGCGGCGACTCGTGGTTCACCCAGGGCAGCGCCGCCGGTCTCCCGGTCAAGGTCTGGGTGGACGGCGACCGGGCACTTCTGATCACCCACGCCTCTCTCGCCCGGGACCTGGAGGAGCGGCTGTGAACGAGTTCGTCGAAAGGACCATCCGGCTCACATGGCGAGAGCCGAAGCCCAGCTACGACGTCGTCATCATCGGCGGCGGCGGCCATGGCCTCTCGATCGCCTACCACCTGGCGAAGCGGCACGGCATCACCGACGTCGCCGTGTTGGAGCGCGGGTACATCGGCTCGGGGAACACTGGCCGCAACACGACGGTGATCAGGGCCAACTACGGCATCCCGGAGTCGATCCGCTTCTACCAGCGATCGCTCGAGCTCTACCAGCAACTCGAAGAGGAGACGGGCCGCTGGATGATGCACAGCGAGAAGGGCTTGATCTGGATGGTCCACTCCGAGGCGGGGGTCCGGGGCGAGAAGAGGAGGGCACTCCTCAACACGGCCGCCGGTGCCGAGACGGTGTTCCTCACCCCCGAAGAGATCGCCGAATTGGTGCCGCAGATCGACCTCACCGGTGGCGGCAACGGATACCCGGTGATGGGCGCCTCCTACCACCCGCGGGCCGCCACCGCCCGCCACGACCGCGTGGTGTGGGCGCTCGCCGAGGGAGCGATGGAGGCGGGCGTGTCGGTCCACCAGCGGACGACCGTCACGGGCCTGGTGATGGAAGGCGACCGCGTCGCCGGCGTCGAGACCGACCGGGGACGGTTCTCTGCCGGGGTGGTGGTCAGCGCCGTCGGCGGGTTCGCCAGCACTATCGCCGCCATGGCGGGATTGCGCCTCCCGATCGTGACGCATCCCCTCCAGGCCTACGTCACCAACCACTACGAGCAGTCCTTCCCCTACATCCTCGGCTCGGTGGAGATCCCCTTCTACCTCAGCCAGACCGCCCGAGGCGAGATGCTGATCGGCGCCGAATACGAGCGAGCCCCCGGCTACTCGTGGGATACGTCCTTCGACCTGCTGGCCTCGTGTTCGGCGAAGGCGGTCGCCTATCTCCCGTTCCTGGCAAACCTGCGGATCCTCCGGCAGTGGGCCGGGGTGTGCGACATCTCCCCCGACGCCTCCCCGATCATGGGATTCACGCCGGTCGAGAACTTCCTGATCACCACGGGCTGGGGGACATGGGGGTTCAAGGCGATCCCGGCCGGCGGAGAGCAGATGGCCGAGCTCATCGCCACTTGGCGCACGCCCGAGCTGATCGCCCCCTTCTCGTTGGACCGCTTCGAAAAGGACCGGATCATGGCCGACGCCGGATCAGCGGGGACCCACTGACATGGCTCTGTTCGTGCCCTGCGAGAACTGCGGCTCCCGACCGGTGGAGGAGTTCGTCTACGGGGAGATTCCCCAGGTGCCGGAACAGATCACCGACCCGGACTCCCGCGACCTCGACCGCGTATACATGCGAACCAACCCGACGGGGCCCGCCGCCGAGGCTTGGTTCCATGCCTTCGGGTGCCGGAGGTGGACGTATCTCGTCCGGGACCGCACCACGTACGAGTGGCTGTGACACGCGACCCGCGCCCGTATCTGTGGCGGACGGCCGTCCTCGCCACCGGCGGCCTCGTACTGTCGGCACTTCCGGTGTTCCTCGTCGGCGGACTGGCTGTGCAGATCCGCCAAGACCTCGGCTTCAGTGAGACCGAGTTGGGCGCCGCGGTGACGGTGGCGTTTCTGTGCGGGGCGATAGCCGGACCTGTCGGCGGGAGGGTGGCCGACCGGGTCGGCGGCCGTATCGCCATCGTCTGCGGGTCGGTGCTCGCTTCGCTATCCCTCGCCGGGACCGCGCTGCTGGCCCGCAGCTGGGAGACACTCTTGGCATTCCTGGTCCTCGGAGGGTTGTCGTTTGCGTTCCTGGACCCGGGCCTGGCGATCGTCATCAACTCCAACGTCGATCCCAGGCGCCAGGGCTTCGCCTTCGGGATCAAGGAGGCGTCGATCCCCGCCTCCACCTTGCTCGCCGGTTTGGCGGTGCCGGTGATCGCGCTGGAACACGGCTGGCGCTGGGCTTTCCTCCTCGGCATCGTGCCGCTCGCGGTCGTCGCCGTGGGGCTGGGAATGGTGGGCGAGACACGCGTCAGCTCGCAGCAGGCGGGAGGAGATGGGGCATCGGTGTCTCGGCGGACACTTCTCATCGTGGCGGCCGCGGCGGCATGTGCTTCGACCGCGTCTAGCGGCATCGGAGTGTTCTTGACGGAGAGTGCGGTGGCAATGGGTATGGCAGAGGGCGCCTCCGGGCTGCTGCTGGCCACCGGGAGCGTGGCAGGCATCATCACCCGTGTGGCCACCGGTATCCGCGCCGACCGCGACGGCGGTCCTCAGCTAGGAACGATCTGGGTGATGATGGCCGTGGGTGCCATGTCCATGGCGCTCGCCGCCATCGGATCGCTGCCGCTCCTGGTCGTGGGCGCGGTCGGGGCTTTCGCAGGCGGATGGGGCTGGACCGGCCTCCTCTTCCTGACGCTCGTCCGTGCCAACCCGTCGTCCCCCGGGGCGGGAGCCGGGCTGGGCCTCCTGGGTCTGGCAATCGGCAATGGCCTCGGGCCTCTCGCCTTCGGAGCGGCAGCGGAGCAACTCTCCTTCACCGTCGCCTGGGCAGGAGCCGCGGTCCTCGCCGGGCTGGGAGCGATGTTGGCTCGGGCGGCGGCACCCGCCTTCCAGCCAGCGCGAATCTGATTCCTCCGCCCCAGCGGAAGATATTGGGAACCCCCGCCGAGCCAGGTACGTTCGTTCGCTCATGGTCCGGACCCTCCTCGGCTTTGCCGTGCTCGTCCTCGTCCTCGTCGGCCTGCCGGCCCACGCCGACGCGCCCAACACTTACGTAGACGACGACCACAGCCGCTACGAGGGATACATCGAGGCAGCGTCGGCGGCCGGTCTGGTGAGCGGATGCAACCCGCCGGAGAACAACCGCTTCTGCCCCCACCGAGAGGTCAGCCGGGGAGAGATGGCGATCATGCTCGCCCGCGGCCTGCGCCTCCCGTCCGACGGGGGCGACCACTTCTCCGACGACGACGGCATCGCCGCCGAGTCCTCGATCGACGCGTTGGCGGCCGCGGGCATAACCGATGGGTGCAGCCAAGGCCGGTTCTGCCCGGACTCCGCTCTGACCCGCGGCGAGATGGCGCAGCTCATCGCCGACGCCCTCGGCTGGACGCAGAAGGCCAACACCGAGAGATACGCGGATTTGAAGGGCTCCCTGTTCGCCGGAGCCTTGACGGCCCTCGCCTCCCGGGGCGGGATCGAACCATGTGATCTGCCCGAGGATCTCCGCCTCTGTCCCGACTCGCCCGTCACGAGGGACGAAGCCGCCTTCGCAGTGGTCACAGCGCTCGGGATGCGACCTACATCCATCTCCCGATCCTCCGGGCCGGCGGTCGGTTTCGTCGATTCGTTCGACACCCTCCGCCTGTGGGACGGCCAGCGACCGAGCACCCGCAACCGGGTTGGCCTGACCGACGCCGGCTACCGCGGCAACGCGCTGAAGGTGAGGATGCCTTCAGGCTCCCACTACGGCGCCGACTTCGAACTCGATCTGAGCCGCATCGTCGGCGAGGACCCCGAGGTCCTCTACTTCCGCTACTTCCTGCGGGTGGAGCCGGGCTGGGATCCGATCGCAAGCGGCAAGTTGCCGGGCTTCTCGGGGATCTACAACCACACCGGCAAAGGCGGCTATCCCTCCAAGCCGTCTTCACCCGGCTGGTCGGCGCGGATGAAGTTCGCCGGTAACCGACCCGACGACCCCCGGGCACGCCTCGGCTACTACGTGTATCACCTCGGCCAGGAGCGGCGCTACGGCGACGGAATGCAGTGGAACGAGGCGGGCAAGCTCCAACCCGGTGAGTGGTATTGCATCGAAGGCCAGATCCAGCTCAACACGCCGGGTGTCGCCGACGGCGCGCTGCGGGGTTGGGTGGACGGCACGCCGGCCTTCGAGGCCACCGGCATCGAGTTCCGCCGTCCCGACGAGCCGGAGATCCGAATCGAGTCCTTCTGGTTCAACGTGTACTACGGCGGCAAGCCGACCGCGAACAAGGACCTGGGACTGACGTTCGACGAGGTCGCGGTGGACGGCAAACGGATCGGCTGCGGCAACGGACCGGGCCAGATTGCACCTGGCACCGGCGATTACACCGGCGACGGGTTCGCCGACTGGATCACGTGGGCGGAATGCGCCACCGGTCCGTGCTTCCACCTGCGTTCCACCACCGAGGACGGGGTCTCGACGCGGTCCGTGGGCAACGGCGCCTGGTTCAGTCTCGAGACAGGACGGCTGGGCATCGTCGTCGCCGACGTCAACGGTGACGGGAACGGGGATGTCATCTATCGGGGCAGGTGTGGGCGCTCCGAGCGCTGCTGGCGGGTGCATCGGGGTGGTGGCGCCAAGCTGGGACCTGGAGAGGACTGGGGAGACGGCGCTCGCTTCTCACCCGCCAGCCGCCTGGTGGCGGGCGACTTCGACGGCGACGGTCTCGCCGATATCACGTACTCGGGACTGTGCGGAGCAGACGCCGCCCGTCCCTGCTGGCGCACCCATATCAGCACCGGCGAAGGTTTCAGCGACGGTGCCGATTGGGGCCCGCCGATGGAGGGCTACGACATCGCCCCCGAGGCGGCCGACATGGACGGCGACGGCAAGGACGACATCGTCTTCGCCGGCGCCTGCGACGCCGGCACGTGCTGGTTCATGCAGACATCGAATGGCCACGGGTTCGACGAGCCTGTTCGCATGGGAGAGGCCCGTCGCTGGGAGTTGAACCTCAAGCGCTTGTTCGACTTCGACGGCGACGGCCGAAAGGACCTTCTCACCGCCGCTCCTCTGGAGGACGGGTCGTCGATCGAGCTACGGGAGCTGAAGGGCGACAAGCTGGCCCGCTACCGCATCGTCGCCACGGTGCCCACCCCGGTGACCGACCTCGTGCTGCGCCGGTACAGCGAATCGGGGCCCATCGAGGCGCTGGCCGTCCATGAATGCAAGGCGGTCACGGGATGCGTGAAGCGATTCTTCTCGCTCGACGACGAACTCGCTTCGCCCGAGCGTTATGCGAGGGCCCAGTTCTACGCCTTGACCCGCCAGTTGGCGCGGGTTCCCGCCTCGGACGAACTCATCTTCCGCTGAACATGGATCAGCCCCCGAAAATGGGGGCTGTTTCTTGGACTCGAAGCGAGTCCCTCTTAGGGCTGATGGCTACTCCTCGCCATCTGCCGACCATCCGGAGATCAGGTGACGATCAGGATGATGACGATGATGAGAATCAGCGTTCCGATGCCGATGTACATGTTGCTCCATTCGGGATGCGTCATGGAGATCTACCCCCAAACGGAGGGCGGAAACTCCTGATCTCGATCAGGCGGCGCGGGACCCAATGGTCCGTTTGAAAACTCGGCGTTTGGGTAGCCGATCTTCCACCTGTTCTAGGAGGAAGAAACGTGATGACGCAAGAAGCTCCCACCCTTCGAGCCTCTCGCTTGGGCAGCAGCCGCCGTCGCCCCCGCACGGTGGATGGCCATCGCGTTTGTGCAGAGCCGACCTGTGAGACGGTGCTCAGCCGCTACAACCAGAGCGACATGTGCCATGTGCATCGACCAGTTCGTTTCCCGCGTGTTCGGGGAGCGGTGGTCGAAGAGTCCTGACCCGGCAGCCGGTCATCCGCCTTTCTTGGCGATGAAACTGAACCGGCCGTCGGGTTCGAGAATCCCCCACTCCAGTTCGCCCAGGTCCCCGTATCCCTCCATGCGGGCGGCTTCCTTCAGATCGTCGAGCGTCATCCGTTCCTGCTCGAGGCGATCGGTCAGGGGCTCCCCCGCCTGCAGGATCACCATCGGCGACCCGTCCAGGACCTCCCCCACCGCCTTCGACCGCCGACTGGCGGCGTCACTGAGCATCGTCCACCCGACGAACACGGACACGACTATCAGCGCCCCGGTGACCGACATGTCCTCCTGGGTCACCCCCTGTTGGACTACGTCCCCGAGCACGACGATCAACAGCATGTCGAGTGGCGTCAGTTCGGCGAGTGAGCGTTTCCCGGTTCCGCGCACCATCAGCCACAAGAACCAGTAGACGACGGTCGCCCGAACGAAGAGTTCCATCTGTCCTCCTTACGGCATGACCCACGTCTCGAAATCGACGCGGGCCACCTCTTCTCCGTCGACGACCAGGGCCACCCAGCCACTGCGGCCCCACTGGACCGCGGGCGACAGACGGGCGTCGAAGTCGACGCTGAGCTCACGCTGGTCGCCGGGCACCTCGAAGGTCCACTCTGTCTGGACGGAGTCGGCAAAAGCCGACGACGGCTGCGGATCGAGACCGTTCTCGTCGAGGATGCTCAAATAGGCGGTGTCGACCAGCAAGGTGAAGGTGGGCGGCAACCGCCCAGAGTCGGAGCGGACGTCGACGGTGAAAGGTGTCTCCAAGCCCGCCCGGCTCACTCTGGCGAAGTGCACTTCGAGGGAGTAGCCGCTAGCCGTCGCCGAAACAGTCGCCGTTCGCACCCCGAGCAGGCCCAGGAGGGCGGCGAACGAAGCTGCGGCGATGAGGAACACAGCGAGCCGACGCAGCCACTTGTCGTAGGAACTCCAACGTGCCGCGGGTTCAGAAGGGAGAGTGCTGAGGTCGCCCGGCTCGTCCGGTCGGGGCACGGTCTCCGTGGGCATCCCGCTTCCCTACCCCGCTCACGAGGAATCAAGCCGGAAAAGGGGAACGGGCCGGGGACGAATACTCGTCGCCGACCCGTTCTCTCCCCTGGTTCCCGTGCAGCCGTCTACCCGGGCATCCGATCGCCAAACATCTTTCGAGTCAGCGAACCTTCTGTGTCAGCCCGATCCCGACCGTCGGAGGGTCGAGGAAACGCACGGTGTCGCTCAGCGCACTCAGCACCTGCCACCGGCTGTCCTCCTCGAATCCCGACGGGGGCCACGACTCCGATGGCTCCGTCACACTGACGAGAGCTTCGAGACCGGATGCCCCCGGCTCCACTCCCCGCAGGTCCAGATGCAACGCAGAAGGCCGCGTCTCGAGCAAGAGGACGGCGGCCTCGTCGACTGCCAGGGTGAAGTCCTCGATTCCGGCGAAGGAGAAGCCGGCCAGTCGGGCAGCGCGCCCCACCAGTCCCCGCAGCATCTCGAGGAACCGATCCTCCCCCGGGACAGACAGATGGATCTCCCGGTGCGGTGTTTGTGCTCCCATGCGCGACTTGTGCGCCTTCGTCCAAGTTTGATGATCACCCGATGAACGGCCCGGCCGGGACCGGGACACAGGCCCCCCTCGACGAAGGAGTGTAGGCAACCTGTTCAGGGCCGTGCCGGTACGGCTCGCGTCTCGGCGGCTGGGTCAGAGCGTCGTCTCCTGGCGGAGTCGGCGAATCAGGAGCGTCCGCTCCTCGGGATTGAGGCCGCCCCAGATCCCGTGCCGTTGTCGCGTCTCGAGGGCATAGGTCAGGCACTCCCATCGAACGGGGCACTTCTGGCAGATGCTCTTGGCCTTCGCCTCGTCCACCTCGTCGATCGAAAAGAACAGTTCGAGATCCGTGTGCCGACAAGCCGCCCTCTCGAGGTCTACACGGTTGACGGTGGGCGAGGCGTAACGGAAGTAGTCCTGGACCGTTTCGGCGATGTTCGTCGTTGTCATATGGGCTCTTTGGGTAGGCCTCGCCTGAGTTCCCACTCGAATGGGCGGCGAAACTCGGATTACGAGCCGGGGCGGGCAGCACACCCGGACCCAGTCCACGAGAATCCAGTTTGGAAAAACCACGAGGAGGAGGAGGAGGAGGAGAGAGACATGCCGACCGAAGCGATCGGCCATCGAGTGTGGGCGGTGGCGGAGGGCTACATCCCGCCGACGAGCACGGGCCCTGAGCCGGAGATGCTCAGCCACGAGACCGTCTGCCTGCTCAACACCGGGCCGGCACCGGCCCAAGTGGAGATCACGATCTACTACCCGGACCGTGACCCGGTCGGCCCATACCGGGTGACTGTCGACAGCCGGCGGACTAAGCACGTTCGCTTCAACGACCTCGCCGATCCCGAGCCGGTTCCGCTCGGCACCGACTACGCCTTCGTGGTCGAGTCGGACCATCCCATCGTCGTTCAGCACACCAGGCTCGACTCCCGCCAAGCCGAGAACGCCCTGCTCAGTACCGTGGCTTTCCCTGTTCGCGGGACCTGAACCCGGCGAGGATCTCGTCGACGACCGCTTCCGGGCCGAGTTCGGTGACGTCGATCTCGAGAGAGGCGATCGGCCTCACCGCCTCGGCTCTGATCGCGGACACCTCCGCGTACTCGTCGATCGAAACCGGGCGACGATGACCGCCCCGTTCGGCCCGCGCCGCCAGGGTCGCGGCGTCGCCGGTGAGCAGGACGACGAACGCGTCGCCGAGGATCCCACTGAGACCAGGGCGGTTGGCCACGCTGGCAGCCGCGGCGATCACGGCCGGCTCCTCCGACGAAATTGCCTTCCGGAGCGCGTCGTCTTCGACTCGGTGAAGCCACGCGACGCCTTGGACGCTCGCGAGGTCCCGGCCCGAGGCGCCGTATTCGGCTTCGATCTGCCTGTCGGAATCGAAGAACGGACGCCCGAGGCGCCGAGCCAACACCTCACCGACGGTCGTCTTTCCCGACCCCATCGGCCCGATGAGAACGAGATGGCCGCCGTGGTCGAGCACGTCTCCGAGGCTAGGGCGACGAACGACTGCACGTTTGGGAAACCCACGAACGGGTAGCCAGCCGTCCCCATTCCCACAGGAGGAGGAGAGAAATGGACGGCCTGGAGTTGCTACGTCAGGACCACGACAAGGTTCGATCGCTGTTCACGAGTTTCCGTGAAGCAGCCGACGCCGAAGACAGCAGTCGAATGTCGGACCTGTGCAGCGAGATCTTCCACGAGCTCGAGGTGCACACCGCGATCGAAGAAGAGGTCTTCTACCCGATGATCCACGACGCCGGTGGCGAGGATCTCACCGAGCACACTGACGAGAGCTACGAGGAGCATCACGTCGTCGACGTGCTGATGGAAGAGATCCGTCAATTGTCGGCCGATGATCCGACGTTCAAGGCGAAGATGACCGTCCTGATGGAGAACGTGGAGCATCACGCCTCGGAAGAGGAAGATGAGATGTTCCCGCAGGTGCGCGAGCTCTTCTCCCAGGATCAACTCGAGTCGCTCGGCGAGGAGCTGATGGCTTCTAAGACGCGCCACGAGGCCTCGGCCATGACCAAAGAGGAACTGGTCGAGCAGGCGCGCGAGATGGACATCGAAGGCCGGTCCAACATGACCAAGGACGAGTTGGCCGAAGAGATCGCTCGCCGGTCGGGTTCATGACGACGATCTCGTACGGACTGACACTCTCGAGCGAGGAGCACCCCCCGGGGCGCCTCGTCGAACTGGCCGTGGTGGCCGAGCAGAACGGGTTCGACTTCGTTTCGATCTCCGACCACTTCCATCCCTGGATCAGGGAGCAAGGTCACTCTCCCTTCGTCTGGTCGGTGCTGGGGGCGATCGCCCAAGCCACCGACTCGATCGAAGTCGGCGTAGGCGTGACGTGTCCGATCATGCGGATCCATCCCGCGATACTCGCCCAGGCGACGGCGACCACAGCCGGTCTGTTGGGGGGCCGCTTCGTTTGGGGGGTGGGAAGCGGTGAGGCTCTGAACGAGCAGATCCTGGGTGACGCCTGGCCCGCGGCCGAGGTTCGCCTGGAGATGCTCGAGGAGGCGATCGAACTCATTCGCCTTCTGTGGAAGGGTGAAAGCACCACCTACCGCGGGAGCTATTTCTGGGCGGTGGACGCGACGATCTTCGATCCGCCGCCGCAAGACATACCGGTCGTGGTGTCGGCTTTCGGCCCCCAAGCGGCGCAGCTTGCAGCGCGCATCGGGGACGGACTGTGGACCACCGGGACCGGCGGCGAGCCCGTGGACATCCACCGGGATTCCGGCGGAAAGGGACCCGTCTATGCCCAGCTCACCCTGTGCTGGGCAGAGGATCGCGACGATGCCGTCGAGACAGCCCACCGCATCTGGCCGAACACCGCGGTGCCGGGCCAGCTGTCCCAGGACCTGCGCACACCTGCCCACTTCGAGATGGCGACAGAGTTGGTCACGCCTGAGAAGATCGCCGAGTCGATCCCGTGCGGCCCCGACCCGGAACCATTGCTCGAGTCGGTTGCGAAGGCGGTCGACGGAGGAATCGACCACATCTACTTCCACCAGATCGGTGACGACCAGGAAGGCTTCGTGGCCTTCTTCGAGAAGGAAATCCGGCCCCACCTGCCGACGAGCAATTGATCAGGGGCCGGGAGACCCAGTGACGGGAGCCGTGGGGGAAACGAAGATGGGAGGAGAGACGGTGACCGTAGCCGATTAGGGTCCGGATCGGGAGGCATGCCGGCCACCCGTCTCTCCTCTTCCGGTGAGCCCCTCCCAGAGAAGACATGCAAGCCGCTTTCGGGGCCTCACCGATCTGGGTGCTCTCTATACCCCTCTCGCGCCGCTCCTAAACGAGGTCTGTTGGTTTCCTGAGCCTAGACGCTCGACCCCGGCGTACGCCGAGAGGTTCACCGGTGGTGAGCATCTGGTCGAGATCAGTTGGAGGCGGGCTCGAAGAGCTCGACCGGGTTCCCGGACGGGTCTTCGACCAGCACCTGGCGCCCGCCGGGGCCTTCGGCGACGGCGCCCCTCATGGCAACGTGCAGATCCGCCATCCGGGCCATGATCGAGTCGAGGTCATCGACGTGGATCTGGATGCGGTTCCAGCCACCAGGACGCGGATTCTCCTCCCCTGCCCCGGCCTGGCCTCCCCCACCCACACCCGGCTGGTTCAACAGAAGCCTCAGCCCGTCGCGTTCGAGGCTGGCAAAACCGCCGCCTGGGTAGCTGCTGACTTCGAAACCGAGGCATTCCTGATAGAAATCGATGGCCTCGTCGACGTCGTACACGAGATAACGGACGGCCGCTTGGGTCATGTCTCCCTCCTGCGTCGACCTGATCGTTCCGTCTACCCGCGACGGCCAGTTCCATGCATCTGATCAGTGGAGGTCGGCGACCTCGGCAAAGAGCGCCGCCACCAGCTCCCCCCGGCTCGACACACCGACCTTGGCGAGGAGCGCCTTGACGTGGTCGCGCACAGTGTGGATCGACAGGTATAGCCGCTCGGCGATGGCTCCCGTGTCGAGACCGCGTCCGATCAGCGCCGCTATCTGCCGCTCGCGCTCGGTGAGGTCGTATGCCTCGACGGCTATGGGGGCAACCTCGCCAGGTCGCGCTCTTTCGACCACGATGACGGTCTGGGTTGGGCGGTTGTCGGGACCGAACAGGACTGAGCCGTGGCACACGAGCCACGATCCGTCGCGAGTTCGCACCCGCACGCGCTCGGAGGCGGCGCCGAGGCGGGCCCGAGATCGCACTTCGTGGCCGATCGCCAGCATCCAGAACGGGAGATCCGCTTCGCCTTCACCGGCTCGCGGGTCGTCGACCATGTCGATCAGGTCCCGCGCCTGCTGGTTGATCGATAGGACCTTGCCTTGCGCGTCCTGGACGACGACACCCGGCGAATCCGGGGCTGCCCAGTTGCCGTTGGCACGCGCCACCATCGCCCGAGCCCGCACCTGCTCGGCGATCGGCGTGGACAGCCCGGCCATCAGCTTCGCCTCCCGATCCCCGAACACTCCTTCCCTCCGCCACAGGGTGATCAGGGCCCACGGGACGTCGTTCGCTCGACAGGCGACCCTCAGTTCGTCGGAGAAGTCGAGACGCCGCAGGAACGACGTGAACCGCGGGCTGCGCCGTGGGTCGTCGACAGACGCACGAAGAGAGGCTGCGGGAATCTCGGCTCCGTACAACTCGCGGAAGCGGGCGACGTCGGCGACGACGAACTCGCGCTCCCAGTGGTCGGAGCACAGCGCCGCGGTCATGCCCTCCAGCCCCTCCGAGTGGATCGGGCTGGTCGGCAGGCCGCTCGTCGGGTCGGTGCCGACGAGGGCTATGGCGTCGAAGTCCACCAGCCGACGGAGCATCCGGGAGGTCTCTCGGAAGACTCCGTCGGTGTCGGGTGCTTGGGCGATCCGACGAAGGAGGTCTCGACGACGCCGTCCCAATTCGACGGCGGAAGCCATGCGTCGATTGTCCGCAGATCCCCCTTGTCAGACAAGTGAATATCCGATTCACCCCCGCCTGGGGGATATGACCCGGGGCGGCCACCACCCAGGATGATCGAATGACCGACATCCACACCCCCCAGCCCGTCGTCCTCCGGCCCGGAGAGGGAACCCGAATCCCAGGGCCGGAAGGTCTCACGCTCAAGCTCACCAGCGAACAGAGCAACGGGGCTGTCGGTGTCCTCGAGGCGCACTCGTCCCCTGGATTCGGGGCTCCCCGACACGTGCACCGCGTCCATGACGAGATGTTCTACGTGCTCGGCGGAGAGTTCGTGTTCCTCGTGGACAACGAACTCGTGTCGGCGCCCCCCGGCACGCTCGTGTTCGTGCCACGAGGAACGGTGCACGCCCCCAAGGTGGTCGGCGACGAACCGGGGCGGGTCCTCGTGATCTACACGCCCGGAGGCCAGGAACGGGCGTTCATCGAGTTCGCCGCGGTGGCGGCGGAGACGGGCAACGGTGACATCTCGGATCCTCGTTTCGCGGCTGTGGTCGACCGATACGAGTCGGAGATAGTGGGCCCGCCGCTCTGAGGCGACTCAGGACCCGGCGACCCAGTGGCCGGGCTCAGCCTCCGTCGCCCTGGAGGAACGGCGGGAGAGCGGCGGGCCGGTCCAACCAAGGCCACACGTGCGGGACGGACACGACGAATCCGCCACATAAGATCCATCAGAGTTCTGGGAGCGCTTCAGTTCCGAAGATCTCTCAGCGCAGCCGAGTAGCGAGGTGGGATGACCGAGAACCCGTTCCCGAAGGATTTCTGGTGGGGAGTGGCCACGTCCGCGTTCCAAGTGGAGGGAGCAGTCGACGAGGACGGCCGCTCGCCCTCTATCTGGGACACCTTCACCCACACTCCCGGCAAGATCCGTGACGGCAGCAACGCCGACGTGGCGACCGACCACTATCACCGGTTCCGAGAGGACGTCGGCCTGATGCGCGAGTTGGGTGTCAACGCATACCGGTTCTCGATCGCCTGGAGCCGCATCCTGCCCGGCGGCACTGGCGAGGTGAACGAGGCCGGGGTCGGCTTCTACCGCCGTCTCTGTGAGGAACTCATCGCCTCCGGGATCACACCGGTGGCGACGCTCTACCACTGGGACCTCCCCCAGGCGCTCCAGGACCGAGGCGGGTGGCTCTCGCCCGAGTCCCGCCGTTGGTTCGCCGAATACGCCGCCGTGACCAAGCAGGCGCTGGGCGATCTCGTCTCGGTCTGGGCGACACTCAACGAGCCATGGTGCGCCGCCTTTCTGGGCCACAGCGCCGGTGAACACGCACCCGGGCTCACCGACCCCGGATCGGGGTTCGTAGCGGCGCACAATCTGATGCTCGCCCACCACGACGCCATCACCGTCATGCGCGAGAACCGGATCGAGGGCGACCAGTTGGGTGTGGTGCTGAACCTGATCCCCGCCTGGCCGGCCAGCGCCGACCCGGCCGATGCCCACGTGGCGGAGGCGGTGGACATGGTGCAGAACCGGCTCTTCCTGGAGGCGGTGTTCAACGGCAGCTACCCCGATCAGGTGCGCGAGTTCCACCGCCGCTACGGGGTCGACGACCGTATCGACGTCGACGAACTGGCAGCCGCGCGGCAGCCGATCGATTTCCTCGGGGTCAACTACTACAACGTCAACCGGGTCCGCCACGCACCCGGCGCCCCGGCCCCAGGCCCGTGGCCCGGGGCCGAGGAAGCGGTGATCGTCACACCGGAGGGACCGCTGACCGACATGGGATGGGCGGTCGACCCCGAGGGGCTCACATGGACGCTGAAACGGGTGGCGACCGAGTATCCGGCGCTTCCCCTCGTGGTGTGCGAGAACGGCGCTGCCTACCCGGACGCCGAGCCAGTCGACGGGACCATCTTGGACACCGACCGGATCCGCTATCTGGAGAGCCACATCGAGGCGTTGGCGGAGGCAATCCGTCAGGGGGTCGATGTTCGGGGGTACTTCGTGTGGTCGCTGCTCGACAACTTCGAGTGGGCGAAGGGATACACGATGCGATTCGGCATCGTCCACGTCGACCCCAAAACGTTGAAGAGGACCATCAAGGCGAGCGGATACTGGTACCGGGACCACATCGCCCGCGTGTCCGGAGATGGATGATCGGTTCGCCGCTCCCCGTCCAGGGTCACGAAGACCCTCGCCTCCACTCAGCCTCGACGATCAGCGGTCCCGCTCGACCATGTAAGGAACCAGTTCGGCGATGAACCGCTTCTCCGGCGAGTCGGGAACGGCGCCGAAGGCCTCCTCGAACGCCACCTGCGCGGAACGTGCGATCCCCCGGCCGAACTCCTCGGCGAAGGCGATGCTCCCGTGGCGGTGCATCATCTGCGCCACCTCCTCGACCATCGGCGGCGTCCGCTCGCCGGGCGCCAGACGGAGGAATCGCTGCAACCGACGTCGCTCACCCGGACTGGCGGCCGTCAGGAGGTGGATCAGCATCAGAGTCCTCTTCCCTTCCCGGATGTCGCCGAGGATTTCCTTGCCGTAGCGTTCCCCCCCGACGAGGTTGAGGACGTCGTCTCGGATCTGGAAGGCGGCGCCGAGGAAGAACCCGAAGCGCACGAGCGCCGCCAGCTGATCCGGACGGCGTCCGGCGATGAGGGCGCCGGCGCGCAACGGCAGGACCGTGGTGTACCAGCAGGTCTTCTTCATGATGAGGTCGAGGTAGTCGTCGGGCGTCAGGTCGATTCGTCCTCGGCGTTGCCAGCCCAGTTCCATCGCCTGTCCCTCCACCGTCTGGCGGGCCATGAACTGGAACTCCCCGGCGAGACGGGCAGCAAGACGGCGGCCGAGGAGCGAGCGGTTGTCGTCGAGCGCTGCCATCGCGTACACGATCAACCCATCCCCAGTGTTGATCGCCACGGCCCTCCCGTACCGCCGATGGAGCGTGGGAAGTCCGCGGCGCAGGTCACTGTCGTCTTCCACGTCGTCGTGGACGAGGAAGGCGGTGTGGAGCAATTCGAGGGCGGCGGCGGTGGGCATGGCGCGATCGGGATCCCCGCCGAAGGCGCCACACGCCGCCAGGCACATTGCGGGGCGGAGGGCTTTGCCGGGCCGGAGCAGGTAGTCGGACGCCGGGGTTCGCAGGTACTCGCCGTCGTCATCGCCGTCCAAGTAGACGAGGGCCTTGTGGCGCGCCCGGCGCCCGTATTCCTCCAACCGGGATTCGATGGCTCGGCGCGTAGTCGTCATCGGCCCGCCTCTTCGACTCGCAACGCCACGGCCACTGGCTCGTCGGGTGCCGTGATAAGGAAAACCCAACCGTGGTACCAGCCGGCAGCCTGGCCGAAGGGGACCGCTGCCGCCAGGCGGACCTCCTGCCTGCCTCCTGCCGCCATCGACTCGACAACCCGTGGAGATACCGACAGCGCCGAGGAGGGAATCACGTCTCCCCTTCCGGAGACGAGAGGGGAAACCGACAATTCCAATCGACCTCCGGGGAGTGGGCCGGGATCGTGCAGCCACAACGACCCCGCACTCGTCTCGCCGGCGATCACAGCCGGCAGCACGACGCGCTCGGGACGGGACCGTGGTTCGAACAACGGCCCGATCGTTTCCCGGGCGAAGACTGCCATCGAGGCGATCACAGTCGGATCCCAGGCATCGTCCGTGACCGAGGCCATCGCCGTGTCGACCTTGGCGGCATAGCGCGCCACCACCGAGGCAGCCGACAGGGCCCCGTACATCTGCACGTCCCGGGCGAGATCGTCGGCGGGTGTCATCCTCTACCCCAGCCGGCGTTGCGCACCGCTTTGGCGGCCAGTCGCGCCGAGCGGGTAGCAGCCTCGACGCAGCCGGCGTCGAGGCCACACGCCGTCCAATCACCCGCCACCACGAGGTTGAGAAACCCGGTGTCACCGGGAGCGATCCGATAACGACCCGAACCGGGGAGAGACTGGACATACCGGTCCGACGGGTCGACATTGGCGCGGAGGTATTGGGCTTGTAGCCGATCGGGTCCGATCCTCCCCTTGGCGTCCCAGAGCTGGTCCCACCGAAAGCCGTTCGATGAGACGGCTCCAGGCCACAAGGCACCCACGTC
Source organism: Acidimicrobiia bacterium (assembly GCA_036380875.1). Lineage (GTDB taxonomy): Bacteria > Actinomycetota > Acidimicrobiia > Spongiisociales > ZC4RG35 > ZC4RG17. The sequence goes on from DASVDX010000090.1 coordinate 36,630, forward strand.
GTGGTCGAGAAATCGGATCAGCGCCTCCCGTACCGAAGGCACCGCCTCCTCCGATTCCACGTCCGGCATGGCGCCGCACAGATAGGCGAGGCTGCGAGGCGGGTCGGCCGGTGGAAAGTCTTCGACGTCGAGTAGATGCGACATCGAGGCCCAGGTGTCGAAGCCCTCGCCGAATCCGCTCAAGGTCACCCCGATAGGGCCGTCCCATCCGAGGTCGGACTCCGTGGCGCGCATCCACAGCTGCGCCGAGCGTGTAGCCACGGTGCCGATCCTCTCGACCATCGCCCTCCAGCGGAGGTCGGCGTCGACGAGGCTCCGAGCTACGAAGGGCACCATGCCCACCGAAACGGCCAAGACGGCGAGGTCGAAGTCGTCCCCGACACGGAGGATCCTCTTGCCCACGCCCGGCCGGGGCGCGTGTGTCTCGAGCTCGTCGCCGGGGTCGAAGGCGAGTTGGGAGGTGATGGGGCGGCCCGGCCAGGCGGGGAGGCCTCCGACCCGGATGAGCGGCTCGTAGGTGGGGTGTCCCTCGGCGAGCTCGGCCTGCCGGGTGAATCGGAGCTCTGAAACCGTGCGACCGTCCACTACCACGTCATCGAGCTGGTGGAAGAACTCGAAGTCCACGCCCCGGCGGGAAAGCGCCTGATACAGCGGAGCGAAGACGACGTCGCCCATCCCGGCTCGCATCCTCCAGAAGATCGCCCCCTTGAAGTCGAACAGCATCCGCTGGGCGAGTTGCAGCCCGAGGCCGGCCGAGAACCGGGGCCGACTCCGATCGCCACCTTCGTATGCGAACGTGAGGTCGTACATCCCCCGCACGATCGGAGAGTCCCTCGTCCCGGGTGACGCTCCATGGCTCGCCAGCCACTCGCGGTAGTCGAGGTAATCGATCTTGCCGTAGTCGCCGTCGACCAGGATCCCGTCGGCGGCCATGCCCACCAGGTTCGTGGCCACGAGGTCCACGAGATGCCAGGTTCGCCGAGCGGCGGGGCTCGCCTCGACGAGCTGACGGATGCTGGCCCGCCAAGCATCCAGGGTCTCGCTCACGCGACCCGCAGGACCCGACCGGAGCGAAGCCGACACCAGGCTCGCCCGCTCCAGCATCTCGAGAACTCCGGCGAGAACCGTGTAGGCGGCGGTGCGGGCGAGGACATCGAGCCCCCGACGAGATGCTCGCGGCTCAGGCGAGGCGCTGAGGTAAGCGCTGCCCCGAACGTCGAGCGTGCGATGGAAGTCGAGCAGCAAGCGCAGTGCCCTCACCGCGACGTCGGTTGGCCGGAGCTCGGCTTCGGCCGCTCCCGGTTGGCCGGGGACCCGGTCGTTCGTCGAGAAGCGCGTGACGAAGTGGCTCCAGGTGCCGTCACGCTGTTCTGCGAGGCCGACGTCCGGGGCCGGCTCGAAAGCGTCGCGCCACGACCGAATCGGACAGTCCGGGTCCGTGGTCGACCGGTCTACCTCGTCGTACACCTCCCGCAGGAGCTGGAAGGTGGCGTCGTAGTAGCCGAGGAGCACATGCAACCCGTGCTCCTCGATCCGGCCGTGCTCGCCCCGACTGCTGGCACCCTTGCCACCCAGACGCCAGCCGCGCTGGTAGACGGTGATCGACGAGAAATCGTTCTTCCAGTCGCCGCGGCTCAACTCCCACGCGGTGGCCAGTCCCGCCATCCCTCCCCCCAAGATGACGACACGGGGACGGGTCACTTTGTTCCGGCGAGGACGGCGTCGGCCTCTCGAGTGTCGCCGAGCGAGCCCGCCACGCCTGCCCGCGCTGACTCCAGCCACTGACGCCACTCTGACGGCCGGTGTTCCTCGGGAAGCCGGGCGATCGCCAGCGCCGCCCGCAGGTGCGCCACCCTCGCCCCTTGCCGCTGCGACACGTCCAGCGCTTCCTTCAGGTCGGCGAGGATCTCCGTCATCGACCCCCCGAGCTCGAGGGAGTATCGGGCGCGGTGCCGGAGGAGTTCGGGCAGGTGCAGGTACTCGCCGGTCTTGTGAACGACGTCGAGCGCCTCGTCCACCAGGGACCGAGCCTCCTCTACCGCCCCTTCCTCGTGGTTGAGGATGGCCAGATAGGAGAGGTTGGACGCGACGAAGGCTTCTTGGCCGAGGAGGCGTATGTTGGAGATCGTCTCCTCGAGGAACCGGCGTTCCGGTGCACCCCCGGGCTGGCCGGCCGCGACGTAGGACGAGCCGAGCAGCATCCAGTAGGCGTAGCCGTAGCTCTGTCCGATCCCCACCACCTCCGCTCCCAGGAGGCGTGCCTTGTCGTGGTCGCCCAGGTATCGCTTGATCCAGGCGGCATAGGTCTTGACGAACGCCAGGCTGAAGGGGCCGCGGGGGAACCCGATCTCCTCGCTTCGCCGGACGGCTGACGTCTGCCATTGGTCCGCCTCGTTCAGGTCCCCGTGCAGGGCGGATACGCAGGCGAGCGCGATGTAAGAAACGGCGAGCGGATCGTTGGGCAGCGGCCAGAACGGCGAGACGATCTGATCGGCAGGCCGGGCACGGAAACCTGCCACCGACCGTTCGAGGTGCTGGCGGGCCGAGTCGAGCTCGCCCTGGTAGAAGTCCAGCCATCCGGCGCACGACTCGACGCAGGGCTCGAACCACGAGAACTCGGGACGGGCGATGAGGTCCTCGAGCCGGTCGACCAGCCCCCGCGCCGTCGACAGGTCACCCGAGGTCAGCCAGTACGCCCAGATGGCGATGAGCGATGGCAACACCTCCAGACGGGCATCCAAACGGGACGCCAGTACCTCCGCTCTCCGATGGTCGGCCTGGACCTCGGGGGCGGCGTACCCCTGGGTCGAGCTGACGCTCAGACCGCGCATCATCCGTGCCATCAACTCCTGGAGATCCCGATCCTCGGACTCGGGCACCTGGTCCAGCAGCTCGATCGCCCGCGTGAACAATCGGGCGGCTTCGGTGTGGGCACCCCTCGCTTGCTCCGACTGGCCGGCCACGAGGTACAGCCCGGCGGCCTGGGCCGGCACACCGGCCCGGTCGAGGTGTTCGGCGATCACTGCCGGCTCTGAGCCTCTGGCGGTCAGCACTTCGGCCAAGCGGGCGTGGGTCCGAATCCGGTTGTCGAGCACCTGTGTCTCGTAGGCGGCATCGCGCATCAGGGCGTGACGGAACCGGTAGGAGTCGGCACCCGGGCCCGCCTCGATGATTCCCTCGTCGACCAGCACTTCGATCTGATCCGACACGCGAACCTCGTCTCCCACGACCTCGGCGACCACCGATGCGGAGAATCCGGGGCCCACGGTCGCCGCCACCTGCACGACTCCGAGGTCGACGTCGGGTGCCTTCAACCTCCACGTGAACAGCTCCTGGAGACGAAGTGGGATGGGGTCCGAGCGATCGGATTCCAAGCAGGACCGAGTGAGCTCCTCGACGAAGAGCGGCACCCCGCCGGCCCGCTCGATGATCGAGCGCCGAAGGTCCTCACTCAGCTCGCGTTCCCCCGCGACGTTCTCGACGAGACGAAGTGCGGCATCCTTGTCGAGTCTCCCCAGGTGGACCACCTCGACCTCGTCCAGCCACGGAATCGTGGAGGCGTCCCGGGTGGTGGCGATGACCAGAACCGAGCGGGGGCATCTCTGTGCCAAACGCCCCACCAAGGTTACGGTCGAAGGATCGGCCCAATGGAGGTCTTCCAAGATCACGAGATGCGGTTTGGAGGCACCGAGAGCGCCCATCCAGCTGACGATCCGGTTGAGGGTCTCGTCGCGGAAGGCGCTCGGCTCGAGCTCCGGAGCTGGATGATCCGGGGCTTCGATCCCCAGGAGAGGAGCCAGGAAGGGGACGTATTCCCCGGGTTCCAGCTCGAGACACCCCAAGTAGCCGACGAGAGCGGCGAGATCCGCCTCGCCGATGGCGTGTTCGAGGGCACGGGCGATGGGCCACAGCGAGACATTCGAGTAATAGGGCAGGCTCCCCGCCCCCAAGACGGAGCCACCACCGGCCTCGACCCGATCCAGTACCTCGGCGACCAGCCGAGTCTTGCCGATTCCCGCCTCCCCGACCACGAGGAATGCCCTTCCGCCTTGGTCCCCGTCGCGCACGTGCTCCCAGGCGTCGACGAGCATCTCCCGTTGGGCGTCGCGTCCCACCAAGCCGCCCTTTCGGTATCGCTCCGCTTCGAAGCGCGCTCCGGCGTACCGGGGCCGCTCGACGACGAAGATCTCGACCGGGCGGCTGATGCCTTTCAGTTCCCGCAAACCGAGCGAGTGCATGACGAAGTCGGCGTCGACTAGCTGGTGCGTGACGTCGCTGATGACGACGGTGTCGGGATGGGCCTCGGACTGGATGCGGGCAGCCAGATTGGGTGCCACCCCGACGATGCTGTCCCGTTCGCGTACTGACCCATTGCGACGCAGGTCGGTGACCACGACACGCCCCGTGTGGATGCCCACCCTGACGGCCACTGCCGCCCCGAGACGACGTTCGATTCCGGGTCGAGCGTCGGCCATGGCCGTCACCAGGTCGAGGCCGGCGAGGACCGCCCGACGGGCGTCGTCTTCGTGGGGGGCGGGATACCCGAACCCGGCGAGGATGCCGTCGCCGGCGTAGTGCATGACCGTGCCGCTGTAGCGCTCCACGGCCTCGTGGGCAGCGGCCCGATAGAGGGCGAAGAGATCGCGCAACTCCTCCGGCTGCACCTGCTCTGAGAGCATGGTGGATCCGACCAGATCCGAGAAGAGGAGGGTCATCAGCGCCCGCTCCCCCGCCGGCGCCAGCTGACGGGCGGCGACTCGGCGCAGGATCCGCTCGGCCCGGAGATTCTCCGGATCGACGGCCCTGACTTCCTCGGCGGTAGCCCGAGCTTGTTCGAGGTCACCCGAATGAAGGGCGTCCTCCGCCGCCTTCAGGAGACGATCGAGGAGTCGACCGAGGCGGGTCTCGGCGGACGTCGAGTCGGTCATGACCCTCCTCGGCTGGTGGCACGAGACATGTACAGCTGGAGCGGACTCAGCACCCTCCCGTCGGCGCTCTCGAGGCGTCCAACGTAGAGCCCGGGCGGGACGTCGGCGGAGGTGCTGATACGGACACCGTACGACCCCTCTCCGAGTTGCTCGACCGATATCTGGATGTCCTCCGGCTCGATCTTGAAACCACCCGCTTCGATCGAAACCAGCTGGGTGCAGCGCGGTTGGTCGCCGGGGCCGAGGCTTCGGACCGGGACCACCGTCCCTTCGACGGTGGAGGCCGGCGCCCCGCCTGCGGCCATCGGCGCCACCAACGGTCGAGGGGCCTCAGACCCCTCATGGGTGGGAGGGCTGAAATCGCTGGCGAGCCCTCCTTCGGCGACGTCTTCGAGCAGGGCCGATCCGAACGACCACGCCTTGGCCCAGTCCCGGGCGAGACGATCCCAGTACTGGATTCCATCGTCCAGCCAATCCGACAACGAGTAGCCCCCCGACCGGACCCGGCCGAACTGGTCGGCGAACAATTCGATGTACTCCCCGGCAGCGTCACCGAAGAACTCGACCCACGCCTTGATGAGGTCTTCGACCGGCCCGCTGGAACCTCCGGGTGGGGGTCCTTCTGTGGGCTCGCCTGTCGGCTTCTTGGGGATGCTGGTTGACCCGCCCTCGACGGCACGGCGCACCCAGTCCGTCCAGAAGGGGCACACGAGCTCGGCGACGTCATCCCAGCGTTGGGCGGTGAACCCGACGATCTTCAACGCCTTGACTCGACGCACGTCGCCGAGGTCGTTGACGAGGAGGAAGCCGCGGTCGACCTGGAGGTTGTTGTCGAGGCTGATCGCCAGTTCGTACGTCATCCCCGCCGACTCGCCGTCCTCCCAGTAGTCGCAGTGGAGGAGCGTGTTCACAGGGCGGACCAGTTGGACCTGCTCGTGGAAGACGCCGTGCCAGTGGTCGCGGCCCAACGACTCCTCGATGGGCGTGGGGGTGGTCGCCCCCACCAACTCCATCTTCTTGAACAGCATCGGCCCTCGTTGCGGCCAGCTGCGGGGATCGACCCAGTCAGCGACACCGCCGAAAGGAGCATCGGTTTCGAACTCGGAGAAGATCCAGGTGGCGGGCAGGCCGTTGACACTGACCCGGCGGATATGACAGACGTCCTCCCCGATGAAAGCGGCGACGTGGTGGTCGACGTTGCGCCCGACATTGGTTTCCCTGAACGGGGTCTGGGTCCGTGCCGAACGTTCCAGGTCGCCGAGCAAGTCGTCTGCATCGACACTCTGAGGCCCGGCCACGCTGCTAGCCAGCAACCGGTACTCCTCCGAGAGATCGTCCCTGCCCGGATATCCGGCCTTCGCAAGGGAGTGCAGAACCGCGAGACGGGCCGACTGGGGGATCTCCTCCTCCGGGGCCTCGGCGATGGTTCGGAGCTGGGTTCCGAGCGGAGTAGGAACGAGGCCGGGAACATCGATCCCCTCGAATTCGCCAGCCGCCTTGTGGAGGCCGAGAAGAGCCGAGCTCAGGTCCTCGGCGCTCGTGTCGCCGGGCTCGGGGGGTTTGTCGGTCATGGCTCCCGCCTCTCTGTTGACGCGCGGTGGGTTGACACGCGGTGGAGCCGAAGACCGCCTCTCGTGCCCCGCCTTCCCACGAGTCTATAGGTCGAGACGCCCCTGGGCACGATGGAGCGACTCGAATTCCGGCGGGTGCGGCGGCCTCGTGATGCCTATCGTGACGCGAGAGCGCGGAAGGAGTGTATGGAGGGCTTCGACCTCCTCGTGATCGGCTCCGGCCCGGCCGGGGAGAAGGCGGCGGCGTTGGCCGCCTACTTCGGCAAGCGGGTCGTCGTCGTGGACAAGAGGAAAAGACTGGGCGGGGCTCCCGTCAACCGTGGTGGCATTCCCACGAAGACGCTGCGCGAGACGGCGCTGTACCTCACCGGATTTCGCCGCCGGGAGGTGTACGGCCTCGGCTTCCAGCTGACACCCGACTTCGCCTTGGAGAGGCTGCGCTCCCGTGCTGCTCAGGTCTCGGAGACGATGGGCGAAGAGGTGCGCCGCAACCTGGAGGGCCAGGGTGTGACGCTGATCCACGGCACCGCCCGCTTGCAGCCAGATCGCACGGTGGTCATCGACACCGACGAGGGTCCGGTCACGGTCGGCGCCGACGTGATCCTCATCGCCACCGGGTCGAGCCCGTTTCGCCCGTCCTCTGTGCCTTTCGAGGATCCCGAAGTCTTCGACTCAGACACGATCCTCGACATCGACGCCATCCCCCAGAGCCTCGTCGTGATCGGAGGAGGCCCCGTGGGCTGCGAGTACGCCTCGATCTTCGCCGCCCTGGGCGTCGAAGTGACCGTGATCGACGGAGCCGACCGGCTACTCGGAGCGATGGACGCCGAGATCTCCCAGTTGGTGCGCGACGCGTTCGAGAAGATGGGCATGCGGGTGATGGTCGAAACTCCCGGCGCCCGCATCGAGCGGCGCGATGGCACCCTGGTGGTCGAAACCGAGTCCGGCCAGGTCCTCCATGCCGAGAAGGTTCTGTTCGCGGCCGGACGGGTCGGAAACACCGACGGCCTGGGGCTCGAGGAGGCGGGGGTCGAACTCGACGAGCGGAGGCGTATCGTCGTCGACGACCATTTCCGCACCACCGCCCCCGGGATCTACGCCGCCGGCGACGTGATCGGCCCGCCGGCTCTCGCCTCGGTGTCAGCCGAACAGGGACGTATCGCCGCTTGCCACGCCTTCAAGGTGCCCTTCGACCTCACACTCGACTGGTTGCCCCCGGTGGGCGTCTATTCGATCCCCGAGGTGGCGATGGTCGGGATGACCGAGGAGGCTGCCGCAGCCGCCGGCATCGACTACGAGGTGGGACGGTCGTGGTTCGCCCACAACGCCCGCAGCCACATCGTCGGCTCGACCGACGGCATGATCAAGCTGGTCCTGGCCCGAGAGGACCGTCGCCTTCTAGGCGTGCACGTCATCGGCGAAGACGCCGCCGAGTTGGTCCACATCGGCCAAGCGGTGATGCACGCCAAGGGCACTGTGGACCGTTTCCTCCACACCACCTTCAACATCCCGACGCGGTCCGAGCTCTACAAGTACGCCGCCTACAACGCCCTCCAGAACTTGGCCAAACACCGCGCCGTCGAGCAAGCCTGATTCGATTCTCCCCGGTGCGGGTAGACGGACTCCATGAGACCGTCCGACGCCCCTTCGTCGATTCCGCCTGCACGCGGCTACTGGACTGACCTGGTCATTCGCCTCGTTCGAGACGAGCCCGCCACCTCTCCTCCCCCGCTCCCCGACACTCCCCTCTTCGACGACGATCTCCAACTCGCCCTCTACCTCTGTTATGAGCTCAGCTATCGAGGACTCGATGGCGTTCCGGACGAGAAGGAATGGGATCTCGATCTGCTCGACGTCCGGTTGCGGATGGAGCGAGCCACCGAAGAGGCCTTGCTCGAGGCGGTACCGCATGAGGAGATCGCGCCCCACGATGTGCCTTCTCGCCTCCGGGAGCTAGACGAGGCGGCCTCGCCGTTCGGCGTCTACATGGAGCGCGACGCGACGCTCGACCAATTCGAGGAGTTCGTCATCCACCGCTCCACCTACCACTTCAAGGAAGCGGATCCGCACACGTTCGCTCTCCCCCGGCTCTCCAGCACCGCCAAAGCGGCGTTCGCCGAGATCCAGGCCGACGAGTACGGGGGCGGCAAGCCGGAAAGGGTCCACGCAGCTCTGTTCGCCTCGATGATGGAAAAGCTCGGGCTCGATACTCGCAACGGCGCCTATCTGGAGGTCGTGCCCGGCACCACCTTGGCGAATGTCAACCTCATGTCTCTGTTCGGCCTCCACCGCAAATGGCGCGCCGCCGCCGTCGGCCATCTCGCCTTGTTCGAGCTCGGGTCGCCGCTGCCCAACCGGCGCTACGGCAACGGCTTGCGGCGACTCGGGTTCGGGCCGGACACCACCGACTTCCACGACGAACATGTGGAGGCAGATGCCGTTCACCCGATGATCGCCACATACGACCTCGCCGGACGGCTCGCCGAAGACGAGCCGGACCTCGCCGGCGACATAGTCTTCGGAGCCCGGGCTCTGAGTTTCGTGGAAGGCGCGGCATCCGAGCATCTCCTGTCATCCTGGCGGGAAGGCCGGACCAGCCTCCTCGAAGCCGCCACTGCCCCGGTCTGACCGCTGTGCAGGTGTCCTACATCCTGCCGATCCGGCGCACTGCCGGTGAGCCAGGCATCGACGAACTGGCCGGCTACCTGCGGTGGCTGTCGGAGCACGTAGAGGTGATCGTGGCGGACGGTTCGGACCCCGACGCCTTCGCCGAGAATCGAGACGCGTGGGGACCGTACGTCACCCATCTCGGAGTGAGGAACCGGCCGAGCCGATACGGGAAAGTGACTGGAGTCCACGTAGGGATGGAGGCGGCCACCCACGAGGCGGTGATCATCGCCGACGACGACGTGCGTTACTCGCGCAGATCTCTGGAGCACATGGCCGAAGCGTTGCGTGCGACCGATCTGGCCCGCCCTCAGAACTACTTCGACCCGCTCCCGTGGTATGCCGCCTGGGACACGGGCCGGATACTCGTCAACCGGGCGCTCGCCGCCGACAGCCCGGGGACGCTGGGAGTGAGGCGGGCGTTTTTCGGAGCGATGGGTGGCTACTCCGACGAGGTCATGTACGAGAATCTGGAGCTGATCCGGACGGTGGAAGCCCACGGCGGCCGGGTGACCCACTGTCCGAACATCTATGTGCGGCGCCTGCCGGGCACGTTTCGGAGGTTTCTCGAGCAGCGCCCCCGCCAGGCCTACGACGACTTCGCCCAGCCGTTGAAGATGGCCGGGTTCTTGGCTGTGCTCCCCCTGCTCGCCTGGATGGCCCGCGACCGGAAGACACGCCGGCTCCTGCCTCTCGCCGGGGCAGCGACCGTGGCGATGGCGGAAATCGGCCGGCGGCGGCACGGCGGCCGACGCTTCTTTCCGGCGCGCACGTCGTGGTATGCACCTGCCTGGGTGGTAGAGCGAAGCCTCTGCGTATGGCTAGCGCTCGCCTACCGGATCTCAGGTGGAGTGCCGTATGCCGGCACCCGTTTTC
>DASVDX010000091.1:0-73191 GCA_036380875.1 Acidimicrobiia bacterium
CGGTCTGCGCGCGCCCGCGCTGCCGGCGGTCGTCGAACGCCTCCGCACCTTCCTGCTCCCTCCCGCCGCGTCGATCGCCGAGGGCGAGGCCTTCAACGAGACTTGGCCTCCCCCAGGCCCATGGCGATCTCCGCCAGAAACCTCTCCTAGAAACGACTGAGCGAGGGTCAAATCGAGGAGTCGACACGGCCCTCCAGCGGCCACTGCGCGATCGGCTCGCGCGATGGACGCGCGATGGAGGCCCTCGCGGGCAGATTGATGAGACCCTCAGACAAGCGAAAAACCCCTGGTGGCCAGGGGTTTTTCTTCGTAGCGGGGGCGGGATTTGAACCCGCGACCTTCGGGTTATGAGCCCGACGAGCTACCAGACTGCTCCACCCCGCGTCGGTTGCGCCACCAATCTTAGCGGGAGGGTGTTTCAACCCGAAACGGGTTCGTCAGTCCGAGTTCGACAGTTGCTCCATCGTCCAACTGATCCGCTTGGCTCGTGTCTCGGGGCGCTTGGCGCTGTAGATCGCCCAGAGGTACTGCTTCTTGTGAGAAGGTGGGAGGGCCTCGTAGGCGGCGCGGGCAGCGGGGTTGGCGGCAAACGCCTCCTCGAGGTCGGGGTGGACGATCAGAGCTTCGACGTCGTCCGCTTGTGACCAGGACCCGTCGGCTTTGGCGGCCTCGATCGCCGCCAGGCCGCGTTCGTGCATCAACCCGGCTTCGATGAGTCGCTCGATCCGCCGCTTGTTGAGTGTCGACCAGATCCCGCCTTTGCGCCGCGGCGAGTACCACTGGATCGTGCGCTCGTCGTCGACCCGCTTGGTCAGGCTGTCGATCCAGCCGAAGCAGAGCGCCTCCTCGACCAACTCGTCGTACACCGGGCCCTCCAGTTGCGAGGAAGGCTTGCGGAACACGACCCAGATTCCTTCGGCACGGTCGGGGTTCGTTTCCAGCCAGGCCCGCCAGTCGTCACGGGTGGGAGGGACGAGCACTTCCTTGCCGTTCGGAGAGGGCGGCGGGGGCAGATCGACGATGGACGGCATGGCGCCACGATATCGCCGTGCCTGGCTCCGATGCCGGGGCTTAGGCTCGTCGTCATGGCTGCACGAGGACACCGATGACCGCCCTCGGCGTGACACTCGACGACGTGCGCCGGGAGGCACTGTCACTCCCCCGCAGCTACGAAGCGCTGGTCCAGGGTCGGGTCAAGTTCCGGGTGGGGAGGATCGTTTACCTGGCGGCATCGAGGGACGAAACCCTGCTCGGCTTCGCCTTCCCGAAGGAGGAGCGGGAGGCGTTGGTCGAGGCGGAGCCGCACAAGTTCATGCTCCCCAAGCCCGCCGACATGCGATACAACTGGGCGGTCGTCCGCCTCGCCGCCATCGACCTAGACGAAATGGCCGACATCGTCTTCCACGCATGGCGGATGGTGGTGCCGAAGTCCCTGGCCCGAAAGGTGGCGCTCGAGCGAGACATCGTCCTCTACGACGAGGACTAGACGAGTCATCGGGGCTTGCGCCCCCGGGCGGTGATCATCGCCGGGGTGGACGTCGTGGGCGGATCGCCCTCCGGGGCGAGGCGGCAGATCGCTTCGTGGTACTCGTCGACCGTCACCAGGTTGTTGCCGACGAGGTCGTCGGCGACGCTCTCGAACAGAGGGCGGATCTTCGACGCGATGGCCGGCGTGGGCACGGTCTCGCTACGCCCGACTGCCTGTACCTCGTCGAGGCCGAGCGCCAGCAGCTGTCGGTGGAGACGAGTCCCGATGAACGGGTCGGCGCCCTGCTCTTCGAGGAGGGCGAGTGTCGAGTAGGTGACAGCGGTCCAAGCCGGCGAGAAAGGTTCGAGCAGGGTGAGTGGCCGCATGTCGTATTCCTCGACGACGAGCCAACCTCCGGGCCGCACAGCGCCCACGAGCTTCTTCAAAGCCCTGCTCCGATCCGGGGCGAGAGCGAGGTGGTGCCGGACATGGACGAGGTCGTAACGGTGCCCATTCAGTCTTTCGTCCACCGCCGCGGAGGGAACGGCCGTCACCGATGCTCCCCTCGCTCCCAGCCAGCGGGCGACTTGTGCCAAACCCCTTCCCAAAGTCAGGCACTTCGCGCCCGGACGCAGGTTCAGGCTGCTCAGCGTGCGGGACAACGTCGCATCCCACAGGTGGTCGACCCTAGGCAGAGCCCGGTTGAGACGCGCAACGGACGGCGTTGAGGCAGGCATAGCGGCCAATCCTTCGACGTATCAGATGCGAGATCCATCCCTCGATTGGGGGAACGGGTCGCCCTGGTTGTGCGTTTGCGGGAGGGCAGGCTGGGTACGACGACAACGGGAGGCAGGAGGGAACCGACATGATGTCCAGGGACTACCAGTTCCATCGACCGATGGACGGTGAACGCCGGGTGGCAGAGATCGAGCGCATCGCGGTCGCTCAGGACGACCACCGGATCCGGACGGCGATCTTCCTCGTCGCCGCCAACATCATCGGCTTGGTGCTGCTGATCCTGCTCGCCATCTGAGACGGAATCCGCCAGAAGGCGGCGGTGCCGGCGGGTACTCTCCGGACGCCATGACGATCGCCGTCCGGCTCGCCGACCCACAGCGTGACGCCGCGGCGACCGCGGCCATCTACCGGCCGCTCGTCGAGAAGAGCCACACGTCGTTCGAAGCGGTCGCCCCCGACGCCGTCGAGATGGCATCACGAATCGAACGCACTCTCCGGATCCATCCGTGGCTCGTCGCCGAGGACGCCGGCTCCGTCGTCGGGTACGCCTATGCCGCTCCCCACCGGGAACGCGCCGCCTACCGCTGGTCCGTCGACGTCTCCGTGTACCTGCACGAGGAGGCCCGGGGACGGGGCATCGGCCGCCGTCTCTACGACCGGCTGCTCCCGATCATCGGCGATCAGGGCTACGCCAACGTCTACGCCGGCATCGCCCTCCCCAACCCGGCGAGTGAGGCTCTGCACCGGTCCGTCGGGATGGAACTGATCGGGATCTACCGCCAGGTGGGGTTCAAGTTCGGCAAGTGGTGGGACGTGGCCTGGTACGGGATGCGCCTTCCCACCGCCAAACCCGAGCCCCATGAGCCGATTCCGTTTGCCGAACTACGTGCGCGGAGACCCTTTCCGCAGTGACGTTCGGCCCTGGCGCCGGCGACAGCGAAGAGACCAGGATCGGTAAACGGAACAGGAGGTGCCGATGCCGATGCCCACCGCGGGGACCCTGGTGGATGCCGAACGCCCCGCCATGGAGGACGCCATCGTGGAGGTGCGCGTCGCCTTCGCCCACGAAGGGCTGCAGCTACTCGACGCTCTCATCCGTCTGGCCCGGCTCATGAGGGCGCATTCCACCCACCGAAAGGCGTCACGCCTCCTCGATGACATCGTCGAGCAGGCACCTCGGTTGGCACCCGACGTCGCCCGGCTGGCCGAAGACCACGACGAGCTCCCAGAGCAACTCGACGGCCTCGTCCGACGGGTCCGCATCCTCCTCGACGACGCCTCCACGATCTGTGACCGCATCGTCGAACACCACCGGCTCGGCGACCACCTGGTCTACGAGGCATTCATGTCCGATATCGGCGGTGGCGACTAGGCCGCCTCCAAGAAGAAGTCCACGAGCACGGGAGCCACCGCCCCGGGCTCGAGCAGGTGGGTCTGGCCTTCGAGCACGCGGTGCCGGGCATTGGGCAGCACCGCAGCGAGGGCGGCTTGACCGAAACGCATCCACTCTGGGCTCTTCCCGCCGGCCATGACGAGTGTCGGCACCTCCACAACGGACCAGCGGTCGGCCGGGAGAGCTTTGCCGGCCTGGGTGTCGCCCATCACAGCGGCGTCGTAGAGCAGCGTGGGGGCGATGGCGACCATCTTCTTCCAGGCCGGCATCAGCGCCATCAGATAGGTCACGGCCGTCGGCACCTCGACCGCGCGCATGAAGTGACGAACCGCGGCCGAGTGGTGCCCCGCTTGCAGGTGCCGCCTCAGGCCGTCGACGTAGTCGTCGCCCAGAGGAGGGCGGGTGTCGTCGACGATGAACGGCGCCTCGTAGACGGCGACTTTCTCGATCCCCTCGAGGCGGCTGGCCGCCTCCAGTGCCAGCACGGCCCCTGACGAGATGCCATACAGGTTGGCGCGGCCACCTGCCTCCGCCACGAGGGCGGCGATGTCGTCGACCTCTTTCTCGACGGAGTAGGGAGGAGTGTCGCCGCTGCCGCCTCGCCCCCGCCGGTCGTAGCTGAACACGGTGAAGCTCTCCTTTAGGTGGTCGGCCAGAGCCGCCGACGGGCCCTGCTCGTAGTAGCAGAGGGCGCCGTCGACCTGGATGAGGGGAGGCCCACTCCCCTGGCGGACGTAGGCGATGTGAGTGCCGTCGGCCGACTCGACCGTTCGGTTCTCCTTCATTCGCTCTTGCCTCCGGCGAAGGGTGGCTCGCCTTCGAGGAGCGGACGGAACCGGAGCGCCGACCAGGTTTCGTCGACCGAGATCTGGGTGATCGGCCGCATGTTGTGGTCGGTGAGGTACGGCCACAGCGTGTCCCGATTGATATCGCTGCGGTTTCCCTTTGGGTAGGCGATCCACAGCATCCCGGGCGAATGGAGTTCGTCGGCATGCGTGCGCAGCGCCTCCTGGAGGGAAACCGAGTCCTCGACGAACAGAACCGCCGTGTCGGCCTCGGCGAAGGGAGCGGTCTCCACGCCGGGGCCGAGGTCGCCGATCGTGTCGAGGCGCTCCGGCGGCTCGACCCACACCTTCGACTTGGGGCGTATGAACATCTTCTGGGCGGGGGTCTTGCTCATCGGTTCTCCTCTCCGAACGAGTCGTGCAGCCAGGTCTCCCACATCCCCTGGGCGGCCTCACCATCGACGGCTGGGGCGAACAACTGGTGAGTTGCGATCATGGGCCCCTGGAATCCGGCGATGAATCGGTACAGGGCGTCGTCGGTTCGCACTCCGACGGTGTCGCGGTTGCGAAGGTAGACCACACCTTCGTCCGGCGTCTGTCCTCCGAGCCGTATCGATACGCGCTCTCCCACTTGGAGGTTGGAAGCATCGAGGGCGCTGGCCAACCGGGCCCAGGCAGTGGCGGCGTCCCGCGGCACGGGCCCGAAGGCGGTCACCGGTGTCGCCCGGCGTCCCCGGAAATGGGTGATCGCTCCGACCAGCGTGGCGAAGAACAGCTCGCCGCCGGTGGTCATCGCCTCGAATTCGTCCTCCCAGTCGTCACCGGGGATGAACCCGGACGTGACGACGCGGACGACAGTCGTGGAATCGGGACGGCCTTCGACGAGGAACTCGTAGGCGATGAACCGACCGTCCTCCCCCGGTTCGTTGGCGTGGACCAGCCGATGGGGCGGGTCCCACACCTCGATCTGAGTCGGTGGGATGCCGGGAAAGTCGGTGGCGACGAGGCCGCCCGGTCCGGGCTCCACCCGATTGTTGCCGAGAAACCAGCTGTCGATGCCGGGTCCCGACGCGATCGCCTCCCATACCTCCTCGGGCGAGGCCGGGATGTTCGCTTCCTGTGACCGCTCGAAGTGTTCACCCATCCTTGTTCCCTTCGGCTCTCGGATGGACGGCGACGACCAGGCGATGGTCCCGGCCACCCGGTGCGGACTCGTCGTGGTATTTGGCGACGAGGTCGGTGACTGCCGCCATCAACTCCTCGGTGAACGCCGCCCGATCAGCGGCGGAGGCGAACCGGATCTCGGCGTCCAGCCCGAAGGTGGCGAGGCGCTTGCCGGCACGATGGGCTCCGGTGACGAGAGCGCCGATGTCCCGCACGAGCTTTGTGGCCAGCGCCAGCAGCCAACTCGCCGACAGACGGTCCGGTGCTCGGGCCGGATCTGGCTGCAGCTCCGCCAGCACTTCCGGGGAGATCACATAGGAGGCGGCGGTCGCCTGCATCACCCGCTCGGTCATGTTCCCCTTGCGTCTCTCCTCCCGCAGCTCGACGAGGCCGTGGCGCTCGAGGGTGCGGAGGTGGTAGTTGACCTTCTGGCGGGGTAGCCCCAGTTGGGCAGCGAGTTGCGCGGCAGAGCCGGGCGTCGCGAGCCGGCAGAGGATCTCGGTGCGCACCGGATCGAGCGACACCCCGGCCACGGCCGGATCGTCGATCACCTGCACGTCACGCATGGGCAGGTTCCGTGACGGCGGGCCGGTAGGTGTTGAGCGTGATGCCGGAGTCGAAGCGCACAGAGTCGACCAGCTCCAACTCGATCGGGGCGGTGAAGAGCCGCATGCCCTTCCCCAATGCCACCGGATGGACGGCGAGCCTGTACTCATCGATCAGTCCGGCGGCGGCAAGACGGCCGGCAAGCGTGGCGCCACCCGACACTCCTATATCTCCCCCTTCCTCGTTCTTGAGGCGGGCAACGACCTCCTCGGGCGTCCCGTCCGCCAGGCGGGCGTTCTCCCACTCGAGGGTCTCCAGGGTGCGGGAGAACACGATCTTTTGCACCGAGTTCATGATCTCGCCGATCGGGTCATCCCTCATATGCGGCCAGGTGGCCGCCTGCTCCTCGTAGTTGTGCCGCCCCATCAACACCACGTCCAACTGGGACAGTCGTTCCTCGATCGCCCCGAGCAGCTTCGGCTCGAAGTGGGCAAAGGCCCAATCGAGCCCTCCGTCGTCGGTGGCGACGAAGCCGTCGAGCGATACCTGCATTCCCAACGCGACCTTGCGCATCCAGTTCTCCTATCGGTGTGACGCAGACATCGTCGTACCGACAAACTAACTTGTCAAGACAATTTCTATTGTCCTAGCCCGGCCGCCTCACAGTGCGTGAAACAGGCCTCGGGGGATCCGCCCGGCAACCGTCCCCCGCAAGCCACCAGGCGAGTGCCACCGGCACGCCACCCCAGCACCTGATCACGGGGCTTCCCCGATCACGACCGCATCCGCGGGCCCCGAGCCTCCATGCAACGGGTGAAGGCCTCCTCGGGGCTCTCGCCGGGGATACGTCCGCAGGCGACCCGCAGAGAACGACAGCAACCACGAGCCCCAGTGGCGGCGGAGCCGTCGACGTTTCCGCGGCAAATGCTCCTCCCCTTCGTCGCCGCTTCCTTTCTGATCACCACTCGGGGCGGACGCGGCCCCGGTCGTCGAGCGGCCACTGCGGGTTGTAGGCGATCTCCCACAGGTGGCCGTTCGGGTCAGCGATGTGGCCGGAGTATCCACCCCAGTCCTGGGTCCGGGCGGGTGAAGCCACGGTCGCCCCAGCCGAAACCGCCTGGTCGAAGATCTCGTCGACCTCCTCGGGGGAACGGGTGTTGTACGCCAGGGCGACAGCGCCCGGCGGTGGGTCGGCGGATCGGCCTAGCTCATGGGAGAGGCCCGACCACAGGGAGAGCACCATGCCACCCATGTCGTAGAACGCCACCTCGGCTTCGGCGACGAAGTCGGGCTCCCAACCGAAGGCGCGGCGGTAGAAATCCACCGAGGCCCGCACATCGGGCACCGAGAGGGTGATCACGCTCACCCGCCGGTCGAGTTTCTTCTGATCCATCGGATCGACCCTACATGGCCGGACGCGAACGCCCCCCGGCCGGGAGATCCGGGGGACGTTTTGCGGTTCAGCGCTCGGCGGATCGGCGAGTCAACGCCCCGACGAGCACGGCGACACCGCCCGCCACCAAGGCCAGCGGTCCGATGTAGCGGAGATCGACGACACGCAGCGACCAGTAGCCGAGCGCCTCGAACACGAACGCGATCCCAACGAGCAGGTAGATGACTCCGGCGATCAGGGTCCCGGTATGCAGCCTCATCGTCTCACCTCGATTCGTCCGGCGGCCACGTCGAGATCGAGGGTGAGGGTGACCGCGGCCTCGTCGAATCCGGGGCTGACGTAATGCTTGACCACCGACATTCCGTCGACGGTTTCGTCGAACATCTCGATCTCGCCGGCAGCGACTGCCGCGTCGATCGACACCGGGATGTCTTCGGGCACGATGACGAGCAACTCGCCGGCACCAACGGACACCTCGACCTGGGCAGCCTCGCTCAGAGTCAGATCGCTGAGGTCGAGCCTCAGATCTCCCATCCCGACTTCATAACGCGCTGCCAGCTCGTCTTGCGAGTCGACAGCGAACGACCTTTCTCCGACACCTCCTCTGAAAGCCTCCCGCGGTGTGGCGGCCACGGCCACGACGGCCAGAGCCAAGAACAGGCCGAAGACGACGAGGACCGTGTGAGGGCCCTCTCGAGAGCCGACGATCAGCGCCAAGCCCACAGCGGCCAGGAGCAGGGGAAGGACGATGCCCGCCCTCAGTGCCATCACTCCTGCCACATCGAGGAGCCATATGACGCCGAAGACGACCATCAACCCTCCGACCACCCAAGCGGCGTAGTTGGGACCCGAGCGCCTCGGCTCGGGCTCTGTAGTCACTTGCTGGGGCCGGGTGTCAACGGTCACGGCGCCTCCCTCCTAGGAACAGTCCCACGCCAACGGCGATGACAACGAGGGGCCACATCACGCGGTCGAACCACGGGAACAACGTGTTGAAGAAGAAGAGGAGACCGACGGCAACGAGGATGACCCCCGCCACCACGGCTCCGTCAGCTCCATTGCCTCCCTCTCGAACGGCCAACTCCTCTCCTTCCTTCTGCTCGGGGATGACCAGCCAGGAGAGGAGATAGAGCAGTAGCCCCGAACCACCGCCGATGGCGAGCACGACGAACGCGAGGCGGAACCAGATCGGGTCGACCCCGAAGTAGGCACCCAGGCCACCGCAAACGCCGGCCACGACTCTGTCCTTCTGGCTCCGGCGGAGCCTTCGAACGACAGTCTCCTCGTCGACTGGAGGCGGCCTGGCTTCGACTTCGGTCATTGCGACCTCCTTTCACCCCCGATCATCCGGCGGGGCCTCAGCCGGCGAACAGTGCCGAAGGTCCCGACGGGGACCAAAGGCCCTGTTGGAGGCCTCCTGCCCTTCCGTAGGTTCAGGTGACGGAGCCCGAGGAAAAGGAGAGACACGATGAAGCTGGCAGATCTCACCGCCGGCTACGTGGAGAAGGTCGACGCCGCCACCACCTTGGCGGAGGCCGCCCGCTGGATGGTGTCGAGGGGAGTGGGGTCCCTCCTCATCACCCACGACGGTCGGGTCACCGGCATATTCACCGAGCACGACCTCACCAGGGCTGCCGCCCACCGGGTCGACCTCGACGAGGCGACGGTAGGCGACTGGATGTCTGACTATCCGCACATCGGCACTCCCGATTGGACGATCGAACGCGCCGCCGACCTCATGGTCGAGTACGACATCCGCCACCTGCCCCTCGTCGACGACGACGGCAACATCGCCGGGATCGTTTCGATCAAGGACGTCCTCTGGGCTCTGAGAGGCCCCACAGTCAGCTGAACCGATCCGAGTCAAAGGAGGACGGATCATGAAGGCCGTGGTTTTCCATGGACCTGGCGACAAGGCGTGGGAAGAGGTTCCCGAGCCGAAGATCATCGAGCCCGGAGACGCCATCGTCCGCGTCGACACGACGACGATCTGCGGGACCGACTTGCACATCCTGAAGGGCGACGTTCCGGCCGTGACCGACGGCCGCATACTCGGGCATGAGGGCGTCGGCACCGTGGAGGAAGTCGGTTCCGGCGTGGCGACGATCCAGCCCGGTGACCGGGTTCTGATCTCCTGCATCAGCGCCTGCGGCCGCTGCCGCTACTGCCGGGTCGGCGCCTACGGGCAATGCCGCAACGAGGGCGGATGGATCCTCGGACATCTGATCGACGGCACCCAGGCCGAATACGTTCGGCTCCCCTACGCCGACACCTCCACCTACAAGGTGCCAGAAGGCGTGAGCGACGAGGCGCTGCTCATGCTGTCGGACATCCTCCCCACGGGATACGAGGTGGGAGTGCTCAACGGGAAGGTGCAGCCGGGCGACACCGTCGCCGTGGTCGGCGCAGGCCCCATCGGCCTGTCGGCGATCATGGGCGCCCAGCTCTTCTCGCCCCAGCACATCATCGCCATCGACCTGGCCGACAGCCGCCTCGAAGCGGCGAAGGCATTCGGGGCAACCGAGGTCATCAACAACAGCGAAACCGACCCCTTGGCCCGCATCCAGGAGCTGACCGACGGCCTGGGTGTCGATGTGGCCATCGAGGCGGTGGGAGTTCCCGCCACCTTCGAACTCTGCACCCGGTTGATCCGCCCCGGCGGCCGGGTGGCGAACGTGGGCGTGCATGGTGTGCCCGCCACGCTGCACCTCGAGGATCTTTGGATCCGCAACGTCACCATCACCACCGGGCTGGTCGACACCTACTCCACGCCGACGCTCCTGCGGCTCATCGAGGCCGGGAGAATCGACGCCGCCAAGTTCGCCACGCACCGGTTCGAGATGAGCCAGTTCATGGAGGCCTACGACACGTTCTCGCGGGCCGGCGAAACCGGAGCCCTGAAGGTCGTCATCACACGCGACTGACATGACTGGGGTCCCACCTGCTGAGGGTGGGACCCCACACCCCCACATCCCGCATCCTGCAATCGATACACTCGCTCCCGCGCAACTGAGCCAGGAGGAGGAATGCAGGTCGGGTTCATAGGCCTCGGCGACATGGGCCAGGTCATCGTCCCGCGTCTCATCGGCGCCGGACACGAAGTGACGGGATGGAACCGGACACCTTCCAAGGCCGAGCCCCTTCTCCGCCAGGGCATGCGCTGGGCGGATTCTCCTGCCGAAGTAGCGGCCGCCACCGAGATCGTGTTCTCGATCGTCACCGACTCGAAAGCGGTCGAACAGGTCGCCCTGGGCGAAAGAGGCGTCCTGGAAGGGATCGGAGAGCAATCGATCTACCTCGACATGAGCACCATCGACCCCGATGTGTCCCGTCGGATCGGGGCAGCCTTCGCCGACGCCGGACGGGTGATGTTGGACGCGCCGTTGTCGGGAAGCCCGATCACAGTCGAGGGGGGCAAGGCCTCGATCATGGTGGGCGGTGACCGGCAGGCGTTCGAACGAGCCTTGCCGGTGCTCGAGGCCATCGGCCCCACGGTCACCTACATCGGCGGCCAAGGCCAGGCAGTGCAGATGAAGGTGGCGATCAACCTGTGCCTGATCGTCGAGATGGTCGCCTTCAGCGAGGCGGTCGCCCTCGCCGAGAAGGGAGGCGTGGATCGCAAGGTGGCGGTCGACGCGATGCTGAAGAGCGTGGTCGCCTCGCCGGTGATGGGCTATCGAGGCCCGTTCATCCTCGAAGGGGGCATGCCGGAAAAACCGCTGGCCAACGTCACCCTGCAGCAGAAGGACATGCTCCTCGCTCTCGACCTAGCCCGCCGCCAGGGGAACGCCGTCCCGCTGGCGGCGGCCGCCAACGAAATGCTCAACGCCTGTCACGGCCTGGGCCTCAGCCACGAGGATTTCGTGACAGTGTTCAACGCCTACCGCGCTCTGGGAGGAATGACATGAACGGCCAGTTCCGCATCAACCGCCACGAGGTCCCCGTCGAGGGCGGCCTTCGGGAAGACGAGGGTTGGGTGGACATGCGGGTCCAGTTCTTGGTGGACCAGATGAAGGCCGGATCCGAGGATTTCCTCCTCGGCTGGACGGTGCTTCCTCCCGGCGCCCGCCACGACCGGCATCGGCATCCCCACGCCGACGAGTTCTTCATCGTCCTGTCCGGGCGCGGCCACATCTACACCGACGAAGAGGACCAGGAAGCCGGGGAGGGAGACGTCGTCTTCACGCGGCGGGGCCACTGGCACGGCTTCAACAACACCGGAGACGAGGACGTCGTGCTGGTCTGGGGCTGGAGCGGCGCCGGGTCTCTCGAAGCGGCCGGATACGAGCTGCCATGATGGATCCACGCGTCCAGCGGGGACTGCGCCGGCAGATGGAGCGCCGGGCCGATGAACTGGCCGCCGGCCGCCGCCCGATCGGGTGGAAAGCCGGGTTCGGCGCCCCCGCCTTCCTCGAAAAGTTCCACTTGGACGGCCCGCTGGTGGGCTACATGACCGATGGGTCGCTCGTCGACAACGGCGCGACCATCGACGTCTCCGGCTGGACCAACCCCGTCGCCGAACCGGAGTTCGCCGTGTGGATCGGCGACGACATCCCCGCCGACGCCACCGAACACGAGGTGAGGAGAGCGATCGCCGCCATCGCTCCGGCCATCGAGCTCGCCGACGTGGACCCGCCGCCCGAAGACATCGAAGAGGCCCTCGCCATCAACATCTTCCATCGTGGAGTGATCCTCGGCGACCGCGACGAGAGGCGCGCCGGCGGCCACATCGAGGATCTCACGGCCACCGTCACCCGCGACGGCGAGGCGATCGAAATGCCCGACGACCTCGAGTCGCTGACCGGTCGCATCCCCGACGTCGTGGGGCATCTGGCCGGGCTCGTCGCCGCCATCGGCGAACCGGTGAAAGGTGGGGATGTGATCATCACCGGCTCGATCGTGCCGCCACTGAAGCTCGCTCCCGGCGTGACCGTGACCTACGAGGTTTCCGGCTACCCGCCACTCACCGTCAGCGCCCGCTGACGCTCCGACTTAGTGCCCGCGGTGGATAGGCCCTTCTCCCCTGCCATTTCGGGGCCCCTCTCCGTACGTTGAGCGCATATGAAGAACCGGGAGATGCTCGACGGCAACGAGGCGGCCGCTCGAGTAGCACATGCCCTGAGCGAAGTGATCGCCATCTACCCGATCACACCCGCCTCACCGATGGGGGAATACGCCGACGCGTGGTCACAGAAGGGCAAGACGAACATCTGGGGGGTCGTCCCCGAGGTCATCGAGATGCAGAGCGAGGGCGGAGCCGCCGGTGCCGTCCACGGCGCGTTGCAGGCCGGAGCGCTCGCCACGACCTTCACCGCCTCGCAAGGCCTCCTCCTGATGATCCCCAACATGTACAAGATCGCCGGCGAGCTCACCCCGGCGGTGATACATGTAGCCGCTCGCACCGTCGCCACTCACGCCCTCTCGATCTTCGGTGACCACTCCGACGTGATGGCCGCCCGCCAGACCGGCTGGGCCATGCTCGTTTCCAACTCGGCTCAAGAGGCACAGGACATGGCGGCGATCGCCCACGCCTCCACCCTCCGCTCCCGAGTCCCCTTCTTGCATTTCTTCGACGGCTTCCGCACCTCCCACGAGATCACGCCGGTCGAGACGCTGTCCGTCGAAGACCTGAAGGCGCTGATCGACGAGAACGCGGTGATGGAGCACCGCGCCCGGGCGCTCCACCCCGAGCGCCCCGTGATCCGGGGCACCGCCCAGAACCCGGACGTGTTCTTCCAGGCGCGGGAAGCGGCCAACCCCTTCTACCTCGCCGTGCCGGACGTCGTGATCGAGGAGATGGACCGGTTCGCAGAGTTGACCGGCCGCCGCTATTCGATCTTCGAATACCGGGGGGCGCCGGATGCCGAAAAGGTGATCGTGGTCATGGGCTCGGCAGTCGGAGCGGCCCAGGAAGCGGTCGATGCAGCCGTCGCCCGCGGAAACAGGGTCGGACTGTTGGTCGTGCGGCTGTACCGCCCGTTCGACAAGGCCGCCTTCTGCCGAGCCCTGCCTCCTTCGGTCCGCTCCGTGGCGGTGCTGGACCGCACCAAGGAGCCAGGCGCCCCGGGTGAGCCGCTGTACATGGACGTCGTCGCCGCGCTCGCCGAGGAGTGGGACGGAGAGATGCCCAAGGTGACTGGCGGCCGTTACGGATTGTCGTCGAAGGAGTTCACGCCGGCGATGGCCCTCGCCGTCCTCGAGGACGAACGGGCACCCCGGGAGCACTTCACGGTCGGCATCGTCGACGACGTCACCCACACCAGCGTCAGATACAACCCCTATTCCTGGCATGAACCGGACGATGTCGTCCGCGCCGTCTTCTACGGACTCGGGTCGGACGGGACGGTCGGGGCGAACAAGAACTCGGTCCGCATCATCGGGGAACACACCGACCTCTACGCTCAGGGCTACTTCGTCTACGACTCGAAGAAGTCGGGTTCCCAGACGGTCTCTCATCTGCGGTTCTCGCCCCGGCCGATCTCGTCCACCTACCTGATCACTGAGCCCACCTTCATCGCCGTGCATCAGTTCGGGATGCTGGGGCGGGCCGATCTGTTGCACAACACGGTGCCTGGGTCCAAGTTCTTGCTCAACAGCCCCTATCCCGCCGATGAGACCTGGCAGTATCTGCCGAGGGAGGTACAGCGCAGCATCGTCGACCGCAGGCTCGAGCTGTGGGTGGTCGACGCCGGTCGCATCGCCATGGAGGAGGGCCTCGGTGGGCGTGTCAACACCGTCCTCCAGACTTGCTTCTTCATGCTCAACCAGGACCTGCTTCCCCTGGACCAGGCCGTGGCAGCGATGAAAGAAGAGATCGCCGCCACCTACGGCAAGCGCGGCCAGAAGGTCGTCGAACGCAATTACGCGGCCATCGAGCGGGCACTGGCCGCCCTCGAGCAGGTGAAGGTGCCCGACACGATCTCTCAGCCTCTCCCGACGCCGCCTTCGGTCCTGAACGAAGCGCCGGACTTCGTGCGGCGAGTGACGGCGGTGATGATGGAAGGCAAGGGTGACCTCCTGCCTGTGTCGGCCCTGCCGGTGGATGGGACGTTCCCCACGGGCACCGCTCGCTACGAGAAGCGGGCCCTGGCCACCGAGATCCCGATCTGGGATCCCGAGATCTGCACCGACTGTGCCCGCTGCGCACTGGCCTGCCCGCATGCAGCGATCCGCCTCAAGGCGTACCTGCCGGACGCCCTGGAGGGGGCGCCGGAGGGATTCCTCTACAAGGAAGCGGCGGGCCGCGATCTGTCGGGGCGGCTCCTCACCGTCCAGGTTTCCCCGGACGACTGCACCGGGTGCGGCGTGTGCGTCGACGTCTGCCCGGCCCAGGCGGCCGATGGCCACAAAGCCCTCGACTTGCGGGACGTCCTCGAACACCGGGACCGGGAGCGGGAGAACTGGGAGTTCTTCCAGACGATCCCGACGATGGGCCGGACAGAGGTGAAGCTGGCCTCTTTGAAGGGCAGCCAGCTGATCCAGCCGCTGTTCGAGTTCTCCGGAGCTTGCGCAGGGTGTGGGGAGACTCCGTACCTGAAGCTGATGACCCAGCTCTTCGGCGACCAGGTGATCGTCGCCAACGCCACCGGGTGCTCGTCGATCTACGGTGGCAACCTCCCCACCACCCCCTGGACCACCGACGAGGAAGGGCGCGGGCCGGCCTGGGCGAACTCCCTCTTCGAGGACAACGCCGAGTTCGGTCTCGGCATGCGCCT
Organism: Acidimicrobiia bacterium; assembly: GCA_036380875.1. GTDB lineage: Bacteria > Actinomycetota > Acidimicrobiia > Spongiisociales > ZC4RG35 > ZC4RG17. The sequence goes on from DASVDX010000091.1 coordinate 15,203, forward strand.
CGCACTCGACCACATGGAAGAGGAAGCCCGCCTACTGGTGCTGGCGCTCCTTCCGGAGCTGGGTCAGCTCGCCATGGACATCCTGGACGCCGACCAGTCGGACGCCGCCGGGGTCGCCGCCCAGCGGGAACGGGTGAAGGAGCTGAAAGAGCGGCTGGCGGCAATGGACGATGTCCTGGCCCGGCGCCTGGAGTCGGTCGTCGACGGGCTCATCAAGACCGACGTGTGGATCGTCGGCGGCGACGGCTGGGCGTACGACATCGGCTACGGCGGCCTCGACCACGTCCTCGCCTCCGGGCGCAATGTGAACATCCTCGTCCTCGACAGCCAGGTGTACTCGAACACGGGCGGTCAAGCCTCCAAGGCGACACCCCGGGGAGCCGTGGCGAAGTTCGCCTCTGGCGGCAAGCCGACGGCGAGAAAGGACCTGGGCCTGATGGCGATGTCCTACGGCAATGTGTACGTCGCCCAAGTGGCGATGGGCGCCAACATGACCCAGACCGTTCGGGCCTTCACCGAGGCAGCGGCGTACCCGGGCGTGTCGCTGATCATCGCCTACAGCCCGTGTATCGCCCACGGGATCGAGATGAGCACCCAGATGAGCCACCAGAAGAAGGCGACCGAGTCCGGCTTCTGGCCGCTGTATCGGTTCGACCCGACCCGTGCCGAAGATGGCAAACCGCCGCTCGTCCTCGACAGCCGGGAGCCGACGGTCCCCTTCAAGGAGTTCATCGAGGACGAAGGCCGATTCGGGATGCTCGCCCGGGTCAACCCGGCCGAAGCCGAAGAGCTGATCTCTCAGGCTGAGCAGGACGTCCACGATCGCTGGAACCTCCTGGAGCGGATGGCCGAGCTCACCCCGACCGGAGGCTGACGCCACTCCCCGTTTCCGTGATCCACCGGCGGGTACTCCTCCTCCGGAAAGGAGGTCTGCATGCCCGTTCATCGTGGCCAAGACTCGAAGGGCCCCTATTACCAGTGGGGCGAAAGCGGCAAGAAGTACCACTACGAGGCCGGCAACAAGTCGAGCCGGGAGAACGCCAAGAAGAAGGCCGAGCGTCAGGGCAGGGCGGCGCGAGCTTCCGGCTACAAGGGTTGACCGAGATACTCGGGGAATGGGCTCTGGTTTCTTGCCAGACCCTAGAGCCCACTCCCTCCCATTCCCACCCCCCTGGGCCGTAGCCCAGTTCTCATCAAACGTACACGTCGAATCGAAAGCGCGTCGGGCCATGCAGGGAATCGAGGGCGAGGTCGAGCGACGCCGGTAGTCTCGGCCGGGATGGACACCGCCGATCCGTCTGATATCCGTGTCGTCCCCGCCAACCAGGCGCCCTGTGAGGATCTGATGACGGTGTTCGGAACCCGTGGCCCCGCCTCCGGCTGCTATTGCCAGAGGTACAAGTTGGCTCCGGGAGAGGCATTCTCGACGTTCCCCCGAGAGGAGCGGGCTGCCCGCTTGCGGGCCCAAACCGCCTGTGGCGATCCAGATGCTTCCCGGACCAGCGGTTTGGTCGCCTACCTCGACGGAGAACCCGTCGGCTGGTGCGCTGTGGAGCCTCGTCCGGAGTACTTCGGGCTCCTCCGCGTCTACCGGACGCCGTGGGAGGGCCGCCAGGAGAGAAAGGACGATCCCGGCATCTGGGCCGTGACTTGTGTTCTCGTCCGAGCGGGATACAGGAAGGGCGGTATCGCCTATGCCCTCGCCGAAGCAGCCGTCGACCATGCTCGACGCAGCGGCGCGAAGGCGCTGGAGGCGTATCCGATGCGAGCAGCGACGGGGCACATCACCTGGGATGAGATCCATGTGGGAACCGAGAGCATCTTCGCCGCCGCCGGGATGACCGAAGTCACCCGCCCTGGCAAGAGACGGGTCGTCATGCGGATCGACTTCGGCTGAGTGTCGAGGCGGGTCACTCCCAGGTCTGAACGTGGCCTTGACCCGAATCGACCGGGAGGTCCAGGCCCGCGATGCGACGTTCGCTCAACTCTCCTACTTGGCCCGGCTGAGACGAGCCATCCACATCAGCCGGGAGAGCGCGAGGGCCGCACCCATGACACCAGCGAGTATCAGCGTCCCCATGAGGCCAGGGATGGCCAGTATGAGGACCTTCCAGCCGTACACACGGTCGGCTGAGCGCGCGACGAGATTCGGCGTCATCAGGACCAATGCAGGGAGGATGAGCGGGCCAACGATCCCCACGGAAACCCTGAGTAGGTGGCCTCGACGACGATCCGCCCACGCCCGGACCCGAAGCAACCGCCAAGTGCCGACACCAGCAACCAGGACCGCGATGATGGCGACAGTGATGCCAATGCGGCGCGCACCGAACCCAATACCAGGGTCGGATTCGCCTCTGACGAGTGCTGCCAGTCCCTCCATCAGCCCTTCGAAATCGACGAGCCCGTTGTAGGCATTCGCCATGAAGACGATCCCGACGTCCTCGGAAGGCAGCAGTGCCTGCTCGGCGTAGAAGGTGGAGAGGATGCCGGTGTGTCTGAGGATCTGGGATCCCGAAGGTACCTCCCACCCCATGGCGTAAGACGTCTCGATGTCCGGCGGTGGGGATTGCATCAGCTCGATTCCATGTTCGCTCAACACGGAATGGCCTTGAAAACGTCCTCCTGTGCTCTGGACGATCAACCAATTGGCCATGTCGCGTGCTGTTGAGATCACTCCACCAGATCCGCCCAGGTACCCATCCAACTCCGGCCGCGCCACAGGCACTCCGAAAACCAGGATGTGACCCCGCGCCAGGTCTGGAGCGACGCTGTTTGCTGCGGACGAGGTGACGACGCTCGCTGTATGCGCCATCTGGAGAGGCTCGAAAATGGTCCGGCCCAAGTAGTCCTCGAAAGGCTCACCGGAAACCACCTCGACGAGGTGGGCCAATACTCCGTAGTTGGGGTTGAAGTAATGGAACGAACTGCCCGGCTCGTCCACCAGCCTTGCATCCCGCAGGCTGGCTGATCGATCGGCGATCGTGCGAGGCTGAGGCAGCACCATTTCGGGAAATCCGCTGTCGGCTAAGCCACTGGTCTGATTGAGCAGCATTCGGACGGTGATATCTGCTGCGCGGCTGTCGGCCGGGGCGAAGTCAGCGATATAGGTCTGGACCGGGGTGTCGAGGTCGACCAGTCCGGTCTCTTCGAGTTGCAGGACGGCCAGGGCGGTCATCGACTTGCTGAGGGAAGCGACCATGAACTGGGTGTCTGGTGTCACGGGTCGTCCGTCGCCTGCATCTCCATACCCAGCGAGGTGGACGATGTCCGTCCCCCTCGTGATGGCGAGAGCCAAGCCGGGTATGCCGTTGCTGCGCATCCATTCGTCTGTGAACTGGTCGACTCGCTCGGGGAGGGCGCTCGGAGCGGACGCCGACCGATCCGATCTCGCTGCTCCTGTGGATACGAAGACCGTGAGCACCAACGCGGCGACGGTGCCGGTGGTCGAGAACCCCGGCGGGCGGTCGATCACCTTTCGCCCCACTCGAAGCCGCGATCTCCAAACCGAGCGGGATACACGGCGACGACCCAGTCGGTCCGAAGCGCCCCGTAGAGGTGAGGGAACAGCTCTCCGCCGCCGCCGTCCTCCATCCGGACCTCGACGCCGCCGCGGCCCGCGGCGTCAGCATCGATCTCGAGTACCACGAGGGAGGCGTCGTAGTCCCGATAGAAGGACTCTGCCACCTCCCTCACCTGGCCGGGCGTGGCCGAGCAATGGATGAAGCCCACCTCCTCCAGCCGGGCACCCCTCGTCGACCAGCGGTACTCCCCTGTTGGCACGGCCTGCTCCCACTGAGCCCGATCGGCGATGTGGAACACCCTCCTCGGGCGGGAGGCGGTCAATGGATCACCTCGCCGGTTTCGTCGAGATGGCGCACCTTGCGACGGACGTGGCCCGCTGCCGGTCCAGCCACTCTGTGAGGAGTGACCGCATCTCCGGTACGGATCGGGCGGCTTGATGATGTCGAATATCGGGCAGAGCTCCCTTCTCTAATGGATGGCGACACCGCCGCCCGCCGGGTTGCTCAGCCCTTGACGGCGCCCATCGTGAAGCCGGCGATGAATCGGTCGAGGAACAGGTTGAAGACGATGGCGATCGGCAGGGCCACGAACACCGCCGACGCCTGCAGCGACTGCCAGAAGAAGACGTCTCCGCGGACGAGGGCGGTGGGGACACCCACACTGATGGGCTTGTTGGCGGTCGACGAGATGAACGACAGGGCGTAGATGAACTCGTGGGCGGACAGGGTGAAGGCGAACACGATCACCGCCACGATCCCGGGAAAAACGAGCGGCAGCACCGTCCTAACCACCGCACCCGCCCGGGTGTAGCCGTCGACCATCGCCTGCTCCTCGATGTCGCGGGGGATTCCCTTGAAGAAACCCATCAGGAGCCACACCGAGATCGGGATCGTGATGGTGGGATAGACCAGGATCAACGACCACAGCGTCTCGAGCAGCCCGAGCGAGGCGACCACCCGCGACATCGGGAGGAAGAGCAGGGTCGGCGGGATGAGGTAGACGAGGAAGATGGCGATGCCCATTCGCTCCCCCCACCGTCCGGCCAGGCGGGCCAGGCTGTACGCCGCCGGCAGGCTGATGAGGAGTGTGATCAACACCACCGCCAGACCCACGACCAGCGTGTTGCGCACGAAGGTCATGAACTCCGTGTTCTCGAACAGGTACCGGATGTGCTCGAGGGTGGGTGGGAGCGCGAACCAGAACGGGTTGTTCTCCTTGTTGTAGAGGTCCCGGTCCTGCTTGAACATCGTGATGATGCTCCACAGGAACGGGAACGCCGCCAGAAGCGCAGCAGTTATCGCCATCACGTAGAGACCGACCCGTCCCCAGATCCGCCGCAGTTCGGCCCGCCGGCGCTGGACGTCGAGGGTGGTGGCCGCCATCAGAGCACCTCCCGGCGTCGGGCGAACCGCAGGATCAGAGCCGCCACCGCGACGAGAACCGGCAAGAGGAACAGGGCCGTGCCCGCCCCTTGGGCGAGGTCGCCTCCCTCGATTCCCTTGTAGAACGCCCACGAGGCGAGGACCTGGGTGTAGTTCGTTGGGCCGCCGCGAGTGAGGACGTGGACGACGGTCATGTCGGTGACAGAGAGGATCACCCCGAAGAGGACCGCCACTCCGATGATCGGCGCCATGAGCGGAATCTCGATCTCGAAAGTGCGCCGCCAGAATCCGGCCCCGTCGATGTCGGAGGCGTCGCGGATCTCGGTGGGGATCGCCAGCATCCCCGCCATCACGATCACCGCAGCCAGGGGCACGATCCGCCATGTGTGGACGGCGATCACCGAGGCGAGGGCGAGCTTCGGCTGGCCGAGCCAGATCATGTTCCCCTCCAACATTCCCAACTGGCGGAGGACCCAGTCGATGGGGCTGAAGATCGAGTCCAGGGTCCACAGCCAGGAGATGGTCGCCAGGGACACGGGCGTCGTCCACGGCAACAGGACCAGGAGGCGGACGAGCCACTTGCCCTTGAAGTCCTTCGTGAGGATCAGGGCCAGGGCGGTGGCGAGGATCACCACCAGAGCGTTCGAGATGAGCGTGAACACCAGCGTGTTGCGCAGGGCCCGCCAGAACACCGGATCGGCCAGGACCTGGCGCAGCGTCTCCAACCCGACGAGGTCGAGGCTGGGGTCGCCCACGGTCACGTCGCTGAACGCCATCACGACGGCCAGCACGAACGGGAACCCGACCAGGGCGACGATGTAGATCACGGCCGGCGTGAGGCCGCCGATGGCCAGAAGCCGCTCCGAGTCGAGGAGAGTCCGACGGGGGCGTTGCGTCCGCACACCGATGGCCAGCGCCTCGTCGCTCATTCGTCACCCCTGAGGCGCTTGCCGGTGCGCGGGTCGAAATAGCAGAGGTCGGCGGCGGCGACCCCGAACTCGTGGGTGGCGCCCTCCGGGATCGAGGCGTTCACCGGCACCCGGGCGATCACCTTGGTGTTCTCGTCGTAACCCTCCACCGTGCCGTACAGGAAACGGTCCGACCCCAGATACTCGCTGCGGTTGACGTGGAAGCGAAACGTCGACGGCATGTCGCGTTCGGCGAACTCGGTGATCGGCCTGAAGTTCTCAGGCCTGAATCCGACCACCCGGTGCTCGCTCCGCAGCAGGTTCATCGGTGGCGACCCGATGAACGTGGCGACGAAGGTGTCGGCCGGGTCGGAGTAGATCTCCTCGGGTGTGCCGAACTGACGGATCCTGCCATCGGACATGACGGCGATGCGATCCCCCATCCCCATCGCCTCCACTTGGTCGTGAGTGACATAGATCGTGGTGATCCCGACCCGGCGCTGGAACTCCAGGAGGTCGTCGCGGGCCGCCGCCCGCAGCTTGGCGTCGAGATTCGAGAGGGGCTCGTCGAGCAGGAACACGTTGGGCTCCCGTACCAAGGCCCGGGCGAGCGCCACCCTCTGGCGCTCGCCACCGGACAGCTGGCGGGGTCGGCGCTCCAGGTAGCGATCGATGCCAAGGAGCTCCGCCGCCCACCTGACCCGCTTGTCCTGTTCGGCCTTGTCGACACCCTCGGCCCGCAGCGGGAAGGCGATGTTGCGCGCCACAGTCATGTGCGGGTAGAGGGCGTAACTCTGGAAGACCATCGCCACCTTGCGGATGCGGGGAGGGAGGCCATTCATCTTCTCGCCACCGATGAAGATCTCCCCGGAGGTGGGCTCCTCCAGACCCGCGATCATCCGCAAGAGCGTGGTCTTGCCGCAACCGGAAGGGCCGAGCAGGACCAGGAACTCCCCCTCGCGGGAGGCGAGGTCGACGTCGTCGACCGCCGCCATGTCCCCGAAGACCTTGGTGAGGTTCCGAACCTCGACCACCGACACGCAGATCCCCCTCTCAGGCGTCGCCGCCGACCAGACCTCTCCCGCGCCAGTCTGCGTAGATGGCCTGGATCTTCGCCTCGGCATCGGCGACGGCCTGCTCGGGGGTCTTCTCCCCACGGGCCGCCTCGGCGAACATCACCGGAATGATCGACTCGCCGAAGATCTGGCCAGTGGCCGGATTGGCGGGCCCGGGATGGCCCACGTTGGTGCTCCAGTTGATGGCGTCGCTCAGGACCGCCAGCTTGTCCGAGGGCTGAGACCCGAACGGGTCGTCGGCCACCCAGTCGCTCAGCTCGGGAACCAGCGAGTCCCAGGCGGGGAAGTCGTACAACTGGGAGTGCCAGCACGCCGCCTCGTAGTTGAGCGTGTAGTGGAGCAGGAACTCCTTGGCCGCGTCGACGTTCTGGGCATGGTTGGGGATGATCCAGTTGTACATCACGTGGGTGGCGACCACCCGCGCCGCCGGTCCCTCCAGCGCCGCGCTGAAGAACGTGTCCCCTGCCACCTCGGGGTTGGCCTCCTGGGAAGTGCGGTACGCCGAGATCGAGTTGAGGATGTACGACAACTGCCCGGCGATGAGGCCCTCGTTGTTGGAAGCCGCCTCCCAGGCGAACACCTCGTCGGTCATCGCTCCCTCGTAGAGGGACTTCATGTACTCGACGGCGGCCACCGCCTCCGGCGAGTTGATCACGACGTTTTCGTTCTCGTCCTGGATCGACGCCCCGAACGACCACAACAGGGCCCGGCCGGCCATGTTGGAGTCGATCTCCTGGGACATGCCGATGCCCATCTGCACGCCCTGGTCGGAGTAGATCTTCGAGCCGTACTCGAGCAACTCGTCCCAGGTGGTGGGGCCGTCGGGCAGGCCGGCGGTCTCCCACAGGCTCCGCCGATAGTTGCCCGGGTCCGGCACCCAGCCGGGGCAGTAGGCGTAGTACTTGTCGGTGTTGGGGTTGTAGCTGGAGCGCTGGCAGATGGCGAGCTGCTCGCCCCACCGGTTGGACGCCTCCTCGGTCACGTCCTTCATGTCGACGACGCTCGGCTCGAACTGCGACAGCGGGGCGATGTACTGGATCAGGTCGTGCCCTTCGCCCGCAGAGATCTCCGCCGAGATGCGGGCAGGGATCTCCGCCACGGTGATGTGGTCGACCGTGACGTTGACACCCACTTGCTGGCCCCATTCCTGCACGAACGGGTCGAACCATTCGTCATGGGCAGGTACGAAATGGCTCCACAAGAGAATGCGGAGCTCACCCGAGAGGGGGACTGTCGGCTCCTCGAACTTGATCTCCGGAGCGCCGATGCTGGTAGAAGGACCCGACGTCGCGGTCCCGGTGGTGCCGGGGGCTCGGGTGGTGTCTACTCCGGCGCGTCCCCCGCAGGCTGCGAGTCCTGCCATCACGAGATAGCGGAGAAAGTCCCGCCGTCGGAGTCCCGTGAACTCGCGCGGATCGAAGGTCATCACTCCCTCCTTGTGCCGACCTCGGCGGCCCAACATAGACGGTGGCCTACGAGCGCGCGGGCAGAATCAGGGTGTTTTTCGATTCCGGAGAATCAGCCGAGCCAGATCTCGGACAGAGACTGGTCGGCGATCGGGGCCCACGCCTGTGGATCGACGTGACGGAGCAGGACCGCGGCGACGTCGCGCAGCGACACCACTCCGAGGCCGCCGTCGGGCATCGACACCAGGACATGGCGCATCTGCTCGTTGAGAAGCAGTCCGGCGCACATCGCCACCGACATCGAGCCGTCGACGATGATCGGACCGGGCGTGGCGACGGTGCTCACCGGCTCGTCGGGATCCGCGCCGGCTCCGATGCCACGGGAGATGTCGCGCTCGGTGACAACGGCTCGTCCTCGGTCGACGACGAGGGCGGACACGCCTTCGACGCGCATGAGCCGCGCCGCCTCTGCGATCGACGCGATTCCTTCGATCTCGACGGTCGGTCGTCGAACTAGGGCCGCCACCGGCGAACCGGGGGAAACCGACTCAGCCGCCGAGTGAATGTGATGCGGAAGGCGTGTCCAGTCCCTCAGTCTCATATATCGCTCCTGGCCTGACATTCGAGTGATACGAGACACACCACTCGGGCGATAGGGACCTATTACCCGAGACGACCCGCCAGACGTCCCGGTGGCTAGAAGTCGACGGCGTCCAGGGCCTTGCGGACGGCGTGCGCCGACGTCCGGATCTCTTCGATCTCCTCTTCGGTGGCGCTGAACGGCATGATCTCGCCGGCACCGCCGGCGTCGACCAGACGAGGCAACGAGATGCAGACGTCGCCCAGGTCGAAGGTGGATCCGACGGGGGCGGTGACCGGCAGGACCGCCGAGTGGCTCTCGTGGTCCAGAGCGTCGAGGATCTGAGTGACGGCGAGAGAGATCGCCCAGCTGGTCGAGCCCTTGCCGGCGATGATCTCGTAAGCGGAGTTGCGCACCTCGGCGAGGATCTCCTCCCGGTCGGAGGCCTCGAGTCGGCGACCGTCGGCGGTGCGCAGCTCGACGAGCGGTGCCCCGCCGATCGTCGCAGAGGACCACAGCACCGTCTCGGAATCGCCGTGTTCCCCCACCACGTGGGCGTGCACGTGCCGTTCGGCGATAGCGAAACGGAGGGCGAGGAGATGACGAAGGCGCGAAGAGTCGAGAACGGTGCCCGAGCCGAGCACCGTGCCGTCGTCTCTACCGGTGAGCCTGATCGTGAGCTGGGTGAGAACATCGACCGGATTCGTCACGATGAGGAGGAGCGCGTCGGGGGCTGCCTCCGTCAGCCGCGGGACCATGTCGCGGAAGATCCCGGCGTTGCGGGCGGTCAGCTCGAGCCTCGATTCGCCCGGGCGCTGCTTGGCCCCGGCGGTGATCACGATCACGTCGGCGCCCTCGCAGACAGAGATGTCGGTGCTTCCGGCGATGGTGGCCGGTCCCACGAACTCGAGTCCGTGGCTGAGGTCGAGGGCCTCGGCCCGAACCTTCTTCTCGTCGAGGTCGTAGAGCGAGATGTGGTCGGCGATTCCGCGGTTCAGGGCGGCGAACGCCACCGCGGTGCCGACGCTTCCCGCACCGACGATCGAAACGTGACGCACGGCGACAGTATGTCACCCACCTCAGGGGCGCGTGCGCTTCCGGCTCGCCCAGGCATCGAGGATGGCGCCGATCACGAGACCGACGGCCGCGCCCGCGATCGGTCCCCACCATCCTCCCGTGATCAGAAGCCCGAAGATCAACCCGATCGGGGCTCCGGCTGTGATGCCTACTCCGGTCCAGTTGCCACGCATCTGCCGCCTCCTTTCAGGTCTCAGTGGATCAGATCGGACCTGTGAGGGCCAGGGGCCTTCGGCCGGCGGGAGAAGGGACCAATGCCCCTGTCGGCCGGTCGGCGGGACAGGCATGCTGATCGTCGGAGCGCCGCCATTTCCGTGGAAGGACGGCCCCACCGCCGTCCAAGCCCGGGTCTGGTTCCGTCTCGTCGCGGGCGGCGCTCCGCCCCTCCGCCCTAGCGCCCTTCGAGAATCTCCTCGAGGGGCGCTTCCTCTGTTTGCGGAGCTGACTTCGCGACTCGGGCGCGAGCCATCACGAAGTCGGCGAACTCGACGGCGGCGCGGCGGATGCGATCCGTGATCGCATGCTCTCGGCCTTCATCCCAGTCCTCGGTCGCGGCGAACACCGCTGTCGGGGTCACCACGGCGCGCAGATAGGTGAAGAGGGGCCGGATGGCGTGGTCGAGGGCCAACGAGTGGCGCGGCGTGCCGGCGGTGGCGCCGATGAGCACTGGCTTGCCGGCGAGGGCATCCGGCTCGAGGACGTCGAAGAAGTTCTTGAAAAGGCCGTTGTAGGAGGCACTGAAGATCGGGGTCACGGCGATGAGCCCATCGGCCTCCGCCACCGTGTCCATCGCTTCGCTCAGTCGGGGCGATGCCGAGCCGGTGAGCAGGTAGTCGACGAGGTCGTGGGCCATGTCCCGCAATTCGATGACCTCGACAGTCGCCTCGGCGCCCCTTTCGGCCAGCGTCCCCGCCGCCGCCTCGCCCAAGTGGTCGGCGAGCTGGCGTGTAGAGGAAGGCTGGCGCAGCCCAGCAGTGACGACGGCGACGGTGATTTGTTCCATGTGCTCCTCGGTCGACGGTACTCGGGAATCTGGGGACGCACCAGTTGATACGTCAACCGCTCCAACTCGCCGCTGGCGCATCGTATTCCTCGCCGGGGCGAGGCCGCCCCGGCGGGGATACGACGAAGAGAGAGCGTCAGCTTTCGCCGGCGACGATGGCGCTGATGTCGACCATCCGAGCGGAGTAACCCCACTCGTTGTCGTACCAGGCGACCAGCTTGATCACGTTGCCGTTGAGGAGCAGCGTCGAAGGAGTGTCGACGATCGAGGAATGCGGGTCGCCGATGATGTCACGGGACACCAGTTCCTCTTCGGTGAGCCGCAGGATCCCTCTCATTCGCCCCTCGGCCGCTTCGGCCAGCGCCTCGTGGACCTCGTCGATCGTGACTTCGCGGCTGAGCGTGGCAGTGATGTCGGAGACGGACCCGTCCTCGACCGGCACCCGATAGGCCATTCCCGTCATCTTGCCCTTCAGTTCCGGGATCACCTTCTCGGTCGCCTTGGTGGCGCCGGTGGTGGTGGGGATGATCGAGAGGGCGGCAGCCCGTCCTCGTCGCCGCTTGCGGGTCGGAAGGTCCATGAGCGACTGGCTCGACGTATAGGCGTGGATCGTGGAGAGCATCAGATGCTCCACGCCGAATCTGTCGGACAGCACCTTGGCCACCGGGGCCAGGCAGTTGGTGGTGCACGAGGCGTTGCTCACTATGTGGTGCTTCTCGGGGTCGTAGGTGTCCTCGTTCACACCGATCACGAACGTGGCGTCGGCGTCATCGGACGGAGCGGAAATCACGACCTTCTTCGCCCCGGCTTCGAGGTGGCCGGCGGAGTCCTCCCGGGACCGCATCGCCCCGGTGGCCTCCACCACCACGTCGACACCCAGATCTCCCCACGGGAGCTTCGAGGGGTCGCGTTCCTGACTGAACGGGATCTTGTGTCCGTCGACCACGAGGGTCGCGCCGTCGGTCGACACCTTGCGCGGGTACCACCCGTGAACCGAGTCGTACTTCAGCAGGTAGGCGAGATCGTCGAGCTCGGAGAGGTCGTTGATCCCTACCACCTCGAAGCGGTCGTCTTCCAAGAACTGCTTGAACGTGCAGCGTCCGATGCGGCCGAAGCCGTTGATAGCAACGCGGACCATCCGAAACCTCCGGTGTAGCTCCTCCTCCGAAACCTAGTCACGGGGGAGTTGTTGTCGTAGGGACGGATGGCCCGGGAGAAGAGTCCCTTCGGAGGCTCAGGCGGCTTGCGAGAAGTTGCGTTCGGCGGGCTCGGCTCGCTCGAGCAGATCGCCGACCAAGAGCGACACGACCGAATAGACGCCCACCGCCAGGAACACCACCCCGGCGACCACGGCCGCCGCCACCATCACCACGTTCATGATCACATCCATGCCCACCACCTATCCATGTCCCGCCGCCTGTTCATGTCCCGCCGCCTGTTCATGTCCCGTCGCCTATTCATGTGCCGGCGCCTGTCCACGTTCATACCTACAAGATGCACCAAGGCTGTGACACGTTCCAGAAAGTCGATCGAATCAATTCACTCGCTCGACTACTCGACCCCCACCTAACGTGGCTGATACCGCGACTCCGAGGAAGGCATTGCGCGAAGCACGGTGACATCCGACTCCCCCTCCCCGGCCCTGGAGGACCACCGTGCCCGCAGTGCATCTCGAATCCGTTTCCTTCTCCTACACATCCGCCGTCGACGTCGTCCGCGATGTCTCCTTCGACCTCGGCCCCGGCTGGCACGGGCTCGTGGGCGAAAACGGCGCCGGCAAGTCCACGCTCCTCGGGCTGATCGGAGGACTGCTCGTCCCGAGCTCGGGGCGGGTGGTGATCGAGCCTTCCGAAGCGCTCGTCGCTTCCTGCCCGCAAGTGGTCGACGATCTCACCCCTGAGATCGAGGAGTGGGCGGCGTCCTGGGAGGCGGCCGATGCCGCCCTCCGGGCCCGGCTCGGCCTGGACACAGCGGGCCTGGAACGTTGGGCGACTCTCTCCCCCGGCGAAAGGCGCCGATGGCAGCTCGCCGCCGCCATCGCCCGCCGTCCCGACGTCATGCTGGTCGACGAGCCGACCAACCACCTCGATACGGGAGCGAGCGAGCAGCTGATCGAAGAGATGGGCGCCTTCGGGGGCGTCGGAGTGATCGTGTCCCATGACCGCGCCCTTCTCGACCGCCTCACGACGGTCACGCTGCGCATGCGAGGCGGGGAGGTCGAGGTCTGGCACGGCCCCTACTCGGTGGCATCAGCGGAGTGGGAGAAGACTGAGCAACAACTGGTCGGGCAGGTGGAACGGTTGAAAGCCGAGCGCGACCGGGTGCGGCGAAGGATGCTGGAGCGGCGCCGCAGGCTGGAGGAACGAGAGCAGCGCGACCGAAACCGGCGGCGAAAGGCAGGTCCCTCCGACCCGGACGCCCGTAGCATCGTGAAGAAGGGCCGCCAAGAGTTCGGCGCCCGGGCCGAGGCACGCCGGGTCAAAGTCGAAGCACAACGAGTCGAACGTCTCGAGCGGGAGCTGGCCCGACAGCGGCTCGAGCGCCGCCCAGGAGGGCCGATCCGCATCGACGCCGTTGAGGCGCGCCGCCCGGTGTTGCTCTCCCACGACGGCCCCCTCGTCGCCGGCGAAAGGATCGTTCACCCGGCCGTGACGGTGACGATCGAGCGTTCGACGCGCCTGCGGATCAGCGGGGCCAACGGAGCCGGCAAGTCGACGCTCTTGGCCAGCCTCGTCGAGAACGCGCCGATCCCCGCCGACCGGATCCTGTTCCTTCCCCAGGAGTTGACGCAGGGCCAGAGGAGATCGCTGACCGAACAGGTCAGGCGCCTTCCGTCGGACGAGCGCGGAGAGGTGATGGCAGTCGCCGCCCGCCTGGGACTCGACCCGGGGCGGGTCCTGCAGTCGGCGCTGCCGTCACCGGGCGAGGCCCGAAAGCTGCAGTTGGCCGCCGGCCTGGGGCGAGGCGTGTGGGTGGCGGTTCTCGACGAGCCCACCAACCACTTCGACCTCCCGTCCATCGAGAGGCTGGAAGACGCCCTCGCCGCCTACGAAGGGGCGCTGGTCCTCGTGACGCACGACGACCGGTTCGCGAGAGCGTTGACCGTCGAGGAGATCAGCTTGGATCGCGCCTGAATCGGTCGAGGGCGGCGAACTGAGTCGCCGCCGCTTCGGTGCCGGACTGACGAGCCTGCTCGATCAACTCCCTGGCCTGGTCGACTAGGTCCTGATACGCCCCGAGATCCCCGTTGCGCAGCGCCTGGTCGGCCTGTTCCAACAGCTGAGCCGCTCGGTCGAGCAACTCCTGCACCGACTGGGGAACGGTGGGCGGCTCTTCGTCGGTTGGCTCCTCGTCAGACGGCGGGGCTTCTCCGTCCGAACCCGCCTCTCCGAAGACCATAGCCAGGGCCTCGTCCAGGCTCGGAGCCCACTCGATCGAGTCGCCGAACACGACCACAACGCGGCGGAACTCGGGGAATCCGCCCTGTTCTTGAGCCTGGAGGTAGATGGGCTGGATGTACATGATCGACTCCTCGATCGGCACCACGAGGATGTCCCCCCGGATCACCGTCGATCCCTGTTGACTCCAGAGCGTGAACTGCTCGGCGATCTCGTCGTTCTGCTGGATGCGGTCCCCGACCTGGCCCGTCCCGCCGACGAGGGAGCCCTGGGGCATCCGGAAGTCGATCAGGCGGCTCGGCTCCTCTGCTGTGGGGGCGTCGGCAACGAGGAACGCCGACATGTTCGGCCGCTGCCGAGGGTTGAACGGCTGGAGCAGGAGGTACGAGAGCGCGTCTTCCCCGGGGAGCTGGGCCATCAGGTAATACGGCAGCAACTCCCGGAGGTGCTCGACCTGCCCCCCGGCCTGCACTGTGTCCCCGTTCAGCAGCTCGGCCCCCGGGAAGAGGCCGCGGCGAATCGTGGCCGGGTCGGCGGGAATCGACCAGGCGTCGTTGCGGGTGAAGAACTCCGAGGGATCGTCGACGTGGTAGTCGAGGTAGATCTCGCCCTGGATACGGAACAGGTCTTGCGGATAACGGAGATGCGACTCGAGCCCGTCGGGCATCTCGGATCCGTCCCGGAACATCTCCGGGAACGTCCGCCGCCAGGCCCGGATCACCGGATCCGAGTCGTCGACCACATAGAAGGTGACTGTGCCGTCGTAAGCGTCGACCGTCGCCTTGACGGAGTTGCGGAGGTAGTTCATCCCCGGCCGCAGGTCGCTCGATCGGGCGAGCCTCCGCATGGCGTTGGGCGTGACCGGCTGCGAATAAGGGAAGTGGCCCGACGATGTGTAGAGGTCGAGCACCCACACGATTCGGCCATCGTGGACCACCGGGTAGGGATCCGAGTCCACCGTGAGGAACGGAGCCAGGTCGCCGACGATCGAGCGGATGTTCCGCTGCACCAAGACCCTGCTGTCGGGGCGGATCTGCCCGGAGATCAGGAGGTTCAAGTCCCGGTAGCGGAAGGCGAAGGCGATGCGGCGCCACAAGCTTCCGACGTTGACCCCCGCCTCCCCGCTGTACTCGTTGAACAGGATCCGCTCCCCCTCGACCGGCATGTCGACTTCCTGGGGCGAGCGGCCTGTCTTGACGATGACGGGCCTTCCCGGCGTGTACGTCTCCCCGAAGTAGATGCGGGGCTCTTCGAGTTCGAGCGGGTCCTCGGTTGCCTGCGGCGGCAGGTTGGCGAGCAGGAACTGGGGCTGCCCGTCCCGCTCCACCCGGTTGGCCTGGCTGGCGACTGCCCCGATGCCGTGGGTGTAGATGAGCCGGGTGTTCTGCCAGTTGTTGTTGCCGACGGCGTCCTCGTCGAGTTCGCGGACGGCGATCATCACCTGCGTCGGCTGGCCATCGAACTCGTACCGATCGGTGTCGACCAACTCCAGGCTGTAGTAGGGGCGGATCTCCTGCAGGTTCTGGTAGGTGCGGGGCAGGACGGCGGTGTCCCACAGCCGAAGGTTGTCGATCGTGATCCGGTTCGCCTCGATGTCCTCGACGGTGAGGTCACCGGCTGCCCGGAAGGGCCTCACTTCCACGTCGTCGAGGCCGTAGGCGATCCGGGTGAACTCGATGTTGTGGGCGATGTACTCCGACTCCAGGCGCAGTTGTTCGGGAACCACCTGGAGTCGCTCGACCACGGCCGGGTAGATCAGGAGGGCGGCGATGGACACCAGGATCCACCCGCCGACCGCCATCAGGGCGAGGGTCCATCCTCGCCGCCAGATGTTGACGATGAAGAGGACCGCCGCCACGACGGCGATCGCCATGAGCAGCCGCAAGGCGGGCAGGCGGGCGGTGATATCGGTGTATCCGGGGCCGAAGAAGTTCGACTGCCGGTTCGAGTAGAGGAGCGCCAGTGCGTCCAGTCGGTAGATCGCCGCCCGCACCAGGGCCATCAATGCCAGCAGCACCGACACATGGATCTTGGCGCCGCTGTTGAACGTCGGCATGGAGCCACGCCGGACACGAATGCCGCCTTGGAGGTAGTGGGCGACGACGGAGATGACGGCGGCGGTGGCGAGGACGTTGAACAACCAGCGGAGGGCTACGTCGAGGAGAGGGAACTGGAAGACGTAGAAGCCGGTGTCGAGCCGGAAGATCGGGTCGTTGAGCCCGAAGTCGTTGCGGGCGAAGAACAGGAACACACTGTCACGCCAGGTCGCGACTCCGACGCCCACGAAGAGGGCGAGCAGAAAGGCGACGATGAACCTCAGGCGCCCCGTCCGGCCTTGCACCCAGTAGCGGAATCGGGCGACCAGTTCCTCTTCGTCTCCGATGTCCGTTGGAAAGAACCGGGGGGCGAGGCGCTCCGTCAGGTAGAGCGTGAGCCAGAAGATGAAGAAGGCGACGAGCGTGCCGGCGGCGCCGAGGCCGATCCCGACAGACCACCGTTTGACCCACACCGACGAAAAGCCGAGGGAGTCGAACCAGAGGTAGTCGGTCCACAGCGTGCCGAGGGCGGTCAGCGCCAGGTAGACGACGAGAGCACCCGCCAGGAGGTAGGCGAGCCCGCGGCGACGCTCCGTGGGCCCACTACGAGTGGGGGGTGTCCGAGAGAACATCGCGGCGATTGTAAGGACAAGACACGCCAACCCTCACCGGCGAGGGTCAGACGGGCACGATCGTGCAGCCGCAGTCCCGGTGCGCCGGCGGGATGGTTCCCCCTTCCTCGGCGGCCTGGCGACAGACGGGACACAGGCGGCCGGAGGGAAGCCATTGCCAGGCCCGGTCGTGTTGTTCCAGTGCCTGACGAAGAGCGTGATGGTACGAAGCCAGGGCGTAGGCGCGGATTCTCCGCTCGGCCTCGTCGGTGCGCCAGCCCCGGAACACCCGCGAAGCCGCCGCCTGCCGTTCACGGGATCCGCTGCCGGCGCTCTCCAACGCCGCCTGGAGGGCCGCGGCCAACTCGACTCCCACGTTTTCGGCTGGCGGGGGTGTCGGTTCCAGCCCGGTTACTCCTGCTATGCCCATCTCCACCGCCGCCTCGACCCCTGCCTGGCTGGCCTGGTCGCCGAGATTGTCGAACTCCTCGGCGAAAGCCGCTTCCATCGCCTCCGCGTCGGGAACCCACTGGCCTCCGGAGAGCCTGATCTGCTCCAACGCTTCGTTCTGGGTCTCCGTCAAGGCGCGTTTGACCGCCCTGAGGGCGGCGTTGGTGATGGGAAGAAGCAACCGCTCCCGGGTCTCGAACGGGTCCACGCCCTCGGGCCAGGTCGGCTCGGGCTCTTCAGGTTCCGGCTCCTCGGTGGCCGCAGCCGGCGCCTCGGTCGTTTCCTCTTCCTCGGCCGGCGGGGGTTGGCGGAGGCGCCGGAACAGGTCGAAGACGTCGTCGGCGCCGTTGGAGGCAGCCGGTTCGGGTTGGGGTTCCGCCGCCCGGGCATCCTCGGCCTCCTGGCTCTCCGCCAGCTCGGCCGACTCCTCCTCGGCCAACCCGTCTTCCGCCAACTCGTCTACCAAATCCTCGTCGGCGCGCTCTTCCTCGGGCGGTTCTTCGTCCCGCCCCGGCTCTTCCTCGGGCGGCGCCTCTCCAATCTCCGACTCGGCAGGCGTTGACGGGACCACGACGACTTCCGTCTCCTCCTCGGAGAGGATCGCCGGAGTCTCGGCCGATACGTCCCGCGAATGGATCTCGGGAGACTCTGGCTCCGGCTCGGGAGCCTCCGAGGGCTCCGGGGACTCCGGTTGTTCGTCCTCGTGACGGGTGGGACGAATGACGCGGACCGTCCCGCCCTCCTCCCAGCCCTCCATCTCCTCGCCCTCTTCGTCGAGGATCACCATCTTGCCGGGAAGCTCGGTGGGCTCGGACAGGCCGATCCCGTGGCGCTTCTCCTCCAGTTCCTCCTCCAGAGAGACGAGAGTCCCCCGAATCGCCTCGATCTCGTCCATCAATTCGGCGCGCCGCTCCTCCAGCGCCCGGGTCCGCTCCTGGGCGGCCTGAGCCTGGCGATGGGCAGAAGCGATGATCTCGTCGTGGTCGGCGCGCGCTTGGGCTACCAGCCGCTCGGCCTCCATCTTGGCGGCGCGCAGCACATCGTCCGCTTCGCGACGGGCTGCCGCGGTGAGACGATGCGCCTCCCGCTCGGCTTCACCCATGACGGCGAGGGAGTTGCGCTCCAACTCCTCCCGCTGCCGTTGCACCTCCCGCTGCACTTGCTCGAGTAGTTGAGTTCCCGTCGTCCAGGCGTCGGTCCTCAACGCCTCGGCGTCCGCCCGTGCCTCCTTGAGCATGGCCTCCGCTTCGGCCATGGCCTCCGAACGCCAGCGGGCGGCATCGGCGGCGGCCCTCTCCCGCATCGCCTCGGCGGCCTCGCGAGCGGCTTCCAACACCGCCGACACTTCGCGGCCGACCGCCTCGAATTCGCTCTTCAGGTCACGATCGGCGAACTCACCCAGCCGGGAGGCGAGACGGTCACGTTCGGCCGTCAGCTCGTCGATGACGTTGGCGAGTTGCTCTAGCCGAGCCGACACCTCCGCCTGATCGAATCCCCGGAACACCACTCGAAAAGTGGCGCGGCGAATCTCGTCGGGTGTGGGGTGACTCGTCATCGGTCACTCCAAGATACCCGCCGACCCCCCGCAAGCCCGGCGTTTGGGTCAAGCGGTGGCCAACCCCCGGAGGAACTCCAACGCATCGTCGATGGTTTCCACCGCCACCAACTCCATGTCGCCCCGAGGAGCGGTCTCGGCCGCGGCCAGGTTGTCCACCGGCACCAGCATGTACTCGGCGCCTGCTGCTTCCGCCGCCACGACCTTCTGGCGGACACCGCCTACCGGGCCGACCTTGCCGTCGATGTCGATGGTGCCGGTACCCGCGACCACGTGCCCGCCCGTCAAACTCCCCGGAGTGAGCACGTCGATGATCGCCAGCGTGTACATCATCCCCGCCGACGGTCCCCCGACGATCCCGGTGTCGATGTCTACCCAGAACGGCAGCTGCCGCACGTAGATGCCGATCATCGGGGTGTCCGGATCGTCTTCTCTCGGGACCAGCTCGACCTCGTACGACAGGACCTGTCCGTCCCGCTCGATCTCGAGCGGAACACGATCACCGGGAGCGCTGCCTTCCATGACGTCGGCGAGAGACTCGGCAGCTTCGATCCGCTGACCAGCCAGGGCCACGATCCGGTCCCCGATCTCGAGCACTTCTCCGGCGGGGGTGTCGGCGGCGTAGCCCGTCACGTACACCGCCCATTGGTCCTGAGGCAGCTCGATCCTGCTCAGCGCCACCGAGATCGCCGTCTGCGCCGACTGGTCCATCAGCTCCAGGTTGCGGCGGCGGTACTCCTCATCGCTTTCGTCGGGGCGCCGCACAACCTGGCGGGCGAGGACGTCGACGGAGGGATCGACCGCGGCGACGAGAGCCTCGAAGGCGTTGATGTCCTGGCCGGCCACGGTCAACATGACCAACTCCCCATCTGTGTCGTAGGTCTGGGCGCCCTCCACGGTCACCGAGTCGGTGGCGTCCGTGACGGGCCCGGGTGAGTAGGCGACGAGCGGCAGCGGCACGTTCCAGGCGAGAACGATCACGCCGACCAGGAAGATCAGTCCCATGGCGGCGGTGAGAGCCCGGGTGCGCGAGCGTTCGGTCACCTGGAGGATCGTATCCCACGGTCCCGGCAACGGTTTCCCGTACAATCGCCCGCATGTCGTACGCCCCCGTGATCACCGCTCGCGCCGCTGCCCGTTCCCGTCTGGCGACCGCCGCCCTCGTGGTCGGTGTCGCCGCGCTGACGGCTCTCGCCGCCCAGTGGTACATCCCGATGTGGCCAGTTCCCGTCACAGGCCAGACCCTCGTGGTGTTGCTCGGAGGGGCGGCGCTGGGGTGGAAGGCGGGCGCGGCCGCTCAGGTGCTGTACTTGCTCGTCGGGTCGGTCGGCTTCCCGGTCTTCTCGGAGGCATCGGGAGGAATCGACATCCTCTTCGGGCCCACCGCCACGACCGCCGGTTACCTGCTGGCGTTCCCGGTGGCTGCCGGTCTCGTGGGTCGTGCCGCTCAGGCACGCCACGACCGCCGGTTCTGGTCCATGGTCCGCGCTTTCCTCGCCGGCAGCGCCGTGATCTACGCCGGTGGTGTGATCGGCCTCCAGTTGGTGCTCGGGATCGACACCCTCGAGGCGTTGCGGGTCGGCGTCGTGCCGTTCCTCGTCGGAGACGCCATCAAAGCAGCCATCGCCGGTGTGCTGCTCCCGGGAGCCTGGCGGCTCGTCGGCGAGTGAGCCCGGTCAGCTGACGGGCTGGACTCCCTCCCGGGTCGCGGTCCGCCTCGACTCCTCACCGAGGTAGGCCTTGATCACGTCCGGATTGCGCTGCACCTCGGCCGGAAGGCCGATGGCGATCTGGCGCCCGAAGTCCACCACCATGACCCGGTCGGCGATGTCCATGACCAGGCCCATGTCGTGCTCGACGAGGATCATGGCGATGCCCAGCTCGTCCTGGATGTCGAGGATGAAACGGGCCATGTCCTCGGTCTCCTCGAGGTTCATGCCCGCCACGGGCTCGTCGAGCAACAGCAGTTCCGGGTCCATCGCCAGTGCCCGCCCCAACTCGACTCGCTTCTGGACACCGTAAGGCAAGAGCCCGACGGGGTACTTGCGCCACTGCTCGATCTCGAGGAAGTCGATGATGTCTTCGACCCGTTGGCGGTGCTCGACCTCCGCCCGCTTGGCTCGTCCGATCCACAAGGCGTTCGACAGCCACCCGGTGTTCATGCGGATGTGACGCCCCGTCAGGATGTTCTCGACCACCGTCATGTGCGGATACAGGGCGATGTTCTGGAACGTGCGGGCGATGCCCAGTTCGGCGGTTCGATTGGGCTTGAGCCCCATCAGCGACTGGCCTTTCCACAGGATGTCGCCTTCCTGCGGCCGATAGACCTGGTTGAGGGAGTTGAAGATCGACGTCTTGCCGGCCCCATTCGGGCCGATGATGGCGAACAACTCGCCCGGGTAGACCTCGAACGAGACCCCGTCGATGGCCTTGACGCCCTTGAACGAAAGCCGGATGTCCTCGACTTCGAGCAGTGGGGTCCGACCCGCGTCGGCGACCACTTCCGGCTCCCGGCTCTCGACTTCCGACTGTGAGGTCATGACAGCCACCGCTTGCGCCGCTTGTAGTGCTTCACGTCCCGGAACGACTTCCGCTCACCCTCGCCGTGCAACCCGAGGTAGAACTCCTGGACGTCCTCGTCGCGGAGCAACTTCTCCGCCGACCCGTCCATCACCATCTTGCCCGTTTCCATGATGTAGCCGTGATGGGCGATCGAGAGGGCCATGTTGGCGTTCTGCTCGATCAGGAGCACCGACGTCCCCTGCTCGTTGATCTCGGCGATGACGTCTCTCACCTGCTGGACGAGCAGCGGCGCCAACCCCAGCGACGGCTCGTCCAGGATGAGGAGCTTCGGCTGTTGCATCAGCGCCCGGCCGATGGCGAGCATCTGCTGCTCACCGCCCGACAGGTAACCCGCCACCGCCCTGCGCCGCTCCCGCAGCTTGGGGAACAGGTTCATGACCCGCTCGTAGGCTTCTTCCACGCTCGTCGAGTCGGAGTTGATGTAGGCGCCTGCCTTCAGGTTCTCGTCGACGGTCATCTCGGCGAAGACCCGTCGCCCCTCCATCACCTGGCTGATGCCCTTCTTCACCCGGACGGCGGGATCGAGATGGGTGATGTCGTCGCCGTCGAAATAGATCGATCCTTTGGTGATCTCGCCTTCGTGGATGTCGAGCAGACCGGTGATGGCCCGCAGAGTGGTCGTCTTGCCGGCGCCATTGGCCCCGAGCAGCGCCACGATCTTGCCGTCGGGCACCTCGAGTGAGATGCCTCGCAGCACCAGCACCACGTCGTTGTAGACGACTTCCAGGTTCTCGACACTCAGCATCGTTCCGTTCCCGTGACTCGGGTCCTGGCCTCCCTCCCGGGAGGACACGACCAGAGCCACCGGTGGGTGTGGTGGGCGGACGAGCCGCCCACCACACCCGTGCCGGATCAGCCTTCCAACTGGTAGCAGGCTCCCTCGAACACGAAGTCCTCGACGATGGGCGCCACGTAGTCACGCTCCACCACGACCGCGCCCGTCGGCGACTCGAGGTCGGGTCGATAGATGAAGCTGTGACGCTGCACCATCTCGTCGGGCGTGCCCGTGTACCGCTCGGGGAACGCCAGCCCGTCGAATTCGACGTTCTCGAGCGACTTGGCGGCGGCGAGGATCCCGGCCCGGGTCATGTCACCGTTCTCATAGGCCGTGAGCAGCGCTTCGTGGACGATCCGCGCCTCCACGAAGCCCTCGTTGACGGCATCGAACGGCGGATTGTCCGGGCGCAGTTCCTGCATCAGGGCGGTGAACCGCTGGGCACCTTCCGACTCGCCGTTCCAGGAATCGAATGGCACGGTGATGTACACGTCGCGGGCGATGCCCTCCCGGATCTGGGAGTCCGGCGCCACGAACGCCGGCGACCACGACGGCGAGGTGCCCGTCCACTTGGCCTCGAAGCCCTGGGCGGCGGCCTGGCCGTAGATCGAGGCGAATGCACCCGGCGTCACCACCGCCACCACGATGTCGGCCCCGGAAGCGGCGATGGCGTTGGCCACTTCGGTCAGGCTGGCTTCGTCGGCCGGGTTGACGACGCCGGCCCCGTCGTAGACGACTTCGAGTCCCAGCGCCTCGGCCGCCAGCTTGGCCCCGGCCGCCCCGTCGAGACCGTAGTCCCCAGGGACGGAGGCGATGGCGATCGTGCTCGCCCCGCCGATGTCATCGGAGATGAAGTTGATGGCGTTCTGGATCTCGATGCAGTAGGGGGCGCCGTGGTGCATCAGGTTGGAGTTGAACTGGGGATCCACCCAACCCGAGTACCACGTGAGCGGCACCGCCAGGATGTTGTCCTCCTGATAGGCGGGCAGAGCCGCCACCGTGTGCGGTGAACCGGTCGAGTGACCGATCACCGCCACGTCGTCGCGGATCTCCTCGTATTTCTGGAGGTGGGTCGGCACGTCGTAGCCCGTGTCCTCGATGATCAAATCCACCTGGAGGCCGTTGATGCCGCCGTTGCGGTTGACGTCTTCCCAGTACACCTCGTGGGCGGTGACGATCTGCTGCACGAGCGGCGAGAACGGGCCGGACAGGTCCGAGAGCAAGCCGATCCTGATGACCCCGGCCTCCAGATCGACGCCGACGTCAGTGGCGATGTCATCAGCGGGGGCGCCGTCGTCGCCTCCAGTGGTATCCGGAGTCGTCTCGGCCGTCGTGTCGCCGGTGGTGTCGGGAGTCGTCTCCTCTGCGGCCGGTTCGGTGTCAGCCGTCGTTTCCTCGGCGCCATCGCCGCCACCGCCGCCGCAGGCCGCAGCCAGCAAGGCGAGGACGACGAACAGCACCCAGAGTTTGCTTCGCCCTCTCATCTTCCGTTTCCTCCTCTCGGTTCGTTCAGACCCCGCAGGAGCGGGGCCCGCCGGGCCATGCGGCCCAACGACTCGGGCGCCATGGCGCCTCCATGGCGATACGTGGCTAGTAGGTGA
Source organism: Acidimicrobiia bacterium (assembly GCA_036380875.1). Taxonomy (GTDB): domain Bacteria; phylum Actinomycetota; class Acidimicrobiia; order Spongiisociales; family ZC4RG35; genus ZC4RG17. Next base: position 39,166 of record DASVDX010000091.1, read on the forward strand.
ATGGCCAGCCCTTCCAGTAGTTGCGGATGCGCAGCCAGATGCCGTACAGGCCCAAAGGCTCGAAGATCAGAAAAGCGATGATCAGCGCGCCGTAGATCACCAGGTTCAGCTGGTCGACGGACAGCCCGGGGGCGACGCCGGCCGAGGTGTTGACCAGGCCCCAATCACCCGTTCCGGTGGAGACCAGCGGATCCAGGATCGTCGCCCACACTCCGCCTTCTCGGACCAGGCTCTCCCCGAGCCGGGTCAGGTCCTCGACGAGGCGAGGGAGGATGATCACGAACGCCGATCCCAGGAGTGTTCCCGTCACGGTGCCGATGCCGCCGATGAGGATGATGGCGATGAACTCCACGGAGAGGAGGAGATTCCACTGCTCGGGGATGGTGCGCCCGATGAAAGTGGCGAGCAGGGCGCCGGCAATGCCGGCGTAGAACGACGAAATGGCGAAGGCGACGGTCTTCGTCCTGAACTCGTCGACACCCATCACCTCGGCGGCGACGTCCCGGTCGCGGATCGACATGAACGCCCGCCCGGTCCGGGTCCGCTGCAGGTTCTTGGCGAGGAGCGTCAGGAGCACGGCCAGGACGAGCACGAACAGGTAGGTCTTGGCCGTCGGGGACATGTTCAGCACCCCGAACCACGTGGACGACTCCGTCATCGTCAGGAGCGGCTCCTCTTCCTGCCAGAAGCGGAACTCGAGAGCGGGGAAGCTGCGTCCCGACTGTGAGCCGCCGGTGATGAAGTCGAGGTTGCGCCACAGGTACTCACCGATGAAGACGAGGCCGAGGGTCACAATCGCCAGATACAGGCCGCGGACTCGCACTGCAGTGGGGGCGATGAGTACGCCGAGGATCGCGGGGATGATCCCCGCCAATGGCAGCCATACCCAGATGGGAAGCCCGAGGCCCCACAGCGGACCCGGCGGCGAGCCGAACACTGCCGCGGTGTAGGCGCCGACGGCCATGAAGAAGGCATGGCCCAAGGAGACCTGGCCTGCCAGGCCGGTGAGGATGTTGAGGCCGAGAGCGCCGATGGCGTAGATCCCGAGCGTCACCAGCAGTCGCAGCCAGTCACTCGAAGCCAGGAAGTTGGGCCCGGGGAGGGACCCCGACTCGCCGATGGTCCCCGGAGCGAAGAACGGGATGGCGACGAGGAAGAGCAGGAACAGCGTGATGACGACCCGCTGGGTGACCGACGGGAAAAGAGCCATGTCCGCTTCGTAGGAGGTGCGCAGGAGCGGCCGGCCCAGCATCGGGCCCTTGCGTCGCCGCGCTGGCTTCGACTCTGGGAGCTCCGTCCGCGGGGGCTTGTCCACGGTCGTCATACCCGCCGGATCTCCTCAGACCCGAACAGCCCGTAGGGACGGATCAGTAGCACGGCCAGCATCAAGAGATACGGGACGATCCCGGCGAAGCCGACGCCCAGAAACGAGATCCCGGCGAGGAACTCCGTCGCCAGCGCCTGGGCGAGGCCGATGGCGAAACCGCCGACCACCGCACCCACCACCGAGTCGAGGCCGCCGAGGATGATGGCGGGGAAAGCGGCAAAGGCGAAGAACGCGGTCGACTGGTCGACACCTGCCGCCCGCCGAGGGAAGAGCGACAGGAAGACACCCGCTACTCCGGCGAGGAAGGCGCCGATCCCCCAGGAGATCGAGAAGACCCGGCCGACGTCGATGCCCTGGGCGCGGGCCGCCTCTTGGTCGAAGGCGGTCGCCCGCATGGCGATGCCGAGACGGCTTCGGAAGAACAGCGCGATCAGCCCCACCAGGACCACAGTGGTGACCACCTGGGCGATGATCGTCCACGGGATGAGCGTGAACCCCTCGATCGTCCACACGTTCGTGCCGAACGGGTCACCCAGCGGGCGAGCCTGGGTGCCGATGAAGTCGTTCGTGACGGTGCGGAGGACGATGTCGAGGCCGAGGGTCACGATGGCGACCGCGAAGAGCTCCTCCCCCAGCATCGGCCGGATGACGATCCGCTCGAGGACCATTCCGATGAGGGTGGCGAGGGCCAAGGCGGCGAGCACCGAGAGCGACCATCGCAGCCAGTGAGGAGCGTCGGGCATCCACCGTCCCGGCACCTGGAGGATGGTGGCGAACGACGCCACGAGGAACGCACCCAAGGCGGCGAGGGCACCGTGGGCGAAGTTGAGCACCTGGGTGGCCTTGAAGATGATGACGAAGCCCATGGCCAGCAAGGCGTAGATCGACCCGAGGGAGAGGAAATCGACCAACAACCTGCCGGCGGGCGTCGTCCCCGCCTGGGCGAAAACGACCGCCTCGATCACGACGAATACATCTCGTTGATCAAGTCGGAGAACATCTGCTCGAGTGCGTTCCGCTTCACCTTCTGCGTGGCGGTCAGCTCACCGTCTTCGTGGTCGAGCTCCTTCGGGAGCAAGCGGAACTTGCGGATGTTCTCGACACGGGCGAACTTCTTGTTTGTCTCGTCCACGACTTTCTGGATGAGCTCGATGACCTCCGGCTTCTCGGACAGGTCCCGATACGTGGTGTACGGGATCCCCCGCCGTGTCGCCCAGTCGCCGACGGTGTCGAACTCGATCCCGATGAGGGCAGTCAGGTAGTTGCGGCCATCGCCGATCACCATCGCCTCCTTGACATACGGCGACGTCTTGAGGCTGTTCTCGATCTCCGAGGGGGAGATGTTCTTGCCGCCAGAGGTGATGATGATGTGCTTGATCCGGTCGACGATCTTGACATGGGTGCCGTCCACCCACTCGCCGACGTCTCCCGTCTTGAGCCAGCCGTCCTCGGTGAACATCTCGGCTGTGGCCTCCGGCCGGTTCCAGTAGCCCTTGAAGTTGCCCCGGTGCTTCGTCTGGATCTCGCCGGTTTCGGGATCGATGCGGAAGCCGATGCCGGGATATGGCTCGCCGACGGTGCCGATCTTGTTGCGTCCCCAGAAGTTGTGGGTGGCGACAGCCGAGTTCTCGGTCATCCCGTACAACTCGTGGATGGGCACACCGATCCCGATGAAGTCCTGGATCACCTCCGGGGCGATGGCGGCCGCGCCGGTGCCGGCCCACCTCACTCGCCGCAGGCCGATGCGCTCCTTCAGGGCCCGAAACAGCAGCGGGTAGAAGATCCAGTTGAGGACGCGCGACAGAGGGGTGTCGAGACCGCCGTTGTTGCACCGCTCCCGGCCGATGATCGAGGCCGCCTTCATGCCGAGGCCGAACCAGAGGCGCTTGAACCAGGTGGCGTCGCGTCCCTTGATGAAGATCGTGGCGTGGATCTTCTCCCAGATGCGGGGGACGGCGAAGAACAGGGTCGGCTGCACCTCCCGCAGGTTCTGTTGCACCGTGTCGATCGACTCGGCGAAGTTGAGGACCGTGCCGCGTGAGGCGAGATGCCACGCCGAGAAGATCCGCTCGGCGACATGACAGAGGGGCAGATACGTCAGGATCTGGTCGTCGGGTCCCGCCTTCTGGTTGCCGGGCAGGCGCCCGTCGACGTTGATGATCTGCTCGACGCAGAAAGAGAAGTTGTCGTTGGTGAGCATCGCCCCTTTGGGCGGACCGGTGGTGCCCGACGTATAGACGAGGGTCATCACGTCGTCGGGCTTCGCATCGGCCATCAACCGCTCCACCGCTCCCGGGTTCTCCTCGGCGTGCCGGCGTCCCAGTTCGATGAAGTCGTCCCAGAAGATGAAGCGATCGTCGTTGCGGTAGGCGCGGAATCCCCGAGGCTCGACGTGGATGATCTTGCGGAGTGCCGGGAGGTTGTGGATGACCTCCATCACCTTGTCCGCTTGCTCCTGGTCCTCGGCGAGATGGACCACGGAGCCGCAGTCGGAGAGGATGTATTCGACTTCGGCGGCGGGGTTGGTGGGATACAGGCCGACCGTGATGGCGCGGATCGCCACAGTGGCGAAGTCGAGGATGACCCACTCGGGGCGGTCCTCGGAGTGGATGGACACCCGGTCGCCCGGCTGGACGCCGAGGGCCAGGAGACCGTGGGCTGCCAGTCGGATGCTCTCCCACAACTCGGCCCAGGTGATCTCCTGCCAGATGCCGAGGTCTTTTTCGCGCATGGCTACGGCATCGGGAGTCCTCTCGGCCCAGGATCGAGCCAGGGCCGCGACCGTGGGGAACCCTGAGTCAACCGGGGGCGATTCGGTCAGCTCAACAGTGCTGGTCATCGCTCTCTCTCCTTCTGCCCAGCGTCACCCGGAGGGACGTGGCGGCACAATAGAGCAATACGACTGGTTTCGCCGGTAAGGACTGGAATTTTCCGGTGGATGTCGAACTCACCGGGAGGGACGCCCTCCTAGGCGCCCTCCACCCACTCGGCTCCCCCCGGCCAGTGCTCTTTCTTCCACAGGGGGGCCCGAGCTTTCAGCTCGTCGATGAGGTAGCGGGCAGCATTGAACGCATCGTCCCGGTGGGCGGTGGACACCGCCACGACGACGGCCGGTTCCCCGAGGTCGACCCGCCCGACCCGATGCTCGACCACAGCGGCGAGGACCGGCCACTTGGCGATGGCTTCGTCGACGATGTTGCGGATGACCTCCTCGACCCTCTCCTCGAACGCCTCGTATTCGAGATGGGTTACGCCCTCTCGGCCGTCCGAGTGGTCACGGACAGTCCCCACGAAAACAGCGATTGCGCCGGCGGCGCCGTTCCCCACCTCCTGCATCGCCGCCGCCGGGTCGAGCGGCCGGTCCACGACGGCGATCCGGACGGATTGAGTGGAACTGTCCATAGAATCACCAGTCTATGGATCTAGGCCCCCCACCGCGCAGACCCCTCGGTGGCGGTGACCTGCCCGATCCGGTGTGGCCGTCCATCGAATGGCCGGCCGGCCCTATCGGTCCCCCAACGGAACCTTTCCGTCCCGGCCCAACCGAAGAGGAAGAGCGGGCAGTTCGTCGCTCCAGCCGGCGCACACTGGTGTGGTCGCTGCTCGGAGGTGTCCTCCTGGGTACCGGCGTCACCCTCGGGGTGCTCGGCGTCCTCGGCCTCCTCGACGGGAACGTCGTCCGGGTCCCCCGGACTACATTGGCGGCCGCTCCGACGACCACCGCTCCCCAGGACCTCCCCGAAGGTGCCGTCGCCTCCATCACCCAGGTGGCCGAAACGGCCATCCCCTCCATCGTGGCGGTGACCGCCCAGATCGAAGGACTTCCGGCCGGCGGCTCCGGAGTGGTGTATTCGGAGGAGGGTTATCTGCTCACCAACCACCACGTCGTGGAGGACGCCACGAACCTGGGTGTGATCTTCTCCGACGGGATCACCTACGGCGCCGAGGTCGTGGGCACCGACCCCCTCACCGACATCGCCGTCCTCCGCACCAACCGCCCCGACCTGACACCGATCCGGCTCGGAAGCGAGGCGGACCTCGTCATCGGCGAGCGGACAGTGGCGGTCGGCAACCCGTTGGGCCTCCTCGGCGGACCTTCTGTCACCTCAGGCATCCTCTCGGCAAAAGGCCGGTCGTTGCAGGTGACCGGCGACACCGTCCTCTACGGCCTCCTGCAGACCGACGCCCCCATCACCCGCGGCTCGAGCGGCGGGGCGCTGCTCGACGAGGAGGGCAAGCTGATAGGCATCACCACTGCCATAGGCGTGAGCGACGTGGGCGCCGAAGGACTCGGGTTCGCCGTTCCGGTGGACCTGGCGGTGGGTGTCGCCGAGGATCTGATCGCAGACGGCCGGGTCCGACACGCCATGCTCGGCATCCAGGGCTCGACTGCCACCGAGCAGATCGACGGAGCCGAGATCCCGCTCGGAGTTTCGGTCACGTCGATGTTGACCGGGTCCGCCTACGAAGCAGGTGGCGGTCGCCTCGGTGACATCATCGTCGCCATCGACGGCGACGAGGTCGCCTCGATCCAAGAGCTGATCGCCGATCTACGGATGAAACGAGCCGGCGACATCGTGGCGGTCACCGCATTGAGAAACGACGAGGAGCTGACGTTCCCGGTCGAGTTGGGAGAGTGGCAGGAGTGAGCGACGACGACATCTTCTCCCGCCTGTTCGAGCTCTTCAACCAGCCCGGACCGGTGAACTGGAAGCTCGCCGCCGAGGTGTCCCATCACCTGACCGGTGAGCGGGTGCCGATCGATCCCTGGGCGGCGGAGGAGTATCGCGAGTTGTCCCGACTCGCCGAGTTTCGGCTGGAGCAGGTGAGCCCGATCCCGGTGGCGATGGCTCCCGATGTCCTTCCTGTCGATGCCCGAGAGTGGGCCGACCGCCATTTGGAGGCGTACGGGTATCTGAGCGAGGCGTTCGCCGACATGGGGCAGCTGTCCGGACCGCTGGCTCAGCTCGGTCCCGCCATGATCGGAATGCAGGTCGGGTCCCTGGTCGGCGGCCTCGCCACCTGGGTCCTGGCCTCTTTCGACGGCGGACTCCCCGCCGGCCGCCAGCTGCCCCTCTGCGTGATCGTGCCGCACGTCGAGGACTTCGCCCGGCGGCACTCGTTCGAAGCGAGCGCGGTGCGGCTGTGGGTCGTCTCAGAAGAAGTGGCGTACCGGACAGTGGCTACGGTCCCGTTCGCGATCGATCGGCTGCGGCGTCTGCTGGAGGCGGAAGCCGCAACGATCCAATTCGACCCTTCCTCGCTGGCCGGACTGATCGGCATGTCCAATCCCGAGCAGATGCAGGAGATGGTCGCCGACCAGCTCAGCGAGGTCTTCGACAGCGAGGAGACGGCCGCGGCCCGAGCCGAAACGGAGGCCTTCCTCGGCCTGCTCGGTGGCTACGCCCGTCTCCTCGCGGAACGGGCCACCGCCGAGCTGCTTCCCGACCGCGAGCGCATCGTTGCCGCCCGTGACGAAGAACGGGTGCCGGCCGAGGCTCAAATCCCGTTCGGCCCCGCCCCGCCCCGGTCGCAGGCGATCGAGGAGGGACGGACGTTCTGCCTCGAGATCGAGCGGCGCTACGGGCCCGAGGAGCTCAACCGGTTGTGGACGGCGGAGAACCGGCTCCCGACGGCCAGCGAGATCGAGGACCCGGTCGCCTGGGCAGCGCGGGTGCTGCTCGAGGACTTCTAGCCGAAGAACCGGCTCCAGATCCGGCGGAAGAATCCGGCGTCGACTGGTTCGGGCAACTCCTCGAGGAAGTCCTCGAGCATGTCGGGGGGCAGGTCGGTGATGACTGCCAGGTTCTCTGCCCCGCTCGACCAGGCTACGGCCACCGACCCCGCCGTGAAGCTGCGCCGGTAGTGGCCCCGGGCCGCCTCGATCTCTGTCACATCGGAGTCGTCACCCAGGTCTACGGGACGGCTCGTCACCACCACGCCCACGGAGAAGAAACCGTCCGAGTAGTAGGACAGAGTCCCCTCCTCGACGGCGTACGTGTCGATCAGTTCAAGTCCGGCGGCGGTCTCGGGGAGGATGCCGGGCGTCGTCTCGAGCGGCGAGGCCGCCTCCACATCCTCCTGTGATGGCAGGGACGGCACGTCCCCGACGTCGGTCGAGAACGACACGAGGCGCCGGTCGCAGTAGACCCCGCCGTCGCTCCCGAACGTGCGGGACCGCAACACGGCGTCCGTGGCGTCGTCGAGCGTCAGACGCACACGCTCTATTCCTTCCCGGAAGAAGCCGACCTCTTTGACGGGCCGGCCGAGATACGTCGTCTCGACGAGTTCTCCCTCGACGTAGTCGTCGGACTGGGCGGAGCGGGAACCCGTGACGTGGGTCGCCTCCACCCGATCGCCCACCGAGGTCATGCTCAGCCCGGGCGCCACCCGTACGACGGACTCGCCGCCAGCGGTGTCCCAGGCGACGACCGTCCCGTCGACCTGAGCGACCTCGAAGACGGTGTCGCGCGACCCGTCGGGGGTATCGCACACGACGAACTGCTCGCCTGTGAACTCGGCTTCTGACGACGCCTCCAGATATCCGGAGATGTCGGCCATCACGGGGGTGGCAACGAGGATGGCGGCGACGATGGCTGCGAACATCAGCGCTCGCTTCCCGGGATCACGAACTTGAAGCTGTTGGCCCCCAGATCGAGCGCCGCCCTCGCACCCACCTGGCGGGTGACGTCGTTGAGATCCAGTGGTTCGGGGTCGGGCAGAGCCAGCGCAGTGGCCGTGACGATCGTGGCGAGGGCCGCCGCCGCGGCCACCCACCTGCCCGGATGCCACCTTCTCGCTTCGCGCGGTGAGCCGGTGGCGGGGACGAGGTGCGCGGGCATCTCCAGCATGGGCAAGGAGCGCACCGCGGTGCGTGCCTGGTTGAGCGTCTCGAGGCGGCGCCGGCAGCGGAGGCACTGCGAGAGGTGTTCTGCGACCAGACGGGACTCTTCGGGGGTCGTCTCGCCGTCGAGATAGACCGACAAGAGCAGGTCGAGGTGGGTCAACCGGCCGCCTCCTGCGAGAGCGCTGAACGGAGCAGTCGTCGCCCCCGATGGATCCGGCTGCGTACCGTCCCGACCGGGACCGCTACCGCCGCCGCGATCTCTTCGTAGGAGAGGCCGATGACGTCACACATCACCACGGCCTCCCGGAACTCGTACGGCAACTCGAGAAGCGCCGCCTGGATGTCGTCGCCGAGGCGCATGGCGGCCAGTTGCTCGTCGGCTCCCGGGGCGGCGTCGGCGTCCCAGCGGTCGACAGCCTCAGGCAGTGGGGCGGTGGGTCGTCGCTGGCGACGGCGCATCTCGTCGATGAAGGCGTTGTGGGTGATGCGCCACAGCCAGCCTTCGAACGAGCCCGGTTGGTAGTCGGCGAGACCTCTCCGGACCCGGAGGAGGACCTCCTGGACGAGGTCAGCGGCGTCGTGAGGATCGCCGCACAGCCGATACGCGAAGTTGTAGATCTTCCGCCCATGTGTACGTGCCACGTCTTCCCAGGACAGCGGTTTGTCGCTCACGCGCTGTCCTTTGGGTCGACAACGACGGGCACCTGCAAACGGTTCCCGAAGCGGGGAATATATCGCCGCAAACCGGGCGGAGACGGCCTCAGTCGGAGTCGGCCGGCGTGTCTTCCGAGGAGCCCTCGGCTATGCCCTTTCGGAACTCCTTGGCTGACGCACCCAGGGACCGGGCGAGTTCCGGCAGCTTGCGGGCGCCAAAGAGCACGAGCACCACCACGAGGACGATGATCAACTCGGGCGCACCGATTCTGCCCATACGAACCTCCTTTGCCGGCCATGTTAACCCTTGAGACGCCCGAAGCACCCCGGGCAGTTCCCGGCCGGCGCGACGCTCAGCTCAATGCCATCGAATCGACGAGCTTCTGGAGGCGCTCGCGGGTGACGAAACGGATGCGAGGATCCCGGCGTTCCCTCTCGTAGATCGAGAACGGGGCGTACTTCTCGGAGACCAGCATCGCCCGGTCGGCCTTCGACTGCTCGAAGGAGATGATGAAGCGCCGGATGGTGGACTCCTCCACCTCCGGGTAGTCACCCGGCTGGTAAGGGTCGGCCAGAATGAAGGTCGAGGTGCCGCCCTTCGTGGCCGTGAACTCCCCCTCCCCGATGCCCGGGGTGATCGTGTAGCCGAAGAGGGAGAGGACGCCGGTGACCAGCTCCGCGGCCGTCATGTTCCCGGGGTCGACCCCCTGGGCACGCAGACCGGTCTCGACCGCCTTCGGGAGCCTGATCATCTCGCCGAGCGGCTCCAGCTCGTCGGAGCGGCTCGGCGTCACCGTCTCGGGGATGGAAGGCGGCTCCTCGCCGAACTCGGCCGAGAGGGGGTCGGCGCCGATCGAAGTCAGGTTGAGGATGTCCGTCAGGCGGCTGGGTGGCGGGAGCACACCCGGTGTCTCGAGGGACACGCGCCCAACCTCCCTCGGCTCTTCCTTGCCGGCGAACACCACGACCTCTGTGACGTCGTCGATGGGGAGGGTGTGGCGCTTCTCTCGCACCACTTCCACGGCTTCGCCGACCAGCAGATCGGCGAGCACGTCGTCGCCCTCCTCGGGGAGCGGCACGTCGAAGGTGACCCGGGCCTCGTTGCCGTGGACGTGGAACGAGGCGACCGCAGGACGGGGACGAACGAAATCGGGCTCTTCTGGAGGGGTGGGCGCAGCCCGGCCGCGGCGGGATGGGGCTTGCTCACCGCGCTGACGTCGGCTCCTCTCGATGTACCAGTTCACACCGAAGAGGACGATCGCCAGAACGATCAGGATGATGCCGATATCTCTCAACGCTCGTCTCCCGAATCCTTGGGTGAGCCGATTGTAGGCTCTGACGGGTCCCCATCTTCCTCGTACTCGACGAGCGGAATCTCGGCGGTCGGCTCGTCGGCGCCGGCGTTGAGGCGGTTGATCATGACCTCCCGCGAAGCCTCACTCCCGAACGCCGTGACAACGTCGCCTGCCTTCAGCACAGTGTTCCCCTCGGGGACGATCACATCCGTGCCCCGTCGCACGGCCACCAGAGTCGACCCCTCCGGCCAGGCGACGTCCTTGACGGCATGTCCGTCGGCGATCGACCCGGGCGGGATCCGGAAGTCGTAGTAGCCCGTCCCCGGATGCGTCCGCTGGTCGAGGCGGGCTCGAGCCAGATGATGGTCGGTGCGCGAGCCCAGGGCCTGGTGGTAGGCGCGCACTGCGTCCTCCCGACGGAACAATCCCACGAGCTTCGTCGGGTTGTCGGCGGCGACGACCGGGAGCCTCCCCACTCCCAGGGTCGCCATCCGCTCCATCGCTTGCGAGACCTGGATGTCGGGATCGACGGTCACGGGACGGCGTGTCATCACCTCGGCGACCTTGGTCGAATCGTCTTCTGCCGTGCCGATGTCAGCGAGTGTGACGATGCCGATCAGGGCTCCGGCATCGTCGATGACGGGTGCTCCGTGGGATCGGTGACGATCCAACTGACGCCGCAAGTCGCCGACGGCCTGGTCGGGGCGGGCGACGACCCGGGCGGGCGACATGACCTCCCCCACCGTCACCGTGTCGAGGAGGTCGACTTCACCGGTTCGGGTCGGGTAGATCCCCCGCCGGTGGAGCGGCATCGTGTAGACGCTCTCCGGGTGGATCAACTCGGCGAGGAACGTGGCGAGGATGGCGGTCAGCATGAGTGGCAGGATCAGCCCGTACTCGCGGGTGCCGGTGATCTCGAACACCAGGAGGATGGCGGTGAGTGGGGCCCTTCCCATCGCCGCGAACATCGCCGCCATGCCGACGACGGCGAAGGCTCCGGTGCTGAGCTCCGAGATCGTCCAGAACGGCCCCACCAGCTTGGCGAAGGCGGTCCCCACCATCGCCCCGATGAACAACGAGGGCATGAATGCGCCGGCCGAAGCGCCCGACATGAGCGTGAGGCTGGTGGCGAGGATCTTCCCGAGGGCGACCAGGCCCAGGACCCACCACAGCTGAGACATCGGCTCAGGGGCGTCGGCCACCACGGAGGCGGAGGCCAGGAGGTCATTGGTCACTGCCTGTCCGGTGCCGAACAGGCGGGAGTGGTCCGTCCCGAGCAGTAGAGGCTCGGCGATGACGAGGCCGCCGACGAGGAGCCCGAAGACGACGGGACGAAGCGCCGTCCGGGTCCAGTTGCTGCGACTCACGATGGCGTCGAGACGGTCGAGGCAGCGCAGAAAGACGAAGGCAGCCGCGACGATGACGAGGGCGAGGCCGGCGTAGAGCACCAGTTCCCGATAGTCGCCGAGCCGGTAAGCACTGGCGTCGAGGATGAGGTCCTGGCCGATCAGGGAGCGGCTGGTGACGGCGGCGGCGACCGAGGCGATGACGATCGACGACATGTGCCGCACGGCAAAGCTGGCGAGGATCACCTCGAGAGCGAAGAGCATCCCTGCGATCGGGGCGTTGAAGGCGGCACCGATCCCGGCGCCGGCACCGGCGGCGACCAACGACCGCACCTGGTCTTCTCCCAGCCGGGCGAGTCGAGCGATCTTGGAGCCGATCGAGGCACCGACGAGGACGATCGGCCCCTCCCGGCCTCCGGAGCCGCCCGCGCCCAGGGTGATGGCGGTGGCGGCGATCTTCCAAGGCGCCACCCGACCACGAATCAGTCCACCGCGAACTATGAGCGCCGCAGCGGCTTCCGGGACTCCGTCGCCTTGGACCTCGTGGGCCAGATAGCGGGCGATGGCCCACGCCACGAGGAGGCCGAGAGGAACGGTGACGAGGACCCACCACAGCTGGGCGGCGACGATCTCTTCTACCCAAAGTTCGACCAGGTGGAGGGCCTCCACCAAGGCCCACGCTCCCACGCCGACGACGACTCCGGTCGCGGCCGAAAGCAGCAGGAAGCGGCCGCCGGCCCGGTCGGCGATCAACATGACCGAGGGAATGCGACGCAACTGGCGAGCAACCGTCATCGGCGCCAAAGGGTAAGGCAATGCCTCTGTTGGGCCAGGGAATCGCCCCGGCTCAGGGGACGACGGTCCCGATGCCTCGACGTTCGGCTTCTTCGAGTGCCGCTCGAGCGGCGGCGATGTCCTGGCTGGCGATCCCCACCGACTTGAACAACGTGGTCACCCCAGTAGGGACCTCGCGGCCTGCCAAGATCTCGCCCAGCGTGGCGTCGGGCTCGCGACCTGCGGCGATGAGGTCGCCTGCTTCGGCTGCGGCTGCCTCCCGGTCGTCGACGACCACGAACGCCTGGCGTGTCACTTCAGCAGGCACCTCGATCATTCCCGGCCGGAATGCCCCAACGGCGTTGATGTGGCACCCGGGACGCACGGCCTCTGGGCTGAACAGGGGCGACTCAGCCGGGGTTGCACAGGAGACGATGTCGGCGTCCTTCACGGCGGCGTCGGCGTCGGAGACGGCTTCCCCTCCCACCCGTTCGGCGAGTCGTTCGGCCCTCTCCCGGTTCCGGGACCAGACGAGCACTCGCTCGATGGGACGCACGGCGCGCACGGCGGCGACCTGGTCGTACGCCATCGCCCCCGCCCCGAGCATCGCCAGCACCTCGGCGTCGGGGGGTGCCAGAACCCGCGTCGCCAGCCCGGCCCCGGCCCCGGTCCGGATGGCGGTCAGCGTGGGGCCGTCGACCACGCCCAGCGGAGAGCCGTCGGGTCCCACGACCATCACCAGTCCGACCGGGTTGCCCGGCACCGTCGACACCGCCTTCAGCCCGGCATAGTCACCCACCCGTCCCGGCATGAACAACGAGACACCGAGTTGGTGCCGGAGCGGGATCTCGACGTCTTCACCGAAGGCGGCCACTTGCGAGTCGATGGCCGCCGGCATGGGCAGACATTCCCGCGTCTGTTCGGCGTCGAGGAATCTCATACCGCGCGGACAACGTAGTCGCCCGCATCGGGGTCGAACTCCAGTTGGATGTAGCCGCGCCTGTCGGCGGCCCGGCAGAACTGGAGGAAGCTGCTGTAGCCGAACTTCTTCTCGGTGAAGTCCGACTGCCGTTTGCGGATCTCGTTCTTCAGCCCGGACAGGTGCGGCTTGCCCGATCGAGCCAGGTCGCCGACGACCTCGGCGAGCAGCTCGAAGGCCTCTGTCTCTGCTTTGGAGCCTTCGGGGATCTTCACCACCGGGTCGCCCCGGGCGGGGCCCTCACTCAATTCGACCACTCCGCGCGAGGCTAGATCGGTGAGCAACTCGCCGAACCCGCGGTAGCCGAAGTCGGCTTCGGAGAACGTCGAGTCCTTCCGCAACAGAGCCCGTTTGAGCGAGGACGCCAGGACGTTGTCGCCGCTCGACCGTTGGAGGCCGCCGAGTGTCCGGATGATGAGAGTCTCGAGTGATTCGGCGCCGTCGGGGGCTTCTTCCTCCGCCGTGGGCTCTTCGGCAGGGGGAGGCTCGACTATCCGGGGCTCGACTCCTTCGAGGTTCTCATAGAAGAGGAACTCGTCGCAGGCGGGAGGCAGCAGCTTGGACGTCGACGCCCGCACGCCCACGCCGATCACGCGCTTGTTCAACTCCCGCAGCTTGTAGACGAGCGGGGTGAAATCCGAGTCGCCGGTGCAGATGACGAAGGTGGTGACATAGGCACGCTCGTAGGCCTGCTCGATGGCGTCGACGACGAGCTTGATGTCGGCGGCGTTCTTTCGGCTCGCTCCCATCCGCTGCGGGATTTCGATCAGCTCCACGTGGTGGCGGGTGAGATTCCGCCGGTCCTCGTCGAACATCGACCAGTCGGCGTAGGCCCGCCGCAGGATCACTCTCCCCCGCTCGGCCAGGGCGTCGGCGATGGGGCCGAAGTCGAATTGCATGCCCCCGAGCGAATCCCGTGCGCCGATGGCCAGGTTCTCGTAGTCGAGGAAGACGGCGATGCGTTCTTCGTCCATCGGTTGCAGAGTAGGACGCCGTCTGTACGATCGGTGGCATGGGCGACCCCGCCTGCTGGCTCGACCGGGTGTGCATCGAATGCGGCCGTTTCATCGACGACGAGCACGTCGAAGACGACAAATGCCCGCATTGCGGCGCCGACCTGGACCGGTCGGAGGTCAGCGGTAGGCGCGACAAGTGAGGCGGAACTCGCAGCCCTCGCACCACGGCCCCTCCCGATAGGAGGGCTGGAGCGGGTCGTCCCACTCCCAGTCGTGGACCGGACGCACTCTTCGGCGAAGCCTCTCGGCAGCAGCTTCCACCTGCTCCGGCCCGAGAACGACCACCTCGCAGGCCGGTGGGGAGTGCCGCACATAGTGGCGGTGGATCACCGCCGGCACGTCGGGGCCGATCCAGCGTCGAAGGCCGGTGGCGTAGATGTCGTCCTCGATGACGTGATCCGTCGGGTTTCCTGTCTTCAGTTCGATCGCCACCGGGGCGCCGGTGGAGTCCCGAGCGGTCAGGTCCAAGAAGGCGATCACCGACGTCCCGAAAGCGTCGGCTCCTTCCCCTTCGACGAGCGTGACGCCGACCGGGAACTCGGCCTGACGGACCGTCAGACCCTCCTCTTCGATCAGGCGGCAGTGGTTCTCCCACATGAGCCGCAGCTCCGCCACCTCCGAGGGCGGCACGCCGGCCAGGTAGGTGGAGACGGCCCCCTCGGGGTCGTCTGATCCTTCGGCCGAAGCGACCATGGCATGGAACAGGCGGCCCTGGCCCAATCCGGGACCGGAGTCGATTTCCTCCCCGTCGTCCCGGGGCATCCCGTGGACCCGCCGCCACGCCACGCGGCGATGGCAGCGGTCGAGCATCTCCACATCGGTTTTCGTGATGTTCAGTGTCTTCACCTTCGAGGAGACCGGCCGGTCGGCCGGGAAGGCGCCGCAGGTGGCGGCACGGCGACACCAAACACATCCCGGGCCGGGACGCACGCCGTTCCCGCGCGCAGAGTGCTGCTCGATCAAGTCGGAGAGGAGTGCTGCCGGGTCGGGCGGCGGAGTGATGGGCTCGACCTCGCCGGTACCTGCCATCAGGTCGAGGAAAGTTTCGCCCTCCTCGGCGGCTGACCACAGGACGGCGGCCTCGGCGTCGGTCGTGCGGGAACGGCCCGTTTTCAAGCGAACGTGCTCGACGCCGTCTTCGGTGGTGATCGAGAAGGTGACGTTGGCCGGGACGGACACGCCGTGGTCCTCGGCGTCGAACCAGAACCGCCGGCCCTCCAGGTCCATCTCGGCTGTGTCGGGGATCGGGAAGATGCGACGGACGTTGTGGAACATCCGGGCGATGAGGTCGGCTTCCACACGACTGAGCACACCGAGATGGCGCGCCAGCAAATCCTCGGCAGGCTCGTCCGGGTTCACCCAGGCGTCCACCAGCAGGTCCCGCAGGATCTGCCACCGGTCCAGATGGGCACGAGGCTGGAGAGTGCGAGGACCACGCTCGGCAGCGGGGCATGCCGCGGTGAGCTCGGCCACCGAGACCTGGCGCAGGTTGGCGACCGTCCGATAGGCCATGGGCGCAACGTAGCCGCGGCGAGTGACGCCTCCGTGTCAATCGAGGGGATTCTGGGTAGCGGTTCGCCGTGACCGAACGCGCCGCCTCCCTCGAACTCGCTGCCGTCGCCGGCCTGCGCTACACCACCGACGATCAGCCCGGGTATCGCCGCATTCGTCGGGGAAAGGGCTTCTCCTATGTCGACGAGAACGGAGACCTGCTCGACGAGGAATCCCGCGCCTGGGCGGAGTCGCTCGTTGTCCCACCGGCGTGGACCGACGTGTGGATCAACCCGGTCCACGACGGCCACATCCTGGCCACCGGATACGACGACGCCGGCCGCAAGCAGTACATCTATCACCCCGACTGGGAAGAAGCCCGTGACGAGGTCAAGTTCGAGCGGATGGGCTCGTTCGCGACGCGTCTCCCGCGCATTCGCAAGCGGATCCAGGAAGACCTCCGCCGGCCTGGCCTCGACCGAGACAAGGTGGTGGCGCTCACGGTCGCCGTCCTCGACCGCACGCTGATCCGGGTCGGCACCCAGCGCTACGTCGAGACGAACGAGTCCTACGGGCTGACGACCCTGACCCCCGACCATGCCGAAGTGGAGGGCCGACGCGTCGTTTTCAGCTTCAACGGGAAGGGCGGCGCCGAACACGAGGTGGCGTTGCGGGACGCACGGCTCGCCTCGTTGATATCCAAGTGTCAAGACCTGGAGGGCCAGACCCTCTTCGCATACGAAGCCGAAGACGGCGTGCGCACGGTCGACTCCAGTGACGTGAACCGCTACCTGTCGGACACCGCCGGCGAAGGGTTCAGCGCCAAGGACTTCCGCACCTGGGGAGCGAGTGCTGTCGTGACCGGTGAACTCGCCATCGTCGTAGACGAGGACCCCGACAAGAGCTTCCTCGCCGCCGTCGATGTCGCCGCCGAGCGTCTCGGCAACACGCGGGACGTGTGCCGCAACTCGTATCTGCACCCCGTCGTCCGGGAAGCCTTCGAAGACGGCCGGCTTCGTCAGGCGTGGCGGCGCTCGAAGAAGGGCCGCTGGCTGAGCCGTCCCGAATCCGCCTTCAAGAGACTCATCGTCGTCTGACCCCCGGAGGGTTTCCCGGTTTCCTCCTTCGTCCCGGCGGGTACGACGGCGTCGCCATCACGAGGAGAGTGCCATCGAGATCGCCATAGCCGCCGGATCGATCGTGTTGCTGGTGGTGGTGTTCTGGGTTCTCGTTCGTCAACAGCACCCCGCCGACGACATCTCGCACCTATCGGGCCCCGACGATCGAGGACCCACCGGCGATCCTTATCCGCCCGGCTCCGGCCCAGCCGGACCGGATGCCGAGATCCAGAGCGACCCGAAGGAACCTCCCGCGGAATAGCGGCGTCCCAAGCGATGTTTGACAGGTGGGGTTTGGAGGGAAGGCAAGGAGCGAGATGATCTTCGAAGGACCCCGGTCCACCCGTCGTCTCCACTGGCTGGAGTGGTTGCCGCTGGTGCTGCTCATCAGCTGGGTGGCCATCCGGGCGCTGATCTAGGAACCGAGTTTCGGACGCAATGAAAAGGGGCCCGCCGAGCGGGCCCCTTTCTCAACTCGATGGACCTGTCTCACCCACCAGCAACGGTGGTGTCGGTCATGCCGGGAACAGTGGTCGCTCCCAGATCGCCACCCGGGGCGAGCGTGGTACCCACGTCTCCTCCCGGATCCTGATCGGACTCACAAGCAACGGTGAAGATGGCTGTCAACACCGCCAATACCGCGATGGACTTCCTGATAACCATTATCTGATCCTCCTTCGGATCGATGACCACCGGGAGGTACCCCGGGGTCGCGTCCTCTAAACGTGATGGACGTTCGCTCCGCTTTGTGGACCTTGTCGGTCCTCGGTTGTAGCCGACGCCCGTCGACGTCGGCCCACCCCCTGACGCGGGCGAGAACCGGCCGAGGCCGGCCTCACCCGCTCGATCCCCCTACTCCGGGCGCCTTGTTACCCACAGGTAGCGGCGGCCAAACGGTCCGCCTCGGAGATTCCGGTTTCCACACTCCACGAAGGGGTACCTGGCGCCAATGTCGAGCAGAGCATCGGAATCGGTTCGGTACACGGGTTCTCTGGCCGCCAACGTGGGAAGAGCTCCCAAGACCAGTGAAGAGAGGCGAATCTGCGCCCACGAGTCCTGTTCCACCGTTCTGAGTCGCTACAACCTCGACTCCTATTGCCGTCTCCACTGCAGCCCCCGATATCCCGTCCTTCGCGGGGTGCCGACCCGCTGAGCCTCAACCGACACGGGCCTCGCAGGCCCGTTTTTCGCGACCTCGATTGATCCTCTCGGTGATCGGGTACCTACGACCACCCGACCGTGGAGGGAGACATGAACGACGAGCGAGCTATGGCTCTGTTTCGCCGTCTGCCCGATGAAGAAGCTCGATGTGACCTGTTCGAGCTCTATCGCCCGTTGGCCCTCCATCTCGCCAATCGGTACGCCTATCGCGGGGTCGAAGTCGAGGATCTCAAGCAGGTCGCCTTCTTGGGGTTGGTCAACGCCATCGACCGCTACGACCCGGAGTACGGCAGTCGCTTCATCAGCTTCGCCGTCCCCACCATCACCGGAGAGATCAAACGGTACTTCCGTGACGCCGGCTGGTCGGCAGCCGTGCCCCGCCGGCTGAAGGACATCACCGTGATGTGCCGCCGGGCCGATGAAGAGCTCACTCAGCGCCTCGGTCGGCCGCCCTCAGTCGAAGAAGTGGCCGACGAGACGGGCCTCACCGCCGACGAGGTGGTGGAGGCGGCCTCGTTGGGAACGGCATATCGGCCCGATGCCCTCGAAGCCCCGACCTCCGAGGACGGGATGACCCGCCTCGACTACCTGGGTGACGTGGACGGGCGAATGGACCTCTTCGATGAACTAGACGCCCTTAAACCGCTTCTCGAGTCACGCCCCGAACGGGAGCAGAGGATCCTCCACCTGCGGTTCTACGAGAACCTGACCCAGCGCCAGATCGCCGAGCGGATGGACATCTCCCAGATGCACGTGTCACGCATCCTCTCTTCGACGCTGGAGAAGCTGCGTGTGCTGATGGAGGTCTGAGGCTTCAGCCGTCGTGGCGCTGCAGATCGGTGAGGTCGTGGCCGCGCATCACCGCCTCGGCGGTGTCGATGACTCCAGGATCCCCGTCGTGGACTCCGACCGTGACCCGACCCTCGTCGACTGTCTCATACGTCTCCCGCCATGCCGGCGAGTTGTACTTGGCCACTCTCATGCCCCCGGCGGAACCCCCGACGCCGGCGCCGAAGACCGCCCCGATGAGGATCGCCCAGCCAATCCCGAGCTCGGGAACGATCATCCCGAGGACGGCCCCCAGACCGCCTCCGATCACGGCTCCAATCGCTCCCCCGGCGACCGAGGACTTGGAGACGTCGACGAAGGCCTCCGATTCGGGCATCGCTTCGTTGGCGGCGTCCTCCTCAGGGGTCACGACATCGCTCATCTGGATCGATCCCGGCGGGACGCCGCCCTTCTCCAGTTCCTCGACCAGGACCCGGGCGGCGGCGGGGTGGGCGACGGTGGCGGTTATCGAGTGGGGAGCCGAGGGCTGATGATCACTGTCGAGGCCGGGGCGGGCATCGGGTTCATGTCGGTCCATGATTGTTCCTTCCGTTCGTCATGGATCCGCACGTACCCGAACGAGCCGCCCAGAAACGCCGGGTCAGTCGGTCGACTGGCCGCGAGCGCCGGCGTAGGAAGGCGGATCGGACGCAGGGAAAGACTCGTCGATCGCCTCGTCGACGACGTCGCGGGGCTCGGCCGGTTCCGGTTCGGCGGGCAGCGGTGGAGGCAGAGCGTGCGGCTCGGCACGGCTGCCCTGTATGTACAGCCAGGCTCGCTTGGCTGTGCGCCAGGCCAAGCCTGCGGCGGCCGCCGTAGCGGCGAGGCGGAAGAGGCCTTTTCCACGCATTTCGACTCCTCTGAGAACGCGGACGTTGCAGTAGCGGCTGCCTACCCCTCCGAGGGTACGTGAAACACGGGTCATCGGGCAGGCGTATCAGACCAGGCCGACGGCAACGCGCAGATCCTCGACGAGTTGGGTGTAGAGAAGCTCGCGGTCGTCGTTTTTCGCTCTGAGCACCGCCGACGGGTGAATGGTCGCCACCGCTCGACGGCCGTGCGTATCCACCGGTACACCGTGCTGGCGGGTCACACGGAAGTCCGTGCCGAGCAGGCTCTGGGCGGCAGTTGCCCCCAGAAGGACGATCACTTCCGGATCGACCCGGATGATCTCCGCCTCGAGCCATGGCCGGCAGGCGAGGATCTCCCCTCGGCTCGGCTTGGCGTGGAGGCGCGGCTTCGATCCGGCGCCCGGCTTCCACTTGAAGTGCTTGACCGCATTCGTGACGTAGGCGTCGGCCCGGTCGATCCCGGCTTCCTCGAGTGCCCGATCGAGAACCCGCCCGGCCGGGCCGACGAAGGGCGCGCCCTCTCGGTCCTCGGAGTCCCCCGGCTGTTCACCGGCGAGGAGGAACGCAGCCGGGACCGGACCTTCTCCGAACACCGTCTGAGTGGCGTTCTCGTACAGATCACAGGAAACACAGTCGGCGGCGTGATGGGCGATCTCGTCGAGAGAAGCCCCTTCGGCCACCAATTCGAGAGCCGGGTTGGGCGGGTATCCTTTCATGAGGCACGCGATACCCATGGGTGTCATGGCCAACCACGGTTGTCGGCTCTCGGTCCTCGGTGAAGCGGCTTCCGCGCGGAGTCGCATCGCCGACAACCGACCGGATTACCACCGGGGCCGAACTGGAGTTTCGACGACGGGGCGAGGGGTACCTGGCCCTCGCCCCACCCCGAGATTTCAGGAGAGCAAGACCGTGAGTGTTTCGTTAGACACGCCCCAGCAGTCGGGGCCGTTGACAGTCGGCCTCGTCTCCACGTACCCGCCCACGCGCTGCGGGATAGGGCGCTTCACTCACTCGCTGCGTCGAGCCTGGGTCGAATTGAATCCCTCGGCCGACGTGCGAGTCGCCCGCATCCTCCGCGGCCCGGCTGAAGAAACCGATCCCGCCGTCGAAACGGTATTCGACCCCGCTTCGCCGGTGGCCAGGCGCACGGTTGCCCGGCGCCTGAGCGAGAAGGACGCCGTCGTCATCCAACACGAATACGGCATCTTCGGGCCGGACGACGGGATCGCGGTGCTCGACCTGGTCGACCGCATCGAGGCTCCGGTGATCACCGTGGCACACACGGTGCGGACGACGCCGACTCCCCGGCAGAAGCGAATCCTCGAGTACCTCGCGCAGCGTGGCGAGATGGTCGTCTTGAGCCGGGTCGCCCGGGATCAACTCGTGTCGGCCTTCGACATCGACCCGGACGGCGTCGTCGTGATCCCGCACGGGTCGAGTTGGAGCGCCCAGCCGTACACGCCGCGCACACGCCGCCGCCTCATCACCTGGGGGTTGCTCGGGCCCGGCAAGGGGATCGAGCGGGCCCTCGAGGCAGTGGCGTCGATCGACCTCGACCCGCCCGTCACCTACGACATCGTCGGCCAGACCCACCCGAATGTGCTCGCCCGTTATGGCCAGAGCTACCGACGCTCCCTGGAGCGCCTCGTGGAGAAGCTCGGCCTCGAGAACCAGGTGCGGTTCGTCGACCGGTACGTCTCCGACGTCGAACTGGAACAGATGGTGGCGGAAGCGGACCTGGTCGTGATCCCCTACGACAACAGCGAGCAGGTCAGCTCCGGTGTCTTGACCGACGCCGTGGCGGCGGGAAAGCCGGTCGTTGCAACGAGCTTTCCGCACGCTCGCGAGTTCGCCGCACAGGGATGCGGGATGACAGTGGGCCACAGCCCGCGTTCCATGGCTGCCGCCATCGAACGGATGCTCACCGACGACGTCACCTACGAGGTAGCCGCCATGCAGGCAGCCCGGTTGTCGGAGAGCCTGACGTGGCCCGTGGTGGCGCAGTCGTACCAGCGCATCGTCACCCGGCTGGCCCCCAGGTCCGTCGTGGCCTGACCTAGCGGGCGACAACATCAAAAAGGGGCGGTGGACACGACGTCCACCGCCCCGACGCCCTATGAAACTCAGAACTCGTCGCGGGGCACGAACTCGGAGAAGAAGCTCCGGTCCCCGTTGTCGGCTTCCTCCTGGTAGACCATCGCCAGGCGTTCTTCGTCGAAGATGTCGAAGAACTCCTCCCACGAGATTCGCTGCAACTCGTCTTCGGTGCTTCGACCGGGGATGTCGAACCGCAGAAGACGGGGACCCTCGTCGTCGTAGGGGTCGCGGACGACAGCCGGCACAGCATCCCGTTCTTCAGCCCAGCGTCGGATTTCCTCGTGATCGATGGTCAGGGTGTCAGGCATGGCACCTCCTTCCGAGTTGGCCGGACGGGGCTACCCCCTCATCACCGCGATAAACCCTACGCCCGACGGTTTATTCCCTGCCGGCCCGGGTACCGCGGAGTGTCCACCCGAAAGGAGTATTTCGATGGGTGATGTGACACAGAGCATCGACGTCGACAGGGACGTCCGTACGGTCTACAACCAGTGGACCCAGTTCGAAGAGTTTCCACGGTTCATGGAAGGCGTGGAAAGGATCCAACAGATCGACGACCGTCATCTGCTGTGGGAGGTCGATATCGCCGGGATCGACCGGGAGTTCGAAGCCGAGATCACCGAGCAAGAGCCCGACCAGCGGATCGCCTGGCGATCCCGCACCGGTGTCGACCAGGGCGGGGTGGTCACCTTCCACCCCCTGAACGACGACCAGACCCGGGTCACCCTCCAACTCACGTTCGAGCCGGAGGGGTTCGTCGAGCAAGCCGGCGACAAGCTCGGAATCGTCGCTGCCCGTGCGAAGGGCGACCTCGAGCGCTTCAAGGAGTTCATCGAAAACCGGGCAGCCGAAACCGGTGCCTGGCGCGGCGAGATCGATCGCGACGAAGTCACCTGAGACGACCCGACCGTGATGGAAAACGGCCCCGGCTCTTGCCGGGGCCGTTTTCTCGTTCGATTCGGCCTGGAGCTCAGCGGCCGCTGAACACCGGAGACTGGCGCCGGAGCCCCCTCGATCCGACGGTCGGGCGCTGGCTCGGCCGGCCCCGGTGGCCGGTTCCGACCAAGCGGGCGAAGGACAGATGTCCCCCGAGATACCCGGTGACGAGCGCCAGCGCCCCGCCGAGCATCCCCCAGCCCACGCCGGCGGCCTGCCGACCCCTTCCCCGGTCCAGCCAGGACTTCAGGAAGAGGCCGGCGACGATCGTGTTGCCGATGGCGTGGACGACCGTGACCCGCCGCTCCTCCGGCCGGTTGAGCGTGTCCCACTCGGACAATCCGGCAGCGGCTGTTGGGGGCACCGCCAACAGGCCCAACCCGATGAGGGTCCGGCTGGCCCTGCGGTGACGCCCCGGCAACAGATCCAGCACGAGCGCGGAAGTCCAACACCCCAAGGGGAGGTCGGTCATCAGCGGATGCAAGGCGTGGCCGAGCCACGTGCCGCGCAGCACATCGGCGAGCGGCCGCTGATTGAACGGCCGGGCCACGGCTTCCACCACCGGGCTCAGCCTGTCGAGGACAGAGGCCTCCTCGAGCCCCTGGGTCATGTCGTCGACCCATGGGATCCGCTCGCCAGAGGTGAAGGTCACCTCACTCACTGGGAGCCGCCACGGGACGACGGTTCTCGGATCCCAGCACGGCGCCGAGGGCCACCATCAACACGAACAGGGCCAGGTGGAGCCAGTTGTCAGCGTTGTTGAGCGGCACGAAGTTGGCGGAGCTGGCCTCGTCGACGACCAATCCATAGACCCAAAGCAGGCCATAGATCAAACCGCCACCGATGAGGAACACCCGCGAGCCGGAGAACGACCTCGCCGCAGCCAACCCCCATACACCGAACAACAAATGAACGATGTTGTGGAGGATCGACACCTGGAAGATGCCGAGGAGCATCGCCCCTGATTCGGCACCGGCGAAGGCCATTTGGTCGTAGTCGCTGGTCACACCAGGGATGAATCCGGCTATCCCGATCAAGAGGAAGATCACACCGATCCAAAGAGCAGCGTTCTGCACAGCAGTCCGCCCACTGGCCGCCATGTCTCGCGATGCAGCCGTCATATCTCTCTCCCTTCCTTCGCTGATTTCTCATGGATTAGCCATCGCGAGCATTTCTCAAACACTCTTGTCGGTGGCGAGGTTTGTGGCTCGGGGCGCTGGGTACGACCGTCTCCCATGTCCCACACCACCGCCTTCACCCGTGCCCCTATCGAGACAGTCTTCGCACTCCTCGCCGACCCGAGCCGCTACGAGGAGTTCGTCGTCGGGAACTCCACGATTCGCCGGTTCGACCCCGAATGGCCGAAAGAGGGGACGACGTTCCACCACAGCCTCGGCGTGAAGCCGTTCATCGTGAAGGACGAGTCGATCTCGCTCGCCACCGACCACGCCACATACCTGGTCATGGAGACCCGGATGAGCGTGCTCGGGGCTTCCATCACCGCATTCGAACTGTCTTCCACAGGTGAAGGCACCAAGATCGAGATCTTCGAGGAGGCGATCCGCGGTCCTTTCGCCTGGTTGTGGAGCCGCCCGGTCGACGCTCTACTCGATTGGCGCAACAAACGCCTCCTCGAGCGACTGACCCGACTCGCCGAAGAGGAAGCCAGCCAGGCCGGAAAGATCCCGGCCACCACTTCCGAAGGTCGAAACTGAGAGACCGAAAGGCGTGCAGATGTCGACGCCGGTACCGGATCAGCCTCCAGCCACCAGGTCGACCGTGAAGGCGGACTTCAAGCCCGTCAGCTCGAGGAGCCGGTCGACCTGACTGCCTGCGACCACCTTCAGTCCGACCTCGCGCTCGCTGTTCGACTGCAACTCGACCAGGTAGCCGAGCCCGGTGGAATCGATGAAGTCGACCTCGGTGAGATCCACCACCAGGCTTCGGTCCCCGAGATCTTCCAGCGCTCGCATGACTTGGCTGGCGTTGGAGAGGTCGACCTCGCCGAGGACGTGGAGGACGCGGGCGGACTCGGTCTGCTCCCACCGGAAACGACCCGGTGAACCGGGATCACCGAATTGGTATGGAGACGGTTCAGTCATGGGTGTCCGGTGGTTGTCGAGTCCTCTTCAACCATATCCCTCGGCGCAGCCGACGGAGGTGCAGATCCGGACCTACCCGACGGAGCCGCCGGTCCAAACCGTCGCCGTCAGCCGGGTTCTGTCCCCTGACCGGCCGTGCCCAGGCGCTCGCTGCCTTCGGTGGGGCCGGGCGAGCCAGTCATCTCCCCGCGCTCTTCTGCTTCGAACAGAGCCAGGAAGTCCTCGCTCAGAGTCTCCTGCAAGCGCCTCAGTTCGACGTCCGACATCCGACCTCGGATCGCCTCGGCGACTATGCGGGCGTATCGAGCTGCCTCGGCGCTGCCCAGGTTCGCTCGGTCGCCGATGTCGGTGAAGAACTCCTTCACCGTGCCTGATTCGGAGGCCCGTTGGCTCGACCCGAGACACTTCGACGGGACGTGCTGGCGAATGACCACCCAGGCGTCGGGCTCGAAGTGGTCGGCCATGGATCCTGTCACCGCCTGGGTGATGGGCACTGCTTCCTCGGCGCTTTCGAGATTGGCTTCTCGAGCAACGGCCTCCGCCAGATCGAAGGGACTCATGTGGACCTCACAGTGGCTGGTCTTCGTCGGTGGCCGCCTCGACGGGTTCTCCCTGATGCGGATCGGCCGCCACGACCGGCCGATCGACGCCGGCACCCGCGGCGGCCCGCGTGAAGCCGTTGACTATCGACCGGAGCCGGGCCGCCCCGTCGTCATCGAGCCGGTCGATGTCGATGATGAACTCCCCGATCTCCTCCCCGGCGTCTCGGAACTCTATGCGACCGCTCTCCGTGTCACCGAGTCTCCACTCCCAGGTCATGTCGCCGACCTTCTCGATGTTCGGGCTCGGTTCCCCGTCCGTCGCCAAGATCGTCGTCGCCGCTTCCTCCCAACGGCGGGCGGCTTCCCGGGCGGGAAGCCCGATTCGCACTGGTCTCTCTCCCTGTGTCATGTTCTCCTCCGTTCGAGGAGGCGGTACCACGACATTCGATGTCGTAAACCGGCGTTGCCCGTCGACGAATGGTTCGGTCGGCCCGGCGGCAATTACCTGAAACCGTCAGCAGCGGTGGGAAAATGGGCCGTCACATGGTGACGGTCAATCGGACCCCTCACATCCTCCTTCCCGATTCATCCCGGGTCCTCGCCCTGCCGTTCTTCCCCGGTGAAACGAATTTCGGCGGGGACCGCTCGCGGGTCGACCTCATCATCGAACGGATCCAGGCCCTGACCGACGACGAGGTCCGCCGCGAAGTCGATCGGGTGACCGAGTCGTTCACCGGCCGTCACCGCGACCTCGAAGCGACCTGGGAGCGTCACGCCGAGCGCGCCGCCGGTATGGCGCCCGCAGTCGACGAGCTCAGCCCTGAGCGGCGGAAGCTGGTGGGGATGGCCTTCACGCAGGAGTTCGCCTTCGAGTCGACGGCGGTGTGCAACCCGTCGATCGCCTCCCTCGGCGACGAGGCGCCCGATGGCAGCCAAGAGTTCGTGATGACGACCCGGTCGATCGGCGAAGGGCATCTGTCGTCGATCGCCTTCCGTACCGGGCGTGTCTCGGCGGATGGAAAGGTCGAGCTAGACGACGTATCCCGCTGGGCGCAGCACGGCACGCGCCGTTCCGGCCGATTCGACTCGTCGATCTTCCGTCACCGTCTGCGGGAGATGCGTGTCGACAACGACTTCTCCAACCGGGTGCTCGACGAACTCGGACCGGAGTTCACGCTGGAGGATCTCGAAATCGCCCTCGCCAGGTTGGCCGAGTCCGATGTCCCGGCAGCTCTCCGTTTCGAGACCGAACGCGCCATGCACTGGCTGGCGGCTTCGAATTACGAGGTGCAGTTCGACGACATCCCGATGTCGGAGCGAGTCCTCTCCCCTGCTGCACCGATCGAGAGCCGGGGCATGGAGGATGCCCGCCTGGTCCGTTTCGTGGACGATGACGGCTCGGAGCGCTACTACGCCACCTACACCGCCTACGACGGGTTCGAGGCGCTTCCGCAGCTGATCGAGACCACCGACTTCCGATCCTTCAAGGTCGCCACCCTCACTGGTGCGTGCGCCCGCTCCAAGGGCATTGCCCTGTTCCCCCGCAAGATCCAGGGCGATTACGTCGCCCTGGCCCGTACGGACAACGAGAGCACGTTCGTCATGCGGTCGGACCACGTGCGTCGCTGGGAAGTAGCCGAGTTGGTGCTGCGCCCGAGCGAGCCCTGGGAGCTGATCCAGGCGGGCAATTCGGGCTCACCGCTGGAGACGCCCGATGGGTGGCTCGTGATCACGCACGGCGTGGGTCCGATGCGCGAGTACGTGTTGTCGGCAGTGCTGCTCGATCTCGAGGAACCAACGAAACTCGTCGCCAGGATGCGGGAGCCGCTGCTCGTGCCCGAACCGTCCGAGCGCAACGGCTACGTGCCCAACGTCGTTTACTCGTGCGGCGCTCTTCTCCACGGCGATGTCCTCGTCGTTCCCTACGGATTCGGCGACTACGGGATCCGCATCGCCACCATGTCGGTCTCGGAGGTCCTCGACGCGATGGACTGACCTCCGGGTCAGATCAGCGATCTGAGGTATTCGGCCAGTACCGCGGCGTGAGAGTGCTCGACGTCGCGGGTGGCAGTCACGAGCGTCAGGGTCCCATCGACCTCGAGCAGCGACTCGATCCCCTTGTTCGCCTCGAGCTCTCTCCTGTAGGCCTCGACGAACTCGTCGAACAGTTCCGCTCGATGACGGTATCGCTGGCGTAGCTCTCTGGATGGGGCGACATCGGGTCGCCAGGAGTCGTCGGGCCATTCCTCGCGCCGGACTCCTCTCGGCCAGATCCCGTCGACGAGGATGCGCACCCCGTCGGACGCTTCAGCCGGCTCGTACAGCCGCTTCACCTTCACCGAGGTGGGCATGGTCCGAATCTACCTGCGGCGATCGGCGGGAAAGTCGTCGATGGCTCGGCGGTAGGCGTCGACGTAGCCCTGGGCCATGACTCGATACGAGAAGCGTCGCTCCGCCACCTCCCGGCACGCCTTCCGGTCCAAGCCGAAGACCCGTTCGACCGCACGCACTCCCTCGTCCACGTCTTCGACCACGAACCCGGTGATGCCCTCGTCGATGAGTTCGGGCATCGCCCCCCGATTCCAAGCCACCACCGGTGTCCCCACCGCCAGGCTCTCCACCACGACCAACCCGAACGGCTCGTCCCAGCGGAGCGGCATCAACAGGGCGGCGGACTCCCCGACCAGGGAGGCGACCTCTTCTCGAGTCACCGGCCCGGCGAATTCGATCCCGCCCCCGAGCTTCGACTCGACCTCTTCACGGAAGTAGGCGTCGTATTGGGGCTCTATCCCGCCGACCAGGAGCAGATCTCGGCCCGTCCTCCGCGCCACCGCGACGGCAAGGTCGGGAGCCTTCTCGGGAGCCATCCGTCCGACGAAGATCAAACGGTCGCCACCCGGCCCCATAGGAAAGTCTTCCGTCCTGATCCCATTGTTGACGGTTGCGATGTAGTTGAGCTCGGGCAGGAAGCCTCGTTCGGAGTCCGAGAGCGAGACGAAAGGCTCCTGGCGGAAAGCGCGCAGCATGACGTGATGGGGCTGGTGCCACGCCGATCCGTGGAGCGTGGAGACGAGCGGCATCGGAACCAGCGGGGCAAAGCCGAGAGCGTGGACATGGAGGTGGGAGTGGAGTACGTCCAGGTCGGAGCGAACGGCGTCTTGGACGGCCATCGCCACATGCCACTCCTCCCACACCCGGGCGTCCGGCAGGCTGTCGGGGGGAGCATCGGACAACGGAGCGGGCACCGTCGCCCGCAGCTGCCCCGACGTGGTCGACCCCTCCGGGGCATAGACGACCACTTCGTGACCCAACTCGACGAGCCCCTCGGTCAGATCGTGGCATACGCGCTCCCACGGCCCGTATCCGCCCGGCGGTAAGGGATGGGAGATGGGAGCGAGCATGCCGACCCGCATGTCAGGTGGAGACCGCCGACCTCCGCCGGGAGAGCCGAGCCCCGACCGCCTGAGCCGCCAGGGCGGCAAGGGTGGACTCGGCGCCGCAGTTGAGATTCACGCCGTCGGGCTCCAAGCCGTCGTAGCCGGCGCCAGTCTCCGGGTCGTAGAGCGCGACACCGACGTCGTTGCGACCGTGGAACCAGTCGACCGCCGCCTGGGCGCGCTCGACCCATTCCGAGTCGCCGGTGAGCGCGGCGGCCGTCTCGCACGCCTCGGCCATCGCCCATGCTTCGATAGGTTGCTGATCGAACGCCGGTCCGGTCTCACCCGGCCCGCGACCGGTCGTTGGAGTGAAGCTGAAGTGGTCCCCTCGCCACTCCACTGCCACCAGCCAGTCGAGGAGTTCGAGACCGACGGTGCGGAGGATGAGGTCGTCGGTCGCCTCGCCCACCAGCATCATCGCCTGGGGGATGCGGGCGTTGTCGTAGGTGAGCCTCTGCTCGGGCCACATCCATGCGCCAGGTTGCACAGGCGGAAGGCTCCGGCTGAGAAGTGCCACCCCCCTCCGTGCCGCCTCGCCGGCCTCAGGGGAGTCGAGTGCGGCGACGGCCCCCAACAGCGAGTAGGCGATAGCCCGGGGGGCGATCAACTTGCGCTGCAGGCCACTGTCGAACTTCGGGAGCAGGTCAGCGGGCAGGCGGCCATGTCGGGCGGCGACGCCGAGGCCCCAGATCGCCCTGCCGTGGCAGTCCTCCGACCCGAGCGCGTCGGTCCACTCGCCGTCGGCCGACATGCGGTTCCTCCACCCGCGGGGTGTCCAACCGGCGTCGACGAAATCCAGGCAGCGCCGGAAGATGTCGGCGGCGTCCGGGGCTCCCTCCCCGGCCGTGATCACCAGGGCCCGGGCGTTGTCGTCGGTGCAATAACCGTGCTCCACACGAGGCTCGCGAAGGAGGGCGTGCTCGAAGAGACCATGCGGCCCCATGAGGTGTCGAAGGTGTGTCAGGTTCATCTCCGGTCACGAGGGTAACCACATCCCGCGCCCATCCTCGGGGCAGCCGGTTTCGACCATCCACCCCGGGGTAGGCCTCGAGCTCACGAGAGATCGGTGCTCATGGGAGAGGAACTGGAGAGAGGAGCCGCGGATGAGGCGGAACGCCTGCTGCGTGACTCCAACGGGTTCGTGGAGATCCTGGACCGGGTCACGAAGGCCATGGCGGACTCGGGCGTCCCCTATCTGTTCATCGGCGGACTCGCCTCCGCCGTCCTGGGCCGGTACCGCCACACCGTCGACATCGACATCCTCGTCCACCCGAATCGAGCCCGGGAGACCCTCGACTCTCTGCAGCGGGCAGGCTTCGAGACGGAGGAGACCTTCCCGCATTGGCTGTTCAAGGCACGCAGCGACGGCTGGCTGGTCGACGTCCTCTTCCGGTCCGAAGGGGACATCTACCTCGATCCGGAGATGATCGATCACAGCGTCACTGGCGAGTATGAAGGCCGAACGATCCAGGTGGTGGGACCCGAGGATCTCGTCGTGATGAAGGCTCTGGCCCACGCTGAAGAGACGCCCCGCCACTGGTTCGATTCCCTCGGCATCCTGGGCAACTGCGAAATCGACTGGGAGTACCTGCTGCATCGAGCACGCAGGGGCCCGGCACGCGTCCTGAGCCTGCTGGCTTACGCAGTCAGCAAGGGCCTATCTGTCCCCGGGTCGATCCTCGAGGACCTGCTCCGTCTCACCGACCCGCCGCGACGATGACCGATGAGCCCGAGTACGTCGAGCATCGGTTGATCAAAGCTTTCGCCCAGGACCCCGACCTCGGTGAACTCGAAGTCGAGGTGACGGTGGAAGGCCTGGTCATCCATCTCACCGGCAAGGTGGCAACGGAAAGCCACAGGCGACGGATGCGGGAACTCACCCAGGAGCAGTTCCCCGGCCACGAGATCGTCGACGATACCGAAGCGGTCGAAATGCCTCCCCCACCGAGTGACGGTGAGAACCGGTGATTCGCATCGCCGCAATCGGCGACATCCATCTCGGGACTGAGAGCCGGGGAAGATATGCACCTGCCCTCGTCGACCTGCACGAACGGGCGGACCTGTTCCTGCTCGCCGGCGATCTCACGCATGTCGGATCACCCGAAGAAGCGGAAGTGGTGGCCGGGGAACTGGCGTCGGTCGACGTACCGGTGATCGCCGTGCTCGGCAACCACGACTACCACTCGGACCACTCGGACACTGTCGTCGAGATCCTCTCCCAGGTCGGGATCACGGTTCTCGAAGGGTCGACCGCGACGGTCGAAACGCCGGGAGGAACCGTCGGTGTCGCCGGCACGAAGGGCTTCGGAGGCGGCTTCCCGCCGGCCATGGCGTCGTGCTTCGGCGAGCCGGAGATGAAAGCGTTCGTACGCACCGGCGAGGCGCTGGCGCAGTCTCTCCGAGATTCGTTGGAGGAACTGGACACCGACATTCGGGTGGCGTTGACCCACTATTCACCCTCTCGGGACACACTGGAGGGCGAACGCCCCGAGATCCACGCTTTCCTGGGCAGCGTGGCCCTCGCCGAAGCGGTCGACGCGGGAGGCGCCATCGTGGCGATCCACGGCCACGCCCACGTGGGCTCACCGTCGGGGGAAACCCCCGGAGGGACCCCGGTCCGAAACGTCGCTATGCCCCTTCTGAAGCAGGCCTATGCCGTCTTCGAGATCGACGGCGATCGCTTGGTCGGGTGACGTCAACGGGATCGTTTGCGCCCCAAGAGCCATCCCGCCACGAAGGCGCCGACACCGAGACCCACCGGGTTCATCCATGCCATCTCGCGCAGCCGAGTGAGAAGATCGCGCCCCCACGCCTCCATCTGACCCATCGGGTCCTGACGCCAGGCGGAGGTTGCGTCGTAGAGCCGGTCGGCCGCCATCTGGCGGAGGCGACCCGGCTGCAGGCGTCGCTCGATCTCGGAGATCGTTTCGGCGATATCACGTCTCCGACCTTCGATGGAGGCGCGTAGGTCGTCGACCCGGGGACCGCCGTTGTTCGTCTCGTTCATGCGGCTCGCCTCATCGTCCGGCGGCCGAGGAGGAGGCCGGCGAATAGGCAGGCGAAGACGAAGGGCAGCGGGTTCTGCCCGATCCACTGGCGTGCCCTGAGCTTGCCGTTGCCCGATTTCGTCTGCGGGGCGGTGGCGTACGTCGTCATTTGCATGTCCTCCTGGCGCTCACGAGGCGGACCTGCCTCTCGGTGCCTCGGTGCTACCCCTCGTGACAGGTTCGAAACCGAACGAGACGTTTGAGCCTCGTCCACAGGGGTAAGCGCAAACCCCGAGTCAGGAGGCCTCCTTGGAGTACGAGCGAGCACTTCCCATCGACGCCATAGCCGCAGCCGTCCTCGGTGCTCTCGTCGGTGCCCTCTTCGTGCTCTTCCAAGGCGAAGGAGACGTCGTCGTCGCAGCCGCGACGGGCGGGAGTATCTTCGGGGTTCTGGGCCTCTTCCGCTGGCTCAACCGCTTGGAGAAGCGACGGTCGTGAAATGGCTGAGGAGAACGAATCTCCCGTTTACGCGTTGGAGTGGAGCCAGGACCGGAATGAGCGCGTGATGCGCGTCAGCGGAGACGTGAATCACGACACCGCCGAGCACTTCTTCAACGGCCTGATCGATCTCGGCTCTCGTCGCCTCGTCATCGACCTGACCGACGCCCACATCATCGATCTCACCGCCCTGGAGCTCGTCGACGAGATCGAGGAGCGTCTCGGCCCAGGCCGACTGACTGTGATCCGGCCGGGTTCGGACATGTGAGGCGCTGACCCGCGCTGCCAGATCGACCACCTATTCACGTTGCGCTTTTGGCCTGTCGCGGCTGCACTGGAGCCCGGCCGGAGAGGAGGCTCCATGACCGATCGGCCCGATCGCACCCGTTCGTCCCGAACCGTGCTGGTACTCGTAGGCGCGGCTTTGATTCTCCTGGGGGTGATCGCCATCGCCGGCCTCCTCAGCGGGTCCGTCCGAGAGCAGTCGACGGCCCAGTTCCAAGAGGTGACGGTGCTGGAACTCGACCTCGACTCTGCGGCGGTGACGGTGCGTGCCGACGGTGAATCAGTCGTGGTGAGAAAGGACGTCACCTCGGGGTGGTTCGGGGGTTCCAGCAGCGAAGAACAGAACGGGTCCACACTGAGAGTCGTCAAACGCTGCCCGCCCGTGCTGGGTTTTGGCTGCGGCGGCACGTATGTGATCACCGTCCCGGCCGGTGTCGAGGTACGCGGTGGCACCAGCAACGGCGCCATCACCCTCGACGGCATCGAAGCGGCTGTGGACGTCGCCACCAGCAACGGCGCGATCGAGATGAGTGGCCTGTCGGGCGAGGTGAGCGTGCGCACGTCCAACGGCCGCATCCAGGGGGGCAGCCTGTCATCGCCGTCGCTCCGAGCGAGCACGTCGAACGGCCGCATCAACCTCGAGCTTTCCGCCACCCCGACCACACTCGAGGCCCGCACGTCCAACGGCGACATCGAGATAGTCCTGGCCGATGACGCCCCGGCTGTGGCGCTGTCGACCACCACCTCGAACGGGAGAACCGACACTCAGATCCGGACGGACCCGAACGCCGACGCCTCGATGACCATCACCACCTCCAACGGTGACATCACCGTGCGTTATCCCTCGTAGGTATCGTCGACTGAATCGGAGCGAGCTACGGACGAGTTGACGCAACTACCGCCCCACCTTCCCGTTCCCGAGGACGACGGGGCTTGTGCCCACCTTCCGGGAATGTCCTTACCGTCTGTCGAGCTCGAGGGGGCGACCGGCGGAACCTACAGGCTCGACCAGCAGCCGACCCGCTGGCTCGTCCTGTACCTGTATCCGCGGACCGGACGACCGGGTGAAGACCCGCCCGACGGCTGGGACCTGATCCCCGGAGCACGAGGATGCACACCGCAGTCGTGTGCGTTTCGCGACCACCACGCCGAGTTGACCACCCTGAACGCCACCGTCTACGGGGTCAGCGCCCAGCCGATACACGAACAGCGAGAGTTCACCGAACGGATGCACATCCCGTTCCCATTGCTCAACGACTCGGGCCTCGTCCTGGCGGACGAGCCGCTCCGCCTACCCACGTTCGAGTTCGGCGGATGGACGCTCTACCGGCGCCTGACTCTCTGCGTCGAGGAGGGCACCATCAGAAAGGTCTTCTACCCGGTCTTCCCCCCGGACCGCAACGCCTCGGAGGTGCTGGCGTACCTGCGTAGCGTCTGAGCCGAGCGCTTTCGTTT
>DASVDX010000092.1:0-11137 GCA_036380875.1 Acidimicrobiia bacterium
GGTCGACGTCTGCACCGGCGACGGATCGGGCCATGTCCAGGTCGAACCCGCCGCGGAACACCGCCAGCGCCATGAGAACGGCTCTCTCGGTCTCGTCGAGCAGGTCGTAGCTCCAGGCGATGGCGGCTTCGACGCTGGAGTGCCTCGAATCGTGCTTCTTGTCCGCGGCGATCGCGAAGTCGTCCCGGAGCAGCCGATCGAGCGTGGACACGGGGAAGGAGCGAATCTTGGCCGCGGCGAGCTCGATGGCGAGCGGGAGCCCCTCGAGACGACGGCAGATGCGGGCCGCCACCTCCAGGTCGTCGACACCGAACACCAGGTGCGGGTCGGCGGCTACGGCCCGGTCGAGGAACAGGCGCACGGCCTCGAAATCGGAGACCTCGGTGGAAGGCGCCTCGGTCGGGGGGACGTCGAGCGGGAACACCTCATACACCACCTCCCCCGGCACGTGGAGCGGCTCACGGCTCGTGGCGAGGATGCGGATCCCGTCCCCGGCCTCCACCAACCGGCGGGCCACCAGGGAAACGCCCTGGCCGAGATGCTCGCAGTTGTCGAGGACGAGGAGCATGGACTCGTGACGGATGGCATCGGCCGCGAAGTCGAGTGGATCGCCGGCCGCGGGGCGGATCCCGAGGACCTTCAGGATCTCCAGGGGGATCAGCTCGGAGTCACTGAGGTCGGCCAGGCCCACGAACCAGGCACCGCCGGGGTACGACGCTCCCAGGCTGCGGGCGACCTCGATGGCGAGGCGGGTCTTGCCCGACCCGGCCGCGCCGGCGAGGGTCAACAGGTTGTGCCCCACCAACAGCCCGGAGACATCCACCATCTCGGTGTCGCGTCCCACGAAGCTGGTGGTGGGGGCGGGGAGGTTGCGTGCCGGGGCGGCCAGGTCACGCTCGTGGAGGAGGATCTTCTCCTCGAGTCGGCGGACAGACGGGCCGGGCTCGACACCGATCTCGGCGAGATGATCGCCGAGTTGACGGAACGCCCTGAGTGCCTCGGCGTTTCGGCCCATCTGGTAGCGGGCGGTCATGAGATGCTCCCAGAGCCGCTCCCGGTAAGGGTTCTCCAGCACCAGTCGCTCGAGTTCGGGGAGCGCCTCTTCGGGCCGGCCCAACGCAATCAGCGACTCGGCCCACAGCTCCCAGAGGGCGAGGTGGGTCTCTTCGAGCCGGGCGATCTCGGGTCGGGCGAAGTCGTCGTCGGCGAGGTCGGGATAGGGGGCGGATCGCCAGAGTTCGAGGGCGCGGACCGCGGCGCCGTGTGCGGCCCCCCAATCACGGTTCACCGCCCCCAGGCGTGCTGTGGCGACCTCGTCTTCGAACAGGGCGGCATCGATTTCAAGGTCGTTGGTGGAGAGCCGGTAGCCGTAGCCCTCGGTGAGGATCAGGTCGGGTGAGGTGAGCCGGCGGAGTGCGGAGATGTGGGTCTGGATCGCCGCCTTGGCCTCGGCGGGCACGTCCTCGCCCCAGTACATGTCGATGAGCCGTTCGGTCCCGATGCGACGCCCGGCCTCGAGGGCGAGGATGGCGAGCAGTCGCCGATGTGACGCCCGGTGAGGCTCAGTGACACCGTCACCACTCACTCGCAACGGCCCGAGCACATCGATTCGCAGGACAGATCACCTCCCGGGCCGATTCTGCCAGCGGGAGTTCTCGCCGTGTCGGTTGGATGGCGGCGGTGGGGTGCCGAGTGGATCAGGGTCCTCCAGGACGCCGGCGGTCAGATCGGCTGGCTCCAGGTGGCCTGCTGCACTCGGGCCCGAATGCGCCTCTACACGCAGACGCTGGAGAATCTGTCCCGGGTGCAGCGGTTGCTCATGCGGGAGTTCGACTTAGAGCACGGACTCACCTCTGACCGATGTCTCGACTCGCATACGTCCGACTCATGCGGCCGTGGCGATGCTGGAAACCCTCGACTACCTCAACGAGACCCGAATTGCCTTTACAGGGAGGACAGGCTTGTCAGGAGGCCGCACCTGTCGCATCGCATCAGTAGCAGCGTGTTTGGCACTATGCGGCACCACGACCATCAGATCGGCGCTTTACGCGAAGGCGACCAAGTGGTACGTGATCGCAAAATCGAATCTTGCTCCGGCGCCCGATCCTTTTGGAGTTCAACCGATACAGCCTCTACCTGTTCGACGAACTGGTACCAGATCTGGGGCAGGTCCCGGTAGGAGAAGAGCTCGGTGGCGAGGATGGCGAAGATCTCTTCCTCGGTCATGCCGAGGACCATGTCGGTGTCCTTGCGGTCCTTGAGCTTGAAGAGGTTGTCGCCCATCAGGTCGTATCGATCGGACTTTTTCCAGATCTCTGCGGGATGGAGGGTGGGCAGGAGCATCTCCTGGCCGCCGATGGCGTCCATCTCCTCCCGGATGATCTTCTCCACCTTGAGACGGGTCCGCTGCCCGAGGTGCAGCATCGTGTGCGACCCGGCGGCGAGTTGGCGGATGAACCCGGCGCGGACCAGCAGGCGGTGGCTGACAGCCTCGGCATCAGCCGGGGCTTCTCTGAGTGTGGGGATGTGGGCTTGGGACCAACGCATGAAGGCCCCGGAGGGCAGTGCCATCTCGAAGAGGGAACCGAAGGATTACGCCAACGCCAACCCGCCTTTTCCCGTCACGGCATCACCTCGATGGTTAGCCTCGCGCCGTGCTGGGCGGCGGCTCGAGGGGGCGGAACTTCTACAACGGGCTGTTGCTCTCCCTCGCCCTCGCGGTCACCGCGGCGGCCTGCGTCGATACACCGACGCAGACGGTCCCTACCTCCGCCGACTCCGATACCAGCACCTCACTTCCCGAGGTCGGCCTCCCCCGCCCAACCCATGCCGACGGACTGCTCACCGGCGCCACCGTTGGCGGTGGGGGCCCCGTCGACACAGGCGCTTCCACAGTCGTCGATGTCGCCAACCTCGTCATAGCCGACCTCGAACACTTCTGGACCAACCATTGGAACACCGTCTACCCGACGCTCCCGTTCAGAGTGCCGACTTCATATGCGTTGTATGAGAGTGGGCAGATACCGACGTTTGCCTGTGCCAACCCGAATGACAATCCAGACCTCTATGTCGCAAACGCCTTCTACTGTCCGACGGACTCCTCCATCGTCTTCGAGTCGTCATGGTTTCAAGGATTGTGGAACCAATATGGCGACTTCGGTCCGGCCAGCTTGCTCGCTCATGAGTGGGGTCACCACGTTCAAAACCTCCTGACACCGATCCAGCAGCCCCTCTTCTCGATTCAGTCGGAATTGCAGGCCGACTGCTTCGCTGGGGTCTGGGCCCGCAATGCGGGTCAATCCGGGGGCTTTCGCGTCAATGCCTCCGACATCGATGAGGCGTCTGCGACCTTCTATGGGATAGCCGGCCAGGGACAGTTTCTTGGCTGGTTCGCCCCCGGTGAGCATGGGACGAACGTCGAGCGTCAGACCGCATTCCTTCTTGGCTATGGCGCCGGAACGGCCACCGGGTGTACCGACCTGGCCAATTATCGAATGGAGCAGACCTTCACCATGGGCAGCTACGTCGTAGGACTGCTCCAAGGCGAGACGGTGACCAGGAACACCAGTAGCTTCTCCATAACGGGCCTCCAGTACGGTGATGTCGTGGTCCAGATGTCGACTCTGGACCTGCCCGCCTCTACAACGGCTGTCACGACTTTGGCCGACTCGGCTCGCAGGTGGGCACCGGATCCGAATTCACCTCACGGTTCGAGTTTGTGGCCGTACCACGCCGTCGAAGATCTGACCAAATACACGCAGTTGGGACAGGTTGGCGGTACCTCGGTCGGCTTCTCGTACAGCCAGATGCTCGAAGGCCAACAGGTTCACGGCTACTACTTCCACCACAACTCCGGTGTCGGAACCGGGCTGGTGATCGATGTGTACCGACCTGGTCTCCCACCGCTCGACAAGAATGAGTGGGCCGATCTCGCGGCCATCGCCTGGAGAGCCATCCTCTCTTTCAGGCTCGACTGACGATCTGCCGAAATGCGACGAAGAATCCGGTTGTCTGGGCGACGCTGTTCGGGACGCCCGGATATCGTTCCGGTTCGCCGTAATAGGGAGGCAGAATGCGGTCGGCATCCAGAGAAGTGGTGGTGCACTCATCCCGGTCGGAGGTCCACTCCGAGATTCTGAGATTCGTGGCATCGGCCGGCGGGGATGTGGAAGCTGTCGGCGACACATACATCGAGGCGTTGTTCGGTTCGAAGGCAGCCACCTTCTTCAAGGGCGCGGGGTTTGCCAAGGCCGACGACCTCCCGAAGAAGCTCGAGGCGTACCTGCAGGATGGGGGTGGGACCACGTCGGTCCGTATAACGGTGAGCCCCAATCAGAGCTTCGGCACGCTGGGAGCCGAGAACAAGTACGAAGAGGCCCTGTCGGCGTTCGCAGATCGCGTCGTCACGGCCCTCGTAACCTGAGCCGATTCCTGCCGCCGAGCACCTGACAGCTCGGCTACGCGTTCACCTTCCACCATTCGTCGACGCTCTCGATGTCGCTGGATGGCGACCAGACGTATGCGAGGATCGACGCCGACTCGTACGTCCACAGGATGGCGTACCGGGCTCGGGGATCTTCTTCGGTCCATGCGTGGTACCTACCGACGGTCTCACGCCCCCGCTTCCAGGGTCCATCGGCAATTGCCTGGTGTGCCCCCCTGCCTGCGAGAACCGAGTCCGCCCATTGATCGACAACCGCCGGGGCTTCGAAGCGGAGATACTCCACCTGGATGCCCGACTCTGCGAAGACGCACGTCCAAACCTCGATCGGCGGTGTCAGTGTCGGGTCCGCCCATTCCACCGAGCCCAGAGATCCGGCACCACACTCCGGCCCGACGGGCGCTGTCACAAGATCGGTGATCGTTGGCTCCACGACCGAGACCGTCACGGTCGCTGCTCCGCATGCGAGCCCGGTGGGATCACAGACCCGGTAGGAGAGGACGTCCTCCCCCGGACTCATCGGAGCTTGATAGGTGATGACTTCTCCATCGACCACTGCTGAGCCAAACGCCGGCTGATCGATGATCTCCAGCGAGGTCGGGTCGACTTCGAAGAAGCCGTGATCATTGTCCAGGACGGCGATGTTCACGGTGGCTCCCAAGAAGGCCACGGCAGAATCGTCCCCGACTCGCACCTGTTGGGGCTCGCAATCCGCAGCTCGAAGCAAGGACCCTTGCCCCCCGAACAGGTCGAGAGAGTCGATGATCGTGTCCCACCAGTCTGGGGAGCTTTCCTCGGGACGCTCTATCAACACCGCGATGATCGTTCCAGGGCTGGTCTCCGAGCCGCAGTAGCTCGAGAAGGCGGCGGCTGCCCACATTCGACCCTCGAGATAGGTCCTGTGTACCGGAGCGGTCATTCCCAGGAAGTAGGGGTCGCCGTCCTGAAGCGAAGGCTCCCCCTCCCCGGCCTCCCCGCTGGTCACGTACTCGACCAGATAGTCGAGATCGCCCTCGAGGCCCTGGTCCTGAGCCGGCGCCGGCCAACCTTCGAGCCGGAGAGCGGTGAAGCGGATCCACCCCGTCTCATCGGCGTACCGACGGATCCAGCCCGTCGCTTCACTCACCGATTCCCACCCGACCGGCAGGGCGGCCTGGATTCCCAGCTCCCGCCACAAATGGTGTTCGAGGTCGGCAAAGCCGCCGTGTGTCTCGCGGACCTCCACGAGATAGCCGTCGAGGTACACCTCGACGCGGTAATCGCCCTCGGGGAGCACCATGAAGGCTTCCACCGGGCTGTTCAGGGACGCCTCCCGGAAGCTAGCCATCGACACGGCTTCGACGACACCCCAGTGCTCTCCATCCTCGGGGCGGTGATACCAGAACATCGATACTTCACCATCTGGCACGGAGGACCCGCGAGCCGTCGTGACCTGCACCTCCACGGGGAACACGTTGATCGACTCGATCTCGATCCCATCACCGCGACGCGGTTCGGTCGTTTCGAGCAGGCCCCTCAAGACGAGCTCCTTGAAGGAGGTGAGATCACGATCCTGCGCGGTCATGAGGAACTGCAGGTCACTGAGCGCCTGCATCGCCATGAGCGACGGGCCATAGTCGTCTTCACGGCGCGCACCGTCGCATGTCTCGACAGTGTCTCGATCCTCGTGGCGAACTACACACCGCACCGCGGTCTCGTATGCAACCTGGGCTTCGTGCTCCCGGCCCGCCGCCAGCTCGGCAAGCCCCAGATTGAAGAGGTAGTAGGTGTTGCTCGGGTCTTCCGCCACCGCGCTGCGGGTGAGTCGAATCGCCCGCTCGATGTCCGAGGCGGAGCCTTCCTGGATCCCGCGAACGAGGTAACCCCAGCCCAGCTTGGCTGCGGTCCAGCCGTCATCACCTCGACCTTCGCGGTAGCTCTCCAGGTCGGCGATCATGCCCGTCGCATCCGCTGGTGACATCGACGGGCTATAGATCCCGGGCGTCCGATCCCTGCAGACCCTGGCCAAGGCTCTATCGATCAAGGCCGCATCGAACTCGGGAGAAGCTTCCAGAAGCCGGTCGAACGCCTCGAACGCTTCCGAGCACCGACTTTGGTCAAGGGCTACTTGTCCCTGGGCGTAAGCCTCCGAGGTCTCCTCTGAGCCCATGGATGTGATCGGCTGGGCGAGGGTCGCTCCCGTGGTGAACACACCCAGGACCAGCCCGACCACCCCCGCCGACAACACCCAGACGGCGGTGGTTCGGCGGCGGTCTCGATCCCCCGCCAACGAGAACATGTATGCGGCCAGACCGAGCAGGACCAAGGCCACGGTGTAGTTGGCAACCTTTCGACCCCAATCGTCGGCCTGAACTCGACTCATCTCGGCAGTCGCATACGCCGCCAGCGCGGGACGACTTGCTTCGGCCAAATGGTCGGCGATGAAGCCGAAGGCGTTGGAGGACGCCTGCTCGCGCAAGACGCGCAACACCGCGCCACGACTGGTGTCCCTGTCCCGATCCGTGGTCGTCTCGGTGAACTCCAGAACCCGTTGCGGCACCTCCGAGCCCGGCCCGCCTGAGAAGCCGGGGTCCCATCGGGTCTCGAGGGTCTGGACGAGGATCGCTGCGTCGAGGTCGTCCAGAGCGGTCTGCTGGGCGAGCGCGAGGGCTTCACCTGCGTATATTTGTTGCTGACGTGCCTCGGTGGTCGCCGTGTTCTCATGGTGGACGGCCAATGCCAGGGGCACGAGCACCATCGACAATGTCACGACCGTCACCGCGCCGAAGAGCTCCGCGTACCACGCGATACTCCGGTGATTTGCTCCGATGGCGAGGCGCCGTGCCAGAAGGCGCAGCAATCCATAGAGGCCGCCGGCAACGATCACCAGCCACAAACCCGACAGGGCCCATGTGGCAACAACCCCCAGTCCGATCAGCCCAAGGGCGATGCCGACATACCAGGCACGACGACCCCAGCTCGTGCCCGATCCGAGATCGGCGAGGGTGGCGCAAGCCATTCCGAGTGCGAAGATCACCCCTCCCACCAACAGGCCGATCTGTGCGGTTCGGTGGCCATCGGTCTGGCGCAGAAGTCCTGCGATTCGTGAATCCGCGCGATCGAACTCGAAGTCCCGTGCCCTGCCGGCAACGAACTCCGGGTCGTATGCGGTCGAGTCGGCCAGGATGTCTTCGGCGGACGGAATACCCATCACGAAATAGCCGCTCAGCACGCGTTGTTCGGCGTCCAGCGCCCCTGCCTCCCTCCAACTGAGTACTTCCATCATCGATTGCCGCCCATAGAGCGAGGCGGCGAACCGAGAAAGCAATCGCAGGTCGAAGGCGATCAACTCCTCCACGGAGGAGTCTCTAACTGCCTGAAG
The DNA here is from genome assembly GCA_036380875.1 of Acidimicrobiia bacterium. Taxonomy (GTDB): domain Bacteria; phylum Actinomycetota; class Acidimicrobiia; order Spongiisociales; family ZC4RG35; genus ZC4RG17. The sequence continues at coordinate 7,803 of DASVDX010000092.1, forward strand.
GGCCGACACCAGTTCGATCTCGCCGCGCAACCGCTGTGCCTGATCGCCCCGCTCGGTTGCCTGCCAAATGGAGTACGCGCTGAGGGTGGCCAGTGCGATGAGTAGCCCGACCATCATCTCCTCTGATGGCCGGCCAATTGACTCCAATATTCCGCCGAGACGTCTTCGGCTCCGCCCCAACAGACCTTCTTTCGGAGCCGCCGCTCCGAGACTCATGTCCTCGTCCAAGGACTCTCCCAGCCCCAACCGCCATGTGGCATCAGATACAAACCGTGGAGCCGATCCCGGTCTGAATCTTCAGCCCCGCTCCGGCCCGGCGCCCGGGGCAATATACCGCCCACGGGATGGCGTTCACTGGTGAAAACCGCTCTCGAGAACTCCAATCCGACGAAAGCAAAAATCCCTGCGGAGCTCATCGACGATCCGCATTGCCGCCCGGATCTGATCTAGGGGGGCACCCCGACCCTTTCAGTGACATCTATAGGTCACATCCCGACAGGTCGGACGGGTTCGAAATTCCGCGTCCAAAGCAATGATGATCGCCATCAAATTGCCTGCCCCCCGTGGCGACACGCGCCAAATCCTACGGATATGCTCCCGTGACTCGGTCTGGGAGGTATCGATGTCAATTCAGTCGGCTCGACGCGAGCCCGCACGCCGGAAATCGACGCATGTCCGGTAGCGCTTGTCACAACTGCGGTGCTCAATTGATGGAGGGGGCATCTTTCTGCTCGAACTGCGGCTCGAGGGTCGAGGCGACCGCGCCTGAGGCCTCGGGTTCGCCAATCGGCTCGTCGACCATGGCCAACCGTCCGGGGCTGCAGGCACCACAAACCCAAAGCGCACCGTCTGCGGACGTTGGCAGAGTGGGTGCGGTGGTCGCCTTGCTCGCACTCATAGGCTTCTGGTGGTACGCGTCGAGCAATGGCTACATCATCCATGGCGGTGTCCTCGGGGCGATGGTCCTAGGTGCGGGATGGGCCCTCAGGAGGATCTTCCCCAGCTAGCAGCGGCACGACAGGGTCGAGACCTGCGCGCCAACCCAAACTGAACACCGGGCCCAGACGGTTCGTCTCGTCCCGGTCGATGCTGAGGGTGTGGGAGTCCCTAAATGGTGAACTCCCGCACGCGGACCCGAGTGTGCGAGCGTAGCGGGGCCGTCCCGGCCCGCTAGCCCGACTCGACGCACCCCCGGTCGTCTCTTCGATGATCATCCCCGACTGAACCCGCCGCCTGCCGTCCCGTCCCACCAGCACGCGCCCTCCCGTGTGGACGAAGATTCATCATCAGGCGTGTGTCTCACTGGAGATGGTCATGCCAGACAACGGAGTCGACGCGGAAGTCGAACTACGGCTTCCGGAACCTTTCGAGAGGTTCTTCCGGCGGGAGTACCCGCGGATGGTCGCCGTCGCCTACGCCATCTCCGGGAGCCGCTGGGCCGCCGAGGAGCTCGCCCAGGAGGCATGTCTCCGTGCATACCGGCAGTGGGACCGCATCTCCGGATACGACAAGCCGGGCGCGTGGCTGCGCCGTGTGACGATCAACCTCTCCAACTCGCTTCTGAGGAGAAAGGTCTCCGAGCTGAAGGCCTTGCAGCGCTCGGCTTTCGGCGGAGTCGGAGTCATCGACCCCCACCCGGAAGACGAGATCGAATTCTGGGATCAGGTCAGGGCGCTACCGAAACGTCAGCGCGAGGTGATGGTCCTCCACTTCGTCGACGACATGAGCTCCGGCGAGATCGCCGACGTGCTCGGGATCTCGGAGTCGTCGGTGCGCAGCCATCTCCAACGTGGTCGTACGGCGTTGACGCAGCGGGTCGACATCGAGGATTGGGCATGAGACACGAGGACATCGAGCGCTACGGGGTGAAGCTCGCAGAAAGGGTTGCGAGCCAGGTCGACACGGACCGCCGCCTCGAATCGATGATGAGGGCCCACCGTCGGGGCCGTGTCACCCTTGCGTTGGCAACCGCCGCGGCGGCGCTGGCGATCATCTCGTGGCTCGACGGGCTCCTCGAAGCCGAGCAGCCGCCGGTGGCGACCCAGCCGACCATAACGGCCCCGCAGGAATCGGGCCTCAGCCCCCTGCCCGTCGAGTTGTACGTCGTGCTCCGTGGCGGCATCACGGTCGGCGACGACGGCTCCTGCGGCGGCGCCGATTCCCTTGAAGACATCGAGGAGGGTTGGGAGCTCACCATCTCCGAGGAGGTTGGCCGGGAGCTCCGGGAGCTGATGAGCATCCCGTTGCCCGCGGGAGAGGCCGTGTCCTCCGACGACCCGCAGTGGGCGTTCATACCGTTCGGCGACCAGCAGCAGGCGTGCATCTTCCGGCTCAGCGACCCGGGTTTCGCGATCCGCGACTACGACCGGCTCGTTCTCGACCCCGGCGTGCTCCCCGAGAGTGGTGTCTTCACTTCGATCGCAGGGCAGCGTGTCTTCGTCGTCCTCGACACTTCGGACGAGCCGTGACGATTTCTGAGTCCCGTGTGGACGGATCGGGACGCCCCAGCGTGTGTTTCCGAGAAGAACGACCGCCTCACCGGCGGGAGGACGGGCCCGGGATTTCACCAGGGTCAGCCAGATTCAGAGGAGCAACCATGAAACGCTCGGCCATCGCCATTCTCTTCATCTCCCTGGTGGGGGCGTGCAGCGGGCCGGGCGTGCAGTCGGGCCCAGACACTATCCCGACCACCAGCACGACCACCACCACGCTTGCCACTCCAGCTCCGTCGCCACCAGCACCCAACCTGACCGAGATCTCGGACTACCTGGTCGCCCTGGCGAATCTCGATGCGGAGGAGTCCACCCGCCAGGGCGACTTCGAGACCGAGTTCCCCAGACAGTGGTGCCTCGACAAGGTCGGCTTCGAGGACTGTCTCGACCAGCTCGACCCGGAGGACCAGCTGCTGGTGGACTACGCCGTGGCGTTCTTCGGAGGTCTCTTCGACGTCTCGCTCGGCATCGTCGACCAGCTCGATGCCATGACACCGCCATCGGAGTTCCGGGAATTGCACGGAGCGTTCGCCAACTCCTACCGGGCTCTTGCCACCGACCATCGGGAACGCATTCTCGGAGTGCGGAGCCTCAGCGAACTCGAGGCGGTGACCATCACCCTGTTCGACGAGCTCGCCGCCAAGCCCCCCGAGGTGGTCCGCTTGCAGGACGCTTTCAGGAAGGCATGCACCGACCTGGAGGAAGCGGCGGCCGACATGGGAATCGACGCCGACTTGTCGTGCCCACCTCCCCCGCCGGAGGTCGAGTCGGTCGAAGTGGAGGTTGGCGGCACCTGGCAGGCCGTGCCGAACCCGCTCCCGGCGAGTGATGCGGTGGCCGTCA
>DASVDX010000093.1:0-33599 GCA_036380875.1 Acidimicrobiia bacterium
TCTCCCCCTCCTCGAACAACCACTTGAAGAATTGCTGCAACGAGCGGTATTCCTGGTTGGCGGTGGAGTCCGACGCCTCAGCGAGCCGGTGGGCGATGTACCCCTCGATGTCCTCCCGGCCGATCTCGTCGACGGTGACCGGGTGGCCGTGGGCCTCGAGCCAGTCCGCCAGTTTCGTCGCCGTCGTCGTGTACAGTCGGACGGTCTTCGGTGACAGGTTCGCCGCATTGAGGTGGCGTCTCCACGACTCCACCCTGCGGCGGATATGGGTCACCGGCAGATCTGGTCGCATCCTTGACAGGATAGCAAACGCTGTACTACCGTGGTGCCTGCCACTGTCGGGGAGGCGATCAGCCGGAAACCCAAGCAGGACACGGGATTCCGCAGGCCGGGTTAGCTCAGTGGTAGAGCAACCGCCTTGTAAGCGGTAGGTCGTCGGTTCGACCCCGACACCCGGCTCCACCCGGTTTTCTTGTCCTGATTGGGGCGTCACGCGCCCCGATTCGGTCATAAAAACCCAGAACTGAGCCGGTCCAGGGATACGCTGGCGGCGGTATGTGGGTCACCAGGGAGATGCCGAACACGGAGACGAAACGGTGAGCACGCGCGGTAGACACGCCCGCCGCTCGTCGCTGAGCTTCTATCGGGATGCCCTCCTGCTCTTCGGGGGCATCATCATCGTGGGCGCCCTCGTGTTCGGCGGCCTGTCGCTGTGGGCGAGCCGGGCGGGAGGTGACGAGAACAGCGCTGCCCCCGACCCGTCGGCCACCCTCCCGCCCGCCACAGAGACCACGACCACCACCACGCTCCCTCCGGCAACCACCGAGGCGACCGCTCCTTTCACGACCAGCACCGACGAGGTTCCGTCCACGGAGACGACGCTCCGTGAGGCCCGGCCGCCTTCCGAGGTCCGTGTCGTCGTTCTGAACTCGATCGGGGTCACGGGTCTCGCCGGGCAGGTGTCACAGGACCTGGCCGAGTCGGGCTACCAGATGGCTCAGGCGGACAACTACACCCCGGAATTGTCCGACACGATGATTTTCCACGCCGATGGCTATTCGATCGAGGCGCTCGAGTTGAGCGAGGCGTTGGGCACCGGCACGGTGGCAGAAGACGCCGAACTCGCCTCAGAGTGGGGTGTCGATATCGTGGTGGTCATCGGCCGCTCTTTCCAGGAATGAACTCACGCGCGGGCGGCCACCCGGTCACGGTGGCCGCATGGATCCTCGTCGTTGCCCTGGTGATCGCCGTCGCCTTCGGCGTCTCCACGGGCATCCTCTCGAGGTCACTGGTGGTCGACTTGGCCGCCCTGTGGCCCTTGTTCGTCGTCGCCCTGATCGTCGGCTTGGCGGCGCGTCTGCTGCGCAAATCCCGCCGTGCCGGGGCGATCCTGCCTCTGTCCCTGTTCACTGCCCTGGTACTCGCCGGGGCCATCCATCTGGAGGGATGGGAGCAGCTTCCGTCCGCTTCCGTCCGGCTCGTGGGCCCTGACCCGTCGGTTCTGAGCGATCCCACCGAACTGGTCGCTCAGATCTCCGGAGACCTCACGGTCTCCGCGACCGACACGGCCGCCTACGTCGTCGAACCCGTCGCACGCGGCGGCCCGGTCGGCGTCCCCCAAGCCACAGAGACCTCAGTCGACAGCGCGCTCTCCATCCGGATCGAAGCAGACCCGGAGGCGCCCTCCTGGTACACGTTCTCGGGTTGGGAGATCGGCATCAACCCGGCCGTGGCGTGGCGCCTCGTCCTCAACGGGCAGATCGACGCCGATCTCACCGCCATCACGTTGTCTTCGGCGGCGATCGCCGGGTCCGGCCTGATCCGCCTCGGCTCGCCTCCCGCCGAAGGAGCGAGCGTGATCGTCGCCGGCGATTTCGAAGTGATCGTCCCCGCCGGCGTACCCGTGACTGTCGCCGGCGACGCCAACGTCCCCGACGGCTGGGAGACGGACGGCGAGCGGGCCCGTGCCCCCGTCGACGGGACGGGGTGGAGCATTTCCGTTCAGGGTGACGCCATTCCCACCGTTAGGGAAGGCTGAGACACGGATGACAGATACACTCGTGGCCGATGGCTTCTGACTCTCCCCGCGCACAGCGTCTGCGCCGGATGGCATTGATGGTGTGGACGACGTTGGGGGTTCTGGCACTCGTATGGGTCTTCATACGGGTGGCCGATTCGGTGCGCATCATCTGGCTGCCGCTCGCCTTCGCCGGTGGCTTCACCCTCCTCCTCAACCCACTCGTCAACTCCCTGGAGCGAGTCCACGTGCCTCGAGTCGTGGGCACGGTGTTCGCCTTCCTCGTCGCCGGAAGTGTCATCGCCGCCATCGTCGTGCTCCTGGTCCCGACGATCCGGGAGCAGGGGACGGCTCTGGCCACGACCCTGCCCAACCTGTACGGGACCATCGTCGAATGGCTCGAGTCGGCTTCTGAGAGTCTGGGCTTCGACTTCGGGACGGTGTGGACGTCCACGACCATCCAGGATTGGGTCTCCGACCCGCAGAACCAGGCCACGATCCAAGAGATCCTCGGTGGCTTCGGTTCGGGCGCCGGCCGGATCCTCCGGGGCGTCACGGAGACTTTCGCCGTCGTCCTCCTCTCCCCGGTCCTCGCCTTCTACATGCTCATGGACTCGACGAAGTTCAAGCAGCGGGCCCGCGAATTGACCCCGCCACAGCACCGGGAAGAGGTCATGTACGTCGGCAACCAGTTGGCCACTGCCCTCGGCTCCTTCGTGCGGGGGCAGCTGCTGGTGGCGTTGATCGTTGGCGCTCTCTCCAGCATCGCCCTCTACTTCCTCGGGCTGCCGTTCTGGCTCCTCATCGGGATCACGGCGGGGGTCCTCAACCTGGTCCCGTTCGTGGGCCCGTTCGTCGGCGGGGCGCTGGCTGCCATCGTCGCCCTCGTCATCAATCAGTCCGTCCCGCAGGCGCTGTGGGCGGTGGGCTTGTTCACCGCCATCCAGCAATTCGACAACCACGTGGTGACTCCGGTCGTGCAACGAGCCCGGGTCAACCTCTCGCCGATGGTGATCGTGCTGGCTTTGATCGCCGGGGGCACCCTGGCCGGGCTGCTCGGCGTTCTCGTCGCCGTGCCGACGGTGACGGCGATAAGGATCGTCGCCGGCCACCTATGGCGGACCCGGGTGCTGGGGGAGTCGTGGCAGGAGGCCAGCGACGCCATGATCGAGTACACGGATCTACCCGAGCGGATCGCCCGGCGGCGCCGTCCCCAGGGAGATCAGCAGCGGCTGTTCGACACGGGTGAGCACCCCGAAATCCGGGTCACTCCGGAGGGTGGACCGACCTGAGCGACGATCAGGTCTCGCCCAGGTAGGCCTTGCGCATCTGCGGGTTGGCGAGCAGCGCCTCGGCGGTGTCGCTGAGGACGACCTGACCGGTCTGGAGCACGTAGCCCCGGTCGGCGATGGACAACGCCATGTTGGCGTTCTGCTCGACCATGAAGACGGTGGTGCCAGCCTCGTTGATCTGCTGGATGATCTCGAAGTTCTGGGCGACGAGCACAGGAGCCAGACCCATGGACGGCTCGTCCATGAGCAACACCTTGGGGCGGGCCATCAGTGCCCGGCCTACCGCCACCATCTGCTGCTCGCCGCCGGAGAGGGTGCCGGCCTTCTGGTGGAGGCGCTCTTTGACGCGCGGGAAGATCTCGAAGATCCGCTCCATGTCGTCTTCGATGTTCTCCCTGTCCTCGCGCAGATAGGCGCCGATCTCGAGGTTCTCCCTGACCGTCATCCGCTTGAAGAGGCGGCGGTTCTCGGGGACCATCGACACGCCGGCCTTCACCCGCTGGGCAGTGCTCCAACCGGTGACGTTGTTCCCGTCGATGAAGACGGCGCCGCTCGTCGGCTCGACGATGCCGAGGATCGTCTTGAGAGTGGTGGTCTTGCCCGAGGCGTTGCCCCCCAGGAGGCAGACCATCTCACCTTCGTAGATGACGAGGTCGACGTCCTTCAGGATGTGAGCGGCTCCGTAGTGAGTGTTCACACCCTTGAACTCGAGAACCGGCGTCCTTCCGTTGTCGCTCACGCCTTCTGCTCCTCAGTGGTCGTCTTGCGCAGCTCCGTGGGACGCCCGAGATAGGCCTCGATGACGTTTTCGTTGGTGGAGACCTCCTGGTAGGTGCCCTCGGCGATCTTCACGCCGTGGTCGAGCACCACCACACGATCCGACACCTCACCGACCACCCGCATGTCGTGTTCGATCATCACGACGGTGAAGCCCTTGTCGCTGCGCAGCTTCCCGATGAGCTCGGTCAACTCGGCGGTCTCTCGCGGGTTCATGCCGGCGGTGGGCTCATCGAGCAAGAGCAGTGTCGGCTCTGTGGCCATCGCCCGGGCGATCTCCAGCCGGCGCCGGTTGGCGTACGACAGGACGAAGGCGGGCTGTTCGAAGCGGTAGCCGACGAGCCGCGTCCCGAAGAAAGAGAGGATCTCCTTCGCCTTCTCCTCGATGAGGCGCTCTTCCTCCCGGTAGCCCTTGGTCTGGAAGATGGCGCTCCAGATGCCCCGGCGGGTTCGGCAGTGCTGGCCGACCTTGACGTTCTCCAGAACCGTCAGGTTGGGGAAGAGGCGCACATTCTGGAAGGTGCGGGCGATGCCGGCCTTGGTGATCTCCGAGGGGCTGTGCCCGGCGATGTTGACGCCGTTGAAGATGATCTCGCCTTCGTCGGGCGGGAAGATGCCGGAGATCACATTGAAGAGCGAGGTCTTCCCGGCGCCGTTGGGGCCGATGATCGAAACGATCTCGCCCTTCTCCACGGCGAGGTCGACACCTCCGATGGCCATGACGCCACCGAAGGACTTCTTGAGATTCCTGATCTCGAGGAGCGGCATCAGGCCTCCTGTTCCTGACCGACGAATCGGCCTTCCTTGTCCAGCCAGGCGTCCTGCAAGTACTCCTCCTGGTGGAGCTCTCGGGCCCGCCGCGCCGAAGGGAGGAGTCCTTCCGGTTTCTGCAACATCATAAAGATCAGGAGGGCGCCGTACACCAAGAGCTTGTACTCGCCGAACTCCTGGAGGAGACCCGGCTGGTTGGGGCCGCCGAGCACTCCGATGAGGACCAAGGCACCGACCGCCACGCCGGCGATGTTGCCCATGCCACCCACGATGACCACCACGAGGATGATGATCGAGACGATGATCTCGAATGAGTGAGCGAACACGGTGCCGACCTTGGCGGCGAACAGTGCCCCGGCGAACGAGGCGAGGACTGCACCGGTGACGAATGCGAGGAGCTTCGCCTTCACCGTGTCGATGCCGACCGCCTCGGCGATGTCTTCGTCCTCGCGCATCGCCGCCCAGGCCCGTCCGATGCGGGAGTCCTGGAGCCTCCAGGAGATGTAGGCGGCGATGGCGACGAAGAACAGCGTGAAGTACACGAACTGGGTGATGTCGCTGCCCCCGATCTCGTTGCTGCCGACGGGAATTCCCGGGATGCGGCGTACGCCCTGGGCACCGCCGAAGAAGGGAGAAAGCCAGTCGGAGAGGAAGAGATATCGAACGATTTCGCCGAATCCGAGCGTGACGATCGCCAGGTAGTCGCCGCGCATGCGGATCACCGGCGTGCCGACGAATACGCCTGCCAGAGCTGCCATCAACAGGACGATCGGGAAGGCCTGCCACCAGTTCAGCTGGAACGGCACCGCCGACAGCGGCGACGTGAGCAAGGCCATCGTGTAGGCGCCGACGGCGAAGAAGGCGACATACCCCAGGTCGAGGAGGCCGGCGTAGCCGACCACGATGTTGAGGCCCAGGCCCATGAGGAGGAAGAGCCCTACGTTGGTCAGGAGCTCATTGAGCACGCCACCGAGGAGCTGGGGCAGCACGATGGTGAGGACCAGGACGACCGCCGCGGCGATGAGCGACGAGCGCCGCCGCTCTCCAGTATCCGCAGATGTGAGGCTTCCGAGCCCGGGCACCTTCCTCCCCTGCAGGAAGAACGAGGCCCCGGCTGCCACCACGAAGAGGACGATCGCCGAGACGACGCTCAACCCGCCTGCGGTGTGATAGAGGAATCGGGGCAGGGTGCTGAACCAATCGAAGACGTCCTTGACCACCGACTCGAAGATCGCCGTGCTCACCACGGTGAGCGCCCCGACTCCGAGAGCCTTCCGCAGCCTGTCCGAGAGCCAGTGCATGGCGACGCCCAGAGCTCCCAGGACGGCCGCCACCGCGGGCAGGATCAGGAAACCGATGCCGACTCCCCGGTCGAAGGTCAGCAGGGAGACCATTTGCGGGCCCATGCGGGGGAAGGTGCCACGCAACCCCGGGAAGGTGTCCACCAACGCCGCAAACAGGGCGGTGATGAGGCCGGCGATGAGCCCGGCGACGATGGCAAGAACGACGTCCGCCGAAGTGCGGGGTGCCGTCTCTACGCCTTCGATTTCGGTGCGCTTGCCTACGAGGTAGCCCATCACGAAGGGCGCGCTCAGCAGGATGAGATAGCCCATGCTGAGGATCGGCCGGATGAGGAGGCGGTTGTTGAACGTCTCCAACATGCCGGTGGCGGCCACGAAAACCATGGCCAGTCCTGCGAGTCCGCCGTAGCGAAGCAGTCGCCGTACGTCGAACCGGGCCGTCCGGGGAGCGGCGGCGTCCACGGTCGCGGCGGTCATACCCGGTCCTCCGATCCGAGGCGCTCGCCGAAGATGCCGCTGGGTCTGAACACCAGTACCAGAACCAGGGCGGTGAACGCGACGACGTCTTTCAGCTGTGACACACCTGGGATTCCGAGGCCGCCGAGGATCAGAAGCGGGCCAACACCTTCGAACAAGCCCAGCAGGACACCGCCTCCCATGGCCCCGACGAGGTTGCCGATTCCCCCCAGCACGGCGGATGTGAAGGCCTTGATACCGGGCAGGAAACCGGTGAAGAAGTTGACGCCCCTGAACAGGATCGCCCACATGAGCGCCGCCACACCTGCCATCGCCCCGCCCACGGCGAAGACGGTGACGATGGTGCGGTCGACGTCGATGCCCATGAGGGCCGCGATCTCCTTGTCCTCAGCCACAGCTCGCATCGCCTGGCCGGACTTGGTGCGGGTGACGAAATACCAGAGGCCGATCATCGACAGGATCGCGACGACGATCACGAGGACGCTCGACCAGGCGATTCGAAAACCGCCGATGTTCAAAGCACCCCTGAAGCTCTCGGGAACCTGTGGGTAGCTGCGGACCGCGACACCGAACAGCGCGGCGAACGTGTACTGCAGGAAGAAGGAGACGCCGATCGAGGTGATGAGGGGAATGAGCCGTGGGGCACCGCGAAGTTTCCGATAGGCGACTCGCTCCACGAGGATCGCCACGAGTGTGGAGGTGAGCATCGCCACCACCAACACGATGAAGAGGGAGAGGATCGGGTTGGCCGCCCAGATCCCGGCGTCGAAGAGCCAGTTGGCGGCGATGAAACCCACCATCGCTCCCGACATGAACACCTCGCCGTGGGCGAAGTTGATGAAGCCCAATACGCCGTAGACCATCGAATAACCCAATGCCAGCAGGCCGTACATCGCACCCTGTGACAGGGCGGCGACGATCAGGTCTCGCCATTGGGTGGCGCTCAGGCCCCGGCCGGCGGCGAAGTTGAGGATCGATCCGATCAACCCCCAGGCGATGATCACGATCGCCCCGATTCGGATCGCCCACAGGAACAGGTCCACCCAACTCGGTCGGAACGATTTCCTGACCCGAGTAGCTGCTTCAGCGGTAGTCGCCGTCATGATCTCCTTCGTGCGGCTTGCTCAGGGGGTGCGCTTTATACCAGCCGGGGAGCCTACTTGAAAGCAGTGGGGCCCGGTCGAGCCGGGCCCCACTTTCGTTCCGAGTCGTCCGCTTATCAGCTGCCGGATTCCTTACCGCTGTAGCTGAAGACGACCTCGAGCTGGGTGGCGTCGGTGATCGACGAGTCCGTGTGGTGGACGATCTGGATCTCCTGGGATCCGCAGTCGCCGAACTCGTCGCACTCGATCTGGCCGATCAGACCCTGGAAAGCGATCTGATTCAGGGCATCACGCAGCGCCTGGCGATCGATGGTCAGGGAACCATCGCCGTTGTCCACGGCCACCTGGTCGATGGCCTGGAGGAGCATGATGGTGGCGTCGTAGGCGTGGGCCCAGAAGGCGGCCGACGGAGCCTCGCCGTACCGTTCCTCGTACTCGGCGAGGAAGTCCTCGGCGGACAGGCCGGTGACCTCGTTCTGGTTGCCTTCGAACTGGAGGCTCGGGCCGGAGAAGTACACGCCCTCCGACTCCTCGATCTCCATGAAGTTGGCGACCATCATGCCGTCGGCGGCCAGGAGCACGGTGTCCCCCAGACCTTCGACATCACCGATCTGCTGGGCGATGAAGTTGCCCTCCGGCGGGAAGATCGGGAAGTACAGGGCCTGCGGCGCACCTTGCGCCACCTCGGACAGAGCCGGCGTCATGTCGGTGTCGCCCTTGTTGACGGCCGTGAACGCAACGACCTCGCCACCCAGTTCCTCGAAGGCGTCGGCAAAGGCCTGCGCCAGACCCTGGGTGTAGGGGTCGCCGTCGTGGATGGCCGCAGCCGTCGACAGGCCCAGTTCGTTGAACACGAACTCGGCCACCGCCCGACCCTGGAAGAGGTCGTTGTGGGCGGTCCGGTAGTAGCCGGGGAAGTAGTCGCTACCGGCGTTGCCCTGCAGGTCCGACGTCAGAGACGGGGAGGTGTTCGACGGGGAGATCATCACCATGCCGGCGTCGCTGATGAGCGGCGAAGCCGCCACGGCCGCGCCGGAGCAGGAGGTTCCGATCACGCCCAGCACCTGCTGGTCGGAGACGATCGTCTGGGCAGCCGCCTGGCCACCTTCAGCGTTGCAGAGGTCGTCGAGGCCCGTGCCCATGCTGACCTCGTGGTCGTGGATGGGCCCGTAGTGCTCGATCGCCATCTCGACAGCCCGCTGGTTCGGGAGACCGAGAGAGGCGGTGTCGCCGGAGATCGCGTTCAGCGAACGGATCTGGATGGCCTCGCCGGACGCAACCGTCACGCTGCCGAGCTCACCCTCGGCGGGCGGTTCTGTGTCGCTCGGAGCGTCGGTCGGTGCCGTCGTGTCGCCCGGTGCCTCGGTGGCGGGCGTGGTGTCAGCCGGCTCGGTGTCTCCTGTCGCCGTGGTGTCCGTCCCCCCGTCGCCGCCGCAGGCGGCTAGTACTAGGGAGAGGACAGCCAGAAGCGATAGGAATCGTATGAGTCGTTTGCTCATTGGTTCCTTCCTTCTGTGTCAGGAAAACGCGTCCGAAAGGGCGCGTCGGGCGGCCAATATACCGGCTTTCGCCTTATGGTGGCGGGATCGGGCGCCGACTCGCGCAGGAGGAAGTTCGTGCAGATCGAAGAACTCGCCAGCCGGGACAGCTATTTGGATCGGGCCGAGGGAAATGTGTTGGAGGCCGGGGGCGGAATCGTGGTTCTCGACCGCACCGTCTTCTACGCCCGGGGAGGAGGACAGCCCGGCGACACCGGTGTGATCCGTTGGGACGGCGGTGAGGTGAGGGTCACAGACACGATCCGCCGCGACGGCAAGATCGTCCATGTCGTGGAATCCGAGGAACTCCCGGATCCCGGCACACCGGTCGAGGGAATCATCGACTGGGACCGCCGGTACAAGATCATGCGCACCCACACCGCCCTGCACGCCCTGTCCGGAGTGGTGTGGCGGGACTTCGGAGCGAAGGTCACCGGCGGCAACATGGAGGCGGGCGAAGCCCGGATGGACTTCGAACTCGACGCGATCAGCGTCGATTTCGGGAAGGAAGTCGAACGCCGGCTCAACGCCGAACTCGTCAAGGGTTATCCGACGGAGATCGTGTACCTGGCGCGCGACGCCGCCCTCCAGGATCCCGACCTCATTCGAACGAAGGTGAACCTGATACCCGAGTGGGTCCAGGAGATCAGGGTGGTGGACATCGTCGGATTGGATCGTCAAGCCGACGGCGGCACACACGTGCGATCCACCCTCGAGGTCGGTGAAGTCGAGGTCGTCAAGACCGAGTCGAAGGGCAAGGCCAACAAGCGGATGAAGATCCGAATCAAATAGCCCGTCGGTATCTCCTGGTACAACCAGGCCGCGATGCTCGACTTCATCCTCGGCCTCTACATCGCCGGTCTCGCTGTGCGCGGCTGGCTCCGGGGATTCGTGCGCGAGTTGATGGACCTGATCGGCCTCATCATCGGCGCCATCGTGGCGTTCCGCCTTTCGGAGCCCTTCGGGGGATTCCTCACTGACCGTTTCGGGGTTTCGCCGGAGTGGGGCCGGATCGGCGCCGGCATCGTCCTCTTCGTCCTCTTCGGAGTGGCGATGACGATCGTCGCCCACTTCCTCTCCAAAGTCGCCAACCTCCCCGGTCTGACCCTCGCCAATCGGCTGCTGGGCACCCTCGTCGCGGCCGCCTGGGGTGTCGTTTTGGTTCTGGTAGTCGTGGCCGTCGTCGGCGTGCTGCCGCTTCCCCAGGCGGTACAACGGACGATCGACGACTCGGCGGTGGCTCAGGCCATCGCCGGCCCAACGGCCCTTCCCCGCCGACTCCTCGAGCCACTGGTCGGTGATCGGACGATGACGGCGTTGGCGACCATCCAGGAACTGACCGGCGGACGACGGATCGTCCCGGCCGAGGGGGAGAGGATCGAAACACGCCCGGTCGACCGCGACGAGATCGTCATCGAGAGAGGCAGGGTGGCCTTCATCGCCGACCGGATCAACGCCGACCGATTGAACGCCGGGGTGGACCCACTCGCTCGATCCCAGGCGCTCGACTCGCTGGCGGAGGAACGGGCTGTGGCCATGTACCGGCAGGGTTTCGTCGCCCGACGGAGGAACGAGCGGGTGCTCGAGCAGACGCGGGAGACGCCCCTGCGTCTCGACATCGCCGCCGAGATGGCGGCTCTGGCTGCTTCCGACCGCGCCGCCCAGGCGGCGATAGCCCAGGCCGAGGGCACCGCACTCGCCGGCAGGGATTTCGACCGGGTGGGGGTGGCGGTGGTGTCGGGACCGCTCGGCACGATGGTGGTCGAGGTGTTCGGCGGATGACCATGCCCGACGAGTCCCGCCGTCTCATCGAGGCCCTGGTCGCCGCCTATCCCGATCACGTCCGGCGACGAATGGGTGACCGACATGTGCCGGGTATCGACGAGGCGGTCGACGCCGGCCAACGCTGGCTGCGGGATGCACTCACCGAACTCCTCTCCCAGCCGTTCTCCGAGCAGAGACGCGGGCCGCTCGAGCTGTTCCAGGCGGCGATGGCGTTTCCGACGGATCACCTCGCCCAGGCGGGCGTGGAGCCTGTGGCGCGTGACCCGGTCGCTGAGGCTGCCCTGCCCGGCGACGTCTACGACCTAGCGCCCGCCTCGACCCGCGAGCTGGGAGAGGAGGTCTGGGCCATCCATCTCGCCTGGGGAGCCGCCAAGGCGGCGGCATTCAAACGGCGGCCGGCTCCTCGACCGGGCGACGACGAGCGCTGAAAGTCGCCACCGATCCGACGCCGATCAGGACCAGCACGGCTCCGGCCAACTGGAGCGCGGATGGGCGCTCGGCGAATATCAGTGCACCCCACACCATCGTCAGTACCGGCTGCAGGAGGATGAACGTGGAGGTTTCGGCAGCAGGCAGCCGCGGCAGGGCGTAACCGATCGCCAGCCAGCCCAACACCTGCGGTCCCAGCGCGAGCAGGAGCAGCCACCCGTGCTCGGGCCACGACGGAACGAGCTCCAGCCCGCCGACCAGCGGTCCTGCCACGAGACACGTGAGGGCTGCCCCAGCGGTCGCGTCCATCAACGATCCGGCAGCCGGAGCGTGTGCCTTGTTGGATCGGCGCAGTGCCAGCAGGTACCCGGCGTACATCAGGGCGGCGATGAGCCCGAAGACGGTTCCGAGCACGGGGTTCTCGCCGTAGGAGTCGGCCCTGCCGAGCCCCGACACCAATGCGACGCCTACCAGCAGCAGGGGGATCGCCACCATCACGATCCGGGACGGCTTCTCTCCGAAGATCAGCCAGGCGAGCACTGCCACGATCACCACCTGGCTGTTGGCGAGCAGCGTGGCGAGGCCCGCGCCGATGTGGTCGATGGACAAGTGCCAGGTGATGAAGTCGGCGCCGAGCATCACCCCGGACGCCCGAGCCAGCCAGCGGGCCCGGCGGCTACGCGTGTCCTGGCTCCTCGTCCGCCACCAGATCGCCCACAGCACGGGCACGGCGTACGCGGCACGGAAGAAGGCTCCGGTCGCTGGCGCGACATCGGCGGCCGCGAAGAGGATGGCCGAGAACGAGATGATCATGGCACCGCCGAGAGCGGCGATCAGTGGCATCGGCGTGATGCTAAGCCGCCCCACGGCGGTGCGATCCCGTCACACCGATGTGGCGGAACCCGCCTCCAGCAACTCCTCGATCGACTTGTGGATGCAGTCCACGAAGACAGCGCTGTCGGGCAAAGTGTCGTAGTCGGCGTGGACCCCCCAGTGCAGCCAGCCGTTGTAGCTGAAGAGGGCGATCCCCACGCCGTGCTGGGCCCACAACGGCACCATCGGGTAGTTGGTCAGCATCTCCGCTTCCAACAGGTACATGGGGAACTGCGGGCCCGGCACGTTGGTGACGGTCATATTGAACGGACGCATGTGCTGGCCGGCGATCCGGCTCGCCAGGGACAGCAACGTCACCGGCGTGCCTCGTGAGATCTCGACGAGGGTGGCGGCGCCCAGCGCCTGGTTGGACTGGCGGTTGCGAAGCGTCTGTTCCCGGATCCTCTCCAGCCGGGCCCTGGCGTCCGGTTCGTCTATGGGGAGGTCGATCAGCCACATGGCCACCTGGTTGCCGAGTGCACCCCGCTGGTCGGCGCGCCGGGTCGACACCGGGTTCATCACCCGGAACGGCTGGCCGGTGACGTCGAAGTCCCGGTACTCGATCAGGAACCGACGCACCGTCCCGGCGACGACCGCCAGAACGGCGTCGTTGACCGTCCCTCCCAGAGCGTTCTTGATCCGTTTCATGTCCTCGAGAGGGGTGCGAGTCCAGTCGAAGCGGCGGTTCGGTCCGATTTCGGGGTTGAGAGGGGTCGCCGCCGCCGTCGACAGCCACCCCGCCCGCAGCGAATTCACCGTCGCGATGGCTCGGCCGGCCACGGTCTCGAGTGTCTGGCGCCCATCGGAGATCAGGGTCGGGAGCGACTCCAGACGCTCGAGGTTGCGACGGGTGGTGCGAGCAGCCATCGCCACCGCCAGCTCCGTGGAGGTCGGGGCGCGCCGAGGTTTCCATTCCGGGACGTCTTCGATGTCGCTGGTGGGGACGACATTGAGGAGGATCGTCGTGAGATCCACCCCTGAAAGCCCGTCGATCATGCAGTGGTGGATCTTGGCGATCACCGCGAATCGCCCCTCCGAGAGGCCCTCCGCCACCCACAGTTCCCAGAGCGGCTTGGAGCGGTCGAGCTGTTGGGACACGATCCGCCCAGCCAGATTCTTCAACTGCTCGTCCGTCCCGGGACGGGGGAGGCTGGTGTGGCGGACGTGGTAGTCGAGGTTGAAGTCCTCGTCGTCTACCCACACCGGCGCTCCCGTGTAGGGGACGTAGGCGAGGCGCTGCCGGTATCGGGGGATGTACTGCAGCTTGGATTCGATGTGTCGCCGGATCCGCCCGAAGTCGATGCTGCCGTCCGCGCGGCCCAGGTCGTTGGCGCGGAAGATGGCCACGCCGGTGACGTGCATGTGCGTCGTTCGTGACTCCAGCGCCAGGAACGAGCGGTCCAGATGCGACAGCGGCTCGAAGTGGAAATCGGGCACGACACGAGGATAAGTCGGGGGCTCAACCACACGCGGGGCCGCGGGGCGCGATTTCGGGAACCGGGCCTCGAAAGGTGTCGTCCAAGTGGTATGAAGCGGACTCTCGCCCTCGCTGCCGCAGCCATGGTTCTCGTGGCCTGCGCCGCCCCATCCGGCTCGCCGACATCCACGAGCGTCGGGGAGCCATCCACCAGTAACTCGTCCCTTCAGGGGGGAGAGGCGATGGGTGTTCTTGCCGCCCTCGAGCCAGCCGGCAGCTGCAACGCCTTGCTCGACTATTTCATCGATCAGGCGCTGGAGCAGGTCGGGCCTTACGGGCTCGGTCAGTGGGGCGGCTTCGTCCCATTGGCGGCGGAAACGACCGCGGCTGCCAGGGACGAAGCCGGTGCCGCGAGCGGTGACGGCTCGGGTGGGGCAGAGCCGACCTCCACGAACGTGCAGGTGGAAGATGTCGACGAAGGCGACATGGTCAAAGCCTCGGGCGACCTGCTGTTCGTGCTGGCGAATCAACGTCTGATCACGTTTTCGACAGCTGGAGGTGGGATCGGTGAGCTGGGAAGCATCCACCTGGGCTCGGACTTCGGTGGAGGCGAGATGCTCGTCCACGGCGACCGGCTGGCGATCGTCAGCATGGGATTCGACGTCCGGCCTCTCGCCGAGGCCGTCGCCGACATCGCCCCGCCGATCGGATCCGGGTTCACCCAGGTGACCCTGATCGACGTCTCCAACCCGGGCGACCCATCGATGATCCGCACCCTCACCTTCGACGGCGCGGTCGTCACGACTCGCATGGTGGAAGGGCACCTCCGGGTGGTCGTCGAGGCCCAGCCGGTGGGCCTCCCTTGGTCGTATCCGGAGGGATCGGGTCTGCGCGCCGAACGCGAAGCCACGGAGAGGAACCGGGAGATCATCCGCAACTCCACCATCGAGAACTGGCTCCCGTACTACGTCACGGATGCCGGCGACGGAGGCCTGCTCCTCGACTGTGAGGACGTGCTGCTTCCACCGGAACCGTCGGGTGTGGGGACACTGTCCATCCTCGACTTCGACCTCGAGCGTGGCCTCGAGTCGTGGGAGGCGGCGTCGGTGGTCGCCGCCGGGTCCACCGTGTACGCCAACGTCGAGCGCACCTTCATCGCCACCCAGCAGTGGATGGACCCGGTGGCGGTCGAGTCCCGGGAGGCGTTCCGCGGCCACGTCACCCGGATACACCGCTTCGACACCCCGGTCGACGGCGAGATGACCTACGTGGCATCGGGTGACGTCGACGGGTTCCTCCTCAACCAGTTCGCCATGGACGAATACGAGGGCCATCTTCGGGTTGCCTCCACCACCGCTCCCGACTGGTGGGGCGGAGGCGAAGGCGCGGAGTCCCAGGTGACCGTTCTCGCCACCGACGGGAACCGATTGGTACGCGTCGGGCAGGTCGGCGGTCTGGGCAAGACCGAGACCATCAGGGCGGTCCGTTTCATGGGCCCGGTCGGGTACGTCGTCACGTTCCGCCAGACCGATCCGCTGTATGTGATCGACCTGTCCGATCCGGCCAACCCGGTCACCGCCGGTGAACTGAAGATCCCCGGTTTCTCCGCCTACCTGCATCCGGTCGCCGACGGTCGCCTCCTCGGTGTCGGCCAGGACGCCGATCCGGAGACCGGCGCCACGAAGGGTTTGCAGATCTCCTTGTTCGACGTCTCCGATCCGACTGCACCCGCGCGACTGGACACCTTCATGCCTTATCCCGTCGGGGAGGGGCGCGAGACGTACATCGGCTCACCCATCGAATGGGACCACAAGGCATTCACCAGGACGGAAGACGCCGCCTTCGTGCCCTACGAGGGGTGGTCGTGGGCGGAGAGGAGCGGGGAAGAGATGGCGATGTTCGGCGTGATCGCCGTCTCGTGGGAAGGTGACACGCTCGACGGCTCCCGGGTGCTGCCCATCGTCGAGGGCAAGCCCACCGGCGACGAGTGGAACTTCACGCCGCAACGATCAGTCGTCAAAGGCGACGTCCTCTACGCCGTCGGCTATGGCGGTATCTCCGTCATCGATCTCGACAGCGGCGAGATCGTCGAACAGGTCAGGTACTGAGATCACCCGGGCGACCGGCCAACTGGTCGGCCGCCCACTCGTGTACCGGCCCGAGACGCTCGATCTGGGCAGCGGCCCGACCCGCCAGGGCGGTGAAGTCGAAGCGGTCGAGGGGCGGATGCCATTCCTGGAGCCGCCCCAGCAGCAGCCACATCTCCCGTTTGAGAGTCAGGGCTGCGATCAACCCTTCCGTTTCCAGGATCCTCGAGAGAGGCGAGTACGTCACCCAGTGGCCGTTCAGCTTGAGGCGCCCGACACGTTCGCCGGCCAACGCCAAGACACGCTTCGCGGTGCCGCCATCGACACCGCATGCCGTGGCCACCGATTCGAGCACCTCGGCGTCGTCTGCGACGTCCAGGGCGAGGTCGTTCAACTCCTCGCCCCAGGGCGTCGAACGGTTCGACCGGGCGAAACGGTTGGCGACGCGCACTATCGCGGCCTGGGCGGCTCGTTGATCGGTCAGGTATATGCGCAGGTAGTCGCCGAGGTCCATCGGTCTTCTCTTCCCCCGGCGGTGTCCCGGGAAACGGCCGACCGACACGGCTGGGCTAGGCGACGAACGAAGGCTCGACTTCCAAGGTGAGTAGCCAAGTAGGGGGGCGCCCGCGGCAGGATTCGAACCTGCGGCCTACCGCTTAGGAGGCGGTTGCTCTATCCCCTGAGCTACGCGGGCGGCACACGAAGAATAGGGTCACGAGAGGTTGGGAGAACGTGCGATCGATCGGGCCCCCAACGCCATGGCCGGCTGCCCGCAGCGCCGATGATCGGCTGCACCACGCGGATCTGTTCTCGTTCCCCCGGTTCGGGGCCCCGGACGAGGCTACCGTTCAGAGATGGTCGAGCTTCCCACAGGAACCGCCACGTTCCTCCTCACTGACATCGAAGGCTCGACCCGATTGTGGGAGTCCGACCCCGAAAAGATGTCCCAGGCGATGGAACGTCATGACTCTGTCATCGATCGACACGTCGCCTCCCGAGGCGGGGTCGTCATCAAAGACCGGGGCGAGGGTGACAGCCGCTTTGCCGTCTTCTCCAATCCTGCAAATGCGGTGGCGGCGGCCGTTGCCATTCAGAGGGACTTCACCGAAGAGGGCTGGCCGACGTCCGCTCCCGTTCGAGTGAGGATCGGTCTGCACACGGGTTACGCCGCTATCCGTGACGGTGACTACTACGGCTCGGCTGTGAATCGGTGTGCCAGGATCCGGTCGCTCGGGTTCGGCGGGCAGACTCTGCTGTCGGCTGCAACTCATGAGGTCATCAAGGACGAGCCGCTCCCCGAGCGGGTGTCCACTCGGGATCTCGGTCTGCACCGGCTGAAAGACCTCACTGAGCCAGAGCGCGTCTTTCAAGTGGTGATCGGCGGAATCGACAACGACTTTCCTCCACTGAAATCGCTGAACATCACCGCAAACAACCTTCCGGAGCAGCTGACCGAGTTCGTCGGCCGGGAGAGAGAACTGGCCAGGGCTTGCGGCGTCCTGGGTGTTTCCCGCCTCCTCACGATCCTCGCCCCGGGCGGCGCCGGCAAGACGCGTTTCGCTCTCCAACTGGCTGCCGAGCTGGTCGAGGAGTATCCCCAGGGGGTCTTCCTGATCGAACTGGCCCACATCCCCTCCGTGGACGACATGGTGCAAGCGATAGCGGAGGCGATAGGAGTGCCACTGTCGACCGATCAACCAGAGTTGGAGCAGCTGTTGCAGTACCTCGCCAACAAGCGGCAGCTGCTGGTGATGGACAACTTCGAACATCTCACGGCCGGAGCCGATCTGGTGATCTTCATTCTCCAGGCGGCGCCGGATGTGGACGTGCTGGTGACCTCGCGGACAAAGCTGAGTATCAGCGGAGAGACGGTCCTGCATCTGCCAGGTCTGGACAGTGATTGGGACACTCCGCAGGAGGCGCTCGATGCGAGCAGCGTGAAGCTGTTCGTGAACACGGCACGACGCTCGGACCCGGGCTTCACCCTCGAGAAGGCAGATCTCGACGCGGTGCGCGAGATAGTCACTCTCGTCCAAGGTATGCCGCTCGGCATCATCCTGGCAGCGGCATGGGCCGATTTGCTGCCGATCGAGGACATCGCCGCTGAGATTCGTAAGAGCATCGACTTCTTGGAGAGCGACCTTCGAGACCTGCCCGAACGACAGGGGAGTATCCGCGCCGTATTCGACTACTCGTGGGCCATGCTCGATGATCACGAGCGCAGCGTCTTCTCGGCGCTGTCGGTGTTTCGGGGCGGGTTCACGAGGGAGGCGGCCGAGCATGTGGCCGGGGCATCACTGCGGACTCTCGCCAGCCTGACCAGCAAGTCGTTCTTGACCGCCAATCGGGAAACGGGCCGCTTCGCGATCCACGAACTCCTTCGCCAGTACGGGTCCGGGGAGCTCGCACGTGAGCCCGAGCGGCTGGAGGAGTCGTCGGATCGTCACGCAGCCTTCTACGCGGATCTGGCGGCTGCGGCATTCAGCGTGATCCGGGAATCCGACCAGCCTCGAGCGCTCAGGATGATGGATGCCGACATAGAGAACGTCCGGACCGCATGGCGCCGATCTCTCGACCGTCAGCGGCCCGAGGAGGCCCGCCAGTTCATCGAACCATTGTGGTTCCTCTACGAAATACGGGGCTGGTTCTCTGCAGCCGACATCTTCAACGAGACCGCAACCGTGTTCGCCGACCGCACAGACGAGATGGGGCGGATGGCGGCTGCGCTCGCTTCCGGTGCCTACGCCTGGTTCCTGACATTGCTCAGCCAGCCGGACCAGGGAGCACTGTTGGCCTCAGAGGCCGTGAGCAGTCTCCACTCGTCAGGTGATGTCTCGGCCCAGGCTCTGGCACTGCAAGCGCTCTGCCTGAGCACCATGTACTCGGCACGGATGGAGGAGCACCGCGACGCAGCCGTGGAAGCCCTCGAGGTGACACACGGCTCTGGCGACGCCTGGGCGCAAGCCGTTGCCCAGACATGGGCCACCTTCGCTCTCATCGGTGTGGGAGAGACTGCTGACGCGACGCGGGTCGCCGATGCCGCCCTCGCCCACCTCACAGCGACCAACGAGCATTGGAGCCGAACATTCGTTCACACTGGCCTGGCTCACATCGCAGCTGCTGAGGGCCGGCATGGTGAAGTGCTCGAGCACTACCAACAGAGTGTCGTGCTGAGCCGGGAGATCGATTACATCCGCGGTCTGCAATGGGCGCTCAACGGTCTCGGCGGAGCATCGGCCGTGGTCGGCGATTTCGAGGAGTCCTACAACTACTACCGGGAGAGCCTGGAGTTGTCATACGACCTCGGCCAGATCCGGGAGATGCTCGGGGTCGTCAGCAACATCGCCTGCGTGCGCATTGCGATGGGAGACGAAGAGGGCGCGGTCGAGCTCTTGTCGGCCATTCTCGCTGATCCGGCCGGAAGCCAACAGCTTGCCCTTCAGCCAGCGCCGATACACGCCATCGCGGAGGAGATGTTGACTGACCTCGAATCCCGCCTCGATCCGGAGATTCATGCCGCGGCGTTCGAGCGAGGTCGGTTCCGAGGGATAGAAGCTCTCGTCCGGGATCTCTTGCTCGTGGCGGATCCCCCATAGCCCGGTGGCCCCCGAGTTTCCACGTGGATCGGGATGGTCATACGTGCCAGCAGCCTGGAGGCTGGGTGCCATCATGGCTCGATCACTATGGACTCGAGAATGGTGCGACGTTCGTCGAGGTCCTCTTCCGGTGAGCCCGAGGACGCCTCTGCAGCGATCATCAGCCGAGTGCCTTCTACGTCGAGAATCCAGAACTCCTCGGTGTAGCCAGGGCCCGTGTAGCCGTAGAACGCGTCGTCTGGTGTCTCGTCGAATGGTGCAACCCAGCTCTTGAGTTGCCCTCCGATGCATTCGGCGAACCGAAGGCTTCCACCGAATTCTTCGACCGGGAGATCGGGCACGGTGAGCTCCAGGTGTTTCCCGGAGAAGCCGTAGGCGGTGACGTCCTCCGGAGGAGACGTCACTTGGAACGGGGCTAGCTCAGCCAGGGCCGTTGCCAGGTCGTCGACGCTCGGACCCACCGGCGGATCCTGGTGCGAGTGGTCGCGGCAGGCGTCGCTGACCAGGTTGTTCACCGTGGTGATGCTGACCCCGACGTGCCCTTCCTCCCCGTGCGACCCGGTGGCGGCGGGCTTGAACGTGCCTGCCCACTGGGACCAACCCTCCTCGGGAACCACGTATATCACTCGGAGTGGGGTGGATTGGTCGAAGTCGGGGTCGATGAAGTAAGTGCCCGGCTCCACGGGCTGAAGGCTCGGTAGGGCCCACATGTCCTGGACGTCTCGACTCTGGTCGACGACAGTCGTCATCGACGTCGCTGGTGGAGGGTCGGCGCCAGGTCCGCAGGCGGTGAGCGCGACTATCAGCGACCCGAGGAGCACTCCTCGATGGCGAGTGTCCATGTCGTCGATCCTTCCTCGTCGTCGACTGACCAGCCGACAACGGCCTCGGCCCCGTGATGAACACTACGTCGGCACGAAAAGCGATGTCGGAGCCGTCCGGTTGGTGTCCTGGGCTCAGCCCGTGAGCTGATCTCTGTGCGATTCACACGAACATCCACGGACTTCGCTCATCTCGTGGTTCGGCTGGAGCAGGTTGCTGGAAGGTTCGAGGTCGTTTGTAGGTTGGGGACGTAATGGCATCGATGAGCCCACCGCACCGTGACGAGCCCGTCCGGACGATCGGCCGGGACGAGCTCTGGGAGAAGATCCAGCGCGGTGACGCGTTTCGGCTGGTGATGGCCCTCAACGAGTGGGCGTTCCGGGCGAAGCACCTCCCCGGATCGGAGCACTTCAACACTCCGGAGGAGCTCTTCGCGTCGATCGGTCCCGGCGAAGAGGTCGTCGTCTACTGCACGAGCCACGACTGTCACGCCAGCGTCGCGCTTTACTGGGCTTTGCTGGAGGCCGGATACCAGAACGTGAAGCGGTACGCCGGTGGGCTGACTGACTGGGAGTCGGCGGGCCTGCCTTTGGAGGGAGAGTGGACATGATCGGCCCATGTCCGACGGAGAGGAGCAGGCAATGAGCTTCGTGACCCGCGGCTTCCGCGGCCGTCGCCGGGACGAAGGCCCCGAGGGCCGGGTACCTCCCGGCCAGTACGTCACCGCAGACTTCCCGGTCCTGTCCGCGGGCCCGACGCCCCGGATCCCATTCGATGATTGGGAGCTCACCGTGAGGGACCGCGATGGCATCGAGGTCGCCTGGACCTGGGACGAGTTCCAGGAGCTTCCCACTGAGCGAGTCACCGTCGACATCCACTGCGTGACGAAGTGGTCGAAGCTCGACACGACGTGGGAAGGGGTGTCGTTGGATGTGCTCCTCGCCGACTTCGACACGGAGAGCGGATACGCCCTGGTCCGCTCCTACGGCGACTACACGACGAACCTCCCTCTCGCTGACCTGACCGGTGGCAAGGCCTGGGTCGCCTATGCCTACGACGACGAGCCGTTGGCCCCCGAACACGGCGGTCCGGCTCGCCTACTCGTCCCCCACCTCTACTTCTGGAAGAGCGCCAAGTGGGTGAAGGAGGTGGTGCTGGTCGATCGCGACACCCCGGGGTTCTGGGAGCGGTACGGGTATCACAACTACGGGGACCCATGGCGCGAACAGCGCTACGCGGGCGACTGAGCTGGCTCGTAGCCGAGGTCGTCGAACTCATCGATGAGACGCCGCGGGTGCGAAGCGTCGTCTTCGACGTCCCGGGCTGGACCGGGCATCTCCCCGGCCAGCACGTCGACATCCGTCTCACCGCCGAAGACGGCTACCAGGCGCAGCGTTCCTATTCCATCGCCGCCCCCGAGGACGGAGACCGGGTGGTGATCACGGTGGAACGGGTCGACGAGGGAGAGGTGTCGCCGTTTCTGGTCGAGGATCTGATGGTGGGCGACCGGATCGAGTTGAGGGGACCCATCGGTGGGTACTTCGTGTGGGAACCCGGGTCGGGCCAGCCCGTCCAGTTGCTGGCCGGTGGGAGCGGGATCGCTCCACTCATGGCGATGATCCGGGCCGCGGCAGCATCACCCGGGCCGGAGTCGATCCGGTTGCTCTCCTCGGCGCGGACCGAAGACGACCTCATCTACCGCAAGGAACTCGACTCCCTGGCCGAGCGGGACAGCCGATTGGACATCACCTACACCCTCACCCGCGGCCACGGCCCGGGATGGAAGGGTCAAGTGGGACGTGTCGACCGGGTCATGCTCGAGCGGTTCGCCTGGCCGCCCGAGGTGGAACCGAGTTGTTATGTGTGCGGTCCCACCGGATTCGTGGAGACCGTCGCTTCGATCCTGGTGGACCTGGGCCACCCCCCCGATCGGGTCAGAACCGAGCGCTTTGGACCGTCGGGTGGGCACCCATGACCGAGACTCACGTCGACGGCAACGCCCTGGGCGGGCTCTTCATCGACATGTTCGGGCGGGAGATGACCGACCAACTCGGCTGCTGCGGCGAATGTGGCAACGTCAGCGCCTTCGGTGCCGTCCGCGTCTTTCGGGGTCCCGGCTTGGTCCTCCGCTGCCCCTTCTGCGGGAAGGTGGCGATGGTGATCGTGGGGACAGCTGACGGGTTGCGTGTCACCCTCGGGTCGCTGCAATGGATCGCGATCGACCACTGGGCTTGACGAACGCTCTGTCTCGCGGAGTCGACTCGCCGAGAGCGGGAGGTGGGGCCGATCTGCTGCCCCCGTAGCCGAGACCGACCGGCATGGCCATGAGTCCGCCGAGAAACAGGAGAACGTCGCCGAAGCTTCGCTTCGAGGCGCCTCTTTGCGCCTCGGGCTGCGGCGAAGCTTCCGGCTCCATGGCCCGATCCTCAGGCCGGGGCCGGCTCACCGCCAGAGGACAACCTCCCTAGAAGAACTGGTCGATCAGGATCTGGTTGCCGTCGGGGTCCTTCGGCGTCACGAAGGCCGGACCAGTGTCTCCCGCGTCCGGGGAAATGGGAGTCTCGACCATGACACCGGCAGCTTCGAGCCGCGCCTGGATCTCCCGCACATCGGGGAACTGCTCGAGACGCTCCATTCGGTTCGTGAGCCCTGGGTTGAAGGTGAGGATGTTGCCTTCGAACATCCCACTGAAGATCCCGATGGTCGACTCGCCGTTCTTCAGGATCAGGTACCCGTGGTCGATGTCGCCCCCTGTCACTTCGAAGCCCAGCGCTTCGTAGAACGCCCGTGACCGGGCTAGGTCGGCTACGTCGAGGCTGATCGAGAACGCACCCAGTTCCATCGTTCCGGGAAGGTCGGGATCAGCGGAGGGGACGCGGGGAAGATCGTCGAAGTCCATCAGGCTGCCTCCGCAGTAGGGTCCGCAGAGCGTCGTAGCGGACCGTCGACTTGTCAACAGTCGGGCACTCGTCGGGCGTCCCCCAAAGACTCAGGATCACGCGTAGGGTGGGCACAGTTGCCGCCCGCTCGTCGAGCGGCCTCGCCAACCGCAGGAGGCGCAATGCTCGAAATCGCTCGTCGGAGCTGGTGGGTCTTTCTCGTTCGCGGATTGCTCGCGATCGTGTTCGGGATCCTGGCCCTCACGTGGCCACAGATGACCATCCTGGCTCTCGTCACCCTGTTCGGTGCATACGTTCTGGTGGACGGGTTCTTGGATATCGGCGCGGCCATCACCGGTCGAGATGCCAGTGGCCCGATCACTGCCGGCAGCCGGATCCTCATCGCGGTGGTAGGGCTGATCAGCGTCGCAGCTGGGCTCGTCGCCTTTTTCTGGCCGGGGATGACGGCGCTCGTACTGCTGTTCGTGATCGCTTGGTGGGCGATCCTCAGAGGAGTCCTCGAGATCGCCGCCGCCTGGCGGCTGCGAGCCGAACTGACGAACGAGTGGATGTGGGTGCTGAGCGGCCTGCTCTCGGTGGCTTTGGGAGTCGTCCTCATCGCCAACCCCGGAGTGGGAGCGCTCGCCGTGGTCTTCTGGATCGGGATCTTCGCCATCGCCTGGGGTGTGGCGCTCTGTGTCGTCGCATTCAGGCTGCGTTCGGCTGCCGGTACGACTACGTGGTCTGCACCGGCCGCAGGCTGATTCTGGAGGGAGCATTACGGAAGATTCCCGACAGTCGTGTGCGCGCTCGCCAAGACCGTGGCAGGGTTCGAAGCTCAGTTGTTGTCGGGCCGAACCTGGGGTGACCTGCCTCGTTTTCGACGACATCTCGGCGGCGGAGTGTGCGCTCGCCCTGCAGGACACCGTGAAGGGGATCGACCTCGCTCGAGTGGGTTTGTCTGGGCTCCGTGGCATGCGGGTAGCCGCCCATGCCGCCCCGGTCTTCGATGGCTGGGACCCTGTGGCCGGCACCCGTCTTCGGCGCGGGAGTCACCCAAACCGCCCGAAGTCGCACTACGTCGGAACTCTCGAGACAGCCAAGGGATACGGCGCTCTGCTCCTCTACAGCCTGCGGTCCCGTCGCCCGTCAGTGAGCGGTTCGTAGGAGCACCGCGATCGTGTACCGGCGGGCGCTGGCATGCATCGACGAACAGATCGCCGGCATGCAGGAATCCCGGTCACCTTCGACTCGACCGAAGTCGTGCAGCCCGCGATCGCAGATACCGCTGTTCGGGGATGCTCAGTGTTCGGTCGGCGGCCAACTGGTGGTCGATCACCGCTGCGTCCAGGTCGCCTGCCATCTCCAACAGATGGGCCCGGACGGCGTGGAGGCGATGCGTGTGCGCCAGGTCTTCCTCGTCCACTGTCTTGGAGAGCTCATCGAGTGCCGCTCCCGCGCCGTGGATCATGGCGAAGGCGACGACCCGATTGAGGGTGACCATCGGGCCCGGCGTCAGCAGTTGGAGCATGTCGTAGAGAACCAGGATCTGGCGCCAATCCGTTTCCTCTGGAGTCTTCGCTTCGTCGTGGACGGCGGCGATGGCCGCCTGGATCTGGTAGGGGCCCAGGGGACCGGATTCCAGGGCTGCCGTGAGAAGCGCTGTCCCTTCCCTGATGGCTTCTTTGTCCCAGAGGCTGCGATCTTGCTCGGCCAGCGGAACGAGGCTGCCGTCGGCCCCGGTTCGTGCCGGTCTCCGGGCGTCGGTCAGGAGCATCAACGACAAGAGCCCTGTGAGCTCTGTGTCGTGCGGAATGAGCGAGTGCAGTTGGCGGGTCAGGCGAATCGCTTCGCGACTCAAGTCCACCCGGGTGAGGCTCGGTCCTGCGGTGGCGGCGTACCCTTCGTTGAAGATGAGGTACAGCACCTTCTCGACGGCTGCGAGGCGATCGGTCCACGCTGTTTCGGCAGGCATCGCGAACTCGGCGCCGGCGGCGCGGATCGCCTGCTTCGCCCGGCTGATTCGTTGCCCCATCGTCGACTCCGGGACGAGAAAGGCGCGGGCTATCTCCACCGTCGTGAACCCGCCCACGGCCCGAAGTGTCAGCGCCACCTGCGAGGCGGTTGTCAACGAGGGGTGACAGCAGAGGAAGAAGAGAGTCAACACGTCGTCGTCGGCGGTTTCGCATGACGCGGCATTCTCTGCCGCTGCCTCCTCCCGGCGGTGTCGGGCCGAGTCGCGGCGCCACATTTCGATCAGGCGGCGGGAGGCGACCGTTGTGAGCCACGCCAGGGGGTTCAGCGGCACTCCGTCGGAAGCCCACTGATTCGCTGCTGCAATCAGTGCTTCCTGTACGGCGTCTTCGGCGCCGTCGAAGTCCCGGTAACGGCGCGCCAACCGACCCAGCACCTTGGGAGCCAGGTCCCGGAGGAGGGGTGTGAACTCCTCGCTGTGCAGGGGTCGAGTGCTCGGCTCCGTCTACATCTCCAATGCGCGATATGTCATGACAGGGCGAATCTCCACGAAGCCCAGGTCGCCTTCCGCTTCCGGGATTCGGCTGGCGATCTCTTGTGCTCGCCCCAGGCTCTCGCACTCCAACAGGTAGATTCCGGCCAGTTGCTCCTTCGTTTCAGCGAACGGCCCGTCCGTCTTCACGACCTGATCCCCATTCGTCGTGACGCGAGAACCATGTGACTCCTCGGCCAGCGACTCGGCGACGATGAGCTCACCTGAAGCGGCCAACTCCTCGTTCAGGGCTCGATAGAACTCGAGACTTTCCGATCGTTCCTCATCGGTGAGCGACTCCCAGATCTGGCGGGTGCCGGGGTTCTGGTAGATCAGCAGCAGGTACTTCATCGTGTCCTTCCTCGAGGAATTTGCTCCTACCGATGTCGAAACCGATGCCCTCGGTTTCGACATCTGGTCGAACCTGCAACGTCCCCTAGGAGGAGCTATCCATGGAGTTCACCCGTGAAACTACGCTTCAGGTCCGCCTTTCCGGACTGATTTTTCCCGAGTCGCCCCGGTGGCGCCACGGCCGACTGTGGCTGGCCGACTGGGGAGCACAAGAGATCATCCGCCTGGGCCCCAATGGCCGCGAGGAGATCACTTCCGACCTGGCTGCAGTCGGCGCCATCGATCACCTTCCAGATGGTGCCTCGTCGTGGTGGATCCGGTCGAGTCGGCTCTGATGCGGATCGAAAACGACGGCTCAGTGGAAAGAGTTGCCGACCTCGCTCCGTTCGGCACTCATCCCTGGAACGACATCGTTGTCGACGGCCGGGGTAACGCCTACATCAACAACCTGGGCTTCCGCTACCCGGCAGAAGAGTATTCCCCCGGCTCGATCGTGATGGTGGGCGGCGATGGATCGATCAAGCATGTCGCCGACGGCTTGGCTTTCCCGAACGGCATGGCCGTGACGCCGGACAACACCACCCTCATCGTTGCTGAGTCCTATGGGAAGCGCCTCGCAGCCTTCGACATCGAGGCGGACGGTTCGCTGTCGAATCGCCGAACCTGGGCCGACGTGGAGGGCCACCCCGACGGAATCTGCCTCGATGCGAGTGGCGCTGTTTGGTACGCCGACGTGCCGAACCAGCGGTGCGTCGCGTCATGGAGGGTGGAAAGGTGTTGGATGTCGTTGAACTCGACCAAGGGTGCTTCGCCTGCATGCTCGGTGGGCAAGACCGGAGGAACCTTTTCATGTTGACCAACCAGTGGAACGACGACGGGGTTTCAGAGCCTTCCGGTCGGGTCTTGTCGATCGAGGCTTCGGTTCCCGGAGTTGGATGGCCGTGAGTGGGGCGTAGGGAAGAGGGAGCTGATGACACACATCGACAAGACCTTCACGGCGGCTCTGGAGAAGAGCCCGGCCCCTGGCGGCTGGACCTACATCGTCACCGACTGGACCGCAGAATTCTTCGGCACCCGGGGCCTCGTCAAGGTGTCGGGCACCGTCGACGGACATCCTTTCACGAGCGCATTCATGGCGCTGGGCGACGGACGTCACAAGCTGCCGATCAAGGCCGACATCCGGGCCGCGATCGGAAAGGAGGCGGGCGATACCGTCATGGTGCATCTGACCGAACGGGTCGAGGAATAGTCCGAGCGAGTCTCACCGGATCGGATACTCTGCACGCCGCAGAAAGGGAGGCATGCAAGACCATCTGGACACCCTGGCTGGGCAACTCAGGGCCCCTCTGATCCGACCCGGTGACCCGGACTACGACCGCGCCCGCGGCGCCTGGAACCTCATCTACCGCCACGAGCCGGCGGCCGTGATAGAAGCGCGGTCGGTGGACGACGTGGTCGAGGCGGTACATCTGGCGCGGGATCTCGGCACGTCGTTGGCCGTCCAGGCAACCGGCCACGGGTTCACCGTTCCTGCTGACGGGACGGTCCTCGTCACGACCGCCGGTCTCGACCGCATCGAGATCGATGAGTCGGCGGCCGTTGCCCGCATAGGTGCGGGGGTGAAATGGGGTGCGGTCCTGGAATCGGCGCAACCGCTGGGCCTGGCTCCGCTACTCGGGTCCTCTCCCGACGTGGGCGCCATCGGCTACACACTCGGCGGGGGGTTCGGGTGGCTGGGGCGGCGCTACGGCCTCGCCGCCGACCACGTCAAGTCGTTCACCGTCGTCCTCGCCGATGGTTCGGTGGTCACCGCGTCCGACGTCGTCAACCCGGACCTGTTCTGGGCGCTGCGGGGAGGAGGGCACGGCAACCTCGGAGTCGTGGTCGAGATGGAGATCGGGCTCGTCCCGGTCACGCAGGTGTACGCCGGGAACCTGCTCTATCCGATCGAAGCAGCAACCGAGGTCTTCGAGCGTTACCGCGAGTGGTCGCCGGGCCTCACGGACGATTTCACGACCGCCTTCACGATCATGAACTACCCGCCGATCGAAGACGTACCGGAACCGGTGCGGGGGCGCTCTTTCGCCATAGTGCGCGGGTGCCATTGTGGCGATGAGGCCGAAGCCGCGGCTCTGGTCGATGAGTGGCGCGCTTGGCGCGAGCCCGCTATCGACATGTTCGGGCCGATGCCCTTCACCGAAATCGCTGCTGTCTCACAAGACCCGATCGACCCCGTCCCCGCCATGAGCACGGGTTACTGGCTCACTGGCCTCGGCCCGGATGTGGTCGAAGCGATGGTCGAGGTAGCTGCCGCCGGAGACCAGCCCTCGCCGGTCATCTTCGCCGAAACTCGTCATGCCGGTGGCGCCATCTCACGGCCCGCCGCCGACACCGCCTTCACGGCTCGGAACACGGACCGGATGCTCCAGGTGGTGGCCCTGACGCCGGGTGCGGAGGCGATTGCCGACACGGAGGCCCGTTTCGAGAGGCTCCGGCGCCATCTCGGCGACCGCATCGCCGGTCCCTACCTCAACTTCATGGAAGGCGAGGAGAGGGCCGGGTCCGGGGCCAGCGCCTTCTCCGGAGAGGCCTGGCAACGCCTGGTGGCCGTCAAGCAGGCGGTCGACCCGGACGGTGTGTTCTCCCACGGCATCCAGATCGACATCTGACGGCGACAGAGCTGTCGCATTGCCGTTCGGATCTATCGCCTCTGTTCACTCCGACGAAACATTCTCGCAACACGCCTCCGGTTCTCTCCCCGGCTGAAAGCACCGGGTCCTCAGAGAGGAGGCACTATGAAACGAAGGCTGATCACGGTGGCGATTCTCGCCGCCAGCCTGTCGATCCTCGTGGCGAGTCCGGCATTCGCTCAAGAGGAGTCGGCGGCCGCGCCCCAGTGGCTGGTCGACAACCTCTGGATCATGATCGCCGGCATCCTCGTCTTCTCGATGCAGGGCGGCTTCGCCCTCGTCGAAGCGGGGCTCACCCGGGCGAAGAACGTCGGCAACATCGTCATGAAGAACCTGATGGACTGCATGTTCGGGGTACTGGCATTCGCCCTGATCGGCTACGCCATCGGGTTCAGCGGCCAGGAACTGCTGGGAGGATGGTTCGGGTTCGGCTTCGGGGTGCCCGGCATAGAGAGCACGAACGCTGACGGCGGTCTGTTGCCGGCCACGTTCTTCTTCTTTCAGGCAGCCTTCGCCGCCACCGCCGCCACCATCGTCTCGGGGGCGATGGCCGAACGGACGAAGTTCAGGGCCTACATCATCTACAGCATCGTGATCACCGCCCTGGTCTACCCGGTGGTGTTGCGCTGGACGTGGGGAGGCGGGTGGCTGGCTCAACTCGATGTCCCGTTCTCCGACTTCGCCGGTTCCACGATCGTCCACGCCACCGGCGGGTGGACAGCGATGATGGGCGCCTGGATCCTCGGGCCGAGGCTCGGCAAGTACACGAAGGACGGGAAGTTGCGTCCCATCCCGGGTCACTCGATCCCCTTCGTGATCCTGGGCGCCTTCATCCTCTTCATCGGATGGTTCGGCTTCAACCCCGGCTCGGAGTTGGCCGTGGACGAATTCGTGATGCCGATCGCCTTGAAGACGCTGATCGCCGGGTGCGCCGGTTCGGTGGCGGCGATGATCGTCAACTGGATGCGGGACGGAAAGCCCGACGTGTCCATGGCGGCCAACGGCCTCCTCGCCGGCCTGGTGGCGGTCACCGCCCCCGTCGGCACCATCGAGACCTGGGCGGCGGCTTTGATCGGGGCAATCGGCGGCGTGATCGTGGTCTTTTCGGTGGCGTTCTTCGATCGGGTCAAGATCGACGACCCAGTCGGCGCCATCTCTGTCCACGGCGTCGTGGGGACCTGGGGGACGCTCTCGATCGGCCTTTTCGCCCGCTACGACGACGCCTTCCTCGGGCGGGAGAACGCCGGTCTGTTATATGGCGGCGGCTTCGATCAGCTGGGCACCCAGCTCATCTTCGTGCTCGTCCACTTCGTCTTCGTCGTGGTGGCGACCGGCCTGCTCTTCCTCCTCATCAAGCGGACTGTCGGTCTGCGGGTCTCGGAGGAAGAGGAGCTCGCCGGCCTCGATGTCCTCGAGCACGGCTCTCCCGGCTACGGGCTCGATCCCGGCATCCCTGGGGCGGGCAACGTCGGTGCTCCCGCTCCCTCGCCGGCACCAGGAACGTGACGATGCTGAGCACGGAGACCCCAGGGCGCAGTCGGGCTCGAGTCGCAGAAAGGATCGGGAAGTGAAGCTGATCATCGCCTACATCAAGCCGTTCAAGCTCGAGGACGTCCGTGATGCTCTCAAGGCGGTCGGCGTGTCGGGCATGTCCGTCCACGACATCTCCGGCTTCGGTCGCCAAGCCGGCCACACCGAGGTGTACCGGGGCGCCGAGTACGAGGTGGCGTTCGTGCCGAAGGTGCGGATCGAGATCCTCGTCCCCGACGACCTGGCCTGGCCGGCGGTGAGCGCCATCGAGACTACCGCCGCCACGGGCGAGATCGGCGACGGCAAGATCGCCGTCCTGCCGGTCGAAGAGGTGGTGAGGATACGCACCGGTGAGCGCGGCGCCGAGGCTGTCTGAGACGCCGGGCCCCCTGCGTGAATTCCTGGAGTGTCGGCAGGCGCTCCGGGGGGAGCGGGTCGGAGCAGGAGGTGAGGAGGTGTGCACCCTCCTCACCTCGACGCTCGACAACGCAATCCGGGAGATCGCTTCGGATCTCGATCCGGACTTGACGGTGGTCGCGGTCGGCGGATATGGACGGGGAGAGCTGAGCCTCTTCTCCGACGTGGACCTGTTGCTCCTCCACGACCGCCGCGACCCCGGTGATGCGGCGTCGGTGCTCTTCCGCCCCCTGTGGGACGCCGGACTTCGGGTCGGACACTCCGTGCGTCACATCGCCGAGGCCGTTGTCGCCGCTCGCTCCGGCTTCGACACCTACACCACCCTCCTCACGGGGCGGTGGCTGAGCGGCGACGTCGGACTGTTCGACCGCTTGCATCGGACGGTGGCCTCGGTGACCCGGGCCCGACCTCTCCGGCGTTACCTTGTCGCCGAGGAGCGGGAGAGGCGCCGCCGCAATCCCTACCTCGTCATGGAAGTCGACGTGAAGTCCGGTCGCGGAGGCCTGAGGACGCTCCACGGATTCGAGTGGGAACGGCGCCGCGAGGAGATGATCGGGAGGTTTTCGCCTCCTCCCGGGCCGGAGGAAGCCGAGGCGCGCCGCACTCTCCTCGCCGTGCGCAACGCCCTCCACGCCGCCGCCGGCCGGGCTCACGACGCGTTCACCTATGAGCTGCGCGAGCATGCCGCCCGCTGGCTCGACATGGATCCCTACGACCTCGCCAGCCGTCTGGTCGAGACGACCCAGCAAGTGGACCACCTCGCCAACATCCGCTGGCCCGAATTGCTGGATGAGCCATCCCGCAAGGAGAGACGGCAGCGCCGTCGGCGGCCACCGCGTACCCGTGAAGGGGTGTCGCCGGCGGAACTGGCTGAGCTCTTGAGGGGCGGAGAGGAAGGGCGCCACCGACTGTTGCCACTGCTGGATGAGGTGATTCCCGCTTGGCCGCAGATCATTGCGGTCCCACAGTTGGAGCCGTTCCATGACCATCCCGTGGTCGCCCACCTGTGGCGGACCGTCGACGAGATGCAGGCACTCATCCACAACGATCCCCATTACGCCGCCATCGCCGAGGAAGTGGGTTCGGCCGACCTGCTGACCTTGGCCGCTTTCCTCCACGACATCGGCAAAGGGCAGGACGGCGACCACTCAGTGATCGGCGCAGAGATCGCACGGGACTTCTGCCGGCGGATGGGGATCACCGGCTCCGACGCCCTGTTGTTGGGGGACGCCGTGCGTCATCACTTGCTGCTGGCGCGTGCGGCCACCCGGCGCGACCTGGACGACCCCGCCGTGATCGACGAGGTCGCCGACGCCGTAGGCTCCCTGCGTCTGCTGCAGGTGCTCTACCTGCTGACCGTTGCTGACTCACGGGCTACCGGGCCCGGCGTGTGGAATCGCTGGAAAGAGGTGCTGGTCCGGACGCTTTTCCTGCGGGTCGCCAGTCGATTTGGTGCAGGCGCACCCCTCCGCCTCGGCACCTCGAGAGAAGAGATCCTGGCGGTGGCGGGCCCAGAGCGCCGTCCCGAGCTGGAGGCCCACCTCGACGGGCTGCCCGACGAGTATCTGCGAAGTAACACCGTCACCGATGTCCTCTGGCATATCTCCCTCGTCTCCGACCTCACGGAGGACGCCCGCCTGGACATCCGGCCCCGTGACGTGGCCGACTCAGCGGTCGTCGTCGGACGGGGGAGGCGCGATCTGCGGCGGCTCGTCGCTCAATCGTTCGCCGCCAACGGGATCGACGTGCTGGAGGCCCGGATGATGACCCGCGACGACGGGGTCGTCCTCGACACCTTCCGTCTGCGTCCCGACCGCAAGGACGGTCGGGTGGGCGAGAGTCAATGGGAAGCGGTACAGGCCGATCTACGCGGCGCCCTCGCAGGCAGTGTCGATCTCGGTGAAAAGGTGGCGGCACGCCTCCAGGCATACTCATCCGTCACACCGCCTCCGATCCCGCCCGACGTGAAGGTGGAGATCCAGGGGAGGGGACAGGCAGTAGTGCGTGTTCAGTGCGCCGACCGCATCGGGCGCCTGGCGGAAATCATTGCCGCCCTGGAGGACGCCGGCCTCGAAATCCGTCTGGCCAAGGTCGACGGCCGCCTGGGGATGGCAGTCGACACGTTCCACGTCCGGAACCTCGCCTCGGAAGGCGCCGACACGGTGGATGCGCTGGTGCGCAAGATCTCCGCCTCTATACGGCCTTGAGAGATACGTTTGCCCCACCTGGTCAGCCGGGTAGAGAGGGTGCGGGGTCACGGAGCGTGGCCCAGACCGTTCTACAAGGAGAAGTAATGATCGGTTTCATAGTTGCAGGTTTGGTCATCGGCGCCATCGCCCGGCTCTTGCGGCCCGGCCGTCAGAACCTCGGGTGGATCGCCACCCTGCTCATCGGCGTGGCGGGTTCCCTCGTCGGTGGTCTGGTAGCCAGCCTCCTCGGAACCGGCAACATCTGGGAGCTCAACGTCCTGGGCTTCATCGTCGCCGTGATCGCAGCAGTCATCTTCGTGGGAGTGGCGGAAGGCATGACCGCCAACCGCACCACCTGAGTCAACGAAGAACAGCCCGATTCCAGACGGCCGGCGTGTTTTGACCGCCGGCCGTTCTGTTTGCGTTGGAACTCACCATCTGGTTCAAGCCTCCCGAGGGTTTCCCATCGCTGATGTTGACGTTGAGTCCGAAGACGAGACCCGGCGCGGGATCCATTCCGAGAGCCTCCCACGGAATCGCCGCTTCGATCACGTAGCCCCTGTCGATTGCTGATGCGACGGCTTGCACACCCGTGTCCTCGCCTGACAGGCCGGGCACGAAGACGCCTCCCTGGGGCACGTTGATCGCCACCACGACTGCTCCTGAACGGTCGCCGGGGGCGAGGATCACGTGCTTGTCCCCGGACCGGAGGCTCTCGGCTCCCTCCGAGTCGGGGCCGATCTCGAAATGAA
>DASVDX010000094.1:0-18632 GCA_036380875.1 Acidimicrobiia bacterium
GCCGGCGCGATGACCTGGCGACACCGGCGGTCTGGACGGGGAGTCGAGTGAACGCCACCAGGGTAGATCCGGCGGTCGAACCACGGATCGATCTGAAAAAGCCGATTCCAGTCCTAAGGGACGGGAGTCGGCGGGAAGAGAATCGCAGAGGCGTCACCGTCAAACTCCGAAGATGGGCCGCATCGCGTGCGGCGCTGCAAAGGATTCTACCACGCGGCAGGGATGGTCCCAGGTCACGAATCGATGGCCAGCTCTTCCTGCTTCCCCTCCTCCGGGGAGTAGCACTGACGGCATCTCGCCTCGTACGCGCCAGTTGCACCCAACACAACGAGATCGTCGGATCGCACGATTCTCTGCGTGTACAGGGCGGGACCTCCGCATCGGTGGCACACGGCGAGCGTTTTGGTGACGTATTCGGCCCGACCGCAGAGCGAGGGAATCGGCTCGAACGGGCGGCGCAGGTAGTCGAGGTCGAGCCCGGCGACGATCACCTGCATGCCCGTCGACGCGAGGTGGTCGGCGACATCGACGAGCTCGTCATCGAAGAACTGGCCCTCGTCGATGCCCACGACCTCGGTGCGGTCGTCGATCGACATGAGCAACTCCTTCGCCGATTCCACCGGCTGGGCGGCGACCGACAGCGCCGAGTGCGACACCACCTCCTCTGTCGCGTACCGATCGTCGAGCGCGGGTTTGAACACCTGGACGGGGATGCGGGCGATCGCCGCCCGAGTGACCCGACGGATCAATTCCTCGCTCTTTCCGGAGAACATCGGACCGCAGATGACTTCGATCCACCCGCGATCACCTCGACGCCACATCATCGGTGCGAGAGTAGCTCCTAGTCGACGGTCGGCAGTGAGGTTCGGCTCGTCAGACCACGTACTGCTCGCCGGGGACCGGAGAGCGGCGCAGCCAGATCGAGTTCACGATGCCCAAGGCGAAAGCGAGCGACATGAACGCCGACCCTCCGAGGCTGAGGAACGGGAGCGGCAGACCGGTGACGGGCGTTATGCCCATCGTCATGCCGATGTTGATGAAGATGTGGAACATGAACGTCGCCGCCACGCCGATGGCGATCAACGCCCCGAACCGGTCGCGGGCGTTGGCGGCGATCACGAGAATCCGCCATATCAGGATCATGTAGGCGAAGAGCACAACGACCCCCCCGACGAACCCGAGTTGTTCGGCGACGGCCGTGAATATGAAGTCGGTCTCCTGTTCCGGCACGTAGTGGAAGTTGGTCTGGGTTCCCTTGAACAGGCCCCTCCCCAACAGCTGACCGGACCCAATGGCGAGCTTCGACTGGGCGAGGTTGTAGCCGATCCCCTGTGGGTCGACGGTGGGATCGACCAGTACGCGGATGCGATTCAGCTGGTAGTCGGCTATGGCACCGATCCGGAAGAGAACGACCGTGATGGCCGTGCCCGCCCCCACCAGTGTGAGGAGCTGGCGCCACGATGCGCCGGCGGCGAAGAGCATCGCCATCATGACGAAGACGAAGACGAGCATCGTCCCCAGGTCCGGTTGCTGATAGATCAGGCCGGCGGGAAGAGCCACCGTCAGGATCACCAACCCGATCTTGGACCATGTCAGGTCGGGCCGGACGTCGTCCCGGTTCTGGGGGGACAGGATGGAGGCGAGTCCCAGCACCACAACGATCTTCGCCACCTCGGCGGGCTGGAGATCGAATGGCCCGAGCTCGATCCAGCGCTGGGCGCCGTTTCGCTCCGGGAAGAAGAAGACGGCGATGAGGAGCACGACGACCACGCCGTAGATGTACGGAATGAGGGCCCGGTACTCGCGGTAGTCGATCATCGACGCCACCAGGTACAGGACGATGCCGGCGGCGACGAAGATCATCTGCCGCTCCATCGAGAAGGTGCCGGACGACCGGGTGGCGGAGTAGATCATCACCAGCCCGAAGATGGCCAGGACGACCATCGTGGCGAACAGCACCCAGTCGGGGCGATTCCCACGCCGTTCGGATACGGCCTCTCGGGCGGCACGGGCGATGGTGGCCATCAGTCGGCGTCCTCTCCCTCGACGATCGGCGTGGGCTCGTTGCCGAACAGGTACTGCAGGATATGACGGGCAACCGGTGCTGCGACCTGGCCGCCGCTGCCGCCTTCGTCGATGAGCACGACCACGACGTACTCCGGGTTGGAGAGCGGGGCTACCCCGACGAACCAAGCGTGGTTGTCTCGGTTCGGGGAGGTCTGGCCG
Source organism: Acidimicrobiia bacterium (assembly GCA_036380875.1). Lineage (GTDB taxonomy): Bacteria > Actinomycetota > Acidimicrobiia > Spongiisociales > ZC4RG35 > ZC4RG17. The sequence continues at coordinate 2,227 of DASVDX010000094.1, forward strand.
GTACCCGTCTTGCCGCCGACTTCCTCCACCCCTTCCCCGAAGTCCTCGAAGGCCGCCCGGGCGGTGCCGGCCGACACGACGCGACCGAGGTCGGTGAGAAGCGACCGCCGCACTGCCGGGTCGATGTCGACCTCCCGGACGATCTCCGGCTGGTGCTCGTAGGTCACCTCTCCGGACGAGTCGACGACCGACCTGACCACTGCCGGGCGCAGGACGTCCCCGCCATTGACCAAGGCGGCGTAGGACACGGCCACTTGCAGAGGGGTGGCCGTCAAGGCGCCCTGGCCTATGGCGAGGTCCATCAAGTCGCCGCCGAGGAAGGGACTGGCCAGCTCCAGGCGACTGGGGTCGAGGCGCGGTGCGGAATTCGGGTTCTCGAGCTGATACTCCTTCCACTGCTCGAACAGCTCCGGGGTGGGAATGACCCCGGCTGCTTCACCGGTCAGGTCGATGCCGGTGGGCTGACCGTAGCCGAGATCCCGGGCGAAATCCTGGAGGGCGTTGACGTTCATCGAGTTCCGGTTCTGCCACACACCCAGCGCAACGGACCAGAAGTAGATGTTGCAGGACTGCTCGAGGGCCCCGTGGAGGTCCAGCCAGCCCTTGTCGCCGTCGTACCAGTCGCTCTTCTCCTGGGGCGAGCCGTCGGCGAGGCTGGGGAGCTCCAACGTCCCGTCACAGTGGACGATCCGGTTCTCGGGGTCGACGCCCTCCACGTCCTGGGGGAAAGGGAACTGGAACTGTTCGGCCGCGGTGTAGGTGATGGCCTTGAACGTGGAGGCGGGCGGATACAGACCGCTCACCGCGAGGTTGTTGAAGGCCTGGCTCTCCCGGAGTCGGTCGAAGGTCTCTTGGTCGAGGCCCGAGACGAACTGCTGCGGATCGAACGTCGGAACCGAGGCGAGCGCCAATACCTCGCCGGTTTGGGCATGGAGGACGACGGCGGCAGCGCGCTTCGTCTCCGAGTACACCTCCTCGCCTCTGGCGAGATTCGCGGCCTTCACCTCGTTGGACAGCTCGATACCGTCCACCAGCGCCCGACTGACGACCTCCTGCAGTTGCAGGTCTAGCGACAGGTAGACGGAGTCGCCGATCTTGGGGGGAATCTCGGGCTTCGCTTCGATGATCTCGCCACGAGCCACCCGATACTCGAAGATCCCCGGCTCGCCGCGCAGATACTCGTCGTAGACGGCTTCGACACCCAGCTTCCCGATGCGGACGTTCGGATCGAGGTCGGGGTTCTTCTCGAGGTCCTGGGCGGTGGGCAAGCCCAGGTGACCGGTCACGTGGGCCAGATCGGGCCCAGCCAGGTACACCCGTTCGGGCACCTTGATGATGTCGACGCCGGGCAGGTCCTCCAGGCTGCGCGCCAGCTCGAAAGCGGTGTCGACCGACACCGTCCCGACGGTGAATCGTCCGTTGATGCCGGCCGCCTCGTACATCTCGTCCAATTCGGCGGCCGGGATGCCGAGGATGGCGGAGAGGCGCTGGATCAGCTCGTCCCGCTGGGCGATGGGTATGAAAGTGCGGTCGACCTCGACGGCGGGAACGTAGCGGCTGGTCACGACCAGCTTGCCGCTGCGGTCGTAGATGTCGCCGCGCGGGGCCTCGTATTTGCGTGTCTGCCAAGCAAGCTCCTGGGCTTCCTGGGCGATGGCAGCACCCTCGGCGACCTGCACGAACCAGAGCCGGAGCACGAGGATGGCGAACATCGCCATGAACGAGAACCCGATGACTGCGAGACGAACGCTGTATCTCACAACAGCCCCCGCACCTTGCCTCTGATCAGTCGGTTCATCAAGGGTGCCACGGCAAAACTCAACACGAGGTTCGAGAGGGGGACGAAGATCAGCCGCCTACCGAGACCCGTGCTGATCAGGCCACCCTGGCCGAAAAGCGTACCGACGACGAGGAACAAGGCGACCCCCGCCAATGTCAGCGCCGCTACCCACAGCGCAATGGCCAGTGGCCCGATGTCGACCCGATGCGCCGTCTTGACGGCGATGTAGCCGATCACGGTGAAGACGGCTGCCCGCAAGCCGAGGGCGGTCGAGCCGAGCATGTCGACGACGAGCCCGCCCGAGAACGCCATGACCAGGACTCCTTCACGGGGAAGGTCGGTGGTGGCGAGAAGGATGATGACGAGCAGGACGAGATCGGGTGTGACGAAGCTGAAGCGGCTGAACAGCGTCGTCTGGAGGATCACCGCCACGACGAGACACGCCAGAGGAACGAGGAGGAGGCGTGCTCTCATCCGTCGGCCGTGGTGGTGTCGGGGGTTTCGGTCGTGTCGGTCGTCTCCCCTCCCGTGAGGTCGGTGGTCGCCGGCTCATCTTCACCACCCGACTCCTCAGCGTCATCCGACCGCACAGTCCCTATCTCTTCGCTGGCCGGCCAGGCCAACACCACCACGACACGCAGAGACTCGACGTCTACGAAGGGCCGCACCCGAGCAGTGAGGGCGGTCGACTGCGGCGAGGCTGCCTCGACTACTTCGCCCACGGCCAGGCCGGGAGGGAACGTGTTGGCAGCAGTGACGACCTGATCGCCCTCCTTGACCGAAGCCCGCGCATCGAAGATGTCGAGAGTCATCTCTGGAGATCCCGGGTTCCCTCCGAGGAGACCGGTCTGGGAACCGACGAGGACGCTGATCTTGTTGCGGCTCGCCTGGATGGGCACGACGATGGCGGTGTCCGGGGATGCCTGGGTCACGGTCCCCACGACGAACCCGTACACGTCGATGACGGGTTGTCCCTCGATCACCCCGTCGTTTACGCCCTTGTCGATCTGGAACGCGAGGTCGAACTGGTCAGGGCGGCCGATGACGTTGGCGGGCGTGCGCCCCACCTCGATCTGCTCGAGGTCGAGGTCGTAGAGGGCCTCGAGGGTCTCGAGCCTGGCCAAGGCATCTCCCGCCTCGGCCAGTTTCGCCTGCGCCTCGGCGAGCTCGGCGCGAAGGGCCTCGTTGGTCTCCCGAAGCGAGGTGATGTCAGAGAGGCCGTCGATGAAGTCGGCGACCGGGTCGATGACCGCGCTGGCGCCTCGCTGGAGCGGGGCGAGAAGGGTCTGGACCCCGCCCCGCATCACGCTCACCACCCCCTCGCCTTGCGAACGGATGTCGAAAGTCATGAGCAGGATCGCCACCACGACGAGGGTGATGAAGGTCGGGAGTGAACGGTCGGATCGGTCGAGGGTGGTCATGGCTCGCTCGGGTCAGACCTCGTGCGTTCTCCTGACGCACCTCCGTACTCGGCACGTCACGGCCGCGACGACGAGACGAGCACTCCCTGCAGTGTGTCGAACTCCTCGAGGCACTTCCCCGACCCGAGCACCACCGACTGGAGGGGCTTGGCGGCTGTCACGATCGGCATGCCGGTCTCGGACGCCAGGCGATGGTCGAGGCCGACCAGCATCGCTCCCCCGCCGGTGAGCACGATCCCTCGCTCGACGATGTCGGCGGCGAGCTCGGGAGGAGTCTTGTCCAGGGTGTACTTCACCGCGTCGACGATGGCCTGCGTGGGCTCGTCGATCGCTTCTCGAATCTCAGGACTCGTCAGGGTCACGGTCTTCGGCAGCCCCGTCACCAGGTCGCGGCCGCGGACCTCGGCCGAAGGCTCGTCCGCATATGGCCAGGCGGACCCGATCGCCATCTTGATCTGCTCGGCCGTGCGCTCGCCGATGAGCACGTTGTGCTCCTTCTTGACCCAATCGATGATCGCCTCGTCGAGTTCGTCGCCTCCCACGCGGATGGACCGGGATACGACGATCCCGCCGAGAGAGATGACGGCGACTTCGGTGGTGCCACCGCCGATGTCGACGACCATCGACCCGGATGGCTCGCCGATCGGCAGGCCGCAGCCGATGGCGGCGGCCATCGGCTCCTCGATCGTGTAGGCACGCCGTGCTCCGGCGTGGTAGGCGGCCTCCTCGACTGCGCGTCGCTCAACAGGAGTGATCCCCGAGGGGACACAGACGACGATGCGCGGCCTCGCCCAGCGGCGACGGTGCACCTTCTGGATGAAGTACCGCAGCATCTTCTCGGTGATGTCGAAGTCGGCGATGACACCGTCACGCAGCGGGCGAATGGCGGTGATGCTGGCCGGGGTACGGCCGATCATCCGCTTCGCCTCCATGCCGACAGCGAGAGCGCGTCCGTTTTGTGAGTTGACGGCGACCACGGACGGCTCATTGAGGACGATCCCTTGGCCCCGCACGAACACGAGCGTGTTCGCAGTGCCCAGATCGATAGCCATGTCCTGGCCGGCGAACGAGAAAAGCGAATCGGCCATAGACCTTCTCTAACCGGGGAAGCCCAAAGTGTAGGCCATGCCCCGACGAAGACGCTATTCGGCCGACAGGCGGTCGGAAACCTCGATCAAGGGAAGAACAGGGCGAGTTCGCGGGCGGCACTTTCGGGGGAATCCGACCCGTGGACCAGGTTCTCTGTCACCACCAATCCGAAGTCACCGCGGATCGTGCCGGGGTCGGCATCGAGGGGGTTGGTGGCGCCCATGATCTTCCTCGCCACCGAGACGGCGCTCTCGCCGGACCACTGCATGGCCACCACCGGACCGGAGGTGATGAAGGCGAGCAACTCCGGGAAGAACGGCTTCTCGACGTGTTCGGCATAATGCCGGCGGGCAAGGTCCTCGTCGATCGTGAGGACGCGGATCTGGTCCAGGGTGAGGCCCTTGCGCTCGAACCGGCTGATTATCTCCCCGACGAGACCGCGCCGGACGCCGTCGGGCTTCACCATGATGAATGTGCTCTCTTTGGACATGGCCGGCAAGGGTACCGGCCCGCGGCCAGATCTCAGAGTGCGCCCGCAGCCTTGAGAGACCGCCGAACCTCCCCAGCCACGTAGATCGAGCCGGCGACGAGGACGGCGCCATCCGACCCGGCCTTCTGACGCGCCACCTCGAGAGCCGAAGCGGGATCCCCGCCCGCCTCGACAGGCACCTCCACCAATTTGGCGACACGCGCCGCCACCTCCGAAGCGGGCACGGGACGATCCCCGGCGACGGCTGTTGTGACGACTGCGTCCACGCGCCCGGCGATGTGGCCGATCATCGACTCCAGGTCCTTGTCACCCATCACACCAACGACCAGCACCCAGCGAGTAGTGGGGAACTCCTCGGCGAGAGACCGGTCGAGGGCGGCGAACCCGGCTGGGTTGTGCGCCCCGTCGAGCATCACGAGAGGCTCGCGGCCCACGATCTCCATTCGCCCGGGAGCGGTGAAGGCAGCGACGGCCTCCTCGACAGCTTCCTGATGGAGCCGCCGTCCGAGGAGCGCCTCCACGGCTGCTACCGCGACGGCGGCGTTGTGGGTCTGGTGACGGCCGTGCACCGGGAGCAGTAGATCGCGATAGTCGGTCTCGGCACCATGGATGTGCATGTGCCAGCCGCGCACGGCGGGCCTGGCGTCGACTGAGTAGTCCCTGCCGTAGGCGCGATGTTCGATGCCCAGGTCCCGGGCGGTGGACACGGCGATCTCGAACACCGCCTCGGGCAACTCTCCGGTGACGAGAATCGAGCCCGGCCCGGCGATGGCGAGTTTTTCAGTGGCGATCTGCTCCACCGTGGTTCCCAGATACTCCGTGTGCTCGAGATCGACCCCGGTGAGAACGGCGACGTCGGAGTCGACGACATTGGTGGCGTCCAGGCGGCCGCCGAGACCGACTTCGATCACAGCCGCCTCGACCGCCTGGTCGGCGAAGAAGGCGAACGCCGACGCCGTGGTGAGCTCGAAGTAGGAGAAACGCAGGCCCTCGTTTCGCTCTTCGAGCAGGTCGGCGAACACCGCCACGTCTGTCACCGCCTGAGCGAACTCCTCGGGAGTGGCGGTCCGCCCGAAAGCCCCCAACCGCTCCTCCACTGCTTCGAGGTGGGGCGAGATGTACGTGCCGGCGTTTAGTCCGTGGGCGAGGAGGAGCAGAGCCGACATCCGGGTCGTCGAGGTCTTCCCGTTCGTGCCGGCGACATGGATGATCGGGTAGCCCTCATGGGGTGAACCCATCGTCTCGACCAGCAGCCGGATGCGCTCGAGCCCAGGCTGCATACCGGCCCCGATGTGGGCATCGAGATAAGCGAGTGCTGCGGCGTAGTCCATGCGAACCAGCGGAGGTTAACCATCGCCGGGAAGATGACGAGAGGGCCCCGGATCACCCCGGGGCCCTCTCTCTGGGGCACTGTCTGACGGGGGGCCGTCAGTCGGTTGCCTCCTCATCGGGCTTGCGGCCCGTGACCAAGACGAGACCGAAGCCTGCCAACAGCGCCGCGATGGCGGTCTGGGCCATGCTTCCGGACTCCAGCCCCGTGAAGGGGAGGGTGTCCTCGGTCTGCGGATCGGTCGTTGCCGTTTCTTCGTCGACCTCCGGCTCCGGCGTCGACCCGTCGTCAGTCGGGACCTCCGTGTCGCTCGTCTCCGGCTCTTCCGGCGTCTCGGGCTCTTCCGGGGTCTCCGGAGTCTCGGGGGTCTCCGGGGTCTCCGGAGTCTCCGGCTGCTCAGGAGTCTCCGGCTGTTCCGGTTTCTCCGGCTGCTTCGGGTCGTCGCAGTCGACGTCGTTGACCACCGTGACCGAGATCAGTTGCCCGTCCACGAAGTCCGCCGGCACGGCGATCTCCTTCGGCAGAGTCGACTCGTACGTGCAGCCCTTGGGGAGGCCGATCACGACCTCGCTCACCGGGACCACGCTTCCGGCGTAATCGGTGACGTCCACCGGCTCACCGGGATCGACGGTCACGTTGCCGACGATGAAGTCGACATCGACACCCGCCTTCGAGATCCTGTCGCCGGTCCACTTCTTCTCGAGAGCGAGATGGATCTTCGGCTCAGCCGGCGGCTCCTCCTCGCACTTGACGGTGTTGGTCACCTCGACCTTCAGCACCTCGCCGTCGTCGTAATCGGACGGCACCGGGTACGTGGCCGGGAGATCCGACTCGTAGATACATCCGGCGGGCAGACCCGTCACCATCTCCTCGAGCTCGACGTCGCTCCCGGCATAGGCGGTGACATCAACGGCGACTCCCGGATCGACGGTGACGCCGCCGACCTTGAAGTCGACATCCACCTGCGACAGGTCGATGTCATCACCCTCCCAGTCCTTTGTCAGCAGGAGCTTGATCGCCTCCGGCTCCGGCTTCTCGCAGTCGACGTCGTTCTTGGCCGTGACGTAGATCTTGTCGTCCTTCTTCGGAACGTATACGTCCTTCGGCAGGTTGGACTCGTAGGTGCATCCTGCGGGGAGGCCCGAGACCTCCTCGGTGATGGTCACGTTCTGCCCGGCGTACTGGGAAACGTCGATCCACTGTCCGGGCGAGTAAGGCCCGTTGCCGTTGACGTAGAAGGAGGCGGTGGCATAACCACGGTTGTCACCCTTCCACTTCTTGGTGATCTTGACCTTGACCTCGGGCGTCTTCTCGCAGGTGACCTTGTTCTTCACCTTGATGGTCTTGTGCCCGTCATTGGGCAACTGGACCGAGTAGGGAAGATCGGACTGCCATGTGCACCCAGCGGGCAGGTCGACTACGTCCTCGGAGAGGTTGATCGTCTTGCCGGCGTAGTTGGTGACGTCGACCGCCTGACCGGGCGCATAGGGCCCCTCGCCGTTGATGTAGAAGAGAGCCTGGGCCGAGCCCTTCTTGTCGCCCTCCCACTTCTTGTCGAAGGTGACCTTCACCTCCTTCGGCGGCTTGGGCGTCTCGCCCTTGCACACGATCCAGTGGCTGACCTCGGGGTACTTGCCGTTCTTCTCGGGGGCGTAGTACTTCGTCCCCGCAGACGGCAGCGGATACTCCGCGTACCCGTCCGCGCCCTTGACGACCAGCACCTCCCAGCGGTCGCCCGGCCACGAGTCCTGGTAGGGGTACAGCACGACGGCCTTGCCGTTGTCGGTCAAATAGCCGTGCGCGTTCTTCGTGTTGGGCGGGTCGTACTTGTAGCACGCGACCGCGTTCGGGTACTTCGCTTTCCAGTAATCAGGGTGATTGGTATTCGCACCCAGCGCCGTCGTCGGGAGTAGCCCGACCACCAGCGCTACCAACAGGACGCCGGCTCCAGCCGCGCGACGCGTCCTAACCTTTCTCATGGTTGCCTCCCATTTGGCCCCAGATGTCTCGACTCTCCGACCGTCGGGGCTACCCATTCCCCAGAGTCGGCCTCTGGCCGATTCGGACAGTCGATCTTGCTTGCACGGTCAGGTTCCCACGTCCGGGCGGACTCTCAAGACCTTTCTGGATGGGACGATTGGCCCATCTTCGAGAGCGCCCGGTGCGGCCGCTGCCCGCGCCGGCAAGCACGATAACGAGTGACTAGCGCGGTTCTCGGTATTGCGCGCGGCTCGCCGTCAGGCGGTGCGCTCGGATGGCAGGTCGATCTCGTCGACCGGCACCAGGGTGGGGTTGACCCGTTCTTCGACGACCTGACGGTCGATGATCACCCGGCCGATGTCAGTCCGGGACGGGACGTCGTACATCGTGGTGAGGAGGACTTCCTCGAGGATGGCCCTCAGGCCCCGGGCACCCGTCCCTCGCTTGATGGCTTGCTCGGCGATGGATTCGAGCGAGTCCTCGGTGAACACCAACTCCACCCCGTCCATCTCGAACATGCGGGCGTACTGGCGGATCAAAGCGTTCTTCGGCTCGGTGAGGATCCGCACCAGAGATTCCTTGTCGAGGTCTTCGACTGTTGCGACGATCGGAAGACGCCCGACGAACTCGGGGATGAGACCGAACTTGATGAGGTCTTCGGGAAGGACCTGGCGGAGCAACTCGATGGGCCGCTGCTCGGTGCGAGAGCGGATTTCGGCGCCGAAGCCGATCCCTCGCTTGCCGACCCGGTTGGCGATGATGTCCTCGAGCCCGGCGAAGGCACCGGCGCAGATGAACAGGACGTTGGAGGTGTCGAGCTGGATGAACTCCTGGTGGGGATGCTTGCGCCCACCCTGCGGGGGAACGGATGCGACCGTGCCCTCGAGGATCTTGAGGAGAGCTTGCTGGACGCCCTCACCGGACACGTCCCGGGTGATAGAGGGATTCTCCGCTTTGCGGCTGATCTTGTCGATCTCGTCGATGTAGACGATGCCTTGCTCGGCTCGTTTCACGTCGTAGTCGGCGGCCTGGAGCAACTTGAGCAGGATGTTCTCGACGTCTTCGCCGACGTAACCGGCCTCGGTGAGCGTGGTGGCGTCAGCGATGGCGAACGGGACGTTCAACTGGCGAGCGAGGGTCTGAGCGAGAAGAGTCTTGCCGCAACCGGTCGGGCCGATGAGAAGGATGTTGGACTTCTGCAGTTCGACGTCGTCCCGGCGGCTTTCACCCGAGCGGATCCGCTTGTAGTGGTTGTAGACGGCGACCGATAGCTTCTTCTTGGCGTCTTCTTGGCCGACTACGTAATCGTCGAGGTAGCCATTGATCTCGGCGGGCTTGGGGAGCTCCGTGAACGAGACCTCTTCTTGGGCGGAGAACTCCTCCTCGATGATCTCGTTGCAGAGTTCGATGCACTCGTCGCAGATGTACACGCCCGGGCCGGCGATGAGCTTCTTGACCTGCTTCTGTGACTTGCCGCAGAAGCTGCACTTCAGCAGCTCTCCGCCTTCTCCAAGTCGGGGCATTGTTTCTCCTGCTCGATGTCTCGCTGCAGAGGTCGACCCGGAGGCCGATTGTTTGAGCTCCTCTACTCGGAGGCTACCGCGGCCAGCTCCTGTCGCGTGAGTATTGCGTCGACGACACCGTACTCCTTGGCCTCTTCGGCGAGCATCCAATAATCACGTTCGGTGTCCTGGGCGATCTTCTCGTAGGGCTGGCCGGTGTGCTCGGCGAGGATCTGGTTCAGCTGCTCTCGCATCTGCACGATGAGCCGAGCCTGGATCTCGATGTCGGTGGCCTGCCCCTGTGCGCCGCCGTGCGGCTGGTGGAGCATCACCCTCGCATGGGGCAGGGCGAATCTCTTCCCGGGAGCCCCGCCAGCGAGCAGGACGGCAGCCGCGGAGGCGGCCATGCCCATGCACACCGTGTTCACGTCCGGGCGGACGTACTGCATCGTGTCGTAGATGGCGAACAGCGAAGTGATCGAGCCACCCGGGGAGTTGATGTATAGGAAGATGTCCTTGTCGGGATCTTCCGACTCCAGGTGCAGCATCTGGGCCATGATCAGGTTGGCCACGGTGTCGTCGATCGGAGTGCCGAGGAAGATGATCCGATCCTTGAGCAGACGGCTGTAGATGTCGAAGTAGCGCTCACCACGGCTCGTCTGCTCGAAGACAGTGGGGATCACGTAATTCTGGGGAGTCATTCCTTCTCCTGGTTGGGTTCGCCGGAGACCTCTTCGTCCGGCGCTGCTTCTCCACCGGGGACCTGGGCGGTGGAATCCTCGATGAGCTCGCCTTCGACGATCTCACCCTCGACGACTCCGTCCTCGATGGCTTCACCTTCAACGACTTCGCCGACGACCTCGCCGACAGACATCTGTTCGGCCTCGTCGTCGAGGTCCAACTCGATCGGGTTGCCGTCGGGATCGACCGGTGTGGCGTTGTCGATGATCAACTTCAGCGCCTTATCACGGAGGATATCAGCCCGCACCGCCAATTCTTGGGGCGTTCCGCGAATCGACCGCATGAACGCCTCCGGGTCGTCGGTCTGCACGGCGACGCGTTGGAGCACCGCCTCCACCTCCGAGTCATCGACCTCGAGAGAAGCGTCAGCGATGATGGCGTCCAGGAGGATCCGGGTGCGAAGGCTTCGGTCGGCCTGGGATTCGAGGTCGGCCAGGAACTGCTCTTGGGACATGCCCGTCGCCTGGAAATAGTCACTGAGCGTGAGCTGCTGGTCTTCGAGGCGGTGCAGGAACCGGTGCAGGATCTCGTCCATCTCCGCCCGGAGCACCGCCTGAGGGATCTCCAACTCGACCTGGTCGACGAGCGTCTCGAGCGCCCGATCTGCGAACCGGCGGGCGGCCCCCGCCCGTTTGACCTCGACCATGCGCTCCCGCAGTGAGGTCCGCAGCTCCTCGACCGTCTCGTACTCCGTGTTCTCGTCGACCCATTCATCCGTCAACTCGGGGAGCACGAGCTCCTTGACCTCGTTGACGGTGATGCGGAAGGTCGCTTGCTCGCCGGCACGCTCGCCGAAGCCTTCCGGAAGGGGAGCATCGATCGTGATCTCCTGGCCGGCGGCGGCGCCGACGAGCGCCTCGTCGGCCCCTTCGATCAACCCGCCAGAGCCGATGCGGTACAGCAACTCCTTCGCCGAGCCTTCCTCGAGAGGCTGCCCGTCGACCTCGGGCGTGATGTCGAGGGACACGAAGTCGCCCTCCTCGGCGGGGCGCTCCGCCTCCTCCACCTGCCCGAACTGCTCTCGCATACGCTCGAGCTGGGTCTCTAGCTCCTCATCGCTTACTTCGGGGGAGTCGACTTCGATCTTGCGGTCTTGGTACGGGGGCGGCGACTCGAGCGTGGGCCAGAGCGTGACCTTGATCTCGACCGAAACCCCGCCCTCGATGTCCTCGATCCTCTCCAGCTCAGGATTGACCGCCGGGCGGAGTGACTCTCCTCGCAGAACCTCCGACAGCTTCGGGGGAATGGCGTCCTCGATCGCCTCGCTGCGGAGCCGTTCCTTGCCGACCGCCGCTTCCACCACGGGGCGGGGAGCCTTACCGGGGCGGAACCCCTTCAGCTTGAGGTCCTTGGCCAGACGCCGGGCCGCCGCCGTCTTGGCGGCGTCGATCTCGGCTTCCGTCAGTTCGAATTCGATGAGGCGCTCGAAAGGCCCGGCCTCGCGCACGCTTACGCTCATGACACTCCTGCTCGCTTCATGAAGCCGCCGCCCCGCCTGGTTGGGGGGCGGCGACCGGTGGGGTGACCGAGGGGACTTGAACCCCCGACCTCCAGGGCCACAACCTGGCGCTCTAACCGGGCTGAGCTACGGCCACCATGCGGGAACCACCTAAGTCTAAGGGCTGCGGCTCGGACCAGCGAACGGTCACACGCGCGACGCAATCGCCGCCAGCAGATGCTCGTAACGCCTCGGTAACGGACATGAGCGAGCGTGGGGAGACGTCTACCGGTAGGTTTGAATCTATGAACGTGCAGCGGGTTGGCGCCATCGCGGCGTTCGGCTCCGTGGTGGGACTGTACGTAGTGGCAGTCGTCTTCTCGATCGTCGGTGACCTCGGGCCGGTGTGGGAGTTCTTTGCGTTCGGCACCTGGCTCTTCGCGTTCGCCGGAGTCGGTGTGCTGATCGTCTTCCGGCGCCCGGGCAACGCCATCGCCTGGTTGTGTCTCGGATTCGCCCTCGTGTGGGCGATCAACCTGGCCGCCGACACCTTGCTCCGATTCGAGATGAGCAACCCGGGCTTCCTCCCGCGACCGGAGCTCTTGGCGGTCGTAGCCGATCAGGTGTGGGTGCCGGGCGTGGGCATCGTCGGCTTCCTGCTCCTCCTCTTCCCCGACGGACACCTGCCTTCGTCCCGCTGGCGGCCGCTCGCATGGGTACTCCTGGGCGCCATGGCTCTGAGCATGACTTACGGCGTCTTGCGCCCCGGTCGGTTCACCGATTGGGACTTCACGAACCCGTTCGGAGTGGCCTGGGTGGGACGGCTCGAGATCGTCTCGTTTGTGCTGGTGGTGATCCTGATCCTGTCGCTCCTCGCCTGCGCCGCGGCCGTTGCCATCCGCTATCGAAGGGCCCAGGGCGCAGAGAGGCAGCAGTTGAAGTGGTTGATGGCGGCGGGCGTCGTCTCGGCGTTGTCATATGGCCTCCTCTTCGTCGAAGATGGGCCGCCGTGGATCCTGGCGTGGACGACCATCCCAGTCGCCATCGGGTTCTCCGTGTTCCGGTACCGGCTGTACGACATCGACCGTCTCGTTTCGCGAACGTTGTCGTATGCGGTCGTGGCGGGTCTCCTGGCGGCGACGTACTCCGGAGCGGTGGTGCTCCTCTCGCTCCTGGTGCCTTCGGACTCGAATCTGGCGGTGGCCGGGTCGACGCTGCTCGTGGCGATCCTGTTCAACCCGCTCCGCCGCCGCACACAGGACCTGGTCGATCGTCGCTTCGATCGCACTCGCTTCGACTACCGCCAGGTCGCCGACGAGTTCTCCGCCGAGCTCCGCACCCACACCGACGTAGAACAGATCCAGACGGCTATGGCTCGAGTGGTGGACTCCACATTTCGACCTGCCGCCGTCTCGTTGTGGGTGCCACCGCGCTGACAGCGGCGGCGGGCTCTACGAGTGGGCTGGAAGGCCACGGCGCTCGAGGCGCGGCGAAGCTGGTACCCCCGGAGGGACTCGAACCCCCAACCGGCGGATTAGAAGTCCACTGCTCTATCCAATTGAGCTACGGGGGCAGGGCTCGCCATTTTACTCGGCGAGGTAGCGGACCAGCACCTCCACTTCACGCTGGAGGCGCTCGACGTGGCTGTCCTGGCCGAGATCAGCCAGCGTCGCCATCGCGGTCCGACGCTCTTCGATCTCCGCCTCCAGGATCTGCGCTACGGCCTTCTCGTCGAGCTCGCGCCGGGGGACGTCGGGCGAGAAGCCGCCGGCCCCGATCGGGGCCGCAGAGTGTTGGGCTTCGACGGCACCGGCGTTGTCGATGGCAGCCACGGCCGTGCGGATGGCGGAGACGGCCACCATGTCTCTTTGGCTCATCGCCGTGATCAGGTCGCGGCGCAGCCGCTCGTAGGTCGGGGAGGTCATGGCTGCCGCACTGTAGAGACGGAGTCGCCTCTGCGCCGGGGAATTGGAGCGGGTGACGGGAATCGAACCCGCACCACCAGCTTGGAAGGCTGGGGCTCTACCATTGAGCTACACCCGCAGGATCTCCGTCAGGATACAAGTCGTCGCGGAAACCGCGGAAGCCCATCCTCTCTCGTCGGGCCGGTCGGACTCGAACCGACGACCTCGTGCTCCCAAAGCACGCGCGCTACCAAACTGCGCCACGGCCCGTGCCCTCTCAAGGTACTCGTTCGGAAAGCTGTGTCATAGGCGAGCCGGCCTAGCCGAGGTCGACGAACAGCCGGCTGATCTCATCCTGGGACCAGCCTGCGGCGAGAGCAACGACGAGCGCTATGCGTGCCTTGTGAGGAGACACGGAGCCGCCCCAGATGAGGCCCCCGGCGAGAAGATCCATCTCCGAGCCTTCGAACCCGTAGGTGCTGCGAAAGACTCGCCCTTCCCCTACCCGCGAGGAGAGAACCACCGGTGTCCGGGCTGCCAATTCCCCCAGGGGGTCGACCAGGACCATCGGAACGTGGCCTGCCCCCATCGCGGCGACCACCACACCATCCGGGCGGGCGGAGATCACGGCCTCGACGAGGGATGTGTCGTCACCCAGGGCGACGGGGAGGATGACCACGCGAGGCATGTCGCCCTCGACCATCCCGATGGAGACGTCGCTGGGAGGTGGAGCGAACCAAAGCACTTCGCTTTCGGTCACCGCCCCCACTGGCCCGACCGCGGGCGAACGGAAGGCGTCGACTCGGCTGGTGTGCGCCTTCGCCACGAAGCGGGCGGCATGGATTTGATCGTTCATCACGACGACTGTTCGATACGAGGCTGCCTGCGGATCGGCGGCGACGCGCACCGAGGCGAGCAGATTGGCGGGGCCGTCCGAGCCAGGCATCGCCGGGTTCCGCATGGCGCCCGTGAAGACCACGGGATGGGTGAGTCCCAGCAGATGCAAGAAGAAGGACGTCTCTTCCAACGTGTCAGTGCCCTGTGTGACGACGAAACCGTCGACACCTCCGTCGGCGAGCTCGTTGACCCTCCTGGCGAGGGCGATGAGGTCGCCAAACTGGAGGCTCGCCCCCGGGACCCGAACCAGGCTCTCGCTCGAGAGCTCGGCGACATCCGACAATTCTGGGATCTGTTCGATCAGATCGGCGGCGTCGAGTGTCGGGACCACGCCGGTATCCGGGGAACCGGTCATGGCGATCGTCCCTCCCAGGGAGATCACATGGACACGAGGCTTGTCTCGATTCACCGCGACCTCTGACCTAGAGCAACCCCAGTAGCTCTCCTCACAAGTTGCCCGATCGGTGACCCCGATCTGACGCTCCGGAGGCCCGCACGCTAGCGCGCTACCTGACTGCCGTGCTCGGAGCCATTCGCTCGGAGGACCTGTCACAGTCGGCCATTACCTTCGCCGCATGACGATCCCAGGCGACCTGCAACGACGGATCGATCAGTGGCACGAACTGTCGAGGTGGGACCAAAGGGAACTCGGGCGGGACCTTCGCCGGCTGGGGCTCTCTTACGGAGAGATTCGCCAAATGATCGACGTGAAGAAGAGCACGCTCGCCACGTGGTGCCGCGACATCTCCCTCACCGACGAGCAGGTCCGGGCGATCATCGACCGCACTGGCTCCCGGGCCGGAATCCCTGTCGACACTCAGCGCAAACGGCGACTGCAAATCGAGAATCTCAAGGCATCAGCTCGCCGACGTGTCCCCGGACTGATCACCGATCCTCTGTGGGTGGCCGGCACCGTTCTCTACTGGGCGGAAGGAAACAAGACCGGACCGGTCTTGGGCCTGTCGAACTCGGATCCGCGCGCAATCCGGCTTTTCATGGAGTGGTCTCGCCGATTCCACCGCAGAAACGCCGAGTTCACTCTCAGGCTGAACTTGCACGCCGACAACGACGAGGCGGTGGCACGCCGCTGGTGGGCCCGTCAGACCGAATTGGACGAATCCTGCTTCTACAAGACGTTCATCAAGCCGGACGGCACCGGCCACCGGAAGAACCACCTGGCACATGGTGTTTGCCTTGTCAGGATGCGGAGGAGCGCCGACGCGTTCCACGTGACCACGGCATGGATCGAGGCACTCACTATCCGTTTCGAGTGGGGGACGTCAGCTTCTACAATTGCTCCGGGCCGCTAGCTCAATTGGCAGTAGCAGGGGCCTCTTAAGCCCAAGGTTCCGGGTTCGAGTCCCGGGCGGCCCACCATCGCAGCTGATCGTTCCTCGCGGGTGTGGCGGAATTGGAAGACGCGCCAGGTTTAGGTCCTGGTGAGCGAAAGCTCTTGGAGGTTCGAGTCCTCTCGCCCGCACCCCCGCCAAACCCCAGGTAGCAAAAGGTTTCCCAAATTCGATCGCCGACAGTCGGCCGTTTGGCTCCAGCGCCTTCTACCCAAACTTCTACCGAAACTCCTGTTGCTGCGGACCGACGAGCCAGCGACAGACGGCGCGACCATGGGCACACGAGTTCTTCTCAGGGCGAAGCGTGGTGATATATGTCGTTCCGTGCGCGACGGTGCCGTCACGTCCGCCACTCCCCTCCTCACCTGGGACGTTGCCCGGCACTCGCGATTGTGGGGCGAGCCGGAACCTTCGCGCCTCACCGTGGCACAATGGCCGGGAGGGATGAAAGAGGCCGATGGTCCAGCGGTAGACGGCACGCCAGC
>DASVDX010000095.1:0-5190 GCA_036380875.1 Acidimicrobiia bacterium
AGGTTCACGCACCCGTTAAGTCGAGAAGCCGCGAGCAGGCCCAGGAACTGGCGTCCGTCCTTCCCTCGCGCCTGACTGATGCCGATGTGCTTCTCGATTGTCGGGGCACCGCCATCGCCACCCCTTCATTCACCGACGAGATTCTGAAACAGATCCTTATCGAGCGTGACGCCCACAGCCTGGAGGTGATCAACGCGCCCAATCGGTTTGCAGAGCTGCTCGTGCGGGCAGGGGCGCGGCTCGGCATCGATGATCGGTTGCGGGTCAATCGAGAGGACACCGAGACCGATCGCCTAGCTCCCACTTAAGGCGGTTCTTCTAACGGATCTTCTAACGTATGGGTCGTCAGAGGGCGGTATCACCAGGAAGAAGCTGGTAGGCCAGTGTCGCGAAAGCCCTGGTAGACGGCACTCTCCGGTACAGCCCGAGACCAGCCGACACCCCATTTGAACAACTCATAACCCGAAGGTCGCGGATTCAAATCCCGCCCCCGCTACTACAAGACAAGGCCCGGGCGGCAACGCCCGGGCCTTCGGTTTGCCCAGTCTCAACTCGGTGCCGCCACCATGCGGGCCCTGTCGGCCCGGGCCCAGAGTCGCGCGCCGATGACCACCATGAAGATGCTGAGCACCACGGCGAACGGTACGGCGGGACCGGATCCGACGATGCCCAGGAACATGAGGATCCCGATGACGACCGACCCGGCCCCTCCGAGGATCCCGAACCACCCGAGCCAGGATGGATGGTCGCTCTCCTTGACCACGGCCCAGCCGGCCAGGAGGAAAGGCACGCCGTGGAAGAGGGTGATGACACCGGCCCAGGTGCCGTCGAGGACGCGAAGGAGGAGGTCGGCGTGCTGGGAGAGCAACGCTCGCCCGGCCTCGTCGGCCCCGGTCCAGTCGTGCGCCAGGTCGGTGAGCGGACCGGCATTGAGTGAGGCATCGACCACATGGGCCGCGGCTCCGACAATCACCGCGGCCACCGCCAATCGCCCCCATGCCGGAGCCGTTCCGGTGTGCAACGTCGAATTGAGGACCACGATGGCGAGCACCCAGAGCACCGCTCCGAACATGAAGCCGAAGTAGATCAGGGGCCACGCCCAGTCGGGCAACTCGGCCAGCGAGGAGAGGGCCACGTCTGCGGTGCCCTCCAATTGTGCGGTCTGACTGGATCCGGCGGCGACCTGGAATGCGGTGCCGACGATCGCTGCCACCGCCCCGAATCTGAGAAGGAGGCGTTGTTGCTCGGGCGGCGATGTGGACTCGAAGGTGGCCATTCCTCGTGGCCATACCCGATTCCGCGTCGCGGAATGCCAGGATCGACTTGAGGCCTGCAGACCCACGGTGGGGGGATTACGACATCGACTACGACATGGTGGCAAGCCGCGCCAGAAGGCTCACCGGCGAGGTCGACGCCGACATCGGCAGCAAGCTGGCAGTGATCGCCTGTCTGGTGCTGTTCGCGTTCAAGCGGGACGCCGACAGAAGGTCCCGCGGTCCGGATCTCCCCGATTCGCCCACCCGCCTCCCGGGTATCTGATCTGCAGAAGGGAGCAGTCATGGAGCCGATGAAGAAGGCAATCACGGACCTGTCAGACGATCACCTGGTCGAGGCTTACCGCACCGCCAGCCCGGACCTGCGCCCCGAGATCGCCGAGGAGATCCTGCGTCGCGGGCTCGACCTGCCCGATTCCGAGGAGCCCGGCGAAGCGACCGTCGATTGGGGCGGCGAGGGCTACGAAGAAGACCCGGGTTCGGGCGCGTTGCCGAATCCGTTCTGATGACGGGCTAGCGAACCCAGACGCCTACCGCCGACGGCTGCATCGTCTCGGACACGACGTCGAGCCAGCCGTCGACGAGAGCCTCGCCGTCGATCTGGTCCCGAAGTGACCCTGCGAAGCCGTCCAGTACCTGGGCGGTGTCGTAGGCAGTCCGGTTGAAGCGTCGGTCAACCCAATCCTGGACCCTTCTTCGCAAGGGGTTGAACAGCACCGCCACGGTGAGGGTGGAGGCGGCGACCGCCAACGACCCTTCGAACTGCAGACTGATGGCGGTGACTAGCAGGGTGTAAACACCGGCCAGGACGGCGATCACCAGGGCGTACGAAACCGTGCGGGAGAGGATCCGGTCGATCTCATAGAGCCGGTACCTGAGCACCGCCACGGCGATCGCCAGCCACACGCCGGTGAGGGCGGCGGCGAGCGGCACCTCGTTGAGGACGTCGTTGATGTCTGCCAAGGCCGTGAAGAGCCCGATGAGGAGTCCGACGACGGCCACGAAGAACCACTTGATCTGTCGCCTCTCCAGATCGTCGGATCGCCGCCAGCGGACGAATACCGACGCCACCGCCGGCACGGCCATCAGGATCGGTAGGAGGAAGAGCAACTCCGGGCCGTCATACCCGCGGATGCCCCACGGATTCGGAATCACGGAGCATTCGTCGGAAGAAGTGGCGTCGAAGACGCAGACCGTCTCGGCGAAGATCCCCGAAGCCATTACCACGAAGGCGCCGGCGATGGCCAACCGGCCCACCCACGCCCAGCCACGGTTCGGCGCACGTCCGGTCGGGAACCAGAGCGGCAATAGCACGAAGGCGATCACCGACTGGGCGACCCAGGCGATGTCGGAGAGATGGGTGGCTATCACCGCGCGCAGGTGATCGCCCATCTCCATGGCGTCCTCGATGAAGACGTTGCTCAAACCGAGCGTGGTGAGGCTGGCAACCAGTGCGACGAGCAGTGGGCCCATCCGGTTGTCGGGTCGCTTGAAGGTGAGGAACACCCCGATCACGGTCCCCGCCAGGACCGGAAGGAAGTACATGTCGCTGATGATGAACCCACGGTCCGTCACCTCGACCGCGAGGACTCCGCCAACTGCCAGGGTGTAGGCGGCGACGATGCTGGCGAATACCCGCGAGCCCCACCTCATGAGCACGCGGCGGGGTCCGGATCGGAAGCCATCGACCCATGATGCCTCATTCCCGTTACCGAAGCGCAACGGGCGGCAATCTCGCCGCTCCAGCCGGGTCGGTCGAATAGGCTGGAGGCAGAGATGCCAACCACGTTCCACGACGACCGCATGATGTGCCCCTCCAAGGGGCATCTCCGGCGCGCCTAGGAACGTCGAGGCCCCTGAGACGGGGCCTCCTTCTTGGTCGATGAGGGCTCCGCCACAGGGAGAGAGGAGTCCAGATGACCCGCATCTACATCACGACTGCGATCCCGTATGTCAACGCGTCGCCGCACCTCGGTCATGCGTTGGAGTTCGTGCAGGCAGACATCCTGGCCCGCGGGTGGCGGCTGCGCGGTGACGAGGTCCGGTTCTTGTCGGGAACCGACGACAACTCGCTGAAGAACGTCCTCGCCGCCGAGGCCTCGGGTCTCCCGGTGGGGGAGTTCGTGACCCGGCGAGCCGATGAGTTCGAGTTCTTGGGGCGTCTTCTCGGGCTGTCGCTCGACGACTACATCAGGACCAGCACCGATCCGCGGCATCGACCGGGGGTGGAGAAGCTGTGGCAGCGCGCCGCCGCTTCCGGCGACCTGTATCTGCGTGACTACGAAGGTCTGTACTGCGTCGGCTGCGAGCAGTTCTACAAGCCGCAGGAGCTCGCCGACGGTCGCTGTCCCGAGCACGGGACCGAGCCCGAGGTGGTCTCGGAACGCAATTGGTTCTTCCGTCTGAGCCGGTACACCACGGATCTGCTCGAGACGATCGAGTCGGGCCGCCTGCGCATCGAGCCACCGGCTCGTCAGAACGAAGTGCTGGGACTACTTCGGAGCGGGTTGGAGGACATCAGTGTCTCCAGGGCGGCCGAGCGGGCACGCGGTTGGGGCATCCCGGTCCCGGGCGATTCCGACCAGGTGATCTATGTCTGGTACGACGCCCTCGGCAACTACGTCAGCGCATTGGGGTACGGGACCGATGACCCGGACTACAGCCACTGGTGGTTGGAGTCGGATGAACGCGTGCATGTCATCGGGAAGGGAATCCTTCGCTTCCACGCGGTCTACTGGCCCGCCTTCCTCCTGTCGGCCGGAGAGCCTCTCCCGACGGCCATCTTCGTGCACGACTACCTGACGACCGACGGCGCCAAGATCAGCAAGAGTGCGGGCAGCTACGCCGATCCTGCCCAGCTCGTCGAGAGCCATGGAGGGGATTCGCTTCGCTGGTGGTTCGCCGCCGAGGTGCCCCCTATCGGAGACGTGGACTTCACCGAGCAGAGACTCGTCGACCGGGTCAACCAGGATCTCGCCAACGGGTTCGGCAACCTCGTCAACCGGATTCAAACGCTGATCGAGAAACATCGGCCAGGGGTCATCCCCACGCCTCCCGCCGACGACCCTCTCGTCGGCAGGCTCACCGACGCTCGAAGTTCCGTGCACCGGGCCCTCGACCGTTTCGACATCAGAGGTGCGGCCACCGAGGTCTCGTCGCTGATCGGCGCCGCCAACGCCTACATCCAGCAACACCCGCCATGGGAGTTGGCCTCGGCCGGCGAGTGGGACGAGTTCGATCGGGTGCTCGGCAGTCTTCACCACGTCGCCGCCACGGTGGCCGAGCTTCTCGGCCCGTTCGTCCCGGGTGTCGCCGCCAAGGCGCAGGCACATCTCCAGGGATCGGGAACGGGCGTCGTCCAACCGCGCCTCCAAAGACCCGCTTGACTCCGGGCCGCGGTACCGTCGCAGTCTCGATTCGGAGGTTCAACGTGGCCAAGATGATCAAGGGCGACTCGTCGAGGAAACCGCCGGAGCCCGCGGCCGAGGGCCACACCGTCATCGAGCAGTGGATGCGGCGGCAGATGCCCGACCTGCAGCCGATCCTGCAACGGATCGACGACGTGATCCGGAGGGCCTTGCCCGATCCGCAGTACGCCGTGAAGTGGAAGAAGGCCTACTACGGCACGCCAGATCTCGGTTGGGTCATCGAACTGGTTGCTTACGACGTCTCCGTGAACGTCGGTTTCCACGCCGGGGCGGAGTTCGACGACCCTCCACCTCTTGGGGAGGGCCGCTACCGCTACGTCAAGCTCAAGTCGGTCGACGAGATCGACGACGACATGGCCGCCTGGGTCGAGAACTCCGCCAGGGTCGACGGCTGGAAGTAGCCGGCTACCAGTCGGAACCCGATATCGGCCCCTTGGGGTGCAGATTGGCCCGGTCCACCACGATCCTGACTCGTAGACCAGCATCAA
>DASVDX010000096.1:0-5283 GCA_036380875.1 Acidimicrobiia bacterium
GCCCAAGGTGATGATGTTCGACGAACCGACCTCGGCTCTCGACCCGGAGATGATCAAGGAGGTCCTCGACGTCATGGTGGAGTTGGCCCAGGGCGGCATGACCATGATCGTCGTCACCCACGAGATGGGCTTCGCCCGCAATGTGGCCGACCGGGTGGTTTTCATGGCCCAGGGCCAGATCGTCGAGGTGGGAACGCCGGAGCACTTCTTCACCAACCCTCAGGAAGACCGCACGAAACTGTTCCTGAGCCAGATCCTGTAGCCCTGCACGAGCTTGTAGCGAGTGATAGGGTTGATTGTGCCGGTGGCTCGCTGGGACCAACAGCCCTCCATGAGGGCAAGGAGGTGAACATGGGACCTGCAGCCTCGATTTCACAGAAGCGGGCTCTGATGGCGGTGCTGGTGATGCCCTGATGGTTGCGATCGCTCTGCCTGCCCTGGGGACGGTGTGGAAGTTCGGCAGTAAGAGTTGTGGGGGAGCGACGCCGTTCGCTTACACCCACAGTCACTCGTCAGGTTGGACCGACGTCAGAGGACCCGGGAGTTCCACGTACGTGTTCTACAACTTCACGGTGAACCCGGTACATCGTGATACCTTCGGGAGTCAGTACGGGGGCTCTTGGGCGGTCGCGGTTGACGATGGATGGCTGAGCGACCCCGGAACGTATGGGCACTGCCAAGCGTTCGGCTGACCTTAGGTAACGAGATGATGCGATGGCGGTTCCCGCTAGTCCTTGGCGCTTCGTTGTTCTTGGCGGCTTGCGAAGCGGGAACTGCCAACTCCGAGACCGCCGCAGCCGAGGCGGATGTGCCTGTCTTCACGGGGACTCCGGCCGAACACAGCACCTTGCTTAGAGAGTGCCTGCGTGAGCGCGGGTGGGAAATCAAGCTGGGCAATCAGTCTGAAGGAGAAGGAACCTTCGAAGTGGTGGTTCCTCCCGATCAAGAACGCGTATTCGCAATGGACAGCGCTGATTGCCGTGACCAAATTGGACGGTTTCCAGCACCGACGCGGGAGGACTTGGAGGGCACTTACGAATGGCTTCTCGGACAACGGCGCTGTCTGGTGAACGCAGGATTCGACATCGCCGAGCCTCCAACCTTGGAATGGTGGCTTGAGAATTACAACAATCAGGAAACGGGCGGGTGGGACCCGGTGGGAGACGTTGGGCACGGCTTGGACTACCAACGGGCGCTGGCGGCTTGCCCCCGATCGACCGAGAGCTGGCCCGAGCCCTGAAGGATGAGGCCCCGCGGGTGACTGCTTCTCGTAATCTGTCGGGAAGATGAGGCGCTTTCTCAGGGTTGCGCTCGTGGTTGCTGGGGCCACCGCGTTGGTGGCCCTCGGGTGGTGGGCGGGGCGCGAGGCAATGGCGCCCCCGGAAGACCCCCTTGCTGATCGCCAGCCCGTCACATTCGTGGTTGCCGAAGAGACGGTGGGGCGGTCCCTCAACTTCGCTGCGGGCGGGGAGTGGCGACTGGCCGACCTGGCGCGAAACGGGGCCTCTGGGGTGGTCACCTCGATCGCCGTGGAGAACGGCTCGGAGGTGGACACCGGCGATCTCCTTTACGCGGTGAACCTACGTCCGGCGGTGATCGCCTCAGGGACCACACCGTCGTTCCGCGACATGACCATCGGCTTCCGGGGTGCCGATGTGGCCCAACTCCAGGCCCTGCTGTCACATCTCGGGTTCTACGCGGCGGACGCTGACGGCGTCTTCGATGCCGGCGTGCGCAACGCGGTGCGGGAGTGGCAGGACTCCCTCGGAATCCCAGTGGACGGGGTGGTGCGCCGAGGCGACGTCGTGTTCGTCGACACCCTGCCGGTCCGCGTGGTGGTCGACCCGACGGTGACGGTCGGGTCGGAGCTGGTCGGCGGGGAGATGATCTTGCGGCGAGTGCTCGGCGAGGTGGACTTCACGGTCACCCTGGCGTCGGGGCAGGCCAACCTGGTGCCCCTCGACGCGGAGGTCAGAGTGCGATACGGCGACACTGAATGGCCCGGTCGAATCGTCTCGGCCGCCGACTCTCCGCTGACAGGCGAGTTGATCTTGACTTTGGAGGGCTCAGCGGGCGGTCCGGTGTGTGGCGACGATTGCGTCGAAGCCGTGCCGCTCGGCGAGCGGACGCTCTTCCCGGTGGAGATTGTGGTGATCCCGGAAATGACCGGACCCGGCATCCCCGTGGCCGCGGTGCTCTCCCGACCGGACGGATCAACCTTCGTCCGGCTCGCCGACGGCAGCGAAGTCGCCGTCTCGGTCCGAGCCGCCTCAGACGGGATCGCCATCGTCGACGGCGTGGATGTTGGCGCCGAGATCCTGTTGCCGACGACATCCTCATGATCTCGATCGAAGCCCTGGAGTTCCGCTACTCGGCGGGGTCCGACGAGCTCTTTGGCGGACTGACCCACGAGTTCCTGACGGGCGCGGTCTCCGTGGTCACTGGGGCATCCGGGCGGGGCAAGTCGACCCTGCTCTACCTCCTCGGTCTGCTCGTGAGACCGGGCGCGGGATCAATTGCCATCGATGGTGACGACGTCAGTAGCTTGGGCGACGGCGAGCGCTCCCGAATCCGGTCGCGCACGATCGGTTTCGTCTTCCAGGATGCCGCTCTCGACCCGACCCGATCCGTGATCGACAACGTGGTGGAGGGTGGGATCTACGCGGGCATCGGCCGCAAGCGGGCTGAATCTCGGGGACGGGAGTTGCTCCAGCGCTTTGGGGTCACCCTGCGAGAGGATCGCAAGCCCGGTGAGGTGTCCGGCGGTCAGGCGCAACGCGTCGGCCTGTGCCGGGCGCTTCTGAAAGAGCCGGGCATCGTGCTGGCCGACGAGCCCACGGGGAACCTGGACGCAGACTCGGCGGACGTCGTCCTCGCCGCCTTGCGCGACGCCGCCAATGCCGGCGCAGCTGTCGTGATCGCCAGTCACGATCCGAGAGTCGTAGAGGCAGCGGATGACGTCCTCGCCCTCTGAGAAAGGAATCGGCTTCGGGGGGCTCGTCTCCGAGGCGTGGCGCGTCGTCCTGGCGTCGCCGGTCTCCTCGGCAATCCTCTTCCTCCTGACTGCTGGCGTCTGTGCTTTCGTGCTCGGTACCACGGGACAGACGGTTCAAGCCGAGCAGAGCGTGTTGGCGCGGATCGACGATGCAGGCACGCGGCTGATCACCGTGACCGACTCTGACGGCACCGCACACATCCCGGCATCCGCAGTCGACCGGATCGGGCGGGTTTCGTCGGTGGACTGGGTGATAGGGGTCGGCACAGTCCAGGACGGCGTCAACTCCGCGGTCGGCGACGGGGGGAACCGGATCCCGGTGCGGGACCTGTGGGGCGCTTTGCCCGACGGTTTCGTGGTCAACGGGCGTGTGCCGCGGCCCGGGGAGGGGCTCATCGGCAACGAGGCCGTCGGCGAGGCCGGGTTGGAGGGACCCTTGGGCAGCCTGGACGTCGGGCAGGGCCAGGTCGCGATCGTTGGCGGTTTCGTCGCCGCCCCCGGCCTCGAGTTCCTGTCCAGTGGGGTCATCGTCCAGCCTGACGTCGATGACCGGGACGCGTTGCTCAGGTCAGTTCATGTTCTCGCTTCGTCCGCGTCGCAGGTGGGAGTCGTGACTCAGTCGGTTCTGTCAGTCATCGGTGCGGCGGACCCGCTGGCTCTTGGCCTGCAGACATCGCAGGTGCTCGCCGACGTCCGCATCGCGGTGGCAGGACAGTTGGGGAGTTTCAGCAGGAACCTGGTCCTCGTGGCGCTGGGGGTTTCGTTGGTGCTGGTCGGCCTGGTCGTCTACGGATCGGTGACCCTGCGCCGACAGGACTTCGGACGCCGTCGCGCTCTCGGAGCCCGGCGATCCGACGTCGTTGCGCTGGTCGGGGCCCAGAGTGGCTTGGTCGCACTGTTGGGTGTGTCCCTCGGCGTCGTGGCGGGCTCGTTGGCCGTGTGGCGGCTCACCGGACAGCTCCCGGACGTTCCGTTCACGCTGGCCGTGGGGGCGCTTGTCCTTCTTGCCGTCCTGGTGGCGTCGATCCCCCCGGCGTTGGTTGCCGCCTTCCGTGATCCGGTCCGGGTTCTCAGGGTGCCCTGAGCAGACACGTTCAATCCGACCCGAACAACTCCTCGTTCGGCGGGAGCTGCGGGCACACCTCGTTGAGGCGATACCACTCGTCCATGTCGTTCAGTCTCGGGTCGTCCATCGGGTAGGCCGACCAGACCTCGGTCTCAGGGTCGTAGTAGGAACTGATGAATGCCTCTGCCGAAGGCGGCGGTGCCACTGTGTAGCCCTCCCTTTCCAAGCAATCCTTCAGAGGCCCGGTCTGATAGTCGTAGATGATCCGGATCTTCGCCGGAGTGAGAGGTTGTTCATATCTGGGGTCCGTCGGAAAGCGGACCCGACACCTGTAGGAGGCTTCTCGTTGTGTCTGGGCCTGTTCCATCGGGACGTCGCCATATTCGATGCCGCCGTCGCGGGAAACCTCCGCCGGAATTCCCTGTTCGTTCAAGCATTGGACCATCACGATCGCCCACTCGTCCAGGGTGACGTACCTCTCGAACCGCGCGTCCTCCGGGGGGTCATCGAGCATGTGAGAACGGGCGAGTCCCGCCAAGTCAGCGGCGTCTGGCGGGGGAGGTGAGGAGACTCGCGTTGGTTCCGTCTCCGGTGCAACCCAACAACACCAGTATCAGGGCCATGACTGCGAGTCGCATCGCCATCAGGACCGATGGTGTTCGCTGCCATGGACTGCGCTGCTGATGGGGCTGCGCAATAGGCGGGCTATTGGCGGGACGTCGATAGCCTGACGGCACCCGTGTCTCGAAGGATCGTTCTCTTTGGTGTGGTCCTGGTCGTCGGCGCTCTTCTCGGCGGCGGGGCTTTCGCCTGGTGGTCGGTGGCCGGTGCGCCGCCCACGACCACCCTGCCCCTTGCGCTGCCTTCGACCACGTCCACAAGCACCACCTCAACCTCGACGACGACGACCACGCTGCCCACCACGACGACCACGACCCTGCCGCCCAAGGGCTCGCTGCTCATCCACGGCACCGGGGACGTCGCGGTCGATCCCGACTACATCCCGGTGCTGCGACGGGAGGGCTGGGATCATGCCTGGTCGGGTCTCGAAGGGTTGTTCGTCAACGACGATCTGACCGTCATCAACCTCGAATGCACCCCGTCGGACCTGGGTGACCCGCTGCCCAAGGCGTTCAACTTCCGCTGCCCGACCGAGGCGTTGCCCTCGATCCGCGCCAACGGGATCGAGGTGGCCAACATGGCCAACAACCACTCCGGCGAC
>DASVDX010000097.1:0-19783 GCA_036380875.1 Acidimicrobiia bacterium
CGATCTCGGACCTCCTCACCCCCGCCGAGGTGGCGAAAACGGTCGAGCGCGCCCTCACCCTGCTCGAACAACCGGTGCATCCTCCCCCACCCCAGGACCGTCCGCCCATGCCCTGGCCCCTGTGGTGAATCCGGCATCGCCGAGAACGGAGCTCAGTCTGCGAAGTGGCCGTTCGTGGCGGGACACCGATGACCTTCGGGGTCCTCGGGGAGATGGCAATGAGGGCAGATCGGGCGGCCTGCCGCAACGACTTCCATAGCGACTTCGGCCATCGCCAATAGTTGCTCAGGGGCCACGATGAAGCGGATCGCCTCGTTGTCGTCTTCGAGCGAAGTGATGACCACGGCGACCAACTCCGACTCGAGGGCGGCCAACTGGATGCCGCCGACCGGGAAGATCTCATCGCCGGGATCACCCAGAGTGAGGCTCGGCTTGAGTGCCTCGACGGCATCCCGGTCTGGCTGGATCCCGGCGGCGGCGAGCAGAGCGAAGATCTGGGAACCGAGCGTGGCGACCTGCTGCTTTTCGGCGTGAAGCCACAGTTCTTCGCCCGAGGCCGTCACCTGCAGGTAGAAGTGCCGTCGGCCCGGCTCGCCGATGGCCCCGGCCACGAACCGCTCCGCTGGTCCTAGGTCTCTCATCGCCACGTTCCCTCCGCTCCAGTGGCGTTGACCGCCAGTACTGCAGGCGGTCCTTCGGGGGGTAGTTCGATCACGCTAACTGATGCCGGCGAGATCACGATTCGCTGGAACAGGTCGAACGGCTGGCCGAGATAGTGGCTGACGATCGCCTTGATGACATCGGCGTGGCTGACGAGGGCGATCGTCCCCTTCGGTGACGAGGCTGCCAGACGCTCGCACGTTGCCACTGCCCTCCGCTGCATGTCAGCCATCGCCTCCCCTCCGGGGAAGGTGACTCGGCTCGGCGTCATCTGCACCGTTCGCCACAGCTTGAGCCTCGTCAGCTGCTTGAAGGTCCGCCCCGACCAGTTGCCGAAGTCGATCTCCAGCAAGCCGTCTTCGCGGATCGGCGTCAGGCCGTGCGCCCGGGCGACGATCTCGGCCGTCTCCCAAGTCCGCTCGATCGGGGAGGCGTAGACCGCGTCCAGCTTCAGGTCGGCGAGACGTTGGGCGAGCCTCTCGGCGACCTGTTGTCCCTTCTCGCCCAACTCCACGCCAGGAAGGCGGCCGGTCAGCTTCCTGCCGGTCTCGGCCGTGGGGGCGTGGCGGATCAAGAGCAATCGAGCCATCGGGCCTGGAGGCTACTAGGGCTTCGGCGCGCCCCTCAGAAGAGGGATTCCTCGAACCGCTCGACGAGGTCTGGCCCGTTGTTGCGTACGCTGTTCACGCGGGAGGAGACCGGGTGCTCCATGATCAGGTCCGGATCGATCGGGCGTATGAGCGACAAGACCTCCTCCACGTCGTTCAGGTCCCGGTCGAGCCATGCGTCCCACACGTCCTCGGGCAGTGCAACGGGCATCCGGTCATGGATGTTCTTGATCACCCCTTCCGCTTTCGTGGTGATGATCGTGAAGCGGCGGATCCATGTGTCGCTGATCGGGTCACGCCAGGAGGCCCAGAATCCGGCGAAGGTCATCGGGTGGCCGTCGGCTCGGTAGACCCAATGAGGGGTGCGCCCCTTCTCCTTCGGCTCCCATTCGTAGAAGCCGTCCGCCGGGATCAGGCAGCGGTTTTTGGTCAGTGCACGGCTGAACGCCGGCTTGTCGGCCACGGACTCGAGGCGGGCGTTGATGTGGATGGTGCGGGCGTCCTCGGAGTAGTAGGGGATGAGGCCCCACGCCATCTTGCCGAGCCTCCTCTTGCCGTCGTGTTCGGCAACGACGTAGGTCTCGTCTGTCGGAGCCACGTTCCAGCTCTTGTCGATCGATTCGGTGGCCACCTCGTCGACGGCGTAGTAGTCGGCGTAGAAGTCGATGTCGCCGGTGGTGGCGAACCGCCCACACATCAGCGGCTCCTCCGGCCTGCGATCGCGTCGAGGTTGTGCCGGGCCCACTTGTGCACGTCCCAGCGGGCGACCTTCCGGCGCAGCCGTCGCATCCTCTCGCGCTGCTCCTGGCGGGGCATGGTGACGGCGCGGGCCAGGGCGTCGGCCAGGGCGTCGAGGTCGTAGGGGTTCACGATCAAAGCTTCCTCCAGCTGCTCGGCGGCGCCGGCGAACTCGCTCAACACCAGGACTCCTGTGTCGTCGACGCGGCTGGCGACGTATTCCTTGGCGACCAGGTTCATCCCGTCCCGGAGGGGCGTCACCAGCATGACGTCGGCGGTGGTGTAGGCGCCGATCAGCTCATCGAAGGGTATCGACCGGTAGACGTAGTGGACCGGTATCCACCCGGCCTCGGAGAATCGGCCGTTGACACGTCCCACCATCTCCTCGACCTGGCGGCGGATCTCCTGATACTCGTCGACATCCTCCCGGCTCGGAACGGCGATCTGAACGAACGACACCTTCCCGAGGAACTCGGGGTGGGTATCGAGCACCTGCTCGAGCGCCCGGAGGCGCAGATCGATGCCTTTTGTGTAGTCGAGGCGGTCGACGCCGAGGACGATGGTCTGGGGATCGCCGAGATCTCGGCGCATGTCCTCGCCGAGCTTTCGGACCGCTGGGTCGGCGGCGGTGCCTGCATAGTGGGCGGTGTCGATGGCGATCGGCACCGGTTCGACTCGAACCTCCCGGTCGTCGTAGCGCAGGGAACTCGCCGGGCCCTGGGCGCCGGCGAATTCGCGGGCGGCGTCGGCGAAGTTGAGGGCGGCTCGGCGGGTCTGAAAGCCGAGGTAGTCGGCGCCGAGGAGGCCCTGGAGGATCTGGCGGCGCCAGGGAATGCGCTCGAATATCTCCGGGGGCGGGAAGGGGATGTGCAGGAAGAAGCCGATGCGGGCGCCGGGCAGGCGCTCTCGCAACATCCCCGGCACCAGTTGCAGTTGATAGTCGTGGACCCAGATGGTGTCCTTCTCCGAGGCCACGTCGGCGATGGTGTCGGCGAAGCGCTGATTGACGCCGACGTGGCAGCGCCACCAGTGGCGATGGAACTCGGGCGGGCGGATGGCGTCGTGGTACAGCGGCCAGATCGTGCCGTTGCAGAAGCCGTCGTAGTGGTCTTCGATCTCCTGCTCGTCGAGGGGAACCAGGAGGTTGTCGATTTCGTCCACATCGACCCGGCCCGGTTCACCTCCCGCCGCGCCGCTCCACCCGACCCATACGCCTTCCGTTTCACGGAGGATCGGGGCGAGTGCCGAGACCAGACCGCCTGGGCTCGTCACCCAGCGGTGGTCGTCGGGATCCCAACGAACCGGAAGCCGGTTGGCGGCGACTACCAACCGGGAATTGGAGGATCGGGAGGTCATGGGTGCTCGCGAATCATTCGCGGCCTGACACTACCCACGGCAGTGCAGAAGCCCGAGTGGAGGTTGAATCCAGAGTGAGGAGGGAGGAGGGGAGCGGGGAAGCCCGAGAGCGGGAGAGAGGCGGAGAGGAACCGATCCGAAGATCGGGGAGGAGGGTACGCCTGGACACTCTCGGGCTTGACCGGTGTGGTGGGAAACCGGCTCCCCGCTGCTATCAAATGATAGCACGCCGCTAGATACTGCAAATCACCAGGATTTGCCATATCGTGACGACGCCCCGTCAAGTGCCTTTCGGCGATTCGATTTGATCTCGCCGATCGGCCCTCAACGAGGCCAGGATAGTGATGGTCAGGACCACACCGATAACTGTCAGACTCAGCCAGATCGGCATGTGGTACCACTCGGCGATGATCATCTTCACGCCGACAAAGGCGAGGATCACGCCCAGTCCCAGGTTGAGGTAGCGGAAGCGTCCCGCCATTCCCGCGAGCAGGAAATACAGGGCGCGTAGTCCGAGGATGGCGAAGGCGTTCGAGGAGAACACGACGAACGGCTCGTGGCTGACCGCGAGGATCGCCGGGATCGAGTCGACGGCGAACACGACGTCGGTGCTCTCGATCATCACCAGCACGGCGAACAGGGGAGTGGCCAACAGCCGTCCGTGTCGGCGGGTGAAGAGACGCTGGCCGTCGTACTCGGTGGTCGAGGGAATCAGTCGGCGGAAGATCCGGAGAACGGGGTTGTTCTCTGGGTGGACCTCCTCTTCGTGAGGCCGGGCGATCCGGATCGCCGTGAAGATCAAGAACGCTCCGAACACGTAGAGGATCCAGTCGAACGCCTCGATGAGGGCGACTCCGGCGAAGATGAACGCTGCCCGGAGAACGAGGGCGCCGAACACGCCCCAGAACAGCACCCGGAACTGGAACTCGGCCGGAACGGCGAAGTACGACAGGATCACCGCCCAGACGAATACGTTGTCGACCGACAGGCTCTTCTCGATGATGTAGCCGGCCAGGTACTCACCGGCGGCCGCCCCGCCCTGCCAGAACAGGATCACGAGCGCGAAGGAGAGGCCGATGGCGATCCAGACCGACGACTCGATCGCCGCCTCTCGGAAAGTGATCACGTGGGGCCGCCGATGGACCAAGAGCAGGTCCCCGACGAGGAGAACCGAGATGCCGATGATGAAGGCCACCCACACCCAGGCGGGAACGTCGAAGTCGACGTATCTCAGGCCGTTCTGCTCCAGCGCGGCGAAGTGAGATATGAAAGGGAGTCGTCCCATTCGGTCGTTGGCTTCCTTCCCCGGGCCCGAGGTCCGACCCCGACCCGGACTCGCTTGTAGTCCGTGCCGGAGGTCTTGCCCACCGGTCGACTCGGTCAACCGGCCTGGGGACCGGACGCCGTTTGGTCAGGCGCCGGGGATGACGATCTCCCAGTCGGGGGCTACTCCCCTCCGAAGTGCGCCATCCTAGCCGGGTGCCGGGTGCTCAGTCGACGGAGCAGACGAGGCTGGAGCAGGGGGCGCCCCTGACCACAGCCGATGCGGTCGACCCGAGGCGCAGACGCTTCCACCCGGTGAGGCCTTTCGTCCCCAGGACGACGAGTTGCGGCGGGGCCTTCTCGAGGTGATCGAGGATCGTCGGTGTGGCCTTGCCTTCGGCGATCACGACCTCCACGCTCTCGACCTTTCCCTCGAGCGTCTCGGCCGCTTCCGAGGAACCCTTCTGGGTGTCCGCCCTGCCATCGTTCACGGCCAGGACCTTCACCCGCGCGGTGGATGCCAGGGGAAGTTCGAGAAAGGTGCGGATGGCACACATGGCGTGCTCCGAACCGTCGGTGCAGACGGTCACCTCGCGGACCGGTTCGGCGGTTTTGGCCACTACCAGCGGGGCTGGCGGATGGTAGAGCAGCCATTCGGTGGTCGACCCTGTGACTACGCCCTCGAGGAGGCTGTGGGTGCGCAAGCCGAGTACGAGCAGGTCGACTACCTCGAGTTCGGTCATCATGGCACGAGGATCGGTGGCGACTTTGAGAAACCGGACATCGACCGCGCCCTCGATGGTCTCTGTGCGTGGCCACGAGGGGGGTCCATGGCTCGACGGCGGGTGGAGCGCCCCACTGGATCTCCATCCAGTCGGCGTCGGCCGTGAGCACGTCGACGTACCAGCCGGTCCACGGCTGATTGGTGATCCATCGCCAGGCCGTGTCTGCCGGCCCTTCGCCGTCGTCGCCGAACACGAGCAGGGGTCGACGAGAGGTGTCGGTGATGGACGTCATCGAAAGAGCGCTCCTCTTCGGTGGCTGAGGCCACTGTACCGAGCGACCGCCTTCACCCAGACGGCGTACGGGCCGTTTTCACGTTGGGTGAGTTGGAGGTCACGGTGCCGTCCGGCGCCACGCTGATCGATATCTCCTCGCCCCGGAAGCGGATGCCGGACACCGTCGCCCCCAGCGCCTTCGGTCCCGGGTCGACGTGGAGCCCGTCGGGCCGGGGGTGGAGCCCGAAGACGGCGGACATGACGAGGATCGCCGACGCCGCCGACCACGCCTGGGGCCGGCAGGCAGCGGGGTAGGGGATGGGCCGGCCTATCTCGTCGCGGGGATCGCCGGAGTGCAACTCGGGCATCCGGTAACCGAACCCCTCGGCCGCGGCCAACAGACCCTCGATCAGCACCGTCGCTTCGCTGAGGTAACCCTCTGTCACCAGACCATCGATGGCGATCGCTGTGTCGTGGGTCCAAACGGAGCCGCCGTGGTAGCTGAGAGGCCAGTAGCCCGCCGCCCGCGTCGAGAGCGTCCGCAGCCCGTAGCCGCTCGACATCTCGGGTGAGATGAGTCGGCGTGCCACCAAGCCCGCCTGCTCCCGGTCGAGGATTCCCGTGCCGAGCAGATGGCCGATGTTGGACGTGAGGCTGTCGACCGGGCGCTTATCGGCGTCCAAGGCGATGGCGGGGAAGGGGCCGTCGGCATCCTCGACCCAGAAGGTCTCGTGGAAGCGGTGGCGTAGACGCTCCGCCCAATCGCGAAGGTCGTCGCCGCCCGGGCGGTCGAAATAGTCGAGGATCTCGGCACCCGAGATCGCCGCCTCGTAGGCGTAGCCCTGGACTTCGGCGAGGGCGATCGGCACGTCGGCGAACCGGCCGTCGTGCCACTGAACCGAGTCTCCCGAGTCCTTCCATCCCTGGTTGGACAGGCCGTGGCCCGACTCGTCGATGTACTCGAGCAGACCGTCGCCGTCGGCGTCGCCGTGCTCCCGCACCCAGCGAAGCGCCGCCTCGAGGCGCGGCAGGAACTGGATCACCTCGTCGTCGGAGAGCCCCCATCGCCAGGCATCGGCGAGGAGGATGATCCAAAGCGGCGTGGCGTCGACCGTCCCGTAGTAGAGGGGCGGCAGGCGCATTCCGTCGTCCCCGTGGACCTCCTCGCGGCGCAGCTCGTGGAGGATCTTGCCCGGTTGCTCGGCTCGGTCGATGTCGTGGTGCGACCCCTGTCTTTCCCCCAGTGTGTGCAGGGTTCCCCTGGCCAGCCCGGTGCCGAGCGGAAGCAGCATGCGGGCGGCCCAGAGCGAGTCGCGTCCGAACAGCGTCAAATACCACGGAGCGCCGGCGCCGACGAAGACCGCATCGGGGTCGCTTGGTGTCGTCAGACGGAGGGCATCGAGGTCCGACAGCGATGCCTCTACCCATCGCGCGAGACGCGCGTCGGGGGCAGTGACTGTCGGGGTGCTCCACGGCACCGGGCCTTCCACACCGGTCACGGCGGGCCGGCGGTCTTCGAAGCTGAACCTCCACGAAACGGACGCCGCACCGCCCGGCGGAACGGTCAGCTTCCACGTCAATGTGACATCGTCGGCCACCGTCATCTCGGCTCCGGATGCGGCAAGCGTCGTCTCGGTGTCGTCCGTCTCCCATGTGATTTGGTCACCCGACAGCTTCGGCGAGGGCACGGAGTTGCTGCGACCGCCCGCTTTCACGATGTCGATCCGGGTGGAGTCGGGGACGATGGTGACCGTGACGGTGAGCTCGGTTGGTTCCCTCCGCCGGGACTCGAACAAGAGGCGGTCCTCCGCCGAGGTGGTGGCTACTTCCCGGTCGAAGATCGCACGCAAGGTGGAGTCGACGCCCGGGTCGATGTGACGGAGCAGACCGACGGCGCGCAGACGGTCGGCCCCGAGCGAGGCGCCGGAGGCGAACTCGAGCTGCCGGCCGTCGACCTCCAGCCTCATTGCGGAGACCAGGCGGCGGTCGGCGTGGTAGATCCCGTGGATCGGGGCGGTCCCGATCGAACCGTCCGAGGACGACCACACCTGGGTGGGGGCGCGCAGGGTGAGCGTCTCTCGATGGACCAGCGGTTGGAGACCGGGAGAAAAACTTCCTGCTTCCAGGGGCATCCTCCGTCGTCGTTCATCTAACGTACAGTTCGGGATTTGATCGTTCAAATAGAATCCGACCGGATCGGAAAGCGAACGGATCGAACTGGAGAGAACAGTTGGCTCGATCGACCGGGACACCGACGATCAGTGACGTTGCGAGAGCGGCGCGGGTCTCCCGTCAGACCGTTTCCAACGTCATCAACCGACCCGACCTAGTACGTCCCGAGACCCGGCGCCGGGTCGAGGGGGCGATCGAGCGTCTCCGCTATCGCCCGCACGCCTCCGCTCGTCGCCTCCGCACCCGCCGGTCATCGACCATCGGGATTCGGCTCGACCCCGTTTCCGCCAATGGCATATCCGGCTCGGTCCTCGACGGCTTCCTCCACGCCTTGACGGAACGAGCTGCCGCCCGCGGTATCCGCATCCTCCTCTACGCGGCAAACGGGGTCGATGCCGAAATCGCCGAGTACCGCCGGCTGATCGAGGAGTCCGAAGTCGACGGCTTCGTCGTCACTTCGACCACGTATGGCGATCGCCGCCTCACCTGGCTGGTCGAACAGAAGATCCCCTTCGTCTCGTTCGGTCGCCCTTGGGGCATTCACGACCTGACCGATCCCCGGTACCGGTGGGTGGATGTCGACGGCGCCAGCGGCCTGCGGATGGCGACGGAACACGTGAAGTCGCTGGGAGCTCGTCAAGTCGGGTTCATCGGCTGGCCCAGTCCCTCCGGTATCGGCGAGGAGCGCCGCCAAGGCTGGATCGAGGCCTGCGGGCTCGACCCCGAGCGGATGGCCGAGCTCAGCGTGGGTGTATCCGATGAGGCCTACGAAGCGGCACGCTCGGCGTCCGACCTCCTCGACGCCCCACGACCCCCGGATGCTTTCGTCTGTGCCTCGGACTCGCTGGCCCTGGGGGCGCGGATGGCTCTCGTCGAACGTGGCCTGGACCTGCCGGTCGTCGGTTTCGACGACACGCCGGTGGCAGCGGCGATGGGGCTGTCGAGCGTTTCGCAGCCGCTGGTCGGGGTCGCCGAGGCGGCACTCGAGTTGTTGATGGGCCCGGAAGGCGGGGTCGTCATCGACGATCCCGATCGCCTCCCGTGGCCCACGCACCGGCTGCTACAGCCGGAACTCGTCGTCCGAGGCAATGGCGCCTCGGCTTAGAGAAGGGAAGGAAACGTGCGATGAAGACGCATAGACACTGGAGAGTGCTTCTCCTCTTCACCGTTGTGGCGCTCATCGCCGCTTGCGGCGGGGGCGGCACGGAGGACACCTCCATACCGATCACGCAGGGTGACCAGACCCCTTCAACCACCGCCGCCACCGGCGAAACGGGGGCTACCGACACCACCGCCGGCAGCGACACCACCGGTGGCGAGGCTGCAGGCGGGAGCATGACGATGCTGATCGGCTCATCGGGTGACGCCGAGACGAATGCCGTCCAGGCTGCGGTCGACGCCTGGGGCGAGGAGTCCGGGGTGACGGTCGAGGTCATCGCTGCCAACGACCTGACCCAGCAGCTCGGCCAGGGCTTCTCAGGCGGAAACCCGCCGGACATCTTCTACATGTCGTGGGACCAGTTCCAGACCTATGCCTCCAACGGCTACCTGGAGCCCTACGCCGAGGAACTGTCGAACGCCGACGCCTACTACCAGTCGTTGCGTGACACGTTCACGTACGACGGCACCTTCTATTGCGCCCCGAAGGACTTCTCCACCCTGGGACTGGTGATCAACACCGACGCCTGGGAGGAGGCAGGTTTGACCGACGACGACATCCCGACCAACTGGGACGAGCTGGCCGATGTCGCTGCCGCCCTCACCACCGACACCCGGGCCGGCCTGTCGTTCGGTCTCGAGTACGCCCGGATCGGCGTGTTCATGAACCAGGCCGGCGGCACGCTGGTGTCGGAGGACGGAACCACCGCCACTGCCGACAGCCCGGAGAACCTCCAGGCGCTGGAGTACGTGCAGTCTCTGGTCGAGGCCGGCTCCCTCAAGTTCCCCTCGGAGCTCGGCGCCGGATGGGGCGGCGAGGCCTTCGGCCAGCAGACCGCGGCGATGGTCATCGAGGGTCCGTGGATCAATGGTGCCCTGGCCAACGACTACCCGGATGTGAACTACCGGGTCGTCGAGTTGCCCGAGGGCCCCGGCGGCAAGTCGACCTTCGTCTTCACCAACTGCTGGGGTATCCCTGCCGGCTCGGAGACTCGTGACCTGGCCGTCGATCTCGTGGAGTTCCTCACCTCCGACGAGCAGCAGCTGAAGTTCTCTGAGGCGTTCGGCGTGATTCCGTCGACGGAGTCGGCGGCGGCGGTCTACGCCGAGCAGTTCCCGGAGAACGCGGCGTTCGTGGCCGGCAACGACTACTCGGTGAGCCCGGTCAACTTCGCCGGAGCGGCCGAAGTCGTCGCCGACTTCAACGCCTCTCTGGAGGGATTCGCCACGGGCGGCGACGCCCAGACGATCCTGACGACGCTGCAGGCCAACCTGCAGGCGGCTCTCGACGCCGCCAACGCCGGATGACGAGTCTGGCTCGCCCTCGTTCCCGCGGACTCCGCGGGAACGAGGGCCCCTTCGGCTGGCTGTTCACGCTGCCGGCGATCCTGATCCTCGGGATCTTCCTCGTGATCCCGATCCTCTTGGCCATTTGGGTGTCGTTCAGCAACTGGAACGGCCTCGGCCCACCAGTCGGCGGGCAGGCGGAATTCGTCGGGACTGCGAACTACGCCGAGGTGCTGACTCAGCCAGGCCTTGCTCGCCGGGACTTCGGCATCGCGATCCGCAACAACCTCTACTACGTGCTCTTCGTGGTGCCGACCCAGACCGCGGTGGCGCTGTTCCTGGCAGTGCAGGTCAACCGGAAGGTGCTCAAGGCGCGGGGCTTCTTTCGCACCGCCTTCTACTTCCCCTCGGTGACGAGCTCCGTCGCGATCACGGTCGTGTTCCTCTACCTCTTCGGGGCCTCCGGTGTGGTCAACGGCGTCTTGAACTGGCTCCGGATCAAAGGGCCCAACTGGTTCGCCGACCCGCGCGGCGTGTTCCACATCGTGTTGGGATGGCTGGGTGTGGACGGTGTGCCTTCTTTCCTGGCAGGAGAAGGACCCCTCGGCGTCACTTGGTGGGAATGGGTCGCGGGCCCATCGGTGGCCATGACCGCTCTGATCACATTGGCCGTGTTCACCACCTCGGGGACCTTCATGCTCCTGTTCCTCGCCGGTCTTCAAGCCATCGGCCAGGACATCGAGGAGGCGGCGCTGGTCGACGGCGCCGGGCCGATCCGGAAGTTCTTCTCGGTGACTCTCCCGATGCTGAAACCGACACTCTTCACGGTCCTCACGCTCGGTCTAATCGCCACATGGCAGGTCTTCGACCAGATCTATCTCGCTGGCGGCGGGGCGCCCGCCAAGACGACGCTCACACCAGCTTTCCTCGCCTACGAAGCCTCCTTCGAGGGTCTCAGGTGGGGGAGAGGAGCGGCGATCTCTTTCATCCTGTTCGGGATCATCGTCGTGCTCACCGCCTTCCAGCGCTGGGTGCTCCGCGACCGGGAGGGAGGATCGCGACGTAGCCGGCGTCGGGCGGGCCGCATGGCACAGGCGCGGGCGGTGGCCGCGACCACTCCCGCCGGCCACGGCACGGGAGGAGGAGGTTCCGAATGACGGCGACCACCGCACGCGAAACGGCTGTCGTGAGCCCGCAGACGACTTGGAAGCGGCGGCTCCCACCGAAGGTGATCGCCGGGCGAATCGGCAGCTACGTGATGCTGATCGTCCTGGCGGCGATCTACATCTTCCCCTTCATCGTGTCGGTCGCCTCGTCGTTGAAGACCAACGCCGAAGCCACCCAGCAGCCTCTGCGGCTCGTCCCCGAGACGCTGACATTCGCCGCCTACGAGCGGCTGTTCACCGACGTCCCGCTCCTCAGCTGGACAGTGAACTCAGCGCTCGTGACCATCTGCGTCACCATCGGCCGGGTCTTCTTCGGCTCGTTGGCCGGCTATGCCCTGTCCCGGTTGCAATGGCGAGGAAGAGCCCTGGTCTTCGCCGGCATCATCGCCATCATGGCCGTGCCGTCGGTGGTGCTGCTGATTCCCCGGTTCCTGATCCTCTATCAGCTCGGGATCTACGACACCTACGTCGGCATGATCGTGCCGCTCCTCGTAGACGCAACGACGGTCTTCATCATGAAGAACTTCTTCGAGTCGATCCCCGAGAGCGTGGAGGAGGCGGCTCGCATCGACGGGGCCGGCGTCTTCCGGACCTTCTGGTCGGTCGTGCTGCCCATGGCCCGACCCGCCCTGATCACGGTGTTCATCCTCGCCTTCCAGGGCTCGTGGAACGAGTTCGCCCACTTCATCGTCTCGAGACAGGACCCGGACCTTCACACACTAACCACGGGCGTGGCGACGCTTGTGTCCGGTCAGCTTGGCTCGGGAAACCAGTACCCGATCCAACTCGCTGCCGCCGTGCTGATGACGATCCCGGTGGCGGTCCTGTTCTTCATCTTCCAGCGCCACATCATGAGCACCGCCGAAGGCGCCGAGAAGGGGTGATCAGCCGGAGTAGGGGTCCCAGCCGCTATCCCTGTACCTCTCCAGGAGGCGAAGCCACACCTCACTGAAGGTGGGGAAAGCGGGGACCGCGTGCCACAGCCGTGTCAGCGGCACGCGCCCGACGATGGCCACCGTCGCCGAGTGGAGGAGTTCGGCCACTTCGGGACCCACGAATGTCGCGCCCACGACCACGTCCTGGTGACGGTCGATGACCAGCTTGACCGTGCCCGCATAGCCCTCGCCCAGTGTCCCGGCTGCGGCGATGTTGCCGATGTCATGGGTGACGACCGCAACGTCGATGCCCGAGTCGGTCGCCTGCTTCTCGGTGAGCCCGACTGCGGCCACCTCGGGGTTCGTGAAGATGACGCGGGGTATGGCGGAGATCGGGTCGACCGCGGCGCTCTCGACGCCCGAAGCGTGGGCACCGGCGATTCGCGCCTGGTACTTGCCGTAGTGGGTGAGTAGCGCCCGCCCGTTGACGTCGCCGACGGCGTACAGCCAGCCTCCGGCGACCCCCTCTACCCGCATGTGGTCGTCGACCTGGAGATGCTCTCCGGGGGAGAGGCCCACCGCTTCGACACCCAGGTCCTTCGTCCTGGGTCGACGGCCAGTTGCCACGGCCACCTCGTCGACGATGACCTGGATCGTCGACTCACCGACTTCGATCTCGAGGATGGCTCCGTTGCCTGATCGCTGGACGCGGTTCGTTCTGGCTTCGGTGATCACTCGCACGCCCGACTCCTCGAGAGCTCGGGCCAGTTCCTCGCCGGCGAAGGGCTCCTCGGAGGGGAGGAGATGGGCGGAGTTGTGGACGAGGGTCACCTCCGACCCGAGCCATGCCCAGGCCTGGGCCATCTCGACACCTACGGCGCCGCCGCCCACGATCGCCATCCGGCGGGGCACATGCGAGGCGCTCGTGAGCTCGCGGCTGGTCCATGTGTCGACGTCCTCGAGACCCTCGATGCCCGGTGAGCTCGGGTCGCTGCCGGTGGCCACGATCACGGCTCGGGAGGCTCGGTAGGTCGTGGCTTTCCCGGTTTCGTCGGTCACCTCCACCAGGCGCTCGCCGGCGAGGCGGCCATGGCCCCGGATCAGGTCGATGCCGTTGTCCTCGATCCATCGCACCTGGGACGAGTCGTCCCAGTTGGACGTCATCACGTCGCGGCGCCGAAACACCGCTTCCGGGTCGAGGCGACCGTCGACCAGCGAGCGGGTGGCTGGGTTGGAGCGAGCGTACGAGAGGATTCGGCCCGGGTTGAGCAGGGTCTTCGAGGGTATGCAGGCCCAGTAGGAGCACTCGCCGCCGACGAGGTGCGACTCGACGATCGCCACTCGCAATCCATGCTGGGCAGGGATGACAGCTGCGTTCTCGCCCACGGCGCCGGCGCCGATGACGATGACGTCGTAGGTTTCCATGGCGGGTCAGGATGGCAGCTGCCGCTGCCAGATGGCGGTCACTTGGCCTGCTGTCGCAACCTGTACATCGCCCGCCAGTGGCGAAGGATCTCCGTCGCATCGAGGGGCGGCAGGCGCTTCCCGGGGGGAAGGAGTTCGTTCAGGGCGACGTTGCGGGCATAGATCTCACGGGCTCGGCGCTTCACCTCTGACTCCTCGGGAAGGAGCGTCAACTCGTCGATCTCCCGCTGCAACTCCCGGACGAGTTCGTCGAGGCGTTCGCCTTCGGCGATCTCGCGCATCTTGCGGAGGGCCCACCATGCCGGGTCGTCGTCACCGAGGTCCAACGGCTTCCCCGCGCCGGGCAGATCGTCGAACTCGCCGCGCTCTACCGCCTGCCGAATTCGTTCCTCCGCCAGGTCCCAGAACCGGTCCATCGTCTCCAAGCTACGCCGCTCTCGGCAGAACCTACAGCTCGGTGGGCGCGGTGACGTGAGCGGTCTCTCGCAGGGGCAGCTCGGGGAGGACGAGCATCAGGAGCAGAGCGATCGCTGCGAACGGGATCGCAACCAGGAACACGTCGGTGATCGCGTTGGAGAACGCCTGCATCAGCGGCTCCCTGACCTGGTCGGGCAGCTGGGCGATCAGAGCCGGGCTTCCCGTGAGCTCGCCAATCGGCACCGTGTTCTCCACGCCGGGGAGAAGCCGACCGATCTCGGTGGTGAGCCGCGAGCTCATCACAGCTCCGAAGAGGGCTGTGCCGAACGAGCCGCCCAGAGATCTGAAGAACGTGGTGGCGGAGGTGGCGGTGCCGAGATCCTGGAGCGAGACCGCGTTCTGCACGGCGATCACCAACACCTGCATCACGAGGCCGAGGCCGGCTCCGAACACGATCATGAACAGTGAAGCGGTGACGAGCGAGGTCTGCGGGTTCATGGTGGAGAGGAGGAAGAGGCCGATGCCGGCGGTGATCATGCCGACGATCGGATACCTCTTGTATCGGCCGTGATGAGAAATCCGCCTGCCGGAGAGGATCGATGTCGTGAGGATCCCGGCCATGAGCGGGACGAGGAGGAGCCCGGAGTTGGTGGCGCTCACCCCGATCACCACCTGGAGAAAGAGCGGCAGGAAGATGATCCCGCCGAACATCGCCAGACCGAGGATGAATCCGCCGGCCGAGGTGATGGAGAACACCCGGTTCCGGAAGAGATGCAGGGGGAGGATCGGCTCCTCAGCGCGCCGTTCCTGGAACAGGAACAACCCGAGGAGCACGATCGCCGCCGCCGACAAGCCGATGATGACGGGTGACGTCCATGCGTACTGCTCGCCGCCCCAAACGGTGACGAGCAGCGCGGCGCTGACGCCGGTCACCAGGAGCAAGGCGCCGAGGTAGTCGATCACATGCTCCCGGCGATGCACCGGAAGCCGCAGGAACCGGGCTGTGGCGAGCAGCGCCAGAAGCCCGATCGGAAGGTTGATGTAGAAGACCCAGCGCCAGCTGAGGTTGTCGACGAAGAAACCACCGATGAGGGGCCCGCCCACGGATGAGACGGCGAACACCGACCCCATGTAGCCCTGGTATCGGCCCCGCTCACGCGGCGAGAGGATGTCGCCGATGATCGTCAAGGCCATGACGATCAAGCCACCCGCTCCGATGCCTTGGACGGCTCGGAAGGCGATGAGCTGTCCCATCGATTGTGAAAGCCCTGACAGCACGGAGCCGAGCAAGAAGATCGAAATCGCCGCCTGGAACATCACCTTGCGGCCGTACAGGTCGGAGAGTTTCCCGTAGAGAGGGGAGCTGGCCGTCGACGTGAGCAAGTAAGACGTGACGACCCAAGACAGATGCTGGAGGCCGCCCAACTCGCCGACGATGGTGGGCAAGGCGGTGGCCACGATCGTCTGGTCGAGAGAGGCCAGGAACATGCCCAGCATCAGGCTCACGAAGACGAGCAGGATGTCTCGTCGCGTCATCGAAGTGGCCGGTTGCCCGGCCGGGATGGGTGCAGCGGTGTCGGTCATTCGC
Source organism: Acidimicrobiia bacterium (assembly GCA_036380875.1). GTDB lineage: Bacteria > Actinomycetota > Acidimicrobiia > Spongiisociales > ZC4RG35 > ZC4RG17. The sequence goes on from DASVDX010000097.1 coordinate 15,712, forward strand.
GGTCCAGGAGGTCGGTGATTTCGTGGTGGAAGCGTTCGATGAGCTCGACCAGGCGTTCGGCGTCTTCGGGGTCCCACTCGGACAGGATCGAGGCGAACAGCTTTCGCCGCTCCCTCTCCACCGCCTCCACCAGCGCCACCCCTTCTGCCGTCGCAGTCGCTAGGGCCGCTCGGCGATCATCGGGATCGGCAGCCTTCTTCACCAACCGGCCGCGGGCGAGGGCGGAGACATGGCGGCTGAGCGTCGAGGGCTCCACTCCGAAATGCAGGGCCAGTTCGGTGATGCGGGCTGGCCCCTCCTGTACGAGGTGTTTCAGCACCAGATAGGAGGAGCGTTCGATGTCGGCGCCTGCCGCGCTTGCCACGCGTTGGTGCAAGCGCCGTATCGCCGCGCTGCGGGTGAGCAGCGTCATCGAGGCGGACAGACGGTTGACGAGGGCGTCGATGTCGACCCGGGTCGAGTTCACCTCGCCAGGATAATGATGTTTGCGCCAACCAAATAAATCAGCTGGGGCGTAGCCTTCCTCATTACACGCGAAGGGAGGGTGATGAAACGCAGCTACGTCTGGTTGGGATTGGCGCTGCTTCTGCTGGCCGCTTGCACCGCCGGGTCGAATCCCGAAGTCGGCCAAGGGGGCGCCGGCTTCTTCCTCGGGCTGTGGCACGGTTTCATCAGCCCAGTGACCTTCGTGATTTCACTGTTCACCGACAACGTCAATCTCTACGAGGTGAACAACAACGGCAACTGGTACGACTTCGGCTTCGTGCTGGGAGCCGGGATCCTCTTCGGCGGGGGTTGGGGCGGGGCGCGGCGGCGGGGCTGACCTGGAAACTTTTCCCTGGGCGGTGTTTAGCATCGCGCCCAGCCGGGAATACCCGGCCCTGGCCCTTGAAAGGAGGACCAACCCATGAAGCGAAAGATACTGGCGGTACTCAGTGCCGCCGCTCTGACAGTCAGCGTGGCCGCTTGCGGAGGCGAGGTCGACGACGACCCGGGCACCACTATCCCGGGTGTCGATGGTGGCACTGAGACCACCTTCAGCCTCCCCGACACCACGCCGGATGCCGGTGGCACCGACACCACGGGTATGACCGACGACACCGGTATGACCGATACGAGTGCTACCGACACCACCGCCGGTGGATGAACATCTGATCCACCTTCGGGTAGATCGGGAGGCCCTTCGGGGCCTCCCGGCGCGTTGGGACTGATCCCACGCTCTTCTGGTTCGATACTGCGCCTGGAGTACGCGACAGTCACCTCAGGGCGGATGTGATCGGTGATGGTTTGCGGCAGGGTGTGCGCCATGTCCACCACGCATATCCTCGAACAAACCAAAGTCAGGTCCAGAGGCCGCGTTCTCTCCACGACGCTGTTCATCGTGGCGGCGGGTGTCCTCACCCAGGCGGCCTTTGCCGGCCTCTTCATATCCGGAACCGGTGTGGCGCGTCAGTTCCATCTGTGGACCGGTGTGATGCTGCCCTACTTCGCTCTCGTGCCGACGTTCTCTGCCTGGACCAACCGGCGCCGCGGACAGGTGACGGGCCGCGTGGCCGCTTGGACGACGCTGTTGATGTTCGCTCTCTGGGTCCAGGAGGCGTTGGGTCACATGCCTTTCGCGGTGACCACCGCCATCCACGTTCCCTTGGGAGTGAGCTTGTTCGCCGGTTCGCTCCTCCTCGCCATCGCCGCCCGCCGATCGGGCGCCTGATGAGGTCAGGTCGGCCCGTCGACTCCCGGACACTTCAGGGGTGAGTCAGCACCGATTCTGTCGTGCCGTCCGGCCAGAAGACCGTGATCCGGGCCGGCGGGCGACCACGCCACTCGTGGTAGGAGATCGACGACGTGCCTGGCCGGATCACGAACGTCGAGCCATCGGCCAACTCGACGACCGTTGCTTCCGGCTGGCCGCCATGGTGGACCTCGATCAGGTTGTCGCCGAACGTTTCGCTCGTATAGCCGTAGCCGTGGATGGTCTGCTGCTCCCGATCAGGGATCGGGCTGCTGCAACCGGTGCTTTCCGCTGATCCGTTCTCGTCGAGAAGCGCCGAGCAGCCCATTGTGCGCCCACCGGCGTCGACTGCTCGCCAGGTGACGAGCGTCTTTCTGCCGTTAGCGCCGCGGTGGAATGCCTCCAGTTCCAGAGAGCCCGGCTGATAGCCCGGCTGTGCTTCGACGAATTCGACTTGCGCAGGGGTCAGCTCGCCGTCGACTTCCATGTTCACCACTTCGAGGGGATCGGCGGGGATGCCAACGGGCGGAGCCCCGAGGTTGGGAGCCGGCCCTGCCACCGTCACCCGAGGCTCCTCGAAACCGACGGGAAAGGTCCGGCAGCCGACGAGAACCAGGGCTAGCGCGGCTCCTACCGCGATCTTGCTCGCCGCGGAACTGACGTGGATGCGGAAACTCACGAATCGGATCGGAAGACCATGCCGTGCGCCGCCAATTCTTCAGAGAGGATACGGATCGCTCTCGGGCCGACGCCGTGCAAGGCGAGGAGTTCTTCCTCGGTGTGGGCGGCGACGTCGGCCAGAGAGGTTATTCCCGCCGTTGCCAACGCCCGGGTGGCGGGCCGGCCGATGCTCGCCGGAAGGTCGCCCACCTCGCCAGGCGATACCGAACTGGCTTCGGCGAAATCGGCGGCCAGTTTCTTGGGCGCCCGTGACAGCCAAGACTTCCGCACCAGGTCGTTGAGTGCTTGCCCGTCGATGTCGGCCAGTGGGATGCGAATGCCGATCGGTTTGCCGTTTCGCTCGAGTTGTTCGGCACCTGGGTGGGCCGCAAGTGCCTCATCGATGGCGGTGGAGGAGAGTTGGAGTTGAACATGGCGGTCGGGCGTGACCGAAGCGAATCCCTGGTCGCGCACATAGAACGCCACCATCCCGAAGTGGGTCCGTTCCTCGACTTCGGGAAGCGCAAGAGCGGCTTTGCGGAGTTGAGCCTCAGTGGTCATGTCTGGCGACCCTAACTCTGGCACAGGTCAACGGCCGGATACACGGGCCTGACGGGGGACGAGAGACCTAGCCGCTGTCCCTGAGGGCCCGCTCTATTGCTGGCGATAAATCGGCCATGGACATCTCCACCCTGGGTGCCGGCACGCCGGAACCCTCCGGTTCTCGGGGAACGAGGCAGACTCAGGCTTGTAGGGCTGTCGCCGCAGTGGTCGGCCGGCGGTCACCGCGGCAGTGGACTTCGGGGTGGTGGGGCGTTGGGGAGGGTGGTGCCGTCGGGTCGGATGAACTCGGGGTGGGTGGCGGTGCCTTGGAGTTTCCATCCTTGCCGGTGGATGAGGGTGTGGTGGTACCGGCAGAGAAGGATCAGGTTGTCGAGGTCGGTGGGGCCGTGGTGTTGCCACCAGGATTGGATGTGGTGGGCGTCGCACCAGGTGGTGGGGCGGCGGCAGCCGGGGAACCGGCAATGCCGATCCCTGAGCCGCAGCGCCCGCCACTGGCCGGGACTGACGGTTCTCCGGGTGCGGCCTAGGTCGAGGATTTCTGAGTTGGGGCCGGTGATGAGCCGGCATATCTGGGCGTCACACGCCAGGCGTCGGGCGTCTTCGGGTCGCAGGAAGGTGCCGTCGAGGTATTCGGATCTGCCTTCGGGTTTGTCGCCGGTGAGGGTGTTCCAGTCGATGAGGGCGGTGAGGTGGGGCCGGTTCCCATGATCAGTCGCCGCCGCCCCGGAGTCGAGGTGGCGTCTCGCCAGTTCCTTCAAGGCTTCGGCTCGGCGCACAGACACAGGAGCCAACTCTTCTTTGGGGGTGGTTTCGACGGCTTCTGACATGAGACCGTCGAACACTCCCGACACCAACCGGAAGGTCTCTTTGTCCAGGTCCCCGTCGATACGTCCCCTGCCGTCCATGGTTTCGGACAGGTAGAGCCGGGACGGTTCTTCGGCTTCTTCGGGGTCGTCGGGATCGGCATGGAGATGGCACCAATGCTCCACCGCCCGACGCGTATCACCCACCGACAGTCCGCTGACAGCGTCGACCAGAGCTTCCTCGTCAGCTGCGAATGGGTCGGGGAACCGGTGCTGGGCGAACGCCAACACGACCGCCTGATCGAAGCTGAGT
>DASVDX010000098.1:0-2349 GCA_036380875.1 Acidimicrobiia bacterium
TCCATGACCATGAGGTTGGCGGCAGTGGCGATCGGCGTGAGAAAGGCTGCGGCTGCGGCAACCGTCAGCGACATCATCACCGGCCGCACCGAGATCCCCAGGTCGGCGGCGGCGGAGACGGCGATCGGGATCATGATCAGCGCCGTGGCCGTGTTCGAGATGAGCTGGCCGAAGAACGCAGTGATCACGAACAGGCCCAGGAGGAGGGCGCGGGGCCCGGCGTCGCCGATGACGCCCACGAGCCCCCCGGCGATCGCCTCGGCCGCACCCGACCGCTCGACGGCCACCGACAGCGGGATCATGGCCGCCACCATCACGACGATGGTCCAGTTGACGGCCCGGTAGGCCTGGCGCATCGTCACCACACGAGTGAGGACCAGAGCTCCCACCGCCAAAACCGCCGCCACCGTGGGAGACACGAGCGAGGACGCCAGCAGGGCGACCATGCCCAGCGTGATGAGAATGGCGCGCTTCGACCCGGGGCCGAGCGGCAGGGCTTGCCGACGCACCTGGGTGGGCTGGTCGACGACCAGGGCGTCTGACGGGGCGAAACGGTCGAGCGCATCCCAAGTCCCCTGGAGCAGCACCGTGTCGCCGACCTGCAGCCCGGTCTTCTCGGTGCGGATGTCCTGGCCTTCCCGCTGCACGGCGAGGACAACGAAGTCTCCGCTGGCGGTCGTCTCGCCGGGGAAGACGTGCTCGCTGACGATGGGGGAGCGAGGGGGGATCATCAGCTCCACCACCCCGATCTGCCGGTTCATCAGGGTGTCGGGTTCGGCCGTGGACGGTCGCCTCACCAGGCCGTGCTCTCGGGCGAAATCTTCGATCTCCTGGGCGCTGCCTTCGACCGTCAGCACCGCTCCTTCCGGCATCGGGGTGGCGAGGTCGATGGCGCCGATCTTCCCGGTGATGTCGGAGATCGTCACGCCTCCGTCGGCGAGGGCTTCCGCTGGCGTACCCACCAGGTCCGATCCCTTCGGGACCTCGAGCTGGGCTACCCATTCGGCGAGGCCGTAGTGCTCGATGAGCGTGCGCGCATGGTCGCCGAGATCCGGCCGGATCGTCTCCGGCTCTCGGTCGGCGATCAGGCGGCGCCCGAAGACAAGGGCGAGGGCGATGGCGCCGACGACGAGTGCTGCCCCGACTTGGGCGAACTCGAAGTATCCGAAAGGTGCCTCGCCAGCTTCGGCTGCGGCGTCGGAGACGAGGATGTGGATAGGCGTGCCGGTCAGCGCCAACTGCGAGCCGGCGTGCGCCCCGAAGGCGAGCGGCATCAACAGCCTCGACGGCGGAGTCCCGGAGCGCACCGCCACCAGCACCACCATCGGGATCAGAGCCGCCACCGCACCGTTCACGCCGATCAGCGCCGTGAGCACGGCCACGATGAGCATCATCACGACGGTGAGCCGCCACCGGCTGTCGCCGGCGATCGTCACCATCCGCTGGCCGGCCCAGGTCGTCACGCCGGTGGAGTCGAGTCCCTCGCTGACGATGAAGAGGCAGGCGATGAAGATCACGGTCGTGTCGCCGAAGCCGGCGAAAGCTTCGTCGACCGAGATCACCCCGGTGGCGACCAGCGTCAGCGGGGCCGACACGGCCACGAGCTCCACGGGGACCTTGTTCCAGACGAACAGGACGATCAGGCCGCCGAGGACGAGGTAGACGACCGTGGCGTCGCTCACGCCCGATGCTCTCGTGCGGGGCGGGTGAGGGACGGCATTGGTTCAACGTAGCCGAAGGCCCTTTCGGTCGTCGGCGGAGATCTGGGTCGGACGCCGGGAGGGGTCAGGTGATCCGGGCGAGCTCCTCGACCAGTTCGGCCGACATCGCCGCTGTCGAAGGTGGCGGCGGCCCCGGTGTAGGGGGAGCGGCGGCGGCGATGGCTTTCCTGAAGTCGGCGGCCACCGAATAGCGGGCCTCGAGAGGGGTCCACCCGTAGCGGTCGAAGACTCGGTCGAGGTGAGCCAGGAGACGGGCGCGCGCCCGTCAGCGGCGATTGGGTCGCCTCCGCACGTATTGCGCGAGGACGAAGCGCACAGCTGCGCGTCTACGCGTAGCGTTGACACGAGTGCAACACCGCCGAAGGCTGCGGTCCTCTCTGATTTCCGCCGCCCTATCAGTCACAACCCTTCTCGTTTTGGTTCCAAGGGAGGCGGAATCGGCACCCAACGAGAGTCAAGTTCCGATCGAGAACCCCGATCTCGAGAGAGCGTGCGGTCTCGACGTCTTGGTGGTGTTGGACGCCTCGACATCGATCGCCACCGCCGGCGCCACAGAGGACGTTCGCAACGCCTACCGAGCCTTCATCTCCTCGCTCAACAACACCGGGTCGTCGGTGGCCACCGTCGA
>DASVDX010000099.1:0-5960 GCA_036380875.1 Acidimicrobiia bacterium
GAGCCCCTGGAGCTGCATCTGTACTCCAAGGACGCGTCGCTGATGCGGGGCAAGCCGCTCGCCGTCGCCTTCCCTCAGGACACCGCCCAGGTGGCCGAAGTGGTTCGCATCGCCGGGCAGACGGAGACGCCGATCGTCGCCCGCGGCGCCGGCACCGGTCTCGCCGCCGGGGCCAGTCCCACCGAGGGCGGGATCGTGGTCGTGACCACCGCCATGCAGGAGATCGACATCGACGCGGGCAACCGCACCGCCTGGGTCGGCGCCGGGGTCATCAACCTCGACCTGAGTCACGCCGCCGCTCCCTACGGCCTCTATTTCGCCCCGGACCCGTCGTCCCAGCAGGCGTGCACCATCGGCGGCAACGTCGCCAACAACTCGGGCGGTCCCCACTGCCTCGCCGAGGGGAACACCACCAGCCACGTCCTCGCCGTGGAAGTCGTGCTGGCGGGTGGCGAGGTGGCCGTGTTCGGCAGCGCCGCCCCCGACCCGATCGGCCTCGACCTGCGCGGCCTGATCGTCGGCTCCGAGGGGACGATGGGCATCGTCACCCGTGCCCTGGTGAGGTTGCTCCCCGTCGAGCCGGGGATCCGGACCCTGCTCATGGGGTTTCCCGACGTGATCGCCGCCTCGGTCACGGTGTCCGAGGTGATCGCCTCGGGTCTCGTCCCGGCGGCCCTGGAGATGATGGACCAGCGGATGACGATCGCAGTGGAGAACTGGCTGCGGGCCGGTCTCCCGGTCGACGCGGGAGCAGTGCTGCTCGCCGAGGTCACAGGTGAGGAGGAGGGGGTCGTCTCCCAGGCCGATGTGATCGCGTCGATCGCCCGCGCCAACGGCGCCACCAGCATCGAGATCGCCGAGGACCCCGAGCACCGTGCGTTGCTGTGGAAGGGTCGGAAGTCGGCGTTCGGCGCCATCGCCCAACTCGCCCCCGACTACTACCTGCACGACGCCGTCGTCCCCCGCACCCGGCTCGTCGAGACCATGCGCGAGATCTATGCCATCGCCGACCGTGACGACCTGGTAATGCTCAACGTGTTCCACGCCGGCGACGGCAATCTGCACCCGCTCATCGCCTTCGACGCCTCCGACCCCGTGGTCTACGAGAAGGTCCGGAGAGCCGGCGACGAGATCGTCTCGATCTGCCTCCGCAACGGCGGGGCCCTGTCCGGTGAGCACGGGATCGGGCTGGAGAAGCGTGACCTGATGACGGACTACTTCGAGCCGGTCGACCTCGACGCCCAGGCGCGTCTCAAGGAGGTCTTCGACCCCGGGGGGATCTTCAACCCCGCCAAGGTGCTGCCGCACGGCTCCCGCTGTTTCGACTTCGTCGGGGGGAAGCCGCCGGAGGGCACATGGGTGTGACGGCCGGCGAGGTCGTGACCCCTGCCGACGTCGACGGGCTGGCGTCATTCCTCGAGCGCGCCACCCGGGAGGGGCTCGCCGTGCGCGTCGTGGGCGGCGGCACCCACTCCGGATTCGGCGATCCCGAGGCTCCGGATGTCGTGGTCTCGACCGCCGGGCTGGCGGGGGTCCACTCCTGGGAGCCGGACGATCTGACGATCGTGGTCGGCGCCGGGGCGAGGGTGGCAGAGACCGAGGCGATGCTCCGGGAGCGGCAGCAGACCATGGTCCTCCCCGAACATCCCGGGGAGGCGACCATCGGCGGCGTCCTCGCCTCAGGTGTCTCGTCGCTGCGGAGGGGCCGGCTCTACCCGACCCGTGACCGGGTGCTGGAGACCATCGTGGTCACCGGTGACGGCCGGGTGGTCAGGTCGGGTGGCCGGGTCGTCAAGAACGTGACCGGCTACGACCTCTCCCGGCTCCACGTGGGTGCTTTCGGGTCGCTGGGCGTGATCGTCTCGGTCTGTCTCAAGCTCTGGCCTGTGCCGCCGGCGTCGGCGACGGTGACCCTGGCGGACCCATCCGAGGCCGATCGGGTGGTGCGTCCTCTCGCCGTCCTCCAGGGCCGTGACGGAACCCGGCTCTACCTCTCCGGCACCGAACGCGAGGTGGAGGCCCTCGTGTCCCGCTTCGATGGGCCGGTGTCGCCCGGGCTCGCCTGGCCCGAGGATCCGGTCGGCCCGTGGCGGTGGTCGCTGCGGGTCCCGCCCGCTTCGACCACCGAGGCCGTGGGGCGACTTCCGTCGGGCTGGGACTACCTGGCTGTCCACGGCTTGGGTGAAGTCCGCGCCGCGTCGGCCGGCCCGGAAGGAGCAGCCGACCTGCGGGGGTGGGCGGAGTCCCTCGGTGGCCGTCTGGTCGTGGTCGAGCGTCCCGCAGGTGCCTCGTTCGACCCCTGGGGTGCACCCCCGCCCGGGCTCGATCTGCAGCGTCGGCTCATCGAGGCATTCGACCCGGCGCGGGTCCTCAACCGCGGGTTCCTCCCGGGAGGGATCTGATGGGCTGGGTCACCGACCTCCACCCCACCGGATCGGAGTTGGACGCGTGTGTGCAGTGCGGGTTGTGTCTTCCGGTTTGCCCCACCTTCCGGCTCACCGGCCGGGAGACTGCGTCGCCTCGCGGCCGCCTCCACGCCATGTCGGCCGTTCGTGAGGGCGTCTCAGAAGTGGACGACACCTTCGCCGGGATCATCGACTTCTGCCTCGGCTGCCGGGCTTGCGAACCGGTCTGCCCGGGGATGGTCCCCTACGGCCGGGCCCTCGAGGGGGCCCGTGCCGAGATCGTGGCGCAGGTGCCGGGGAGACGACGCCGCAAGATCCTCGTCGGCTTACTCATTCCCAGCCGGTTGTTGCTCGGAGTGGGCACCCGCGCCCTGGCGATCCTCCAGAAGCTCCGTCTCACCGGCTTGATCCCGAGACGGTTCCGTCGCACCGTGTCCGGTGTCCGTCCCCTCGCCGGCCGTGGCGGGTCGGTGCTGGGGCATGCCGGTGGCAGCGGTGAGGCCGGGACCGTGAAGCTGCTCTCGGGCTGCATCCAGGACGAGTGGTTCCGTCCGGTCAACCAGGCCGCGGTGCGTCTGCTCGAGATGGCCGGCTACCGCGTCGAGGTCCCCGAGGGTCAGACCTGCTGTGGAGCGCTCGCTGCCCACGACGGGCAGGCCGACGCCGCCCGCCGCCTCGCCGAGCAGAACATGGGCGCGTTCGCGGGCGCCGACCGGGTGGTGGCCACCGCCGCCGGGTGCTCGGCCCATCTCGCCGGATACGAGCATTGGGCGCCGGGTGGAGTGGCGGTCTCGGGGAAGGCGATGGACGTGACCGTGGCCGTCTCCCGGGCGATCGCCGATGGCCTGCTCCCGACCCTTGAAGGTGACCGCGGCCCGATCGCCATCCAGGACCCCTGTCATCTCCGCCACGCCCAGCGGGTGATCGCCGAGCCCCGCCACATCCTCAGCGCCGCCGGCTACACGGTGATCGAGACCGACCCGGCAGGCATGTGCTGCGGCGCCGCGGGTCTCTACTTCATGACCAACCCGGAGACCTCCGCCGAGCTCGGGAACCGGAAGGCCGACCAGGTTCGTTCGACAGGCGTGACCCGGGTCGCCTCGGCCAACCCCGGCTGCGAGATGCAACTTCGTGCCCATCTCGACTCCGGGTACGACGTCCGACACCCCATCGAGTGGTACCTGCAGGCGCTGGAAGGGTCGGGGTAGTGTCACCGGCCATGACCGAGGCGGGAACCAGCTTGGGGCGCACGAAGCGGTACGCGGTGCTCGCATACGGATCGTTCAGCACCATGGCGGGCATCGGCCTGATCGTGACCGGGTGCATCCTCGTCGGGCTGACCGTGTCCATCCTCCTCGCCGGGTTCGGGTTCATCGAGTCCGACCTCGACCTCGGAACCGGGGCGATGATGGTCTCGGGTCTGGTCGTCGGCGTGACGGGTGGCTTCTTCATCGGCCTCGCCGTCGAGGGCCCCGTCGGTCGCGGCCGGAGTCTCGTTGGTTACGAGACATGGGAAGTGGGCTTGGGCCGGATCATCTCCGTGCTCCTGGTCGGCCTCATCGCTTATCTGCTCCATCGCTTCCTGCTCGGAGTGCTCGAGGGTCTGCCGGAGCCGATCCTGCAAGCGAACGACGTGATCCGGGCCGTTGGCGTGGCCGGCATGGTGGCAATGCCGCTGGTCGGCGTGCCACTGGCCATGGCGATCCGCTTCGCACCCACCCAGAACGCCTGGCTGAAGCGGGCCGAGACTCCCGCGATGTTCCTGGTGTGGGCGGTGGCGGCCCTGCTGATCCTCTAGGGGCGGATCGAGTAGACGCAGATCGGCTCGGAGTCCGCTCCGACGCGGGCGAGGGCCTCGACCATCCAGGGCGTCCAGGGGACACGCAATGACACCTCTTCCAGACCGGTCTCCCGTGCGGTGGTGATGATGTCCTCCAGGAGGTCCGGTGCCGCATCCGGCGTGGTGGCCAGCCACCCGCTCGTGGCCACCGTCCGCTCGGTCTGGGCCAGGATCACCCAGCCCGACGGGGACTGCCAGAAGCGCTGCTCGGAGACGGCCGTCCTCAGGTCGGCCGGGGTGGCGGTCCGCCACCTCCACCCGAGGGCGATCATCTCTCTGCCGGCCCGGCTCAGGTCTCCGGAGATCCACGACATCCACGCCGCATCGATGTCCGCCGACGGGGCGGGCTGCAGCCCGGTCGCCGCCAGCGGGCTGCGCTGCATCGGTGCGAGCTCGGCGTATGCCCAGGTGGAGGTGTGCCGGTAGCCCATCGACTCGACCTGGCGGCGGGCACCGGTGTTCTCCTCCTCCGTGGCGAGACGGGCGACCCGGGCGCCTTGCGATGCCGCCCAGTCGAGCCCGGCCCGGTTCATCAGCGAGCCGATGCCCCGTCGCCGGTGATCGGGGTGGACCCGTGCCCCCTCGAGCCAGGCCTCGCCGGGCGAGAGCATCACGGTGTTGGCGATGCCGATGACGTCGTCGCCTTCGACGCAGACGAGGGTGTGCGATTCGGGCTCGTCGAGCCAGACGGGGATGCGGTCGGCGACGTAGTCGCCCCAGTCGAAGGTGTCCTTGGTCCAGGCCGCCACCAGGGGGATGTCCTCCGCTCGGGCCTCCCGCACCTCCATGCCGCTCACATCCGATCCGGCACCTCGATGCCGAGGAGGTGGAGACTCAACTCGAGGGTGGAGAGGGCCCATCGGGCCAGTGAGAGCCAGCCGGCCCGCCGCGCCTCGTCCTCCTCGGAGAGGATGTGACAGGTGTCGTAGAACCTGTTGAAGGCGCCGGCGGTCTCGAAGGCGTACTCGGCGATGTGGTTCGGCGCCCGCAGCTCCATCGTCCGTTCGACGACCTCGGGGAACTGGAGGAGGTGGATGATGAGGTTCCGCTCGGCGTCGGTGGTGGGTGGCACCAAGGGGCCCGGCTCGATGGAGCGCTCCTCGGCCTTGCGCAGGATCGACTTCACGCGCACCGCGGCGTACTGGAGATAGGGGCCCGTCTTGCCCTCGAACGAGCTGAACCGCTCCAGGTCGAAGACGTAGTCGGAGGTGCGATTGTTGATCAGGTCGCCGAACTTGAGGGCCGCGACCCCCACCAGCTGTGCGATCCGCTCCCGTTCTTCCGGCGGGTACTCCTCGGCGAGGTTGGCCTCCTCGATCCGCTTTCTCGCGGCGTCGACCACCATCTGTATGACGTCGCCGAGACGCACCACGCCGCCCTCACGGGTGCGGAAGGGCTTGCCGTCGGGACCGTTCATGGTCCCGAACCAGGTGTGCTCCATCACCACCTCGGGCGGGGCGATTCCGCCCTTGCGGGCGGCCCGGAACACCTGGGTGAAGTGGTCGCCCTGCCGGCGGTCGACGACGTAGAGCATCAGGTCGGCGCCGAGCTCCCTGACCCGGAAGTCGATGGTGGCCAGGTCGGTGGTCGAGTAGAGGAAGCCGCCGGTGCGCGACTCGAGGATGAGCGGCGGCCACTCCCGCTTGTCGCCCTCCTCCTCGATGCGGATGATGGAGGCGCCGTCCGACTCCTCGACGACACCCGCTTCCTTGAGC
>DASVDX010000100.1:0-4702 GCA_036380875.1 Acidimicrobiia bacterium
GCTCGGCCCAATCGCCGCTCGTTTCCTGCCCGGCTTTGGCATAGAACTCTTCGAGGCTGCCGAGGAGGGGACCTGCTTCTCGCCTGATGGCGGATTCCCAGTTGTTGGGTCGCGCCTGGACGACGAACTCAGGCGACCAGATGGTGTCTCCCTGTCGGCGGACGGGTCGCACTTTGACAAGCCAGACGAGGATCCCGAGGTCACCAGCGACGCCTCCGACTTCGTTCAGGTAGTTCACTACGGATACGAATTCGTCGCGGTGGTGCTCGGCGATGACGACCAATGCTTTTGCTTCAGTCGCCACGGCATAGGCCAGCCCTCTAGTGAGGTGATCGTGGTCGGCGACTCCATACTGATTCTCGATCGCTACGCGGCGACCATCACCGGTCTCAGCGAGGATGTCGAGTGACCGCCCGCCCGTCACCGGATGCTCCCTGGAAAAGGAGTTAGTGGCCCGATCCCGATCTCCATCCCCAAATACTCGAGGAGCTCATCCGAAGCCAGGTACGGCGTGAAGGACGACGCTTCGCCACCCCACGCCTCACGCGGCGTAGCGAACTCGAGCCTCCCCATGCCTTCGAAGACCGCGACCTCGCTCATCTATTGCCAATCCTCACTGCTGATCCGTCGCTGCGAGTACGGCCCCTCTGCAGACCGAATTGCAGCCCACCCCGACAACCTGTGTCCGCGTCACATACCGGGCATCGACCGACATTCAGCGGCACTGAAGCGATGCGGAGGGCTGCCCTGCTGGAGTTCCGGGCCGTGGTAGAGACAGGTCATGATTGGGGCGCTTTCGCCTTCTTCAAGACGCGGTGGACCGTCAGCCAGGTGCGGGACGTGATCTCCTTTTCGAACGTCTTGTCCAGCCAACCCATGGCATCAGCCCCGCTGCCCTGCGTCGTGTCGGTGACCGTGAACAGCTCCCGGCCGATCTGGGCGATGAGCTGAGTGGCGCTGCCCGGCGCCTGATGGGGCAGCTCGAAGTCGATCTTCGGCGCTCGCTTGCAGAACGTGACCAGCAGATACGTCTCCCGGCTGTGCTCGAATCCGGCAAACGGATCCGCGTCGACCAGCTTCTGCAGTTCAGGGATGGAGCGGATGATCGTCGTGCTGTTGAATCCGAGCTTTGCCGGCCAGGCCTCCTCCAGCATCGCCTCCATCTCGTCGGCGTCGGTCGAATCCGACCGGAAGAGCACGTTGCCGCTCGAGATCACCGTGCGCACGTCTTCGAATCCCAGCTCCTCGAACACGCGCCGCAGGTTCTCGTTCTTCTGGTTGGGGTTCATCGGGGCGATTCCCCGAAGCAAAGCGACGTATTCGGGCATGGGCCTTCAGGAGGAAACGGTGCCCGGCAGCGCCCGCAGCGCCCCGAGGAACGACTGCCCGTCCGCCTCGTCGAGGACGTCGAACGAGACCTGGGCCCGTTCGTTGGTTTCGACTTCGATGGCGTCCCTGATCTCCTTGCCGGCGGGCGTGAGCGCCAGGGGATCCCGGGTGGCGTATCCCGCCTCCACCAGTTCCTCCATACCCGGCGCATCCGGGTCCACCGACGCTCCCTTCCAGAGAGGCGTCATCACCACCATCGCCCGCGCCGAGAGCCCACGCGACGACCAGGCGGCGGCGTGGTCGTGCTGGCGGATGTAGCGCAGGTTGGTGAGCAGGGTGTGGAGAGCGAGGTAGGGGTCGGCCGGTTCCGGCACCTCCCGGTGGGCCACCGCCACCTCGTGCTCCGGCGAGGCGGCCAGGCTGATCCGGCGGGCAAAGCCGGTTGCCGTCGCCACCGCGTCGTCGTGGCCGGCCCACAACTCGCCTGCCGCCCGGGCACGCGCCGACAACAGCTCCTCCAACAGGTCACGCATCCCGCCGGTGGCCACGAGCTGCTGGCGCTCCCATGTCACGAGCCCCAGCTGGATGAGCTGGTCGAGGCGGGCCTCGACACGCTCCGGCGGGACATAACGCATGCGCAGCTTTGCCACCTGTGGAGTGAGGACACCGGCGAGGAGGAAGTCGGCGAAATGCGGAAGCAACTCCAACGAGTCGAGGCCGATCCCCCGTGCCCTGGCCAGCAACTCTTCGTCGTACTTGGCGCTGGCGAGTCCGTTCGTCGACAACACGAGCCGGTCGATCTCCGGCGCCGCTTCTTTGGCTAGCTCCATGCCGACACCCTATAGCCGAGATCCGACACATGTCCCGATGGCGGGCCCCTTCGAATCACCAGATGGGTCGGTCGGCCCTGGCAATGTCCGACCTAGCTGCAACCCTTCCCCTAATGTGCGCGGAGCACACGGGGATGTGGCGCAACGGAGGAGGGTCACGCCGACGATTTCTGTCTATCTACCCAGCTGTCCCCGTTCGTCCACATCTTCTCTCTTCCAAACGGAGGTCCATTCGTGTCGATATCCATACGGCGGCCTGTCGCGATAGCGGCAGCCGCCTGCATCATGTTCGCCCTTCTCTTGGTGGGCACCCCGTCCCAGGCGGGCCACCCCGGCGACAACGGGCCGATCGTCTACTCAGACGGCACCGACGTCTACACCGTCAACTCCGACGGTTCCGGACAGGTCACTACCCCGGTCGGGAAGCTGAACGGCTTCGACGTGTCCCCTGACGGCACCAAAGTGGTCGGCGCCATCACCGACGACCAGAACACGATCGGTCCGGTGGTCATCGTCGACCTCGTCACCGGCGATTCTGAGACGATCCATGAGGCCGGTGTCTCGGCCGCTTTCTCTGGCGACGGCACCCGGGTGGCCTTCGCCGCCGAGGGCGGCATGTACGTCCACGAGGTGGGCGTTCCGGGCTACGACCTGGTCGATGATGGGGTGAACTACGTGTGGGACTGGTCGCCGGTCGACAACCGCGTCCTGGTCACCCGCAACATCGAGAATCCCCAACCCACTCTGCCGTCGGTGTCGCTCGAGACCGTCGATGTGGAGACCAAAGCCACAGTCGTGATCGAGGACAACGACGACGGAGCGTTCACCTGGTTCCCCTCCGGCGCCGACTTCTCCCCCGACGGGACGAAGATCGTCTACACCGAGAACACCCCGGGCCACACCGAGGTGACGGTGCAGGGAAGGACGAACCCGATCGCCGAGACGAACGCCGTGTCGGCACCCACGGGACCGGTTGCCTGGTCACCCGACGGAACGCAGATCGCCTTCGCCCTGTCCACGATGGAAGGTGAAGAGATCGCCGTTTACACCCTGGCGTCCGGGCAACAGACGTCATTCACCGCCGACGCGGTCGACCTCGACTGGGCGCCACAGACGACCACGGCCCCGGGACACGACTTCGACGACGTCCCGGCCGACCACGTCTTCGCGGAGGACATCGCCTGGCTGGCAGAGTCGGGAATCACCCGGGGATGCAACCCGCCCGACAACACGAACTTCTGCCCCGACGACAACGTCACCCGGGGACAGATGGCAGCGTTCCTGGTCCGGGCCCTCGGATACACCGACGACGGCGGCGGAGACCTCTTCGACGACGACAACGGCAACGTCTTCGAAGGCGACATCGACCGCCTCGCCACAGCCGACGTGACCCGCGGCTGCAACCCACCCACCAACAACCACTTCTGCCCCGACGACTACGTCACCAGAGGACAGATGGCCGCCTTCCTCCACAGAGCGCTGGGCGACCGATGACCGATGGGCCCGGGGCTTCGGCCCCGGGCCCATCCCCTCAACTGGCCACGAGTGGGCCGGCGAGAGCAGCCCGGAGAGCCTGACTCAGGGTCGGGTCCTGCACGGCGGAGGCCATCGCGTCGACTTCTCGCCGGATCAGTTCGAGACATCTCCGCGCCTCCGCCTGGTCGCCCCTCTTCTCCGCCAAGGCGGCAGCGGACGCCGCCAGTTGGACGGAGAACACCCGCCACCCGGCGGCTTCGGCTGCTTCTAGCGCTTCGGCCAGACGGACGGCCGCTTCGTCCGGCTTGCCCTCGGCTATCAGCACCTCGGCGCGGCCGTGCGCCAGGTGGGCATCGAAGACCCTCACCTCCTTCTCCCGGAGGAACCTCTCGGCCTCGTCGAGCGAGGCGTGAGCCTCCGCCACCTCGCCGTTGGCTGCCTGCACCAGGGCATGGCCCACCAACAAACGCGGCATCTCCCAGTACTTGGTCGCCGACGACGCGGCCAACCCCTCTTCGACAGCATCGGCCGCCCCCTCCATGTCGCCCAACGCCAGAGCCGCGAACCCCAGGTCGGCCCACACGGTCGAACTGACGAAACCGCCGATCGGAGACCGGACATCTTCGATTGCGCGGCGACGGATGGCCTCGGCCTCTTCGGCCAGGCCCAACGTGGCGTAGATCCAAGCCGACGTGGCGCAGGCCGCCGCCGTGAAGTACGTCATGCCTCGGGCGGCGGCGCTCTCCCGCGCCCGCTCGATGTAGTCCAGGGCCCGTTCGAGGTCGCCCCGGCACCAGAGGAGGGTGGCGGCGCTCACCCAGATGAGGGGCAACAGGAACTCGTCGTAGCGAACCAGCGCCTCCTCGCTCTTCAGCATGGCGTCGAGAGCGGCACCGACGTCCCCTTCCCGCAGCCGGAGTCGGTACTCCACCATGGCTTCGAGGACGGCGAGGTTGCGTTCGTCCTTGGCGGCGAGGGCAGCGGACCTCGCCTCCTTCAAGGTCGAGCCGATCCGGTCGAAGTCCATCAGCCACGCCTGGTTCATCGCCATCCGGGTGAGCCCCTCG
>DASVDX010000101.1:0-104529 GCA_036380875.1 Acidimicrobiia bacterium
TGGAGCCGAGCGGCTCGTCGTTGAGGAAAACGCGGGCCACCCCGTAGTCCTCGATGTCGGTCCCGAAAGCACCGCCGGCGTCGCCACCGAAGTCGAAGAACTGGGCGGTGCCTTCGATCCGGTACAGGCCGTCCTCTGGGATGACGATCTCATCCACGAGGGCCGGGTCGGAGGGGTCGGGCTGGCCGCTGTTCTGTGCGACCGCCGGCACGTCTACGACCCGCAGGTTCAGGCTCCCGTAGGCCGGGTCGACGGCAGTGATCTCGTAACCGACCAACGTCTGCCCAGGAGGGCCTTCCGGGCCGGGGTCACCCTTGTCGCCCTTCTCCCCCTTCGGACCGGGGTCACCCTTCTCGCCTTTCGGACCCTGAGGGCCGACACCACCTTCCCCATCTTCTCCGCCGACGATAGCCCCGAGGCGATCGGCGAACCGATGCAAGAAAGCGGCCATCTGTCCGCGGGTCACAGGATCGTCCGGGCAGTACCGGTCGTTGGCGGGCGGGTTGCAGCCCCTCGTCAGACCGGTGTCTCGCATCCATTCGATGTCCTCGTGGAACACGTGGTCGTCGGGTACATCACGGAACTGGTGGGAAGCAAACGCCACGCCGCTGAGACCCACCATCCCAACGACGAGAACTGTGAGGACGATGCGACTACGCATGTCTCTCCTTTCTCCCAGCCACAGGCGAGGCCGACCATAGCCGTGACCTCCGCAGATCGAGACGGTTTGCATAGGACTCGCGGACCATCTTTCGAAAGGGACGCGCCGGTGTCTACGTTTCTGCGGATGCCCCGGCGCGCCACAGCCGTCGTCCTGTCCCTCCTCGCCGCCTGTTCCGCCCCCGGCGGCGTCGAAGAACCACCCGTTGTGACCGTCGCCAGCGACGAGCATTCGGTGGTCTCGGTGATCGACGGGGACACGATCGTCGTGGGTTCTGGCGGCCTGGAGGAGCGGGTGCGGCTGATCGGCATCAACGCTCCCGAGCCGGAGGAGTGCCTGGCCGAAGAGGCCACCCAGGCTCTCGACGATCTCGTTTCTGGCTCTCCGGTGCGCCTCGTCCCCGACGCATCGGACCGCGACGGTTTCGGGAGACTCCTGCGGTACGTGTACGTGGATGGCGAGTTCGTCAACGAAGCCCTCGTCCGCCGCGGGCTGGCCATCGCCCACCGCTACGAGCCGAACGTGGCGAACCAGGAGATACTGGAGACGGCGGAGGCGGAGGCCCGAGCGGAGGGAGCCGGGATGTGGTCGCCCGATGCCTGCCCCAGCGAGTATGAGCTGCGGATCGGTGATTTCAACTACGACGCCGCCGGGCCCGATGACGAGAACCTCAACGACGAGTGGATCGAACTCGTCAACCCCGGGACCGACACTGTGAGACTCGATGGCTGGGTCCTGAAAGACGAGTCGGCGTCCAACCGCTACCAATTCCCTGCCGAAGCGGAGATCCCGCCCGGTGGTTCGATGATCGTCCGCAGCGGATGCGGCACCGACACCTCGAACGAGCTGTTCTGGTGTGCCGACCGATCGGTGTGGACCAACGGTGGAGACACGGCCTTCTTGCTCGACCCGGAAGGAAATATCGCCGACTACCGGTCCTATCCGTAGTCAGTCCACGAACTTGTAGCCCAGACCCCGGACCGTGAGGATGTGGCGGGGGTGGGAAGGGTCCTGCTCCAGCTTGGTCCGCAGCCGCTTGATGTGGACGTCCAACGTCTTCGTGTCACCGAAGTACGACGGTCCCCACACCTCGTCGATGAGCATCTCACGTGAGGCGAGTCGGTTCTTGCGTCGCATGAGGACCTCGAGCAGTTCGAACTCCTTGGGGCGCAGCTCCACCGGACTCCCGTCGACGCGCACCTCGTGGGCGTCGATGTCGAGTTCGATGCCCCCTCCCCTCAGAATCTCGTTGGCCCGGGCGAAAGTTCCCGTACGCGAGACACGACGGAGATGGGCCCTCACCCGGGCCACCAGCTCGCGGGTCGAGAACGGCTTGGTGATGTAGTCATCGGCGCCGATCTCGAGCCCCAGCACCCGGTCGGCCTCTGCGTCCTTGGCGGTCACCATGAGGATGGGGACGTCGGACTCCCGGCGTATCTCCCGGCACACGTCGATCCCATTCATCCCGGGAAGCATCAGGTCGAGCAGCACCAAAGACGGGTTCCTCTCGCGCACCGCCCGCAACGCGGAGGGACCGTCGCTCACGGATGACACGGCGAAGCCTTCTGTCTCGAGGACGAACCGGAGCGACTCGACGAGGGGCTCCTCGTCCTCGACGATCAGCACCTCGTCGGGGCGGCGCTCACTCACGCTGGGGAAGTCCTCCCAGGCCCACCTCGTTGAACTCGACCCGCTCGCCCGTCAGGAGGAAGACGAGTTGCTCGCCGATGTCCACCACCTGGTCGCCCACCCGTTCCAGGGCGCGGGCCACCATCATCGCCTTGGTGGCCCATTCCAGCTGCCGCGGGTCGTTCCCGACCTTCACCACCTCCTGGTACATGTCGCGATTGAGCCGGTCGACGGGTTCGTCCATCGCCGGCAGGAGGCGGGCTTCGTCGGCGTCGCGGCGGACAACGGCTTCGATGCCGGTGCGGATCATCGCTCGCACCAGGTCGCCCATCTCCTGGATGCGCTCGACGATGGCGTCGACTCGTGGCAGCCCATCGGTGGCGCGGGTCAGCTTGGCGATGTTGACCGTCTGGTCCCCCATCCGCTCGAGCGTGGTGTTGACGTGGAGGAGCATCGACATCAGCCGGAGGTCGCTCGCCAGCGGTTGCTGGCGGGCCATCAGCTGCATCCACCGGTTGTGGATCTCGATGTAGGTCTCGTCGATGGACTCGTCGGCGACGATGACCTCGTCCGCCAGGTCGAGTCGGCCGGTGGTGAAAGCCTCGACCGCCTTCTGGACCATCTGCTCGGCCTGGTCGGCGACGCCGAGCAGGGTGCGCTCCATGTCTTCGAGCTCCTGATGGAAGGCGGTGCGGATTTCGGGCATCAGCCGAACCTCCCGGTGATGTAGTCCTCCGTCTCCTTCTGGCTCGGCGACGTGAACAGCTTGTCTGTGAAGTCGAACTCCACCAGCTTGCCTGTTCGCTGGCCCCGCTCGTCTACGTCGACGGAGAAGAAGGCCGTCCGGTCGGACACTCGTCCGGCCTGCTGCATGTTGTGCGTGACGATGATGATCGTGTACTCGTTCTTCAGCGACAGCATGAGCTCCTCGATGCGCAGCGTGGCGATGGGATCGAGGGCAGAGGCCGGCTCGTCCATGAGAAGCACCTCGGGATTCGGAGCGAGCGCCCGGGCGATGCAGAGACGCTGCTGCTGGCCGCCGGAGAGGGAGTAGCCCGATTCGTGGAGCTTGTCCTTTACCTCGTCCCACAGGGCTGCCTGCCTGAGGGCTCGTTCGACGAGGTCGTCCATTTCGCCCCGTTTGCCCTTGAAACCGTTGATCCGAGCCCCCCACGCCACGTTCTCGTAGATCGACTTCGGGAAGGGATTGGGCTTCTGGAACACCATTCCCACGCGCCGCCTCACCTCGACCGGGTCGACGTCGGGGTCGTAGATGTTGCGGTCGTTGAAGAAGACCTTGCCCTCCACCCTGGCGTTGGGGATGAGGTCGTTCATCCGGTTGAGGCAACGCAGAACCGTGGACTTGCCGCATCCGGACGGACCGATGAGCGCGGTGATCTCGTGTCGGGCGAACGGGAGGTCGACGTCCTTCACGGCGAGGAAGTCCCCGTAGTAGACGTCGAGGTCCTCGATCCGCATCACGGTATCGACAACGGTCGCGTCGACGGGCGCAGCGGATCGCGTCGCCGCTTCGGTATGTGTTCGGTCCATCGTCTCGCTCGTAGTCTGGCCGCTCGGAGTGGGATTCACCATCGAGCCATCCTCGTGTATCGGTTGCGGAGGATCACCGCCCCGGCGTTGAGCAGCAGGAGCAGCAGGAGCAGGGCGAGGCTGGCGGCGGCAGCGATGTTGCGGAACTCCTCCTGCGGATACGAGGTCCACTGGAAGATCTGGATGGGCAGGGCGGTGAACTTCGAGAACGGTCCGGTGGGGTCGACGGTGATGAAGCTCGCCGCCCCGACGAGAATCAGCGGCGCCGTCTCCCCGATGGCACGAGCTACGGCGAGGATCGTCCCGGTGAGGATCCCTGGCATCGCCGCCGGCAACACATGACTGCGGACCATCTGCCACCGAGTGGCGCCGATGCCCAGGGCGGCGTTGCGCAGCGAGTTCGGGACCGCGGACAACGCCTCCTGGGCGCTGATGATGACCACGGGCAGCGTGAGCAGCCCCAGAGTGATGCCGGCGGAGAGGATCGTGCGTCCGTTGTCGGACGGCGCGGCCCCTGCGGCGAAGACCGCTCCGGAGGTGACCGGTTCGAGCGCTCGAACGAGGATCGCCAGGCCGAGCATGCCGTAGACGATCGACGGCACCCCGGCCAGGTTGTAGATGTTGGTCTGGATGAAGCTGTTGAACCGTGACGGCTTGGCGTACTCGACCAGGTAGATCGCAGCTCCCACTCCCACG
This sequence comes from Acidimicrobiia bacterium, assembly GCA_036380875.1. Taxonomy (GTDB): domain Bacteria; phylum Actinomycetota; class Acidimicrobiia; order Spongiisociales; family ZC4RG35; genus ZC4RG17. The sequence goes on from DASVDX010000101.1 coordinate 4,538, forward strand.
GGGACGGCGAAGCCGATGGTGATGAGAACCAGCCAGGCCGAGCCCAGGATGGCGGTCCTGATCCCGGCGAGTTCGGGGATAGAAGACGCCGGCGTGCGGACGAAGGTCGGGTTGAACCAGTTCCGCCACTCGATCTGCACCCGGTCGATGTCGATGTCGGGGAAACGCCCGGCAGCGAACCCCTCCTCCAGTTGACGGGTGAAACCGTCGGGATCGATGAGGGACGGCACGAGGTCGTAGGAGGCGATCACATCGGGGACGATGACCCGCTCCTGGACGAGGGCAAGCACGCTGGCGTGGTCGCGTGACGGCGCCGTGCACCCCGACGGAGCGCCCTCCGATGCGCAAAGTGCATCCCAGGAGGCCGCCGGCTCGAAGAGAAGTCGGTCCTCGTAGAACCTCTGCTCCCTCTCCAGGCGCCTTCCGACTCCGGTCGGGATCGTGGCAACGAGCAAGTCGACGAGATCGTCGTAGGGGACCTCCGCCAGCGCTACCTCGGCTGGGTCGAAGCCGAGGTCGGCAACCACCGCTTCCGGTTCCCGGGCGTTGACGATCGCCACCCAGCCAAACGACTCGTTGACGATGGTGTAGATGAGAGTGGCCAACGCGACAACGGCTGTGGTGAGGGCGAGCAGGCAGAGGACCTGAAAGACCCGCGCCCGTCGGGTGCGCCGGTCGAGGAGTTTTCGGTACTCGACTTCGGTGGGGAACAGTTCGTCCTGGCGGAGAGGTGCCTCGACGCTCATTCGTACTCCTGGCGGAAGCGCTGGACGAAGCGCCGGCTGAGCCAGTTCAAGCCGAGGGTCATGAAGAACAGCGTGAGCCCGACGGCGAAGATCGAGTTGTAGTCGATGCTGTTGTAGCTGAGGTCACCGCTGGCCGTGATGGCGATGTAGCCGGTCATCGCCTGGGCCGACTGGAACGGGTTGAGGACATATCCGAACAACGAGTCCTCTCCAAGCACGAAGTTGCGCGGTGCCGCCCCCGCCGCCAGGGTCACGACCATCGTCTCGCCGACCGCCCTCGACAGCGCGACCACGAAGCCGGCGGCGATACCGGACAGGGCGGCCGGAAGCACGACGCGTAGGGAGACATCGAGCTTCGAAGCTCCGAGGCCGTAGGCCGCCTGCCGCAGGGAGTCGGGCACAGCCGACAAGGCGTCCTCGGCCAACGAGGAGATGAGGGGGAGGATCAGGATCCCCACCACGATCCCGGCAGACGCGACGTTGAAGAACCCGACCACGTTGGCGCCGAAGATCGAGCGGAGCAACGGGGTCATGAACGTGAGGGCAAAGAAGCCGTACACCACCGTGGGGATACCTACCAGTACCTCCAGCACCGGCTTGAAGAAGCCGCGGACACGCGGACTGGCGTACTCCGACAGGTAGATCGCCGACAGCAGGCCGAGCGGTCCGGCGACGAGCATGGCGATGGAACTGATCATCAGCGTGCCCAAGACCAGGGGCCAGATGCCGAAACGTCCCGCCTGGGGCTGCCACACGGTGGACGTCAGGAAGTCGAGGACCGAAACCCGTTCGTCGGCGAAGAAGAGGTACGACTCCTTGCCGAGCTCGTAGAGGATGCCGATGGTGGTCGCCACCGAAAGAGCCCCGCAAACGAACAGGAAACCCTGGATCAGCAGCTCGCCGGGCCGGGCCCGCCGGCGGAACGGGTTGGGTGCCGTCCCTTCGATGCTCATTCGTCCTTCCAAGCGTAGGTGTGGGAGCTGGGGCGGTTCTCGCGTCCGGCCCCACCTCCGAGATCGCCGATCAGTGAGCCGAGAAGGATGAGCTCACCACCCGGCAGCTTCGGCGATGGCGTCGGCCGCCCCCTGAAGGGCATCGTCGGGAGCGGGGAAGTAGCCGACGTCGCTGATGGCGTCGTTGACGTTGTTCAGGTAGTAGGCGATGAACTCCGCCACCTGTGGCTTCTCCTCGATGACGGATGGGGCGGTGTACATGAACAGCGGACGGGAGATCGGGTACGTGCCGTCGTCGACGCTCTCGGCAGACGGCTGTACTCCCTCGACCGCCACGGTCCGCAGGCGGTCGGCGTTCTCCTGGTAGTAGGCGTAGCCGAAGTAGCCGACGGCGCAGGTGGTGGTGAGATCGCCTTCGGTACACCCATCTTCGGCCACGCCGGTGACGGTGAGGTTGTCGTCCTCGCCCACGATCTCGGCGATCGACGACAGGATGGGCGAAGCCTCACCCGCCTCGTACAGGTCGGGCCAGACCACCTCGAAGAAGTAGTCGAAGGTCCCCGAGTCGGCCCCGGGAGAGAACAGCTGGATGGGATGCGCCGGGAAATCCGGGTTGAGGTCGGCCCAGGTGGCTTTGGGGTCGGTGAGCGAAAAGGCCGTGGCGACCTCTTCGAGGGTCAGTTCCTGCGCGAAGTAGTTGCCAGGGCTGATGACGAGGGACAGGGCGTCGCTGCCCACCCGGATCTCGAGCGGGGTGCGGCCGTTGCCCTCACAGGCGGCGACTTCCTCTTCGTCGATCGGCCGACTGGCGTTGGCGATGTCCGTGGCCGCCTCCGAGCAGAACCGATCGAATCCGCCGCCAGACCCGATCGAGTCGATCGAGTACTCGGGGCCGCCTTCGTCGATCCACCGGGTGAGGATGGCCGTGGACAGAGGGAACACCGTCGACGACCCGGCGATGCTGACATCGACGGAGGGATCCACGTCGATGGGGTCGATGAGAGGAAGCCCCCACTGCGAGGTCCCCACGGAGTCGGTCTGTTCGCCCGGAGGCTCAGTCGACGTCGAGGCAACGGTGTCGGCGGTGGTGTCGATCGCCTGCCCGCCCACGGTGGTGGTGGGAGGAGCCGGCGCCCGGCACGCCACCAAGAGGAGCGGGAGAGCGGCCAGCGCCGCCATGGATCGCAGACTCATTCGGTCCTGTCTCCTGGTTCGGGGTGATCATCCGCCAAGGTAGGGACCGCGCTTGACCCGAATCGGAGCCCGAGGTGAACGGGAGATGAACCTTTCCGGGGCGTCAGGAGACGCGGGAGCGGGCGGTGGCCAGGTCTTGGAGGGTGTCGTGGGCGTTGATCCCGTGGATCTCGGGCACCCGCACCCAGGTGCCGTCCGGCCGCAACTCCCAGGCGAGAGCGTCATCGGCCAACAGCACGTCGAGGATCTCGTCGAGACGGAACTGTGATGCGGTGTCGGTGACAGGAGCCAGCACCTCGACGCGGCGGTCGAGATTGCGGGGCATGAGATCGGCCGAACCGATGTAGTACGTGCGTGTCCGGCCCCGGGCGCCGAAGCGGTAGATGCGAGAGTGCTCCAGGTAACGCCCGACGATCGAGCGGACGGTGACGTTCTCCGACAGTCCGGGCACGCCAGGACGGAGACAGCAAATCCCACGGACGATGAGATCGATCCGCGTGCCGGCCTGTGATGCCGCATACAAGGCGTCGATCATCTCGGCGTCGACCAAGGCATTCATCTTCATCGTGATGTGCCCGTCCTTCTGGGCGGCCTCTGCCTCGATCAACTCGAGCATGCGGCGGCGAATCCCACCCGGAGAAACGCTCAGCGCCCGGTATCGGGTCTGGCGGGAGTACCCGGTGAGGAAGTTGAACAGATCCGACAGGTCGGCGCCGACCTCGTTCTTGCAGGTGAACAGGCCCAGGTCCTCGTAGATCCGGGCGGTCGTGTCGTTGTAGTTGCCGGTTCCGATGTGGGCGTACCGCCGGATCACGCCGTCCTCGTCGCGGACCACCAGCGCCACCTTCGAGTGGGTCTTGAGACCGACCACCCCGTACATGACGTGGACACCGGCGTCCTCCAGGCGCTGCGCCCACTCGATGTTGCGCTCCTCGTCGAAGCGAGCCTTCAACTCGACCAGGGCCACGACCTGCTTGCCCGACTCGGCGGCCTCGATCAGCGAACGCATGATCGGGCTGTGCTTCGAGGTCCGATACAGGGTGATCTTGATGGCCAAGACGTTGTCGTCCCGGGCCGCCTGCTCGATGAACGCCTCGACCGAGGTGGTGAACGAGTCGTAAGGGTGGTGGACGAGGAGGTCACCGTCGCGGATCACCTCGAAGATGTCCGGCGCATCCCCCTCCACCGGCTGCAGCCGCATAGGTGTCAGCCAGTGCCACGGCTCGTAGTCGAGTCCGGGCCGATCGAGGGCGGCAATGGCCGACAAGCCAGAAAGGTCGATGGGACCCTCGACGGGATAGACGTCGGCCTCCTCGGCGCCCATCTCCCGCATCAGGAGGTCGAGGACCTCCGCGGGCATGTCGGGGTTGATCTCGAGTCGGACCATGTGCCCGAACCGACGTCGGGTCAACTCCGACTCCATCATCAGCAGGAGGTCGCCGCCCTCCTCCTCTTCGATCTCGATGTCGGCGTTGCGGGTGACCCGGAACACGTGATGGCTCAGGATCTCCATTCCCGGGAACAGGCTTTCGAGGTGGGCGGCGATCACCTGCTCCAACGGGACGAACCGTTCCCCGTCGGGAAGAACCACGAAACGCGGAAGTATCGGCGGCACCTTCACGCGGGCGAACCGCGTCACTCCTGTTTCGGGGTTGCGCACGAAGATGGCGAGGTTCAGCGACAGGTTGGAGATGTAGGGGAACGGGTGCGCCGGATCGACCGCCAGAGGTGTCACCACCGGGTACACCCGATCGCGGAACTGGGCGTCGAGGTAGGCGCGGTCCTCCTCATCGAGCGTCTCGTAGTCGCTGAAGACGATCCCCGCCTGCGACAGCGCCGGTGCCAGATCGGTTAGGAACGTCTTCGAGACCTCGGCGTACTGGCTGATGACTTCCTTCCTGATCTCGGCCAGCTGCTGGACCGGGGTCAGGCCATCGGGTGGCGTCGCCCTGACGTTTTGGGCGACCTGCTCCTTCAGTCCCGCTACCCGGACCTGGAAGAACTCGTCGAGGTTCGACGCCCAGATGGAGAGGAACTTCACCCGACCGAGCAGAGGGAGCGCCGGATTCTGGGCGAGCGCAAGCACGCGGCGGTTGAAATCCAGCCACGACAACTCACGGTTGAGGTAGCGGTCTGATCCCATCTCGAAAGACGTATCGGGTCGAAGGTCGCCGCCCATGAACACATTGTGGCGGAACGGCGGCGATTCAGGCGGTTGTTTCAGGCGGACGCCAGGCCGTGGAGCAGGAATTGCCGCATCGCGGCGAGGATCTCGGGAAGACGGGCGTCCGGATCGGCAGCGGCGATGACAGCCCGAGCCGCCGACATCATCGTGTCCTGTATGAACCGTCCTGCCAGGTCGGGCGGCATCGCCCGGAGAGATCCCTCGGTGACCCCAGCTGCGTATATCGCCGCCACACCCGACACGAGATCGGCGTGGGCGGCCCTGATGCGCTGCTGGGCTTCCTGCGAGAGCCGACCGACCTCTCGATGCAGGATCACGCCCAGCACCCGGTCGGTGGCCACGAACTGCACCGTGCGCTCGGCGATCTCGGCGAGCCTCTCAGGCGGGCCGAGGTGATCGGGGATGCCGGCGAGGAGCCTCGCCACCACCCCGGGGAGCTCCTCCTCTACCAGCGAGGCGATGACGTCGTCCCGGTCGGCGAAGTACTCGTAGAGAGTCGTCCGGCCGATGCCCACGGCACTGGCGATCTCGCCGAAGGAGATGTCAGCCGAGCCGAACTCTTCGATCAGTTCCTGGGCTGCTTCGAGGATCTCGCGCCTCGTTAGCGCCTTGTGTTCGGCGATCGTCTCGGCGCGGATCCGGGGCATGGGCCCAGGGTACAACCGATCCGCAGGTCACATCGAAGCGGCAACCGAGGCGCCACGACCTACTTGGCCCGATACCACTCCACTTCGAGTGGAGGCAGCGGCTCGTTACCTAGGATGAGGTCCGCTGCCTTCTCGGCGATCATCATCACTGGGGCGTAGATGTTGGCGTTGGTGACGTAGGGCATCACCGAGGCGTCGACCACCCGCAGCCCTTCCGTCCCGTGGACCTTCATCGTGAGGGGATCCACCACCGACATCTCGTCGATGCCCATCCGGCACGTGCACGATGGGTGGAGCGCCGTCTCGCCGTCGCGGGCCACCCAGTCGAGGATCTCTTCCGGCGTCGATACTCCGGGGCCAGGCGAGATCTCCCCCGTGTCGAACGGTTTCAAGGCAGGCTGGCTGAGGATGTGACGGGCGATCTGCACCGCCTCCACCCACTCCCGGCGGTCCTGATCGGTGGATAGGTAGTTGAACTGGATGGCGGGCTTCTCCCTCGGGTCGGCTGAGCGGATCTTCAACCAGCCGCGGGCGTCGGAGTACATCGGCCCGACGTGTACCTGATAGCCGTGGTCACCGGCGGGCTGTGACCCGTCGTACCGGATGGCGATGGGCAGGAAATGGAACATGACGTTCGGGTAGTCGACATCGTCGTTGCTCCTCACGAACCCGCCGCCCTCGAAGTGGTTGGTGGCGCCCGGCCCTCTTCGGAAGAGCCACAGCAAGCCGACGATCGGCCGCCGCCACCAGGCGAGATACGGGGCCACTGACACCGGCTGGCCACAACCGTGCTGGATGTACACCTCGAGATGGTCCTGCAGGTTCTGGCCGACGCCCGGGAGATCGTGGATGGGCTCCACGCCCACCGACTTGAGATGGTCGGCGTCACCGATGCCCGACAACTGGAGCAGATGGGGTGAGTTGAAGGCGCCGCCACAGAGAATCACCTCGTTAGCCGCCACCGACTCGGCCCGTCCGCCGATCGTGTAGTCGACGCCGGTCGCCCGCAGCCCGTCCATCCGGATGCGGGTGACGAACGCCCGTGTCCGCACCACGAGGTTGGGCCGATGCATCACAGGGTGTAGGTAGGCCCGGGCGGCGCTGAGGCGTCGGCCCTTGTGCACGTTGCGGTCGAAGGGGGCGAAGCCCTCCTGGCGATACCCGTTGACGTCATCGGTCAACTCGTACCCGGCTTGTTGGACGGCTTCGAAGAACGCCTGGAACAGCGGGTTGGTGGCGGGGCCGCGCTCGAGGACCAGTGGCCCGTCGGTCCCCCGGAAGTCATCGCCACCCGCCAGGCACGTCTCCATCTTCTTGAAATAGGGGAGGCAATGGGCGTAGTCCCAGGTCTCCATGCCGGGATCCCTCGCCCATCTCTCGTAGTCCATGGGGTTGCCCCGCTGGAAGATCATCCCGTTGATCGAGGACGACCCGCCGAGAACCTTTCCTCGGGCGTGGTAGATGCGGCGGCCGTGCATGAACGGTTCCGGCTCCGACTCATACCGCCAGTCGTAGAAACGGGAGCCGATCGGGAACGACAGCGCTGCCGGCATGTGGATGAAGACGTCCCAGCGCCAGTCCATGCGGCCGGCCTCGAGCACCAGCACCCGGTTGGAGGGGTCGGCGGAGAGCCGGTTGGCGAGCGCCGACCCAGCCGAGCCACCGCCGACGATGACGTAGTCGAAGATCTCCATCAGTAGGGGGCCTCCACGTCTCCGGTCTCCACGTACACCGCCTTGAGCTGTGTGTAGTGCTCGATGGCGGCGAGCGAGTTCTCCCGCCCGATCCCCGACTGCTTGTAACCGCCGAACGGCATCTCGATCGGTGTGATGTTGTAGGTGTTGATCCAGATCGTGCCCGCCTCGAGACGAGCCGCCACCCGGTGCGCCCGGGAGATGTCCCGAGTGAAGATGCCGGCGGCGAGGCCGAACGGGGTGTCGTTGGCCCGCTCCACCACCTCGTCTTCGCTCCGGAACGACAACACCGCCATCACCGGCCCGAAGATCTCCTCCTGCACGATCGACATGTCCTCCCGGCAGTCGGCGAAGACCGTCGGCTCGACGAAGAAACCGTCAGCGAGGTGCGGCGCTGTCGGCCGTCCGCCGCCGACCACGAGACGGGCGCCGGCCTGCCTCCCCTGCTCGATGTAGCCGAGCACCTTCTCCATGTGCTCCTCGGAGATGAGAGCGCCGACGTCCGTCGTGGGGTCCAGCGGATCGCCGATCGTCATCTTCTCGACCCGGGCGACGAGCTTCTCCAGGAACGCTTCATATACGGACTCGTGGACGTACACCCTGGTGCCGTTGGAGCAGATCTCGCCCTGGGTGTAGAAGTTGCCCAGGAGCGCCCCGGACACGGCGTTGTCGAGGTCGGCGTCCTCGAACACGATCAGCGGCGACTTCCCTCCGAGTTCGAGCGTCACGGCTTTGAGGGTGGAGGCCGCCTCGGCCATCACCGTCTTGCCGGTGGTCACCTCGCCGGTGAGGGACACCTTGGCGATGCCGGGATGGGCCACGAGAGCGCGACCCACCCGGGCGTCGCCCTGGACCACGTTGAAGACTCCCGGTGGGACGCCTGCTTCGACGTACACCTTCGCCAGTTCGAGGGCAGTGAGCGGCGTCAGCTCCGCCGGCTTGTAGACCATCGAGTTGCCACACGCCAACGCCGGCCCGGACTTCCAGCAGGCGATCTGGATCGGGTAGTTCCACGCCCCGATACCGGCGCAGACCCCGAGCGGCTCGCGACGGGTATAGGCGAAGTTCTTGCCGAGGTCGTAGTGGTGCCCGTGGAGAGTGGCCGCCGCCCCGGCGAAGTACTCGACGCAGTCGGCGCCGCTCGACACGTCCACTTCGAGAGCCTCGGAGATCGGCTTGCCGGTGTCGATGACCTCGAGGCGAGCCAATTCGTCGTTGCGCTCCCGCAAGATGGCGGCGGCTCGGTCGAGGATCCGGCCGCGCTCGGCTCCGGTCATCGCCGACCAGGTCTCGAACCCTTCTCGGGCCGACTCGACCGCTCGATCGACGTCGGCTTCCGACGCCTGATCGACGACGGCGACGACCTCGCCCGTTGCGGGGTTGATCGACTCGAACGTCTCACCCGAGGTGGCGGGGACTTCTTCGCCACCGATGAACAGATGGACTTCTCTCACCACGGTCGTCTCCCGGTGTCGTGATGCTTCACGCCGACGGAGGCTGGAGCCTCTCGCCCGCCGCCTGGGTGAGCCGGTCGAGGATGATCGCCATCGTCACAACGGCTATCGCCACCTCGAACCCCAGGCCCGTTTCCGTGCGGGTGACGGCGCGAACGGTCTCGAATCCCAGGCCACCGCCTCCGACGAGTCCCGCGATGATGACCATCGCCAGCACCATCATGATCACCTGGTTCACACCCGCCATGATCGTGGGCGCAGCCAGGGGGATCCTGACGCCGAACAGTGTCTGGCGACCGGTGGCGCCGAAGGCGGTCGAAGCCTCCAGAGTTTCGGTGGATACCTGGCGAATCCCCAACGCCGTCAGTCGGATACCGGGGACGATGGCGTACAGCACGGAGGCGATGATCCCGGGAACGGCGCTGATCGTGAACAGCATGACCACGGGGATGATGTAGACGAACGAGGGAATCGTCTGGAGAGCGTCGAGGATGGGGGCGAGGGCCGCCTCTATCCGTCGGCTGCGACCAGCCCAGATCCCGACCGGCACGGCGATCAAAACCGAGAGGACGACGCCCGCCACGACCTGGGTCAGTGTGATGATCGAAAGCTCCCACATACCGATCAGACCCACGATGGTGAGGAGAGCGGCAGCCACGAGGGCGAGCTTCCAGCCTCGCATGCGCCAGCACACCCATGCCGTGGCAAAGATCAGCACGGGCCAGGCGATCACCTGCGTCAGCAGGTCTCGAGCCGGGACGAGGATCTTGGCCACCATGAAGTCGTTGAAAGGCCGCGTCATGAACGAGAGGTTGTCCCGGGCCCAGATCACCGCCCGGTCGATGGGAGCGAGGATCGACACATCCGAGACCGGCGGGAAGTCGGACCAGCCGAGAGCCAAACCGGCGAACAGGGCGACCAGCAGCGCCCCCACGCCGACAGTGGTCGCCTTCCACGACACGTGATGGGTGCGATCGGTGTCGGCGAGGCTGATGCCGATGCGGTCGAGCACCATCGCCACCGCCACGATGGCCAGGCCCGCCGCCGTCCCCCGGCCCGGGCTGCGCTGCTGGAGAGCGTCCATCACCTCCTGACCGAGGCCACCGGCCCCGAGCAGGGTGGCGAGGACGACTATCCCCAGCGCCATCATGATCGTCTGGTTGATCCCCGTCATGATGCTGGGCATGGCGAGGGGGATCTGGACCTTGAGCAACGTCTGCGCCCGCGACGACCCGAACACGGTCGAAGCCTCGACCGCCTGCTTGTCGACGTGGCGGATGCCCAGGGCCGTCAGCCGAATGATCGGGGGGAGGGCATAGATGACCGTGGCGATCGTGGCCGGCACGCGCCCGATCCCGAGGAACAAGACCATCGGAATGAAGTAGATGGGAGCAGGCACCGTCTGCATCGCATCCAGCACCGGGCGCATCGCCGAGTCGAGCCGGCGGGAGAAGGCCGCCGCCACACCCAACGGGATGCCGATGATCAGACAGATGACGACGGCGATCGCCATCAGGGCCAGCGTCTCCATCGTGACGTCCCACAGCCCGACGATGCCCGGATAGATCGAGGCCAGCGCCGCCACGACGGCTGGCCAGTAGCGCCGGGTGCGGGCGATGAGGAGGAACGTCGCTCCCGGAATCACGTACCAGGGAAGCCACTTCAGGAAGTCCTCGATCGTCGTCAGGGCCCAGCCGACGCTGCGGCTCAGGGGGGTGAAGAACGAGGTGAACAGCGGATGGGTTCGCCGGTTCGCCCGCGCCCAGGCCTGGAACTCGTCGACCGGCCCCGATATCAACCTGTCCCACGTCCGCGGAAACGAATCGCCGAAATAGGCGATCTGGAGGATCACCACGCCTGCGATGAGGATCACCCAGGGGGCGTAACGGCGCAGTCGCTCCGCCCCCGTCACCATCTCGATACGAGCGGTGGAAGCGGTCACGATGCCAGCATCTTGATGACCGCCTCCCGATCGACACAGCCGAGCACTCGGCCTTCGTCGTCCACCACGCTGATCGGGGAGGGGTCGTCGAGCAGGGCAGGCAGGATCTGTTCGATGGTGTCGGTCGCCGCCACCCTGCGCCCGTTGACGGCCTGCGATGCCGGGGCGGTGGCGACGGCGCCGGCCGTGACGACCTTCTGCTTGGGAACGTCCTTTGTGAACTCGCGGACGTAGTCGGTCGCCGGGTTGGCGATCAGTTCGGCTGGCGTGCCGATCTGGTCGAAGGAGCCGTCCTTCATGATGGCGATGCGATCGCCCAGCTTGATGGCCTCGGCGAAGTCGTGGGTGATGAACACGATCGTGCGCTGCAGCCTCTCCTGCAGGCCGATCAACTCGTCCTGCATGTCACGGCGGATCAGAGGGTCGAGCGCCGAGAAGGGCTCGTCGAAGAACAGGACCTCGGGATCGACGGCGAGCGCCCGGGCGAGGCCGACCCGCTGCTGCATGCCGCCCGACAGTTGCTGGGGGAAGTGGTTGCCCCACCCCTCGAGCCCGACGACGGCGAGGACCTCCTCGGCTCGGGCTCGCCTCTCCGCCTTGGGCATCCCCTGCACCTCGAGGCCGTAGGCGACGTTGTCGATCACGCGCCGATGAGGAAAGAGGCCGAAATGCTGGAAGACCATCGACAGTTTCTTGCGCCGCACTTCCCGCAGCGTGGCTTCGTCCATCGCCGTCAGGTCCTCCCCGTCGAGGAGGATCTTGCCCCTGGTGGGGTCGGAGAGACGGGCGACACAGCGCACGAGGGTCGACTTGCCGCTCCCGGACAGGCCCATGACTACGAAGGTTTCGCCCCGATTGACCGTGAATGCGACGTTGCGCACCGCCACCGTTGCGCCCGTACGCTCGAGGATCTCGGCGCGGGTCGCCCCGGACTCCGCCATCTCGATTGCTTTGTCTGGGTCGCGCCCGCCGAAGACCTTCCAGCAGTCGGCGACCTCGATACAAATCTCAGACACGAGCCAACCCGGAAGACATGCCCTCGGTAATGTAGCCCGCCGGGGGTTGGGGCAGCCGGAAAAGAAGGGAAATGCGGATGGGTAACGACCGATTGCACAGGCGCTTGATGGCGCTGCTAGCCGTGGTCGCCATCGTGCTCGCCGCGTGCGGTGGCGGCGATGGAACCGCCGCGACCGACACGGGCGACGCGGGCGACACAACTGAAACGACCACCGGTGGCGGGGGCGGAGGAGGCGGAGACGGGCCGACGATCTCGCTGGCCGTCAATCCGTGGACGGCCTCGTCGCTGAACGTCGAGATAGCCAAGATCCTCATCGAAGAGAACCTGGGCAACCCGGTGGAGATCGTGGCGATCGACGAGAACACGATGTTCACCGGCATGTCCGACGGCACCCTGGACGCGGCCCTCGAGATCTGGCCGTCCGGCGTCACCGCCGACGAGCAGGCCTTCTTCGACGATGGCTCCGTCGCCAACATCGGCGAACTCGGCGCGGTCGGCAAGATCGGGTGGTTCGTTCCCAAGTACGTCATCGACGAGAACCCCGATTTGGCGACATGGGAGGGCTACAAGGATCCCGAGGTGGCGAAGATGTTCGCCACGGCCGAAACTGGCGACTTGGGGCGGTTCCTCGGCACCGACCCGTCGTACTCCCAGTACGACGAGGCGATCATCGCCAACCTCGAACTGCCGTTCCAGGTGGTGTTCTCGGGTTCGGAGCCGGCGACGATCGCCGAGCTGTCCGCCCGGTACGCCGCCCAGGAGCCGATCCTCATGTATTGGTGGACTCCGACCGCGGCGGTGGCCGAGTACGAGCTCGTGAACGTCACGCTGCCGCCGTACTCCGACGAGTGCTACGAGGTGCCCGAGGAGATCGACTGCGACTATCCCGAAGACGTGCTGTTCAAGGCGGCGTCGGCGATGTTGGAGGAGAAGGACCCCGAGGTCTGGCAGTTCCTCAACAACTTCACGATCACCACCGAGGACCAGCTGTCGATGCTGCCGGCCGTGGAGACCGAGCAGCGGGAGCCGGCAGAAGTGGCCCGGGAGTGGGTCGACGCCAACGAGGACGTCTGGAGCGCCTGGCTTCCCTGATCTGAGAGCCGGGTGGCCGCTCGCCGGCCACCCGGCTTCCTTTTTCAAACGTCGATGGAGCGGCGCTCCCAAATCAATTAGCGCTAAGCGCTTCTCACACCGAAACGGCGATGGCGGGGTGACGGCCTGCCTCCACCGCGTCGGAGATCGAGCGTAGATCGGCCCAGCGATCACCACCCAGGCGGATGGCGTGGTCCTCGTCGGGGATGGCCCCGCCACCCATGATCACTGGCACCGTCGGCCCGACCACGCGGCGGGCGGCGGCCACCATCTGGCGGGCGGCGTCGAGCGCCTGGCCGTTGAGCACCCCCACGCAGACACCCTTCAGCGGCAGCCATGCCTTCAGTTGCCGCTCGAATTCCGGTATCGGCATGTCCGACCCGAACTCGAGGACCGAGTAGCCGCCGGCCCGGAGGGCATCGGCGGCCATCGCCAGGCTCAACGTGTGCCGCTCGCCTTGGGGGCCGGCGACGACCACGACGCCCTTGCGTCGGCCGCGGCGATTGAAGGAAGGCCCGAGGCGGCCCACCAACCGGGCAACGAGCATGGTGGCGAGGTGTTCGTCGGCGATGCCGATCTCCCCATTCTCCCAGGCCGAACCGATCCGCCTCAGCGCCGGGACGATGACGTCGCAATAGATGTCGAGCGGCTCCAACCCGGCGGTCAAGGCTCCCTCCACCACCTTCCACGCTCCCGTGGCGTCCCCCTCCAGCAGACGATTGCTGAGGCGTTCGCTCCAGGGCGCCGACCTCCTGGACACAGGCTCGCCGGCGTCGCTACCGTTGCCTCGTTGGAACAGTTCGAGGTCGCTTTCGGCGACCCGCCAAGTTCCACCCTCCTTACGAGCAGCCAGCTGCCCGAGGCGCACGTACCGGTAGACGGTCATGTAGTGCACTCCGAGCCGTTCGGCTGCTTCGTGGAGAGTGAAGAATTTGGACATTTTGGTTGAATTTAACGCTAATTCCCCTTAAGGTGGAATCCCGTGGAAACTCGACTCCTTGAACTCGAAATCAGTACGGACTGGCGGGAGCGCGCCGAGTGCCGCGACTACCCCACCGATCTGTTCTTTCCGGCCGGCGAGACCGGTCCGGCTGAGATCCAGATCCGCCAGGCCAAAGAGGTCTGCGCCCGGTGTGAGGTACGCGACGACTGCCTGCTCTACGCCCTGGAAGCGAACCAGCGCGACGGCATCTGGGGTGGCCTGACCTCGGACGAGCGAAAGCGCCTCCGCCGTCGGTGGCTGGCGGAAAGGCGGAGACGGACCGGCTGACCGGCTTGTCGACGCAGACTTGGACACGGCGATCCTTGACCGGGATCGCCGTGTTGTTTCTGGTCAATGGAATGTCTTTCGGCAGTTGGCTGCCGCGCCTGCCCGAAATCCGCGACCGCGCCGGTCTGGACATCGCCACCATCGGTGTGGTTCTGACCGTGAGCGGCATCGGGGGACTGGTGGGCTCCGCCACGAGCGGCGCTCTGGTGGGCCGCCTGGGCCCGCGCCGGGCCGCCATCTGGCCGGCCGTAGTCCTTTGCCTGCTGCTGCCCCTGATCGGGGTCGCCCCGGGTGCGGTGCTGCTGGGATCGGTCATCGGGGTGGCGGCGATCGCCGACTCGGTCGCCGACGTCGGCATGAACGCCCTCGCCGTACGCGCCCAGATGGCGCGGGGCCGGTCTATCTTCACCCGGCTCCACGGGCTGTGGAGCCTGGGATCGCTCGGCGGAGGAGCGATCGCCACGGCCGCCGCCGCTCTGGGCATCGATCTGCCCATCCATCTCGCCGTCGTTGCCGGCGCCAGCATCCTGGCGCTGGCGTGGGCCTCCACCACCCTGCCCCCCACGGAGCGAACGCCCCGCACCAGACCGAGGGTACGACTCGCTCTTTCGATCGGCGCCCTCGGAGGGGCGGTTGCCCTCGTGGAGGGCGTTCCCCACGATTGGGGAACGATCTTTCTCACCGACGTTGCAAGAGTGGCGGCCAGTTCCGCCGGGACCGCCTTCATCGCCCTCAGTGGCGGCATGCTCGTCGGGAGGCTGGCAGGCGACCGAGTAGTCGACCGCATCGGCATCGATCGGTCCATGTACGGCGGTCTGGCGCTGGTCGCCGCCAGCCTCGTCGGGCTGGTGACGACCGACTCCCAGCCCGTCGCTCTCGCCGCCTTCGTGCTCTGGGGGCTCGGCGTGGCGGTCGTGTTCCCGCTCCTCTACCGCCTGGCCGGGTCGCACCGAGGCTTCGCCGAGGGCTCCGGTCTCGCCGCCCTGACCCTGGGCAGCCGCGTCGGGTTCATGGCCGGACCAGCCGCCGTAGCCGCCGTGACGGAGGCGACCAGCCTCCCCATAGGCATCCTCTCGGTGGTCGGAGTCGCCCTGATCGGAACCGTCGTCGGCGTGTTCACTTCTCTGAGTGACGGCGGGACGGTCGAAACCGCATAATGTGGTCCACTTCCCCACCGCGTGAGCTCATGACCAAACAAGCCGACTACGTCCTCCGCACCGTCGAAGAGCGAGGCATTCGCTTCATCCGCCTCTGGTTCACCGACGTCCAGGGTTTCTTGAAGTCAGTCTCGATCAGCCCGGCCGAGCTCGAAGTGGCTTTCGAGGAGGGCATGACCTTCGACGGGTCGGCCATCGACGGATACGCCCGGGTGCAGGAGGCCGACATGCTGGCCCGCCCCGACCCGTCGACCTTCGCCGTGCTCCCGTGGCGCAAGGAACAGCAGGTCGCCCGCATGTTCTGCGACATATACACCCCCGACGGGGAGCCGTTCTTCGGCGACCCCCGCCAGGTGCTGAAGCGCAATCTCGACAAGGCGGCCGCCCTCGGGTACACGTTCTATGTCGCCCCCGAGCTCGAGTTCTTCTACTTCGAGGACTCCGGGCCGGAGCCGAAGGTTCTCGACCGGGGCGGATACTTCGACCTGACCCCCCTCGACGTCGCCCAGGAGTACCGCCGCAGCACCATCAACGCCTTGGAGATGATGGGCATCCCGGTTGAGCACAGCCACCACGAGGTGGCTCCGTCGCAGCACGAGATCATCGTCCGCTACACCGACGCCCTCACGATGGCGGACAACATCATGACGTTCCGCCTCACCGTGAAAGAGATGGCACTCCAGCACGGGATCTACGCCACCTTCATGCCCAAGCCACTCGAAGGCCATGAGGGGTCGGGAATGCACCTCCACATGTCGCTCTTCGAGGGCGACAAGAACGCCTTCCACGACCAGGCCAGCCCCAGCGGGCTGTCGGAGACGGCGACGGCGTTCATCTCCGGGCTGCTGCGACACGCCCGGGAGATCACGGCGGTGACCAACCAGTGGGTCAACTCGTACAAGCGCTTGGTCGGCGGATTCGACGCCCCCATCTACATCTCCTGGGCCCGCAACAACCAGTCGGCTCTAATCCGGGTGCCAACCCCCAAGAAGGGCAAGTCTTCGAGCACGCGCATCGAGTACCGCTCGCCCGATGCCGCCGCCAACCCGTACCTGGCGCTGTCGGTGATACTCGCCGCCGGCCTCAAGGGCATCGAGGAGGGCTACGACCTGCCTCCCGAGGTGGCCGACAACGTGTTCCAGATGACGCCCGCCGAACGGGCCGCCGCCGGGATCGACCGCCTACCTGAGAGCCTGTCGGAGGCTCTGGAGGCCATGGAGCGCTCCGAGCTCGTCGCCGAGTCACTCGGCGAACACGTCTTCGACTGGTTCCTCCGCAACAAGCGCAAGGAGTGGGAGCGGTACCAGCAGCACGTTTCCCGCTACGAGCTCGAGACCTACCTGCCGATCTTGTGAGTCGATAGATGCAGGTAGCCGTCTTCCCCGCCGACTGCTCCGAAGCCGTAGCGGAAGCGGTCGCGTTGGCGGGAGCGGAAGTCCACCGGGTCGACGACCTGGTCACCACGGAGCTGGGTGAGATGTCGCTGCTCGTCCTCGAGCTCGGCGACGAGCCGATGCGCCGGCTGCGACAGCTGGAGCCGGTCGTCGACGACGTGGGCCTTCCCGTGCTGGTCGTCGCCGACCGCGCCTCCCTCCCGCTGATCGAACGGGCGAAGGGCGTCACCGACTTCGTCCTCGAGCCGCTCGATCCCGTGGAGCTCGGTGTGAGACTGCGCCGCCACGCCACGTCCAACGAGACCGAGGAGATCCTTCGCTTCAAGGACCTGGAACTGAACCCGCTCACCTACCAGGCGACCCTCGGGGGCGCGCCGATCGACCTCACCTACATGGAATACGAACTGCTGCGGTTCCTGGTCGAGAACCCGGGCCGGGTATGGAGCCGCCAGCAGCTCCTCTCGAAGGTGTGGGGGTACGACTACTACGGCGGCGCCCGAACCGTCGACGTCCACATCCGGCGGGTACGCGCCAAACTCGGCGAGGAACGGGCGTCCTGGATCACGACGGTTCGCTCGGTCGGCTACCGCTTCGGCTGAACCCACTAACGGGATCTTCGGAAGCGGTGCCACAATTGGGCACATGGGTTTCCGTACCGACCAGATCCACGCCGGCGTCACGCCCGACCCGGTGACCGGAGCGATCCTCACCCCGATCCACCAATCGACCACGTTCGTGCAGGACTCGGTCGACGAGTACATGTCGAAGGGCTACAGCTACGCCCGCGGGGGCAATCCCACCGTCCGCGCCTTCGAGGAGAAGATCGCCAAGCTGGAGGGCGGGCTCGACGCCACCGCCTACGGGTCGGGCATGGCGGCGACCGTCGCCGTGATGCTCGCCCTGCTCGAGGGCGGGGACCACGTGGTGATCGCCGATGTCGTGTACGGGGGAACCTACCGATTCGCCGATCGATTCCTGCGCAAGTTCGGAGTCGAGGTCGATTTCGTGGACGCTTCCGACCTCGACTCGGTCCGGGCGGCGATTCGGCCCAACACGCGGTTCGTGTTCACAGAGACGCCGGCCAACCCCACGCTGAAGATCACAGACCTGGCAGGCGTCTCTGAGATCACCCAGGAGGCAGGGGTCCTCCACGTGACCGACAACACGTTCCTCACTCCCTACTTCCAGCGCCCTTTCGAGTTGGGGTGCGACGTCATCATCCACTCGACGACGAAGTACCTCGACGGCCACAACGCCACCCTCGGCGGAGCTGTCGTCGTCAACGACCCCGAGTTGCAGGAAAGGATCGCCTTCGCCCGGATCTCAGCCGGACTCGTGATGTCACCGATGGTGGCCTGGCTCACTCTCCAAGGCGTGAAGACCCTCTCGGAGAGGATGGATCGTCAGTCGGCGAACGCCATGGAAGTGGCCACGTGGCTGGAGTCCCACCCGAAGGTCGAGCGGGTCGGCTACCCCGGGCTTCCCTCTTTCCCCGGTCACGAACTCGCCCGCAAGCAAGCGACCGGGTTCGGGGCGATGGCTTGGTTCGAGGTGAAGGGTGGGGTCGAAGCCGGGAAGAAGCTGATGGACTCGGTGCGCCTCTGGTCCCTCGCCGAGAACCTGGGCGCGGTCGAGTCGATCATCACCCATCCGGTGACGATGACCCACGCCTCGGTGCCGCCGGAGAAACGAGCAAAGGCCGGCATCACCGACGGCCTCGTCCGGTTGTCGGTCGGTTTGGAGGACGTCGAGGACCTGATCGCCGATCTCGATCAGGCGTTGGCCCAGGTCTAGCTCACTCCGGTCTTCTCGCCAGCATGACGGTGTCGAGAGCCGTCTCTCCCGTGTCGGTCTCTCGCGGCCGGCTCTCGGCGAACACGACCTCCAAGTCGCCGGCGTGCCGCTTCGCCGTTTCGGGGTCCCATAGGACTTCGGGGTCGGGCGGTCCGCTCACACCCAGGGTCGCCACGTCGTGGCCGATGAGAAGGAGATGTCCTCCCGGCGCCACCCACGATCGTGCCTTCTCCATCATCCGGGTGCGGTCGGGGTCGGGGAAGTGCACATAGGCGACCAGCACCAGGTCGAAGGCGTGGCGTGGCTCCCACTCGAAGATGTCGGCATCGACGAATCGCACTTCGACGCCTCGCTCCATCGCCATACCCCGAGCCCGGTTGATGGCGACGCCCGAGAAGTCGATTCCGGTCACGTCCCATCCCTGCTCGGCCATCCACACTGCATTGCGACCCTCCCCGCAGGCGAGGTCCAGCGCCTTTCCGGGCCGCAGGCGAGACACCTCCTCGGCCACGAACTGGTTCGGGTCGGCCGACCACAGAAGAGGCTTCTCCGAATACTTCTCGTCCCACTCTCTGGCGTCCATCACATCTCGCTTTCCAGCGGCTTGAGTGCCTTGGCGGCCGTCGCTTGCGCCCACGACCTCTCGAGTTGGTCCCGGTCATGGACCGTGTCGGACCGGTCGATGTCGGCTAGATAGTCGTTGGCCAGCACCTCGTTCAAGTCCGGGTCGATCGCCACCACGCCTACTTCTTCGTCTTTGTAGACCGAGCGGGCGTTGAAGTTCACCGACCCGAACATCACAAGCGAGCCATCGGCGATGACCTGTTTGACGTGGTACATCGCCGGCTGGAACCGGTGGAGGATCACGCCGGCGTCGAGGAGGCGGCCCGCCTGTTCCTCCGCCGACAGGAGCGAGACCCGCTTGTCGATGTGAGGGCCCGGGATCGTCACCCGCACCTCGACGCCGCGCTGGGCCGCCTCGATCAGGAGCCCCGCCAGCCGCTCGGAGGGATTGAAGTACGGCGTACCGATCCACAGCCGCTCCCGCGCCAGGGAGATGATCGTCTCGAAGGCCCTTCCGGCGCTGTTCATCTGGATCTGGGCGGAGGCGTCTACCACGCCGACGAGGGTGTCTCCAGCTCTGGCGGGACGTTCGGGGATCTCCTGGTCGGTGAACATCCGACCGCCGGCGTCCCGCCAGTCGCTCAGGAACGCCGCCCGGAGCGGGTCGACGGCTGGACCTTCGATCTGGAAGTGGGTGTCCCGCCATTCGTTTTCGTTGCGCGCGTCTCCGTCCCACTCCTCGGCCACTCCCACTCCGCCGGTGAACGCGAACGCGTTGTCCACGACCAGGATCTTTCGGTGGGTGCGGTGATCGATCTCCCACACCTTCCAACGGGCGGGCGGACGGAACCACCGCAGCTCCACCCCCGAACTGGTCATGATTTCGATCAGCTCCTGGGACATCGGCTGGGCGCCGACGGCATCGAGCAAGACACGCACCTCGACACCGCTCCGGGCCCGCTCGGCCAGAGCGTGCGCCATCTGCCGGGCGATGTCGCCCGTCCAGTACACATAGGTGACGAAGTCGATGCGCTTTTGGGCGAGCCGAACCGCCCGCAGCATGGCGGGGAAGATCTCGACTCCGTTGCGAAGACGCGTAACGGAGTTGCCCTCGGTGAAGACCACGCCGACGACGGCCTCCAGCGCTCGCCTGAAGGAGTCGTCGGCGTGGTCACTCACCCGAACTCGATCCCCTGGGCGAGGGGCAGGTCGTCGCCCCAGTTGATCGTGGTGGTCTGACGGCGCATGTACGCCTTCCAGGAGTCGGATCCGGCTTCGCGGCCGCCGCCGGTGTCTTTCTCACCGCCGAAGGCGCCGCCGATCTCGGCGCCCGAGGTGCCGATGTTCACGTTGGCGATTCCGCAGTCGGAGCCGGTGGCCGAAAGGAACCGCTCGGCGTTCTTGAGGGACTGCGTGAAGATCGCCGACGACAGGCCCTGGGCCACGCCGTTCTGGATCTCGATCGCCTCATCGAGCGTGTCGAACTCGATGACCCACAGGATCGGGGCGAACGTCTCCTCCTGGACGATCGCGGCGTCCTTGCCGATGCGGGCGATCGTGGGCTCGACGAAGTACCCGGGCCGGTCCAGCGCCTTGCCGCCGTAGACGACCTGGGCGCCCTGGTCCCGAGCGGTCTCCAGCGCCTCCATCATCTGCTCCACTGCCGCCTGGCTGACCAGCGGCCCCATCAGGGTCCCTTCCTCGAGCGGGTCGCCGATCCGAACCTGGCTGTAGGCGTCCTTCAGGCGGTCGACGAACTTGTCGGCGATCGCACGATGGACGAGCAGACGACGCAGGGTGGTGCAACGCTGACCGGCAGTGCCCACCGCAGCGAAGAGGACGGCGCGGATCGCCAGCTCGAGGTCGGCGTCGTCCATCACGATGATGGCGTTGTTGCCACCGAGCTCGAGGACCGTGCGACCCATGCGAGCGGCGACCTTGGGACCGACGATCTTGCCCATCCGGGTCGACCCGGTAGCCGAGATCAGCGGGAGGCGCCGGTCGTTGACCATGGCCTCACCTACCACGTCCCCGGTGCCCGCCACCAGGTTGAACACACCCTCATAGCCACTGCCGGACATCACCTCGTTGCAGATGCGAGTCACCGCCACCGCGGTCAGCGGCGTCCGCTCCGACGGCTTCCACAGGATCGGGTCGCCGCAGACCGCGGCGATGGCGGCATTCCACGACCACACCGCCACCGGGAAGTTGAAGGCGGTGATGACTCCGATAGGGCCGAGCGGATGCCACTGCTCGTACATCCGGTGATTGGGACGCTCCGAAGCCATCGTCTTGCCGTAGAGCTGCCGCGACAGACCGACGGCGAAGTCGCAGATGTCGATCATCTCCTGGACCTCGCCGATTCCTTCCGGAAGGATCTTGCCCACCTCGAGGCTGACGAGGGCACCCAGCTCTTCTCGCCGGTCACGCAGGGCGTTGCCGATCTGACGCACGTACTCGCCCCGCCGGGGAGCGGGCAAGGTCCGCCACCGCTGGAACGCCTCCACCGAAGACGACACCGCCGCCTCGTAGTCGTCGGGGCCGGCGAGGCTCACCCGGGCCAGCACCTCCCCGGTCGTGGGGTTGGGGATCTCGACGACGCCCCCGCTTCCCTGCCGCCACTCACCAGCGATAGAGACACCGGCGACGGTGTCGTCTGTGGCGAGATCGAAAGCTTCCAATATCTCGCTCATCGACTCTCCTCTGTAGCGCGTTTGGCGGCGACTACTTCGATCTCTATCAGAAACCCGCCAGGGAGGGCCCCGGCCTGGACGGCCGACCTGGCGGGCGGGTGTTCACCGAAGTAGTCGGCGTAGATCTCGTTCACCTTCGGGTAGTCGGCGATGTCAGCGAGGAAGATCGTTGTCTTGACCACGTCCTTGTATCCCAAGCCGACGTCACCGAGGATCAATCCGATGTTGTCGAGGACACGTCGCGTTTGGGCCTCGATGTCGTCGGGGGCACGTTCTCCGGTCTGCGGGTCGAAGGCGACCTGACCGGACAGGAACACGAATCCTCCCGCCTCCACCGCTACCGAATACGGCCCGATCGCCGCCGGTGCCGATGGGGTATCGAGGATCTCGGGCACGGGTAGAAGCCTCCTTTGGGACTGAGCCAAAGGCTAACCGGCAGACGGCAGTCGTCAGTCGGCACACGGCAGCGGTACGTGGTAGGTGGCAGCCGAAGCTGACGCGATACGCCTGCAGTCCGGGACCGAAGACCGCGTGACCAGCGTCGTGGGTTGGCGCTGCCGAGTGCCGACTAGGAGAAGCTGTTGCCGCAGCCGCAGGTGCGGGAGACGTTGGGGTTGTCGATCGAGAACCCCGCACCCATCAGGCCATCGCTGAAGTCGAGCGTCGAACCGCGCAGCATCTCCGCCGACTGCGGGTCCACGACCACCCGCACGTCGCCGAACTCCTCGACGATGTCGGTGTCGTCGATCTGGCTGTCGAAGAAGAGCTCGTAGGAAAACCCCGAGCAACCGCCGGGGCGCACGGCCATCCGCAACGCCAGACCGGGCTCGTTCTCGGCCGCCAGCAGTTCACCGACCTTGGCGACAGCGGCGTCGGTCAGCATCACGGTCTTCTGGGGCCGGTTCGACTTGATGGACAGGAGTTGGGTCATGAGTGTGCGCTCGCGGATAGAGGTCGGTTCCCGGTGCCCAAGTATAAGGGATATCGTGGAAATCCCACTCCCCGAGGAGAGATGGCTACCGCCGAAGAGATCTACAAGGCGCTCGAAGGGGTGAACGACCCCGAACTGGGCGGCAACATCGTCGATCTGGGCATGGTCACTTCGGTCGACGTGGACGAACGCGGCGTGGCCACGATCGGAATCGCCCTCACCATCGCCGAGTGCCCGATGCGCAACCAGATAGAGAACGACACGGTGCGCCGCATCAAGGGCATGCCCGGGATCACCGACGTGGTCGTGAACACCACGGCTATGACCAAGACGCAACGGGCCGAGCTGATGAGCCGGGCCCGGCGCTGGGCGAGAGAGAACGCCCAGCCGACCAACGTCGCTCCCACCACCCGCGTGGTGGCTGTCGCTTCCGGAAAGGGAGGGGTCGGCAAGTCTTCGGTGAGCGTGAACCTGGCGCTCGCCCTCCGCTCTCGGGGTTTCGAGGTCGGCCTCCTCGACGCTGACATCTGGGGGTTCTCGATTCCCCGGATGTTGGGCGCCCAGGGCCCGCTAACCGCCGACGACGAAACCCGCCTCATCCAACCCGCCATCGCTCACGGCATCTCGGTCGTCTCCACCGGGTTGATCATCGAATCCGAAGAGACGGCACTGATGTGGCGCGGCCTGATGCTCTCCAAGGCGGTCGAGCAGTTCCTCACTCAGGTGGAATGGGGCGACCTCGACTATCTCGTCATCGACCTGCCCCCGGGCACCGGTGACGTCCAGATGGCTCTCGCCCGCCTCTTGCCGCAGGCCGAGATGCTGGTGATCACGACACCGCAGAAAGCCGCTCAGAAGGTGGCAGTCCGAGTCGCCGACATGGCGCGCCGCTCGCACATGCCGATCGTCGGGGTGATCGAGAACATGTCCGGATTCGAATGCGCCCACGGCGAACGCTACGACCTGTTCGGAACGGGCGGAGGATCGGAACTGGCGGAGACCATCAACGCTCCCCTGCTCGGCCAGATTCCCCTCGATGCGGCGGTGGTGCGCGGCGGCGACGAGGGAGAGCCGGTGGTGCTGGATGCGGAACCGGGGCCCGCCGGCAGGGCCTTCCTCGCCCTCGCCCACCGTCTCGTGGAGGTCATGCCGCCCGCCGCCGACGAGACCTGCACCGGTCGGATCGCCAAGCTCATCGCCCAACTCGACGACGACATGGCGGCCGCCAGCGGCTGATCAGGCCGCTCGGCCCAGTGACTAGTCACTTCGGGCTATTCCAGAATCCATCTGGTGCTATCGCAATCGAACAGCATTATTTGTGTCGAACGTGCCCAAGGGTCCAGATGGCATCTGGAAACGGGCGGTGCCATGGGAGGCAACCATGTCGGATGGCTCGGGAGGCACATCCGACGAGGTCCTTCGGAGCCCTGTTCCCCCCGGGGCTCCGAAGCAGCACGAGGATCTGTTTTCCCCCGCAGACCCTCGTCGAACCGGGCGGCTCGCAAGAGCCGCCCGGTACCTTTTTGCCGACCGGTCAGCGGATCAGCAGAGGCTCCGGACGAGGGGATAGGGGTTGACCGCTCCCCCGCCGCCGGGGTGGTACTCGAAGTGGAGGTGGGGATAGGCAGCCGAGGCGTTGCCGGTGCTGCCCACGTACCCGATGATCTGGCCCGCCGTCACGGACACGCCGCTCGATATGCCGTCGGCGATGCCGTCGAGATGGGCGTAGTAGAAGCTGTCTCCCGCATTGGAGCGCATCCAGATCGTGATTCCGCCCAGGGCGCTTCCCGATCCGGTACGGGTGATCGTGCCGTCGTAGATCGCCGCCACCGGCGTACCCCGGGCAGCCATCATGTCGACCCCCTGGTGGCCGCGGCCACCCGAACGCGCCGCTCCCCAGCTGTCCACGAACGACACCGGACCTTGCACGGGGCATGCCGCCCCGCCTCCGCCCGAAGGCGGCGGCGGTGGTTCGGGGGCTGGCGGTGAGTCGTTGCCCGAGTCGTCGGACCCGCCGTCGTCGGGCTGAGGCGAATCGTTTCCTGAGGGCTGCGTGGTAGTCGTGGTGCTCGTGGCCGCCGCCAGTCGCGCCGCCTCTTCTCGGCGCCGGCGCTCCTCCTCTTCTCTCCGCCGACGCTCCTCTTCCTCACGGCGGCGCTGCTCGACGAGCAGCTGATAGTCCGCCGAGGCCGCAGTGAGCACAGCCTCGGCTTCGGCGGCGAGAGCTGCCAGTTCCTCTGTCACCTGCGCCTGTTCGGCCCGGGCCTGGTCGAGACGTTCGGTTTGGCGCTCCAGTTCGGCGCGGGTCGCTTTCAGATTGGCGATCGAAGCGTCCTCGATGCCGGTCACCCGGCGTAGATACTCGAGCCCTGCCGTGGCGGTGTCCTCGGAGCCCAGCATCGCCACCAACGCCACGGACGAGGTGGAGCCCATGTACATCTCCACGGCGAGTTGCTCCACGTCCACCTGCGCTTCTTCGAGGCGCACCTGGGTACGCTCGATCGCCGAGGTGAGATTGGCGATCTCGTCCTCGAGTTGGACTTGACGGACGTAGGCGTCTTCGAGTTGACGGGCGATCGAATCGGCTTTCGCCTGCGCCTCTCGCACCCGCTCTTCGGCACGTTCGAGATCGGCTTCGGTGACGGCGCCGTACGCCGGCACGGCGAGGAGCATCAAGAGGACGGCGGCCAGCACGCGTCTCATGCGCTTCCCTCGGAGGAGATCTTCACTGTCTGTCCTTCGATGACCACCCTCCCGTCGTCCGCCAGTTTCTCGAGATGAGCCCTCACTGAGCGGGCCGCCAGGGGATGGAGAGAATGGTCGACGTCACGGTAGACGACTGCCACGATGTCGGCGACAGAGGCGGCCCCATCTTCGACCGCCCGCAGGATTTCTCGCTCCCGCTGACGACGGTGGGCGACGTACCACTCGATCACCTCGTTGGGGTTGGCCATGACCTCGCCATGGCCGGGATGGAGCGCCTCGAGGTCTAGACGGCGAAGACGTTCGAGCGACTCCAGATAGGGCGCCATTCTCTCGACCATCACCGACGAACCCCCCATGATGTGATCGCCGGTGAACAGTATCCGATCGACGAGGAAGCAGACGTGGTCGTCGGAGTGTCCAGGCGTGTGCACGACCTGGATCTGCAGGTCGCCGACGCCGACCACCGACCCGTCCTCGAGGCGGAGGTCGGGATCGAAGCCGGGGCCCCGCTCGTAGCCGAAAGCAGGGACACCGAGGTCGCGAGCGAGCGGGTTGGCGAGAGGGGCGTGATCCTCGTGGGTGTGGGTGACGAGCACCGCCTCGACATCGCGATCTCCCACCCTCTCCATGATCGCCCTGGCGTGGGAGGCGTCGATCGGGCCGGGGTCGATGATCGCCACCGAGCCATCCGAGTCGAGGATCCAGGTGTTGGTGCCCGGGCCGGTGTATGGGCTGGGGTTGGGAGCGAGCACTCGTTCGATCCTCATGGCAGCTGGGCGGAGTCGGGGAGGCTGATGCGTATCTCAGAGCCGTCCTGCTCGATGATCGGTTCGACGAGCTCGACGCGGGCCCGTCCGGCCGCGTCCCACACGGAAGCGGGGTCGTCGAAGCCGACGAGCCACCGTAGATGGTGGAGGGTGGGAGTGATCATCGGCCAGGTGGCGTCGTCGGCCCGCTCGAGCGCCAGGCGCGGCGACACCCAGCAGGCCTCGGCGGCTTCGATCGGATCCGGGTCGAGAGCGAGCCCCGGTGCGACCCGTGCTACGTAGAAGCGGGTGTCGAAGCGCACAGGCGCAGCCTCTGGTGTGACCCACCGGGAGACCAGCCGGAGCCGGCGCCCGTCGAGCACCGCCCCCTGGCCGAGGACATGCTCGAAGATGGCCGCGCCAGAGCCGGGCACCGGCTCGGTGAGCGGGGGGTCGGTGATGGCCACGCCCACCTCTTCGATCGTCTCCCGCAACGCTGCCGCCCGCCACGGCAGGTCATCGGCGCCCTCGGGTATGGTCACCGCCGCCCGGGCCAGATCGCTTCGGTCTATGTCCTCGACCTTGCCTCCCGGGAACACCCACAGACCGCCGAAAAAGCCGCGCGCCACGCGCCGCAGCATCAGCACTTCGAGGTCTCCTTCGCCTTCCCGCAACACCAGGACGGTTGCGGCAGGCCGTGCCGTTACACCCGCCACGCTTCCACGCGGGTGACCCGCGGAGCGAACCGTCGGCCGATCCAGCTAGCGAGCCGCGGCCTCAGCCATCGGCGAACCGCGGGTATCAGGAGCAAACACCCGGTCAGGTCGGAGAGGTAGCCCGGCGTGATGAGCAAGACGCCGGCCGCCAGCAGCATCGCCCCGTGGGCGATCTCATCACTCGGGAACGATCCGAAAGAGAGACGCTCGCGGGCCGAGTGCCACACGTCGATGCCTTGGCGCTTGACCATCGTCGCTCCGAACACCCCGGTGATGAGGACTACGAGAAGTGTCCAACCCAGGCCGATGCGGCCCGTCGACCAGACGAGCAGAGCCATCTCGAGTAGGGGAAATCCAGCGAAGAAGAGGACCCGGACCATCTGCGCTGAGGGTACTTCCGCCAGTGGGCAAGCGGGGATTGAGACATGAGCTGCGACTTGCCAGACTCAGGGGTCATGAGTGCCCGACTCACCGAGCTCCAGGCCGGCATGGCCATCCCGTACGGGGGCGACCGGGTCACGTACGTCAGTGCAGAGCTCGCCGCCGCTTTCCGCCCCGGCGACCGCCTCATCGTCGTGCAGGAGACAGGCGACCTCCTCCACGTCCCCGCCGACGCCTGGGACATCGCAACATCGGCCGTTTCCCGGGCGTACGAGGCCTTCGGGCACATGGGTGCGGTCACCTCCGACCAGCTCGACTCGTTCTACGGACGGTTCGCCGAACTGCTCGAAGACGACACCGTCTTCGCCCCGATCGCCGCGGCCAATGCCGCCGATGTCGAGTCGGCCCGCGCTCGAGGCCGGTCCACCACCCGGCTGGAGCTCACCGACCGGATGCGAGCCGACATGATCGAATCGCTGCGCATCTGGGAGAAGACCGAGGTCTCGACCGAGCCGGTCGAGGTCGTCACCCACGACGGGTGGCGGGTCGAGGTCCACCGGGCGGGTCTGGGAGTGGTGGGGTTCGTGTTCGAAGGCCGACCCAACGTGTTCGCCGACGCCACCGGTGTGCTGCGTTCCGGGAACACGGTCGTCTTCCGGATCGGCTCCGATGCACTGGGGACCGCTCGGGCGATCGTCGAGCACGCTCTCGAGCCTGCTCTCGACGACGCCGGCCTGCCAGCCGGGGCGGTGTCGCTGGTCGCGTCGCCCGAACGCTCCGCCGGATGGGCGATGTTCTCCGACCCGCGACTTGCCATAGCCGTTGCCCGCGGATCGGGACCCGCCGTCGCCCAGCTCGGAGCAGTGGCCCGCCAGGCCGGAACCCCGGTCAGCCTCCACGGGACCGGTGGAGCCTGGATAGTCGTCGCTCCCGATGCCGACCCCGACTACGTCGAGGAAGTCGTCTACCACTCGCTCGACCGCAAGGTGTGCAACACCCTCAATACCGCGGTAGTAGTGGGCGAGCTCTCCGGACCACGTGTGGAGGCGGTACTCGCCGGGCTGCGCCGGGCGGCGGAGCGGCGCGGCACGAACCCGAAGCTCCACTGTGCCGACGAGTTCGACCTCGACCCCTGGTGGAAGGAGTCGGCCCCGATCTCCCGAGCCGAAGGCGAGGTAACCGAGCCGCGCGCCGAAAAGATCGACCCGACCCAGCTCGGCCGCGAGTGGGAATGGGAACAGAGTCCCGAGATCACGTTGTGGTCGGCACCGTCCGTCGACGCCGCCGTCGACGCTTTCAACACCTACTCACCTCGCTTCATCGCCTCCCTCGTGTCGAACGACCCGAACCTCCACGAGTCGTTCTACGCCCGGATCGACGCCCCGTTCGTCGGCAATGGCTTCACCCGCTGGGTCGACGGTCAGTACGCCTTGCGCCGCCCGGAGTTGGGATTGTCGAACTGGGAGTTCGGCCGCCTTTTCGGAAGGGGCGGGGTGCTGTCGGGCGACTCGATCTACACGCTCCGTACCCGGGCCATCCAGCAGCGTCCTGACATCGGACGCTGACCCTCGTCGAGACGAAGCCCGTTTACCCTCTCGCTGATGGAGTCGCTGCGAGGATCCATCCGAGGCGCAGTCGTGAAGCGCGCCGAGGACCCCCGTTTCGTCGCCGGCCAAGGCAACTACGTCACCGATATGGCGGTCGACGACGCCCTGTGGGCCGTGTTCGTCCGCTCCACTGTGGCCCACGGGACGATCGCCTCCATCGACACTCAGGCCGCGGCAGAGATGCCTGGTGTGGTGGGTGTCTTCACCGCCGACGACCTGCCCCCCGGCCCCATGCCGGCCATCGTTCGCAGCCTGGACGAAGTCACGCGCCGTCCGCTCCTCGCCCGGGACAGGGTCCGTCACGTGGGCGACCCCGTGGCGGTGGTGGTGGCGGAGAGCGAACGGGAGGCGATCGACGCCGCCGAGGCAGTTTGGGTCGACTACGACCCCCTCCCCGCCGTCGCTTCCCTCGATGCCGCCCTCGCCGACGGAGCCGAGCTGCTCTATCCCGAGCTCGGCACCAACGTCGTCGCCGAGGGCGGATTCGGTCCCGACGGCGACGTGCTTTCCGGTGCCGAGGTGGTGATCACGGCTGAGATCCACAACCAGCGCGTGGCGCCGGTCCCGCTCGAGACGTCCAACACACTGGCCATCCCCCGCCCCGACGGTGGCGCCGAGGTGTGGCTGGGCTCCCAGGCGATCCACTACACGCGCAACACGATCTCTCGGGCACTGGGGATCGACCGGGAACTGCTGCACGTCCGGACGCCGGACATGGGCGGTGGCTTCGGTGCCAAGATCAACTGCTACCGCGAGCAGGTGGTCGTGGTCGCCCTGGCGCTGGAGCTGGGCCGACCGGTCCGTTGGCACGAAGGCCGGACCGAAGGGATGCTCTCGATGTCCCATGGACGCGACCAGCGCCAGTACCTGGAGCTAGGAACCCGACGCGACGGGACGATCGTCGGCATGCGCTGGACGGTCACCCAGGACGCCGGCGCCTACCCCCTCGATGGCGCCGCCATGGCCGACCTCACCCAGCGAATGGCGTCCGGGGCGTATCGCATACCCGCGCTCGAGTTCCGGTGGCGGGGCGTGGTGACCAACACCACTCCCACCGACAACTACCGCGGAGCCGGCCGCCCCGAGGCGGCGATGGCGATCGAGCGGATGATGGACCTGCTCGCCACCGAACTCGACATGGACCCGGCGGAGGTGCGGCGGCGCAACTTCATCCCGCCCGATGCCTTCCCCCACGTGACTGCTTCGGGTGAGCGCTATGACACCGGGGACTACGCCGCCGCCCTCGACGTGGCGCTGGCCAAGGTCGGCTACGAGGAACTGCGCGCCGAGCAGGCGGAACGGCGTCGCCGGGGAGCCCGTCGCCAGCTCGGGATCGGCCTCTCCTCGTATGTCGAGGTGACGGCGCCCGGCGGCCGCAAGGACTGGGGACGGGCCGAGGTGACACCCGACGGGGTGGTGGTCTACTCCGGCGCCCTCTCCCATGGACAGAGCCACGAGACGGTATTCGCCCAGGTCGCCGCCGACATCCTCGGAGTCCCGTTCGAGCGGGTCCGGTTCGTACAGGGCGACACCGACTTCGTCGTCCGCGGGGGCGGGACCATGGGGTCTCGGTCACTCCAGATGGCGGGCTCGGCCGTGACCCGGGCGGCTCAGGGGGCGTTCGAGAAGGCCCGTCGGATCTTTGCCCACATCAAGGAAGCCGCTCTCGAGGACGTCGTGCGCTTCGACGACGGGCGCATCGGCATCGCCGGCGTCCCCGACTCCGGCATGACCGTCCTCGAGATCGCCGCTCTCGCCGCCGACCCCCAGAATCTGCCTCCCGGCGAGGAACCGGGGATAGTCGTCGACGACACCTGGGAGCAGGAGGAAGCAACCGTCCCGTTCGGTACCCACGTCTCCGTCGTCGAAGTCGACATCGAAACCGGAGAGGTCGAGATCCTCCGGCACGTCGCCTGCGACGACTGCGGGCGCATCCTCAACCGTATGGTCGTCGACGGCCAGGTGCATGGCGGCGTTGCCCAAGGTGCCGGCCAGGCACTGTTGGAGTGGTTCCGTTACGACGCCGACGGCAACCCCCTCACCGCCAACCTGACGAGTTACCTGGTTCCGACGGCCACCACCTTGCCTTCTATCGAGATCGCCCACACCGAGACGCCGACGGACCAGAACCCTCTGGGTGTGAAGGGCATCGGTGAAGCCGGCACGATCGGCTCCACACCGGCGGTGGTCAACGCCGTCCACGACGCCCTCCGTCCGTTCGGAGTTCGTCACATCGACATGCCCCTCACTCCGGCACGTATCTGGGAAGCCCTCCGATCCGCCCGGGCCTGAACGGGACGTCGGCTCCTAACCTTCGACTCGATGGCAGCCCTCCGGCCCCCTTCTGTCGACTCCGTCGTCCGCCGACTGGACGACGGCAGCATTCCGCGGCCGCTCGTCGTGCAGATCGTGCGCGAGGTGATCGACGAGGCGCGCCAGGACGCGGGCGTCGACATCGACACCGAGACCCGACGGCGCCTCGACCTGATCCGCCGGGCACTGCCCCGCCGGGTCATCAACGCCACCGGCGTCCTCCTCCACACCAATCTCGGCCGGGCTCCTCTCTCGGCGGCGGCCGCCGAAGCCGCCGCCTCGGTCGCCCGGGGCTACTCGAACACAGAACTGGACCTGACGAGCGGCGAACGCGGCCCCCGCAACGCCGCATTGGAACGGGCCCTCGTGACCCTCACCGGGGCCGAGGCGGCATTGGTGGTCAACAACAACGCCGGGGCTGTCTTTCTGACGCTGGCGGCCTTGGCCACCGGACGCAAGGTGCCCGTGTCCCGAGGCGAGCTCATCGAGATCGGCGGGTCGTATCGACTCCCCGAATTGATGGCGGCGACCGGAGCAGAGTTGGTCGAGGTCGGGACGACCAACCGCACCCGCCTCTCCGACTACGCCGGAGTCGAGGACCAGGCACTGTTCCTCAAGGTCCACCGATCCAACTACCGGGTGGTGGGCTTCACCGCCGAAGTTTCGATCCCCGAGTTGGCGGGCCTGGCACATGAACGCGGCGTTCCCCTGGTCTACGACGCGGGGTCTGGCCTCCTCGACGAGCGGACCCCCTGGCTTTCGCCTCCGCCTCCCTCGTGGCTGGCAGGAGAGCCCGGGGTGCGCCAGTCGCTCGAAGCCGGCGCCGACCTGGTGCTCTTCTCGGGCGACAAGCTTCTCGGTGGCCCGCAAGCCGGCGTCGTCGTCGGGAGCAGTTCACTCGTCAGCCGCTTGAGGAAGCACCCCGCCGCCCGAGCCTTGCGGATCGACGGGCCGACTGCCGCCGCCTTGACCGTCACCCTGGAGGCCTACCTCGACGGGCGAGCGTTCGAGCTGCCCCTGTGGCGAATGGCCACCGCCCCCGCCGACGAAATCGAGCGACGCGCCCGCCGGATCCTGGAAGCCACCGGCGTGCCGGGGCGGGTGGTGGCCGGGATGTCGACCCTTGGAGCCGGGTCTGCCCCGGGAGCCGAGATCCCCTCGGCGGTGATCGAGCTGGACGAAGCGGACAGGCGCTTTTCCCGACTGCTGGAGCAACCGACCCCGATCCTCGGTCGTCGCTCGGCCGGCCGCCTCCTCCTGGATCTGCGCACCGTCGATCCGTCCGACGACGAAGTGGTGGCAACTGCTCTCGCCGAGTCATGACGGTCATCGGCACCGCGGGTCACGTCGACCACGGCAAGTCGACCCTGCTCCAGGCGATCACAGGCCGTGACCCGGATCGCTGGGAAGAGGAGAAGAGGCGCGGGCTGACCATCGACCTGGGTTTCGTCTGGGCGACGCTGCCGTCGGGGCGTGAGGTCTCTTTCGTCGACGTCCCGGGTCACGAACGGTTCATCAAGAACATGCTGGCGGGCGTCGAGGCGATCGACGTGGCGCTCTTCGTGGTCGCCGCCGACGAAGGCTGGATGCCCCAGTCGGAAGAGCACCTGGCGGTGCTCGACCTCCTCGAAGTGCAACGCGGCGTCGTGGCCGTCACGAAGGCGGACCTCGTCGACGACGAGGTCCTCGAACTGGCGACGCTCGAGGTCATCGAGCGCCTGGAGGGGACGAGCCTCGAGGACTCGCCCGTGGTGGCGGTATCCAGCACGACCGGCCGCGGCCTCGACGAGCTCCTCGGTGCCCTCGACGCCGCCGTCGAAGAGCCCGAAGCGGGTGACGACCCGCGGCTGTGGGTGGACCGCCGTTTCAGCATCACCGGGGCCGGCACGGTGGTCACCGGCACGCTGCTCGGCGGTCCCTTGCAGGTGGGCGACGTCTTGCGCGCCTACCCGGCCGACGTCGCCGTCCGGGTACGGGCACTGGAGAGCCACGAACGGCACCACGAGAGGGTGGCTCCCCACCGTCGTGTGGCGGTGAACCTGGTCGACGCCCCCGAGGACCTCGCCCGAGGCGCCATGTTGGGGTTGCCTGGCCGGTGGGAGATGACGCTGCGATTCACCGCGACGATTCGCCCAGCCCGCTACATCGACGATCTATCCGAACGCGGAGCCTTCCAGCTGCATGTGGGCACGACCGCGGTCACCGCCCGGCTGCGCCTCCTCGCAGAGGGTGCCCTGATCATCCTCGATCGGCCCCTTCCCCTGCGCTACGGGGACCGCTTCATCGTGCGTGAGACGGGACGACGGGCTGTGGTGGCGGGCGGCCGTGTCCTCGACCCTTCACCTCCGCGACGGGGACAGGCGCTGCGTCTGGCAGCTGGTTTGGCGCCGGACTTGCCTCTGCCGGAAGCCGCCTCTCGCCTCCTCGTCATCCGCCGGGCTGAGCGGGTGGACCGGCTGGTCGCCCACACGGGTGCGGCTCCGAGCGAGGCTCAGATCTTCGGCGAAACTGCGGTCTCGCCCGATGAACATGCCCGCCTGGAGCAAGCGGCGGTGGCGGTAGTCGGGGAGTTCCACCGGCAAAACCCGTTGCGGCCCGGAATGCCGACGGCCACGCTGGCGAGCCGTTTGGGAACCGAAACCGAGATCGCGGCAGCCATTGCGCAGCAATCCCCGACGCTCCACACGGATGGGGCAACGGTGTGGGTCAGAGGTCACACGGCCGAGCTCCATCCCACCCAAAGGGAACAATGGGAAGCGACCCGTCGGCTCCTCGCCGAGGCCGGGTTGCAGCCACCGCGGGTGGCTGAGCTCCCGATCGACAAGGAGGTGGTCCACCTCTTGGCGCGATCGGGAGACCTCGTGATCGTTTCGCCGGACCTGGTCTACCTGCCGGAAACCATCCGCCAGGTCGAGGAGGCGATCGCCGGCATGACCGGACCCTTCACCGTGGCCGAGTTCCGCGACACGCTCGGCATCTCGAGGAAATACGCGGTGCCACTCCTCGAGTGGGCCGACGAGCGCCGACTCACCCGCCGTCAGGGAGACACTCGAACTCCCCTGGTCTCCCGGGAGGGGTGAGCTTCGTCAGCTGGCAGCTGAGGCGGCGAACAATTCCTTGCGATCCGCTTCCGTCATGCCGCCCCAGATGCCGAATGGCTCGCGGATCGTGAGCGCGTACTCCGAGCACTCCTTGAGCACGGGGCAGACGTTGCAGATCGCCTTGGCCCGGGCTTCACGTCTCTCTCTGTCGTCTTTCCGCTCGAAAGTGGAGGGTGGAAAGAACAGATGGGCGTGATTCCCTCGGCAGAGTGCCTGCAGTTGCCAATCTCCTGACGACAACGTCGCTCCCTTCCGTTGCCAACGCTGGGGCACGGAAGCTAACCATGCATCCCAGCATTCGCCAGGGAAATCCTGGAAGGAGTTTGGGACAAATTTTCGCGACCTCAGGACCCGTCGGCGACGGGTTCGACTTCGAGGACGAGGCCGTCGACTTCGGTGACACGCACCGCCGTGCCCCTGCGGATGCCGGCTTCCCGATGGGCGGACGCCTTCCACCGGGCTCCCTCCACCTCCACCTCGCCGTCCGGCGAGAAGTCGACCAACGCCACCCCGGTGCTGCCGATCAGGTGCTCGCGCCCGATCGTCCGGGTGCTGAATCTCGCCCGGGCCACCGTCGGCATCGCCACCACGTAGAACAAGACCACGGCAGCGACGACGAGCAGGGTGACGATGGGGTTCATCTCCAACTGTGGGGCTCCGTCGACGAACCAGAGACCGCCGAGGGCCATGAGCACCGACCCGATGGCCGTGAGGGTGGCGACGCTGCCCTGCTGGTAGGAGGCGGTGAGGGCGAGCCAGCCCAGGCCCGCCAGAGCGAGGGCCCACCAGCGGACGGGCAGGGTGGCGATGCCGTACGAAGCCAAAAAGAGAGAGATGGCCGCCACAGCGGCCGCCACTCCGGGACCGATGGCGTAGAACTCGAACGCCGCCACCGTCAGCCCGGCTACGAGGAAGAGAAACGCCGCCTCCGGAGTGACCGCCAGGCGGAGGAAGCGTGCCCAGTAGCCGGGTTTGTGGAAGGTGACGGGGATCGTGGTGACGACCTCCTCGCCGTCGACCTGGGCCGTCGTCAGCGTGGAGAGCTGCACCGGTTGCCCCTTCACGGCGACCGTCGTCCCGTCGAGCGCCTGGACGATCTGGCGAATGGCCGGGGCCACCATGTCGACGAGGTCGTGGACCGGCGCCAGCTCGACGACGAGGACGTTCTCGACCAGTTCCAACGGCAGACGCGTCCTGTCGTCGTTGCGATCTGCGACGATCGTCGGCTCCACCAGGCCGATCTCGGCCCCGGGTGCGGCGATGCGCAGCGGCGCCGCCACCAGCAGATCTACGACGCCTCCGTAGGCGACAGCAGGAGCGGGTCCGATCCACACGGCGAGCGGAAGCGGCGGGTCGGCGACCAGGGCCAGGACTTCCTCGTACAACCGGGGGTCGCCCACCACGCCGGGAGAGTCGAGTTGGAGGATCACGGCCTCCGAGCCGGTGTCGGTGGCCCAGAGGATCGTGTCACGGATGAACGTGAGAGCCTGGTCGTCGAGGGGGCCGGATACGTCGATCACCTCGAGACGCGGGGAGTCCTCCTGGGCGAGGGCGGGGAGGCACAGACAAGCCAGGAGGAACGGGACGAGCGGAAGGAGGAGCCTTCTCACGGGAAAGGCAATCTTAGGTCCACCGCCCAGGGCCTCCGTCCGGGACGGGTCCGCCTCGGGCTATGGTTTCGCCCATGGCAAGGGTCCTCCTCCTGACCGATGACATCTGGGTGGAGAGCGAGGTGCGGGCCGCGCTGACGGATCCCGGCACCGTCATCGAGACCACCTCGGATCCCGAGACGATCACCGACGCCGTCTCCCGCCATCAGGCGGATGTGGCCGTGATCGACCTCCAGGTGCGGTCGATGGGGGGAATGGCGGTCGTGAGGGAGTTGCGAGCGGCCATGGAGAACGGGTACATCCCCGAGGTCCGCATGGTCCTCCTGTTGGACCGCCGGGCCGATGACTTCCTGGCCCGACGGGCGGGAGCGGACGCCTACGTGGTGAAGCCCTTCACCGCCCAGCAGTTGCGCCAGGCCGTCTCCCTGCCTGCTGAGGTCTGACCCCGACTACAATCCCCTGAACACGGGACGTGGCGCAGTTTGGTAGCGCGCAGCGTTCGGGACGCTGAGGTCGTGGGTTCAAATCCCGCCGTCCCGACCATCCCTTTGTGAAGATCCTCCCCGCGATTCGCGGGGAGGATCTTCACAATTTGTGCCCTCGGCGCACGGTGGGCGCCTGTCGGAACCACCGAGCCGTCCGGTACGATGCGGCCCACCGACCGATTGCCGAGGAAACCCATACGTGCCGCCAGCTGAACCGATCCTGATAGGGGCGATTCTGCTGATGGCCGGTGTCATCGCGGGGAAGGTGTCGGCCCGGCTCGGTATCCCCGCCCTCCTCCTCTTCTTGGGCATCGGGATGCTCGCCGGATCCGACGGCCCCGGGGGAATCGACTTCAGCGACGCCCGACTGGCCAGCGCCATCGGCTCGGTCGCCCTGGCCCTCATCCTCTTCTCCGGCGGCCTCGACACCCGTTGGGCCGCCGTCCGTCCTGTCCTGGCCCCGGGAATGGTGCTGGCGACGCTCGGCACCACGATCACCGCACTGATCACTGGAGCAGCGGCCGTCTACATCTTCGACGTCTCCTGGCCTCTGGGCTTCCTCGTCGGGTCGATCGTTTCTTCGACCGATGCCGCCGCCGTGTTCTCGATCCTGCGGTCCCGTGGCATAAGCCTGCGCCCCCCGTTGCGGCCGTTGCTCGAGTTCGAGTCTGCCTCCAACGACCCGACGGCCGTGTTCCTCACCGTGGGCTTCACCACCTTGATCCTGATGCCCGAGTCCACGGCGTGGGAACTGATCGTGCTGCTGGCGCAGCAGATCGTGCTCGGAACGGCGATGGGCATCGCCTCGGGACGGGTCGCCGTTTGGCTGATCAACAAGATCAAGCTGGAGTACGAGGGCCTCTACCCGGTGCTGTCTCTGGCGCTGGTGCTCCTCGTGTACTCACTCACAGCCGTGCTGGGAGGAAGCGGCTTCCTCGCCGTGTACCTGGCGGGTATCACGATGGCTCGCCAGCGGCTTCTCCACAAGCGAACGCTGTCCCGCTTCCACGACGGTGTGGGATGGCTGATGCAGATCACCATGTTCCTCCTGCTCGGGCTACTCGTGTTCCCCACTCAGGTCGTGAGGGTGATCGGCCCGGGCCTGGCGCTGGCGTTGGTGCTGATGCTCATAGCGCGACCGGTGGCCGTGTGGCTGTCCCTCATCGGCCGGCGGTGGAACAACCGGGAGCGCGCCCTCGTCTCGTGGGTCGGGCTGCGGGGTGCAGTCCCGATCATTCTCGCCACCTTCCCCCTCGCCTCCGGTGTGGAACGGGCCAATGTGATCTTCAATGCAGTGTTCTTCGTGGTGATCCTCTCGGTGGCGCTACAGGGAACGACGTTGCCCGTCGTGGCCAAGTGGTTGAAGCTCGACGCACCCGAACCCGATGTCACCGGCGAACGCGAGGAGATCGTCGGCGGCGCCACCACCGGCCGGAGGCTGCACGAAATCGAGATCCACGACGGCTCCTGGGTGGTTGGAAAGCGCGTGGTCGAACTGGATCTGCCCGACGGGGTGTGGGTGGTGCTCGTCAACCGGGGAGAGGACTACCTCGTCCCTCAGGGCCCGACGGTGTTGGAAGCCGGCGACCGCCTGACCGTGCTCGCCGACCCGCCCGAACTCCGCCAGATCCGCGACATCCTCACCAACGGAACCCAGCGGCGCTGACGCCATCCCGCACGACCGGCCTTTCTACCCTTGTGGTGGGGACCTTGTCCCCCCGACACGGCCAGGGCGGGCCGCGACGATGAAGCCAGACGGGTGAAAGGAGCCAAACCGTGATCGTCGAAGAACTGGTTGCCGGCGAGGTGGGAACTTGCAGCGCCGACACCCCGATCACCGAAGCGGCGAAGCGCATGATCGCTGACGACGTGGGATCGCTTCTCGTGATGGACGACACCGACATCGTCGGCATCGTCACGGAACGCGATGTGTTGCGAGCCGTCGCCGAGGGGAAGACGCAAGGAATCGTCAAGGCGATCATGACTCCCGAACCCGACCTCCTCGAAAGCGACGTGGACGTCATGGAGGCAGCCGAGTGGATGATGGCTGCCGGCTATCGCCACCTTCCGGTCGTCCAGCAGGGAAAGCTGATCGGTATGGTCAGCATCAAGGACCTGGTCTGGGCGCTCACTGAGGAGACGAGAGCCCGGAAGGAGCAGTGACCATGACTGCCACCGCCACCGCCAAGACCCGGGTGATACGGGTCGTGGTGGTCGACGACCACCAACTCGTCCGCGACGGATTGAGAGCCATCATCGAGCGGGAACCCGACATGGAGGTGGTCGGCGAAGCCGACACGATGGCGGAGGCGGTTCGACGGGTGGCGTTCGACGAACCCGACGTGGTCACCCTCGATGTGGACCTGCCCGACGGCTCCGGGATCGACGCCTGTACCGCCATCCGGGCGATCTCACCCGAGACGAAGATCCTCATCCTCACGGCATACGCCGACCCGCGGATCTTCGAGAAAGCCCGGGCCGAGGGAGCCGACGGGTTCGTGCTCAAGCGGACCCAGGACTTCCAACTGCTGGACGAGATCCGGCGGGTGGCGTCGGGCGAGAAGGCGTTCGACGACGCTCCCCACGGCCTCGCCAAGGATCCGCTCCTGTCGAGGCTGACACCACGCGAGATCTCCATCCTCGAGTTGATCGCCGAAGGGCTCACCAATCGCGAAATCGCCGACGAACTCTGTTTGGCGGAGAAGACCATCAAGAACTACGTGTCGAACCTCCTCGCCAAGATGGGTGTCCGCCACCGGGCGGCCGCCGCTGCCCATCTCGTGCGGCTTCGGGCTTCTCAAGAGCCGCAGTTCCCTCCGTCGGATTGGTCCGAAGCCGTCTGGGCGAATCGACCGTGATCTAGGCGGGACGGGAAGCAACCGACTCCCGCACCGCCCCTCTGAGCGGCCGCCCGCTCAGCTCCAACGGCACCTGGACCACAGACGTCGGGTACCGTCGCCACCCGGGAAGGGGCGCGAGCAGAACCACTCTCGACCAGCCCCGGTCCAACAGGCGAGCCCACTCCCGCGGGCCCAGGCGCACCCCCGGTCCGATGACGATGGCGTCGCCGCGCGGGTTGCCGCTTCCATCCAGGGAATCCGCCAGAGCGACCACGCGGATGTCCCCGTCGGATTCGAGGAGCCTGCGAATGCCGTTTCGGACATCGCGGCCTGCGACGACGACCACTTCGATCACACGTCGAGCATCGATGGTGCGCGACGAAACGGCTAGGGCCGAACGACACAGGAGAGGGGTCATTCAGTCTCGTAATGCAGAGCGACGGGACCTTCTCCCCTACTGGCCGCCTCCGTCCTGCAATACAACCGGGTTGGAGCCCGGAGGGGGGTCTCCTTCTGATCAGAAAGGGGAGTCGCATGAGTTCACCGACGATCCTGGTGGCGGTCGACGGCTCCGAGCATTCCGACAAGGCAGTCGAGTTCGCCGCAGAACTGGCGAGTCACAAGAACGCCGACCTGGTCTTGCTCCATGTCGTCCCCGACCCCAGCATCTACGCCGTTCCCGCCGGTCTCGAGGAGTACATCCGGTTGGAGAAAGCCCACATCACCCAGCACGACCTGATGATGAGCGCCGCCGGCCGCATCCTCGACGACGCCGTCCTACGAGCTGAAAAACATGGCATCGCCTCCGCGACCACCCGGGTGGAAGTGGGGAGCCCGGCCCAAAAGATCGTCGAGGTCGCCCAGGAGACTGAGGCGGAGATGATCGTCCTCGGCTCCCGTGGCCTGGGCAACATCGGCTCGTTGCTCTTGGGGAGCACCTCTCAGAAGGTCAACCATCTCGCCCCGTGCACGGTCGTGACTGTGCGATAGCCTCCGGATTGGAGCTTTGGACCAAGTACCGGAGGGGTAAGGGAGGAAAGGCCCTGGCATGTCGCCACCCACCGCATGAGGCTGGTAGCGACGAAAGGAGTGACGAGACATGAAGGTCCGGGACCTCATGACCACCGAAGTGGTCTCCGTGAGCGAGAGCACTTCACTCAAGGAAGCCGCCCAGTTGATGGCCACCCACGGTGTGAGTGGCTTGCCCGTGTTGTCGGAAGGCAAGGTCGTCGGGGTGGTCAGCGAAGCAGACTTCGTGGAGCGCAGTTCCCCTCGGGGACGAGCCAGCCTGGCCGAGTTGCTGTTCCACCGCGGTGAGCGCCGCCGGGAGGCCGAGACGGTGGGTGAGGTCATGACCCGAGACGTGGTCACGATCGGACCCGACGCCAACCACACCGACGCCGCCCGTCTCATGCGCCGCAGGCGCGTCAAGCGCCTCCCGGTGGTCGATGATGACGGGCGCCTCATCGGCATCGTGAGCCGGGCCGACCTCCTCGACGTGTTCACTCGGCCCGACGAGGAGATAGAACGCGAGATTCGCGAACGCCTGATGGGCCAGGTCCTCATGATCGAGCCGGATCGGGTGACGGTGACCGTCGAGGACGGACGCGTTCGGCTGCAGGGCACGCTGCAGGCGAAGACCGAGGTGCAACTTCTGGAAGAGTTGGCCAGCCGAGTCGACGGGGTGTTGGCGGTCGACGCCAACCTGCGTTACCTCGTCGATGACACGAAGCCGGCCGAAGACACTTGGGTCGCCGGTGCGCCCCGGCCCAACTGGTGACAAAGGAGCCGACCGATGACGATCGTCGCAGCCGTTGACCCGTCCCCTGCTGCCCATCGGGTAGTGGAGCGGGCCATCGAGATGGCCCAGAAGCTGGATGCCGACCTCCACGTCGTGCACGTGTTCCAGCCGCCCTCGACCGTGTATCCGATGCAGGGCATGTACCTCATCGACGATGCCGAGATGGAAAAGGCCGAGCACGAACTCGTCTGGAACCAACTCGAAGACCTGTTGACCGACGAGTCCATCCGCCGTGTCGAGCTGCGCGGCTACCCGGCGACGGCCATCGTCGACTACGCCGAGGCCGAAGACGCCGACCTGATCGTCATCGGCACCCGCGGCAGGGGCGGCTTCGCCTCCCTCGTGCTCGGTTCGACCAGCCAAGCCGTCATCCACGACGCGCACTGCGACGTATTGGTGGTCAAGACGACAGGCCAGAACTCCTGACGATCCCTATCCAAACGACCTGAAGAGAGGAGGTCCTGTGAGCGATAGGGCCACGCCTGCAACGACCGAACTCGATTTCCCCACCCAGCTGATCACCGACGGAGACGTGCTCGACGCCGATGTCGATTACGTCTGGCACCGGCTGCTCCCCGTCGTGCAGAAGCTGGACGAGCCGGTCCACCTGGTGCGGGTCAAGCTCGGTTTGGCAGAAGTAGGCCGGCCTCTGCGGGCGACTGCCCAGGTGCTCGTCGACATCCATGGCGACCTGGTCCGGGCCCATGTCGCCGCCGAGACCATGTCGGAGGCGATCGACCAACTCAAGGACCGGCTCGTCGACCAACTCGACCACCGCGCCGAGCGACGCAAAGCCCGCCGTCACCGTGCCGACAGCTCCGAGCCGGGCCGGTGGCGTCACGGTGATCGCACCGTCCCCCGCCCCGCCTTCTATGACCGGCCGCCCGAAGAACGCGAGATCGTCCGGCGCAAGACGTACGCCCTCGACCCCATCACGCCGGACGAGGCGATCTTCGACATGGAACAGCTCGACCACGACTTCTACCTGTTCCAGGACGTCACCAACGACAGTGACGCCCTCGTCGCCCGACAGGACGACGGCACCTATCTCCTGATGCGGATCGGAGACGGAAACGCAGACCCCGGCCCGAGCGCCTTCGACATCGTCGTCTCCGGGGCTCGACCGTCGCGGCTCACGCCCCATGAGGCCATCGAGCAACTGGAGACGCTCGGGCTCCGGTACCTGCTGTTCGAGGATGCCGAATCGGGCCGTGGAGCGGTCGTGTACCGACGGTACGACGGCCACTACGGGCTCATCACGGCCGAGTAGTCAGGCGATCCGCCGCCCGGTCACATCGTCGAGGATCAGCCGGATCCACAGGTCGCCCGTCTTCTCCTCCGCCCACGGGCGCAGCCCGAGGGCGGACAGGCGGGCGACCTCGTCTTCGTCGGTCACGACCGTGGCGATGCCGTGGGCGAGGACGCTCCAGCCCGTTTCGGTGTCGGTGTCCCAGTCGTCGATCTCGAAGGCGAACCTGCCTTGCATCTCGGCGACGTCCATCTTCGAGCCGATGGACGTGCGGATGACGATCGACCCTTCGACGTAGCGATAGTTGACGGGGAGGATCTGGGGCTCACCGGCGTGGAGGAAGGCCACGCGGCCGATCGGGGTCTCCTCGAGGAGCCGGTCGCATTCTTCGGGGGTGAGTACTTCGAGACCGCGATGGTCGGTAGGCGGGTTCATCGAGTCCATGATCACAGTCCTCCCGTGTCAATCCCAGTCTGGCGCGACCGGACTGCTCGGGAGTCTCCTTCCCGTGATCTCTTCGGGGACGATCTCGACGAGCTTCATCGGCCGCAGCGCCGTGCGGAGCCACGGCTTGATGCCGATCTCGGGATCCACCTCACGCTCGTCGACGGCCCGGCAGACGCCCTTCACGAGCACACTCCAGCCGTCCCCGGTGGCGGGGTTCCAGCCGTCCACCTCGAAGCAGACGCGGGCACCCCTCGTGGCAGCCCGCAGCTTCGCCCCCTCCGACGAGAAGAAATAGATGCGTCCACGACGCAACCGGTATGTGACGGGCAGCGCCACTGGGTCGCCGGTGACGTCGATGAATGCGACCCGGCCGAGCGACTGATCGTGGAGGAGACGCAGGCAGGTCTTCTCTCCGAGGATCTCCATCCCCGACTCATCGAATCTGCGCTGACGCACGACGGGCGGTTCCTCGAATCCCATCGCTATCCAGGGTGTCGCTTCGGGGGCTCCTGAGCTAGGGGATTTGGTCACCCGCTTGGAAGCGGGGACTTTCGACCCTACCTCTCGAGGCGTCGCAGAGACATGATCGATGCACGGTCGTGATCGATCGTGCGATCTGGGGATGTGCGGAACTCGAGATCGCGGGCCGAAACGAGGCCACCCCGCCTGTCGGCGGACGACGCACCGGCGTGTGACAGCGGCGACGGTGACGTTCTAGAAGTGGGCCCTTCGGATCGGCCAGAAGAGAGCCGGACGGCACGCCGTTCGGCTCTCTTCTTTCATGCCGTCACAGCCGCTCAGCGATCTCGATGGTGTTGAGGGCCGCTCCCTTGCGCAGGTTGTCGCCCACGACCCACAGGTTTATGCCGCCCGGCTCACCGAGAGTGGGACGGACCCGACCGATCAGGACCTCGTCCCTTCCGGCGGCATCGAGCGCGGTCGGGACCGTGTCCTTCCACAGTTCTCCGCCGGGGGCGGTGGAGAGGATCTCCATCGCCTCGTCGAGGGTCATGGGCCGTTCGAAACGGAGGGTGGCGGACACACCGTGGCCGGCGACCGCCGGAACCCGGACACAGGTCGGCTCCACGTCCAGGTCGGGAGCGTCGAGGATCTTGCGGCTCTCGTTGACGAGCTTCCACTCCTCGTCGGTGTAGCCCAGCTCGGTTTCGGTGCCGGCG
Organism: Acidimicrobiia bacterium; assembly: GCA_036380875.1. Taxonomy (GTDB): domain Bacteria; phylum Actinomycetota; class Acidimicrobiia; order Spongiisociales; family ZC4RG35; genus ZC4RG17. The sequence continues at coordinate 48,446 of DASVDX010000101.1, forward strand.
TAAGGCAACGCGTTGAAAGCGATGGGACGGACATACACCTCCGAGCCCGGGTCCTTCCACTGCCCGGTTCGGAGAGCGTCGGGGTCCTCGAGCAGCGCCCTGGTCTGGCGGAGCATCTCGTCGACGCCCTTGGCGCCGGAGCCGGACACCGCCTGGTACGAGTTGGCCACGATCGACCGCACCCCGGCCGCACGATGGAGAGGGCCGACCGCCACCATCAGTGCCATCGTCGTGCAGTTCGGGTTGGCGATGAGGCCCTGATGGGAACCGAGATGGTGATCGTTCACCCCGGCCACGACGAGCGGCACGTCCGGGTGCTGGCGAAACGCCGACGAGTTGTCGATGACCACCGCCCCGGAATCGACGAACCGCTCGGCGTGACCCCGCGATCGGTCGGCACCGGCAGAGAACAGCGCGACGTCGATGCCGGAGGGGTCGGCGATATCGAGGTCTTCGACCTCCACTTCTCCCCAGCGCGTCTCGATCTTGGTTCCGGCAGAGCGACTCGAGGCCATGAGGCGCAGGTCGTCGACGGGGAAGTTGCGCTCCTCGAGTATCGAAAGCATGGTGCGGCCCACCACACCGGTGGCGCCGACGATGGCGACGTTGGTCATGCTGGCACCTTTCCCAATTCGAAGGCATCGTGGAGGACGCGCACCGCCTCTTCCACGCGGTCTTCCCGGATGACACAGGAGATGCGGATCGTCGACGTGGAGATCATCTCCACGTTGATGTTCGCCGTGGCCAACGCCTGGAACACCTTGGCGGCGACACCTGGGTGCGACTTCATTCCCGCCCCGACGAGCGACACCTTGGCGATCTCCTCGTCGACGTCGACGGCACCGGCCTCGAGTTCGATGGCGATCTTTTCGGCGATGGTGCGAGCACGATCGGCCGCCTCCTTGGCGACGGTGAACGAGATGTCGGTATGGCCGTCGCTGGAGACGTTCTGGACGATCATGTCGACGTCGATATCGGCCTCGGCGAGCGGGGTGAAGAGGGCGGCGGCGACTCCGGGCCGGTCGGGGACGTGGCGGACCGTGACCTTCGCTTCCGACCGGTCGTGGGCGACGCCCGAGATGATGGCCTGTTCCATGGTTTGCTCCTTGACCCAGGTGCCCGGATTGTCGTTGAAGGACGACCTGACATGGATGGGAATATCGAACCGGCGCCCGAACTCGACCGAACGTGACATCAGAACGCCCGCTCCAGAAGCGGCCAGCTCCAACATCTCCTCGAATGAGATCTCAGGCAGCTTCCGGGCATCGGGCACGATGCGCGGGTCGGCGGTGAAGACGCCGTCCACGTCGGTGTAGATCTCGCACACCGACGCCCTGAGCGCCGCGGCTAGGGCAACGGCAGTGGCATCGCTTCCCCCACGGCCGAGAGTCGTGATCTCTTTGCCTTCGGGATCGACGCCTTGGAAACCGGCGACGATGACGACCTTGCCCGCAGCCAAGGCGTCGGTGACTCGTGTGCCGCGGATCTCCTGGATCTTCGCCGATCCGTGGGATGCGTCGGTGAGGATTCCAGCCTGCGAGCCGGTGAAGCTGACTGCCTCGACCCCGCGGGCCTGGATCGCCATCGCCATGAGCGCCATCGAGATCCGCTCCCCCGCCGTGAGCAGCATGTCCATCTCCCGGCCCGGCGGGTCGGGGTTGACGGCGTGCGCCAGCTCGATGAGCTCGTCGGTGGTGTGCCCCATGGCGGAGACCACGACCACGACGTCGTTGCCGGCGCGGCGGGTGGCGACGATACGGTCGGCGACCCGGCTCATCCGCTCGGGGTCGGCGACCGAAGTCCCGCCGTATTTCTGGACCACGATGGACATTTCCGCAGAAACGTTAGGCGTTCTCCGAAACAGCACCGCGCGCGCCCGCCAAACCGGGCACCAGACAGGGACCGTTAACCTCGTGGCGCCATGACTGACAGAAGACGACTGCGCAAGGAGCAGCGCGCCCAGCGCCGGGAGGCGGAGCGCAAGGCCGAGAGCCGGCGGGAACTGCTGCGCCGCCTCGGGTTCGCCCTGGGCATGGGCGCCCTCGTCGTCGCCATCTTCGTCGTCGTCAATCTCCTGGGGCAGAACCGGGCGACACTCCCGGGCGGCTACCAGGACTACCGGGCCCAGGAGACGGCCTGCGGGGCGGAGCCGCCGCCCGAAGAGCAGGTGGTGACCTTCCCCGAATACGAGCCACAGCCGGACATCACCGACGCCACCGTCACGGCGACCATCGCCACCTCCTGCGGAGACATCGTGATCGAGCTCGATCCGGCGAACTTCCCCGAGACCGTCCAGTCGTTCGTCTTCCTCGCCCGCCAAGGGTTCTACGACGGCACCGTCTTCCACCGCATCGTCGAGGACTTCCTGATCCAAGGCGGCGACCCCCAGGCGGTGGGCACAGGGGGCCCCGGTTACCGCATCCCCGACGAGTGGCCCGGCGACGATTTCGAGTTCGAGCCCGGCGTGGTGGCGATGGCCAACAATGGCCGCAACACCACCGGCAGCCAGTTCTTCATCGTCATCGGGGAGACCGCCCGAGTGCTCAACCCGCAGTTCAACGTCCTGGGGCGAGTCACGTCGGGTCAGGAGACTCTCGATGCGATCGCCGCCGTCCCCACCGCCACGCGGACCGGGTCGAGAGAAAGGAGCCTGCCCCTCCAGACGGTGTACATCGAGTCGATCGAGATCGAAGTCGGCTGAGCGGCGCTGCCTTAACCTGGCAGCCGAACATGGCCGTCGATCTCCACACTCACTCCACCAGTTCGGACGGATCGGAGGCGCCGTCCGAAGTGATCCGGTTGGCGGCGAACGCCGGGCTGTCTGCGGTCGCCCTCACCGACCACGACATCCTCGCCGGTCTGGGAGAGGCGAGAGAGGCGGCTGAACGGTACGACCTGGAGCTCGTTCCTGGCGTTGAGCTCTCCCTCGATTGGGCCAGCCTCGCCCCCGACGCCGATCACCGGGGCGGAATGCACCTGGTCGTCCTGTGGGTCGACGACGAACCGGGGCCACTGCAGGACAGGCTGGCGGATTTGCGCCTCGGACGCGATGAGAGGAACCAACTGATCCTCGAGCGTCTCGCCCAACTCGGCATCGACATCCCCATGGAGGAAGTGCTCGCCCGTGCCGGTGATGGTTCGGTGGGACGACCTCACATCGCCGGCGTGATGGTGGACCGGGGTCATGTGCCCGACATCGCTACCGCCTTCGAGCTGTACCTGGGCAGCGGCGCTCCCGCCTACGTGCCCCGCCGACGACTCACCGTGGACGAGGCCCTCTCGCTCGCCCGTGCCTCGGGCGGTGTTCCGGTGTTGGCCCACCCTCACACGCTGGGGCTGGAGGACGATTCGAAGCTCGAAGACCTCCTCCGGCATCTGCATTCGACCGGGTTGATCAGTGTCGAGACGCACCACTCGGCGACAGAGCCGGAACGCCGGCGCATCCTCCGACGCATGGCCGACCGGGTAGGGCTGTTGCCGTCCGGCGGATCCGACTTCCACGGGACCTACAAGCCCGGCATCCACGTCGGCGTGGGGTGCGGGGACCTGCACGTCCCAGACGAGTTCCTGGAAGGGCTGCGGGCACAGAGAGCGGTGGTATGAGCAGCACGATGGGGAGAGCCGCCCTGGTCGTCTCCGGCGGCATACTCCTCTCGCGCATCCTCGGCTTCGTGAGGGAGATGGTCCTGGCGGCGCTCCTCGGCCGGACCATCGAGGCCGACCTCTACCAGGCGGCGTTCACGGTCCCCGATTTCCTCTTCTTTTTGATGGCGGGTGGATACCTCACGATCACGTTCGTGCCCATCGTCAGCCGTCACCTCGCCGCCGGGGAAGAGGACGAGGCGAATCGGGCCTTCACCGCCATCGCCCGAGTGGTCGGGGGGCTGATGCTCGTTGCAACGGTCGTGACCCTGATCGCCGCCCGCCCCATCACCGAGCGACTGTTCGTGGAGATCCCCGACGAGCGAATGCCCCAGCTGGTGGGGCTGGTGCGCATCATCCTCCCCGCCCAGTTCTTCTTCGTGCTCGGGTCGCTGTACATGGCCGTGCAATACGCCCACCAGCGATTCCTGATTCCCACGCTGGCCCCGATCGTCTACAACCTGGCGATCATCGCCGGAGGGACGATCAGCTGGCTCGTCGGCTCGACCGGCCCCGAAGGTTTCGTCCTCGGAGCGCTGGCCGGGGCGATAGTGGGCAACTTCGCACTCCAATGGTGGGGTGCGCACCGGGTGGGACTGCGCTGGCAGCCAGGAACCCCGTTCCGCCACCCTGCGGTGGGCGAGTATTTCGCCCTGGCTCTCCCCCTCATGATCGGTCAGTCGGCAGTGGGCCTCGACGAGGTCTTCTTCCGGATCTTCGGGCAGTTCGGCACCGACGGTGACATCGCCGCCATCAACTACGCCCGCCGGCTCAACATGGTCCCGATCGGCGTCATCGCCCAGGCGGCCGGCGTCGCCTCCTTCCCGTTTCTCGCCCGCTTGTTCGCAGAGGGGCGACGAGACGAGATGGAGCGGCAGGTCGACCGGGCGGTACGGTCCGGGCTGGTCGTTTCGGGGCTGGCGACGGCGGTGGTGATCGCCCTGGCCACGCCTATGGTCGCTGTCGCCTTCCAACGGGGCACCTTCGACCTCGCAGACACGCTCGCCACCGCCCCGCTGGTTGCGATCTACGGGATCTCGATCCCGATGTGGACGGCCCACCAGGTGTACACGAGGGCGTTCTACGCCCAGCGCCGAATGTGGTTGCCGGTGGTGGTGGGGACGGCGATCACCGTCGCCGCCTTACCCTCCTACTACTTCGCCTCGATGAGCTACGGCGCCACCGGAGTAGTGGCCACCAGCGTGGGTGTGATGGTGGCCTACGCCGCCGTCATGGGTTGGCTGTGGCACCGAGGCTCCTCGGCGCGCGAGGTGGCCCGGTCGGGATGGCAGGCTCTCGTCGCCGGAGTGCCTGCTGGAGCAGCGGCATGGGCAGTGTCCCGCCTGACCACTGGCGGTGAACCGCCCGGCACTCTGATGGGAATCGCCGTGCTGATACTGGGAGGGGCGTTGGCGGCAGGCGTGTACTGGGCGGTGCTGCGGGCGATGGGATCACCGGAGTTGGAGGCGATCCTGCGCCGGCGTCGTCAGAGAGGATCACCGCGGTGATCGGGGAACACCCACTCGATAGGGTCTTCGGGGTTCCGGGGTAGCGCTGCCCGCACCCAGGCAGGCGGGGTGTTGGACCCGGCGGGCGGGCGTTGGCGCAGGGCGCGTTCGGTTTCGAGGACGTGCTGGACGACCGCGGCCACGGCCGCCGCCTCGAACGGTCCCGCTCCTCCACGGATCTCCAAGCCTGTGCTCATGGCTCGAATGCTCACGACTCCAACTCCACCAACTCCACAAGGGTACCTGCCAGGTCAGCGGGATGGACAAATGCGATCTTCGCTCCCCGCCCCCCGATTCGAGGCGTCTCGTCGATCAGCCGCGCCCCGACGGATTCGAGATGGGCCAGGGCAGCCTCGATGTCGGCCACGGCGTAGGCGACGTGGTGGAGCCCCTCACCGTGACGGGCGAGGAACTTGCCCACCGGGGTGTCTTCGCCCAGAGGTTCCAGCAGCTGGACGAACGAGCCGCCTACCGGGATCATCGCCTCCTCGACTCGTTGAGCCTCCACCACCTCTCGGTAGAGGGGCTCGACGCCGTAGCGCTGGCGGTAGGACTCGACGGCGGCGTCGAGGTCGCGAACGGCGATGGCGACGTGATCGAGGTTGAGGAGTTTCACATCGGTCATTTTCGCAGGCCGAGTGTCGCCACCGACCGCGCCCGGATACCCTTGGCGCCATGAGCACCGTCATCTCAGGCATCGCCCGCACCCCGATCGGTCGCTACGGAGGGGCACTGTCGTCGCTGCGGGCGGTGGAACTGGGTGCCAGCGCCATCGCCGCCGCCGTGGAGCGTTCAGGGGTCGAGCCACCTGCCATCGATGAGGTGATCTTCGGACAAGTGCTCCAAGCCGGGGAAGGCCAGATCACGGCCCGCCAAGCTGCCGTCGGTGCCGGCCTGCCCATGGAAGTGCCCGCCATGACCGTCAACAAGGTGTGCCTCTCTGGCATGAGCGCCATCGCCATGGCCGACCGTGGCATCCGGACCGGCGACACCAAGTTCGCGTTGGCGGGCGGCATGGAGTCGATGTCCAACGCACCTCACGTCGTCCGCGGACTCCGCTGGGGCGTCAAGATCGGGAATGTCGACTTGGTGGACGTGATGCAGCACGACGGGCTGTTCTGTGCCTTCGACCACTGCACGATGGGCGAGTCCTCCGACCACAAGAACAGCCGGTTGGGGATCGACCGTCGAGTCCAGGACGAATGGGCGGCGATGTCGCATCAGCGGGCGCACGAGGCGACCCAGAGCGGTCGGTTCGCCACGGAGATCGCACCCGTCGCAGTCCCCCAGAGGAAGGGCGACCCTAAAGTCGTCGACGTCGACGAGGGGATCCGACCGGACTCGACAGTCGAGACCCTGGGCGCACTGCGCCCTGCATTCATGGAGAACGGGACCATCACCGCCGGCAACGCCTCCCAGATCTCCGACGGAGCGGCGGCGCTCGTGCTCGCCGACCGCGCCGCCGCCGAAGCAGCCGGGATGCCGGTTTTGGCGGAGATCGTCGCCTACGGTCAGATCGGCGGCGCCGACGCCACCCTCCACGAACGGCCGGCCGAGGCCATCCGAGTGGCGCTGAAGAACGCCGGGCTATCGCCGAGTGACCTCGACCTGGTGGAGATCAACGAAGCCTTCGCCGCTGTGGCACTGTGGTCGGCACGCATGCTCGACTTGCCGCCCAAGAAGGTGAACGTCAACGGCGGCGCCGTCGCCCTGGGCCACCCGATCGGAGCATCGGGCGCCCGGGTGGTGGTGACGCTCGTGGCGGAACTGATGCGCCGGGGAGGCGGCATCGGGGCGGCTGCGCTGTGCGGAGGCGGCGGCCAGGGCGACGCCCTGATCGTGCGAGTCGACTGAACGGGCAGGAGATGGTGGATCGATACGCAGAAGCGCCCCGCACCGGGCCGATGGCACGCAAGGAGACCGAGCGAATGGGGCGAATCAGCCAGGCTGGTGACCTTCCGGCGGGGCCCGCCGAAGGAAACGGACCTCGTCCGATCGAGCGCAATCTCGGGCTCGACCTGGTCCGGGTGACCGAAACGGCGGCGATGGCCGCCGCCCGCTGGCAGGGCCGGGGCGACCCGAACGCCGCCGACAAGGCAGCAGTCGACGGGATGCGCCTCCACCTCTCCACCATCGAGATCGACGGCGTCGTGGTGATAGGCGAGGGCGAAAAGGACAACGCCCCGATGCTGTACAACGGCGAGCGAGTGGGGAGCGGGATCGGCATGAAGGTCGACGTCGCGGTCGATCCTGTCGACGGGACCCGCCTCACCGCCAAGGGGATGCCGGGGGCGATCTCGGTCATCGCCATCTCCGAGGGTCACGGCACGATGTACGCGCCCGGAAGCCTCGTTTACATGGACAAGATCGCCGTGGGACCGGAAGCGGCCGGCCTGATCGACATCGAGGCTCCGGTGGCGGACAACCTCGCCAAGGTCGCCAAGGCCAAGGGCTACAAGGTCGCCGACCTGCGAGTCGTCATCCTCGACCGTCCCCGCAACCAGCACTACATCGACGCCGTCCGGGAGGCGGGCTCCCGAATCAAGCTGATCGGCGACGGCGACGTGGCCGCCTCCGTCTCCGTCGCCCGGCCCGACACGGACATAGACATGCTCCTCGGCATCGGCGGCTCTCCCGAGGCGGTGCTGTCCGCGGCGGCGCTGCGGTGTATGGACGGCGAGATCCAATGCAAGCTGTGGCCCCGGGACGACCGGGAGCGGGAGTTCGCCCGCGAGCAGGGACTCGACCTGGACGCCGTGCTCACGACAACAGACTTGGTCTCGTCGGACAACGTCTTCTTCGCAGCCACGGGTGTCACCGGAGGGGAGTTCCTCCGCGGCGTGGATTTCTACGGTGGCGGGTGCGCCACCCACTCGGTGATCATGCGCTCCCGGACGGGGTCGATCCGCTACATGGACGCCTTCCACAACCTGGAGAAGTTGCGCAAGATCTCCGCCGCGGTGATCGATTGAAAGACCTCCGTCGTCAGGACAGCCCGGAAGCGCCCACGGCTAACGTCGCCTCCGATGCGCGTCTCGACCCACGCTGCCCTGCCCGATGAGCGCAACGCCGATATCGAGATCTACATCGACGGCGAGTTCTATCCGCGGGAAGAGGCGAAGGTCTCGGTCTTCGACAGCGCCTTCCTGGTAGGCGACGGGATCTGGGAGGGGATCCGGCTCCACAAGGGACGTTTCGCCTTCCTCGACCGCCACCTCGACCGACTCTTCCAGGCGGCGGCCGCCACGCGGATCGACATCGGCATGACCCGTGAGGAGTTGACCGAGGCGCTGTACGCCACGGTGGAACGCAACAGCATGCACACCGACGTCCACGTGCGCCTCATGGTCAGCCGGGGGACGAAGTCCACGCCCTCGCAGCATCCCGCCAACCTCGTCTCCGGGCCCACCGTGGTGATCATCGCCGAGCACAAGAAGGCCGACCCCGAGGTCATCCGCCGCGGCATCTCCCTCTTCACGGCGACGATCCGCAGGCCACCGCCCGACACCCTCGATCAGCGGCTCAACTGCCACTCGAAGCTCCACGAGGTGATCGCCCTCATCCAGGCCAACGAAGCCGGTGCCGACGAGGCGCTGATGCTCGACCCGACCGGGGCGGTCGCCACCTGCAACGCCACGAACTTCTTCATCGTGTCGAAGGGCGAGCTGTGGACTTCGACGGGCCACTACAACCTGGCCGGCATCACCCGGGGCGTGGTGCTGGAGGAGGCCCGCGCCGCCGGTATCCCCACCCACGAAGCACCGTTCTCTCTCACGGACGTGTATTCGGCCGATGAGGCATTCGTCACCGGGACGTTCGGCGGCATCACCCCCGTCCGTTCGGTCGACGGTAGGGAGATCGGCGCCGGTCGGGAAGGGCCGACGACTGCCAAGCTGCGCGAGCTGTACTACGCCGCGGTCGAGAGGTCGGTGACGTCTTGAGCGTCGTCCGCATCTCGTTGTGGTCAGGACCGAGAAACGTCTCCACCGCCCTCATGTACTCGTTCCGCCAGCGCTCCGACACGGCCGTGGTCGACGAGCCCCTCTACGCCCACTACCTGGCGTCGAGCGGCGTGGATCACCCCGGCCGCGACGAGGTGCTCGCCACCCAGGACAACGACGGGGAGCGAGTGGTGCGCGATGTCATCCTCGGGCCGTCGATCCGTCCGGTGTTGTTCCTGAAGAACATGGCCCACCACCTGGCGGGCCTCGACTGGGCGTTCCTGGCCGAACTCCACAACGTGATCCTCACCCGCGAACCGGCGGAGATGCTCACCTCCTACATAAAGCAGGTCCCCGATCCCACCCTCGACGGGACGGGCCTGCCGATGCAGGTGCGTCTCCTGGATGCGATCCTCGACGAGGGCCAGGACCCTCTGGTCCTCGACTCCCGTCTCCTGCTCACGGATCCGCGGTCCGTGCTGTCCCAACTGTGCGAGCGAATCGGGATCCCGTTCGAGGAATCCATGCTCTCCTGGCCCGCCGGGCCAAAACCAGAAGACGGCGTGTGGGCGAAGTACTGGTACGACAGCGTCCACCGCTCGACCGGTTTCGCCCCATACCGACCCAAAGACGAGCCGGTGCCCGAGCGCCTCGCCCCTCTCCTCGCCCAGGCCCAGCCTCTCTATCAGCGCCTCGCCGCCTACGCCATCCACCCCTGAGCGGCCAGCGACTCCAGGGCTCGGCGGTAGCGGGACGCCATCTCGTCCCAGGAGTACCGCTTCATCTCGGGGGCGATCCGCCGGCCGATCTCCCTCGCTTCGTCCGGGTGGCTGATCACCCAGCGGAGCCTCTCGATGAGTTCGCCCGGCCCGTACAGACAGAGATCGCGGAACGCCGCCGGCACGAGCTCCGGATAGGACAGGCGACGCGGGAGGACGGGAAAGCTGCCGGCGGCCATCGCCTCCACCACGGACACACCGAAGAACTCCTGGAGGGCGGTCGAGACGACCACGTCGGCAGCGAGGAGGTGGCGGCGGTAGTCGTCGGTTTCCAAGTATCCCATGTGGACGATCCGATCGGGGTGGCGGCGAGCGGCTTCGGCGAACTCGTCCGGCTGCTGGCGGAAGTTCTCGCCGCACACCACGACCTCGAACTCGCCTCCCTCGGCGGCGAGACGGTCGACGGCGTCGAAGAAGGCGACCGGGTCCTTGTCGTGCTCCCACCGGTGGTTCCAGATGATTCGCACCGGGCCTGCCCGCCGGGGCATGTCCCTCGGAATCCACGACAGGTCCACTCCGACCTCGAGCACCTCACTCTTGTCCCGCACCCGGTCGACGAGGTGCTCATGGGTGAAATCGGGGAAATGGCGCAACAGTTTTCCGATCTCGGCGAAGAAGACGTCGTAGTGGTAGGTCGAATTGAAGAAGACCCGGTCGGCAGCCAGGGCGGACATCCAGTTCGTGAACGCGAAGTGGAGATCGGGCGCCATCTGCGGCGAGTCCGGGTACGTGAGCTGGGTCTCGTGGAAGTAGAGCGCGAGCGGCACGTCCCCCAGATGGGGACGGGCGAAGGTCCGGAACGCCGCCACGTCGAGCATGTCCGAAACGACGACCACCTCGGGGCGGGAGCGGAGATCGGCGCACCGCTCCGCCAACGTCACAGCTGCCCCCCGCATTCGCCACTTCCACCACCGAGCGGGGAGTGTGAGCAACTCGACGGGCAGCCCGACGTGGTCGCGGATCCCCTCCGCCCACACCCGATGGGAGCCTCCGAAGTAGGGCTCGACGACGAGCACCGAGCCGGGTCGGCTCACAACTCCATGCGTCCGGCCAAGGCGCGGCCGAGTGTCAGTTCGTCGGCGTAGTCGAGATCCCCGCCGACCGGAAGCCCCGAAGCGAGCCTGGTCACCTTGACCCCGAGCGGCTTGAACTCTCTCGCCAGGTACATGGCGGTGGCATCGCCTTCCATCGTCGGGTTGGTGGCGGCGATGATCTCGGTGATCTGCTCGTCAGCGACCCGGTCCTTCAACTCGGCGAAGCGGAGTTGGTCTGGTCCGACGCCGTTGATCGGGGAGATGGCCCCGCCGAGCACGTGGTAACGGCCCCGGAACTCCTGGGTGCGCTCCACGACGGGGATGTCCTGGGGCCGCTCGACCACGCACACGATGTGAGGATCGCGACGCGGGTCGAGGCAGATGGCGCATTCCTCCCCGCCGGTCATGTTGAAGCAGCGACGGCAAGGGCGCACCTGCTCACGCATCTGGACGATCGACTCCGCCAGACGCCGGGCATCGACCTCGTCGACCGCCAGAAGATGGAAGGCGAGCCTCTGGGCCGTCTTCCGCCCGATCCCCGGAAGCCTCGACAGCTCGTCGACGACGCGCTGGACGGGTCCCTCGAACATCAGCCGAACAGGCCGCCCAGGTCGAGTCCTCCGGTGAGCCCGCCGAGTTGATCGCCGGCGGCATCTGCCGCCGCCTTCATCGCCTGGTTCACGGCGGCGACGATCAGATCCTGGAGCATCTCTACGTCGTCGGGATCGGCCACGGACGGGTCGATCGCCACCTCCAGCAGCTCCTGTGCTCCCGACACGACGGCGGTCACCACCCCACCCCCGGCCGAGCCTTCGAACCGCTGGGCGGCGAGCTCCTGCTGCGCGGCGGCGAGCTGTTCTTGCATCTTCTGGGCCTGCTGGATCAGCTGGCGCATGTCCGGTGGGCGATTCATGTGGATATCCCGCGTCGAGAGATCCCCAGGCTAGTTGCCCGGGGAGGGTTCCCCAGGCTACCTGTCAGTCGATCTCGTCCTCTTCGACCACCTCGGCCCCCAACTCCTGTTCGAGGAGCTTGGTGGGGTCGATCTCGGTGGCCGGCTCCTCGAATAGCTGCTCGGCGGCGAGGTCGATCTCTTCGACGTCGTCGGCCTGAGCGCCGCCCTCGCCGTCCGGGGCTGCGAAGCGAACGGAGACGGGCCGACCCAGGAGGTCGCTGGCCCGGGTGGCCACGACTTTCGCCACCGCCGGGTCCTCCTGGAGCTGCACGAGATGGAACTCGTGGGGAACGTGGAGGATGATCGTGGCGTTCTCGGTGCCACCGGGTATCACCTCCCGGAACAGCGCCCACCGGCGGGACCCGAGAACGTCGCGGAGACTGCCGAACAAGCTGGGCCAGATCTCCTGGAGTTGGGCGAACTGGAGCGGAGGATCGCCCGAACTCTCCTGCCGGGCGGGTTCCGTCTCGGGGGCGGGAGCTCCCGGTGCCGGCTCTTCCTTCTGCTCTGGCGCTTCCTCTGTGAGAAGCGGCGCCGGGCGCTCCGGAGCCGACTGCGCCTCCGCCGGAGCGGCGCTGGCGGCTGTCATCGCGCTGAGGCTCTCGATGCGCTTCTCGAGGCGTCCGATCCGGGCGGCGAGAGCGTCCGGGTCGGCCGTCACCTCAGGGCGGGTGAGCTTGATCAGCGCCAGCTCGGTCATCAGCCGCTCCTCGCGGCCTTCCCGCAGGCGGATCAGCGCCTCCCCCAGGACGTCGACCGCCCGCAGCACCTCGGCGGCGGGCAGTGTGGCCGCCGCCTTTCGCCACATGTCGAGCACATCGGTGGGCTCGTCGGCGATCTCCTCGAGGTTCGGGGCGTAGTGAGCGAGGAAGACTCCCCGGAAGAAGGCCACTCCCTCGGCCACGAACCGACGCAGATCGACGCCGTCGCCGGCCAGTTCGGCGATGAGATGGAGAGCGGAAGTGGCGTCGTGGTTGGCCACGGCATCGACCAAGCGGCTGTAGGCCTCGGAGTCGGCGAGTCCCAGAGCCCGGCGGACCGAAGCGACGTCCACGGTGCGGTTGCCGAGTGCGGCCACCTGCTCCAGGAGGCTGAGCGAATCGCGGGCCGAGCCGGAGGCGTGGCGGGCGATGGCGATGAGGGCGCTCGGATCGGCCTTGTATCCCTCCATATCGGCGATCCGGCCCAGATGGGCGGCGAGGGCCTCGATCGGGATGGGGTGGAAGTCGAACCGCTGGCTGCGCGACCTGATCGTGTCCAGCAGCTTGTAGGGCTCGGTGGTAGCGAGCACGAAATGCACGTGCTCGGGCGGCTCCTCCAGCGTCTTCAGCAGGGCGTTCCCTGCCGCCTTCGAGAGCATGTGCGCCTCGTCCAGGATGAAGACCCGCTTCGACCCGGCCTGCGAGGCGACGGTTGTGACCGAGACCCGGATGTCGCGGATGTCCTCCACCGAGTTGTGGCTGGCGGCGTCGAGTTCCATCACGTCCAGCGAAGATCCGTCGGTGATGGCGACGCAGGTCTCGCATTCGTTGCAGGGTGACCCGTCGGGGTTGCGGTTCTGGCAGTTCAGCGCCTTGGCGAGGATGCGGGCGGTGGTCGTCTTGCCGGTGCCGCGGGGACCGGCGAACAGATAGGCATGGGCCACCCGGCCTTCGGCCACCTCGCGGGCGAGCGTCGAGGTGACGTGGGCCTGACCGACGACGTCGTCGAATGTCTGGGGCCGGTACTTGCGGTAGAGCGCCTGGTACTCCATGCACCCACGACGGTACCGGCCCGTAGAGACGATCGGGAAGAGAGATGCAGAATGCTGGTGGGCCGGATTTCGCGTTCAACGGAAAATCCGCCTCGGCGCTCACGTTCACCTGGTCGGCGGTCGATACTGGAGTGGTGATCATCTCGATCGACCACCCTTTCGACGACGTCACCCCTGCGGTCTGGACACGTGACCTCGTTCGTCGGTTCGGCAAGAAGAACGCGGTCGACGGCCTCGACCTCAGCATCCGACCCGGCGAGTTCTACGGGCTGCTCGGCCAGAACGGCGCCGGCAAGACCACCACCATCCGCATGATCGTCGGCTTGCTTCGGCCTACGTCGGGATCAGCGGGGATCGGCGAGTTCGACACCTGGAAGTCGCCGCTCGAGGTGAAAAAGCGAATCGGCGTCCTCCCCGAAGAGTTCAACCTGTACGAGCGCCTGACCGGCGCCGAGTTGTTGGATTTCACCGCCGCCATGCACAACGTGCCCAAGAAGGAAGCGGTGGCCCGGCGTGACGACCTGCTGGCCATGCTCGACCTGGAAGCAGACGCCGGGAAGCTGGTCGGCGACTACTCGCGCGGGATGCGCAAGAAGGTGGCTCTGGCGGCTGCCATCATCGCCCGTCCCCCGGTGCTGTTCCTCGACGAACCTTTCGAAGGGGTGGACGCAGTGTCGGCCCGGCTGATCCGCCGCCTCCTGTCCCGCTACACGGAGCTGGGCGCCACCGTCGTGTTCTCCTCCCACGAGATGCACCTCGTCGAGAAGCTCTGCACGCGGATCGGGATCATGAGCCACGGCAAGCTCCTTTTGGAGGACACTCCGGAGGGGCTGTGCCGGCGGATGGGCGTCGAAACCGTCGAGGACGCCTTCATCGCCGCCGTCGGGGGCGAAGACGAGGAGAAGAAGAGCCTGCCATGGTTCGAGAGCTCGCCGGCCTGAAGGCCCGCCTGTTCTGGAACGGGATCCGAGCCGACCGGCAGCGTCGCATCGGGTTGCCCCTGATCGCCGCCCTCGTGACTTGGCTCGCCTGGACCCTCGTCACTGCCCACATCGACCAGCTGACCACACTCGAGGGCACCGCCCGCAACGAATACCTGGCCTGGGCGGCTCTCGTCATCTTCGTCGCCTGGGTGGCGCTCCCCGTGGTCATCTTCCCCCTCGACGAGAACATCGACCCCCAGCAACTCGCCACCTTGCCGATTCCCCGGCCGCGCCTCGTCGCCGGGCTGATCGCCGCCGGCCTCGTCTCGGTGCCGATCATCGCCCTCGTCGCCGTCGTGGGCTCCACTGTCGCCCACCGGGCCGGTTCGAACCTCGCTTCGGTGATTTCCCTCCCCGCCGCCGCCATCTTCGTCGTCATGGCGGTCGCCGGCTCGCAGGGGTTCACGACGCTGATGTCGGCGGTACTCCATTCCCGACGGGGCCGTGACCTGGCTGTGTTCGTGATCATGGGGATCGGCCTCGCCAGCTTCGGGGGCTACCAGCTCGTGCGCACCACCGTCGATCAGATGGGCGTGGCCACCGCTGCGCTCTCCCATCCACTCGACTACCTGTGGTGGCTGGTCCCCCCCGTCGCCCCGGCTCATGCGGTGACGGCAGCATGGGACGGTCGGTGGCTCGAGGCCGTCGTCGCGGTGGTCGTTGCCTTGGCCTGGACTCTGCTCATCGTGGTCGGCTGGGAGCGCGTGCTCCGCTGGCTTCTCGTCAC
Source organism: Acidimicrobiia bacterium (assembly GCA_036380875.1). Lineage (GTDB taxonomy): Bacteria > Actinomycetota > Acidimicrobiia > Spongiisociales > ZC4RG35 > ZC4RG17. The sequence continues at coordinate 63,768 of DASVDX010000101.1, forward strand.
CCCCCGCCAGGAATCCGCGCCGGCCACGGCTCGGCGCAAGGTCGGGTTCTCACGCGGCCGATGGGAGGTGCCGTTCATCGTCGCCCGCAAGGAACTGCGCTTCTACCTGCGGGACCCGCGCCAGAGGCTGGTGTGGACCGGGACCGTCATCTTCGTGGGCCTGGCCATCGCCGCCATCGTCGTGGGCTCCGACGGCTTCGCCCGGTTCCGCGACCGCGACTGGTTGCCGATGGTCGCCCCGGTGCTGGTGCTCATGGTCGGCCTGCCCATCGCCCTCAACCAGTTCGGCTGGGAGAGGAACGCCGCCTCCTACCTGTTCGCTCTGCCTGCCCGGCCTCGGGCTGTGATCGTCGGCAAGAACCTGGCGGCCATGACCGGCCTCCTCGTCGAAACCCTCTTCCTCGGCACCCTCCTCGCCTGGTTCTCGTCGAGTTGGCGATGGATGCCCCTTCTGCTGCCGGTGGCGCTCGGCACCATCTGCTGTCTCCTCGCGGTCGGCAACATCGTTTCGATCCTGACGCCGCTGCGACTGCCCCGGGAAGGAACCGACATGTTCGCCCAGGCGACGGAACAAGGCCTTCTGGCCCTGCTCAGCCAGGTGATCTCGTTCTTCACCATCGGGCTCTTGCTCGTCCTCCCCGCCTCCTTCACGGTCCTCACCGTCGACTTCGGCCACGTGATCTCCCCCTGGGTGACCGGCGCCTTCGCCATCGGCTGGGGCGCGTTCTGGTACGCCCTCTCGTTGGGAGTGTCCGGCTGGCTCCTGCACCGCCGAGTCCCCGAAGTGGTCGGCTGGGTGCAGGTCTACTGAACGCATCTCCTACGCTGCCTCTGATGCGCCTGGGGATCGACCTGGACGGCGTCGTCGCCGACTTCAACTCAGGATGGATCAGCCGTTACAACGCGGAGTTCGGGACCGACATCCCGTTCGACGCGGTGCAGTCGTGGGACGCCATCCCCTCCCTCACCCACTTCCGCCACATGGGCGAGTTCTGGAAGTGGGCCCAGGACCACGACGGCCACAGCATGTTCCGCCACCTCGAGCCGTACCCGGGCGCGATCGAGGCCTTGTGGTGGCTCGCCCGCCAAGGCAACCACATCGTGATCCTCACCACCAAGCCGCACTGGGCGATACACGACACCTACGAGTGGATCGCCGAGCACCGCCTCCCCACGCGCGAAGTGCACATCCTCGACCGGAAATGGGAAGTCGACTGCGACATCTACCTCGAGGACGCCCCGCACAACCTGGAAGAACTCGTCGCTCGCCGGCCCAACCGGGTCGTCGCCCGATACGTGCGGCCCTGGAACCACCCGGTGGAGGGCACAGTCGACATCGCCAGCTGGGAGGACTTCAAGCGCTTGGTGGAAGCAACCGGTGATGGCGGGCCGTACTCTGGTGCCGCCGGGAGAGGCCAAGCCTCTCCCGATGGACGAGATCAAGGAGACTCGAAGTGAAACACACTCGTTGGTTGGCCCTACTCGGGGCCCTGGCTCTCGTGCTCGCCGCCTGTGGCGGTGGCGACGGCGACTCCACGACGACCGCCGGAGCGGACACCACGGCCGCCCCGACGGAAACGACTCCGGAGACGACCGCTCCCACCGAAACGACCGTGACGGAGACCACGGCCGGAGGTGAGGCGTCGGTCGGTACGGCCGACAACCCGATCCAGGTGCTGTTCGTGCCTTCCGTCTCGGCCGATGAGATCGTCGCCGGTGGCGAACTCCTGGCAGAGGCGCTGAAGACGGCAACCGGGCTCGAGTTCGAGGTCGAGGTGCCGGCTTCCTACGCCGCCACCGTCGAGGAGATCTGCGCCAACCCGGAGGTCAGCATCGGCATGATCCCCGCCCAGGCCTACATCCTCGGCAACGAGTTGTGCGGCATGGAGGCGGCTCTCAAGGCGGAGCGGTTCGGCTACACCGAATATTGGGCTCAGTACCTGGTCGCCCGCGATTCCGACTTCCAGTCGCTCGAGGATCTGAACGGTGCCTCCTGGGCGTACCCGGACCCCGGCTCGACCTCCGGCTACCTGTTCCCCTCCGGGCAGCTGCAGTCCCTGGGCGTGGAGTGGGGTGAAGAGCTCGAGGCCGGCAGCCACGACGGCGCGGTCCGGGCCGTGTACCAGGGAGAAACCGACTTCGGCACCTCCTTCTACTCGCCCTACACGGACCTCGAGGGCAACGGCGCCTGGGATGGCGACGTGAACAATGCCGACGTGCCCGACCCCGACTCTTGCGCCATCAACGACGACGGCGAGATCCAGTGCGGCGACTACATCGTCCAGGACGCCCGTCGCAACCTGCGGGAAGAGTTCCCGGACGTCGTCCAGAAGGTCCGCATCCTCGCCGTGTCCGATCCCATCCCCAACGACGGGGTGGTGTTCGGGCCCGACTTCCCCGACGACCTGCAGGAGCAGATCACCCAAGCCCTGCTCGACTACGCCCAGAACGACCCTGAAGGCTTCGCCACCGCCTTCGATGCCTACAGCTGGGACGCGCTGGCGGAGACGAGCGATGCCGACTACGACTCGGTGCGCCAGATCATCCAGACGCTGGGGATCACCATCGAGGACCTCGGCTGAGTCTCGACCGGTCCGGCCACCGGACCATGTCGGACGATCACTGCGGGCCCTGCACGACGAAGTGCAGGGCCCGCAGCTCGTCCGAGCCCAACACGCCTTTCGGACACCTCGCTACCGTTCTGTACGGATGCTCCAGGTAGAACACCTCACCAAGGTCTACGAAAACGGCACGGTGGCGCTCGAAGACGTCAGCTTCACGGTCCCGGACGGCCAGTTCCTCGCCATCATCGGCCTGTCCGGATCCGGAAAGTCCACCCTGCTCCGCTGCATCAATCGCCTGATCGAGCCCACGGAAGGCCGCATCATCTGGAACGGCGAGGACATCACTGCCGCCTCCCAGGAAGACCTCCGCCGGTTCCGGCGCCGGGTGGGCATGGTCTTCCAGCACTTCAATCTCGTCCACCGCTCCAAGGTGCTGACGAACGTCCTGGCCGGCAGGCTGGGGTACACCAACCCGGCGATGTCGCTCATCAACCGCTTCTCCAAGGACGACGTCTCGACCGCCCTCGCCCAACTCGAGCGGGTGGGTCTGAGGGAGAAGGCCTACTCCCGGGCCGACGAGCTTTCAGGCGGCCAGCAGCAGCGGGTGGGCATCGCCCGGGCGTTGATGCAGAACCCGGAGATGATCCTGGCAGACGAGCCCGTGGCCAGCCTCGACCCGGTCCTGGCCCATTCGATCATGCGCTACCTGGAGGCCATCAACCAGGACGACGGAGTGACCGTGCTCTGCTCCCTCCACTTCCTCGACCTGGTCCACAAATACTCCGACCGCGCCATCGCTCTCAACGAGGGAAAACTGGTCTTCGACGGCCTCCCTTCCGAGATCGACGACATGAAGTTCAAGGAGATCTACGGACAGGAGGCCGAGCGCGTTGGCTGACATCCGCGAACGCACCGACGCCGAACTCGACACCGAGCCGCCCTCGGGACCGCCGCCCGACAAACCCGATGCGGCACGCCGACGCCGCCGGCCCTTCGTGATCGCCCTCGGCATCGTCATCTCCGTCGTCATCTACGCCTTGGCCTTCGAACACACCCAGGTCGACCTCACCCAGATCACATCCGAGACACGGCAGGCATCCCTCCAGCGCATCCTCCGGGCGCTCGCCCAGCCCGACCTCGTGACCTACGACACCAGGGAGGACGTCACGGAGGTGGAGATCGCCATCCCGTGTGGCCCGGAGGTGACACCCAATCCCAACGTCGTCATCGAGCCGTCCTGCGGCGACCCCGGCGACACGGTCACGATCACCGGGAGCGGCTTCGATCCGCGTGAATTCGTCGAACTGCGCTTCGTGCCCGACACCGAGTTCGACATCACCCTCCGCCTGGCATCCGTCAACGCCGATTCCGATGGCCGATTCCAGGTCGAGGTGGTGCTGCCCGATCGCACGTCCGATCAGGTGCAGTCGGTGCGGGCCGTCACCAACGAGCCGATCGGCACCTGGCGCAACCGGGTGGAGGTGTTCACCGACGCCAACGAGAACGGAGTGGAAGACGACCCGATACTCGGCGAGGAAGGCATCCACACGTTCGAGGTCGCCGGCAATCCCGACGTCCCCGCGGTGGCGTTGATCAACCCCGCCGGGGAGACCACCGATTTCGTCACCACAGGCGAGTCGTTCGAAGCGGTGGCCGGCGTCTCCCGCGGCCAGGTCGCCATTCCGATCGACGAGGAGCGGCCGGACACCGGGCTGCGGATCATCGGAATCGACGCTGCCGGCGGAGACCTCTCGGTCACGATCGAGGGGCCACCCGGCTTCGACATGTCGAACTGGCGGGCCGCCGCCTACGACGGCGCCACCGGCGAGCCGGGGGCCACCACCTACATCTCCGACACGATCCGGCTGTCGCCCCGCATATCCGAAACGGCGCGCATCACGGTCGACAAGATCCTCGAAACCGTGTTCCTGGCGCTGGTGGCGACGACCGCCGGTCTCTTGGTGGCGGTGCCGCTCTCGTTCATCGCCGCCCGCAACATCATGCGCGACATCTCGATCACGGTGACGAACCTCGTCCTGATCCTCATCGCCGTGCCGCTCGGCGCCGGACTCGGCATCCTGGCCGCCCGGGCCGCGCGTGGTGTCGTCACCCCCATCGCCGACAACACCCCCGCCCTTTTCGGCGCCTTGGCCCTGGCCGCCATCCTCGCCTATCTCGCGGCGAGAGCTGCCCTGCCCACAGTCGAGGACCACGTCCCGACCCGCGCCGAACGCCTGCGTCGCGCCCTCCTCCTGATCGTCGCCGGAGCCCTGGGCCTGGTCGGCCTGCTCGTTTTGTCGCTCCTGTTCCAGGCGATCGGCACCGCGGCTCGTTCTGCGTTGGGCTGGTTCGGGTTCATCGGCTCGTTCTTCGCCGCCCTCGGTGAGATCTTCGACGTCGCCTTCGTCGTGATCGCCGCCCTCGCCACCGCCGGGGTCTTCGCCCAACTGGCCTCGAAGCTCGGGTATGCCATCCGCAGCCGCATGCCCCGCCCCGTCATCAGGACCCTCAACGTCGTGCTGGGAGGGCTGGCGGGCGCGCTGTGGGCGATGCTCGTCGGACAGGTGATCGACTGGTTCTATCAGATCGGCGAGTTCCGCACCGTGGTCCTGATCCCGGCGATGGTCGGTGCGGTAGTCGGCGTGCTGATAGCGCTGCGGGGCATGCAGAAAGGCGAGGTCAAGATCGGCCTCTCGATCTACTACGCCGCCCGGACCGTCTTCAACACGCTGCGTTCGATCGAGCCGCTGGTGATGGCCATCGTCTTCGTCGTGTGGGTGGGCGCAGGCCCGTTCGCCGGCTCCCTCGCCCTCGCTCTCCATACGGCCGCCGCCCTGGCCAAGCTCTACTCGGAGCAGGTGGAGTCGATCTCGACGGGCCCGATCGAGGCCGTGCGGGCGACCGGCGCCAACCGCCTGCAGACGATCATCTATTCGGTCGTACCCCAGATCGTCCCGCCCTACATCTCGTTCACCATGTATCGGTGGGACATCAACGTGCGCATGTCCACCATCCTCGGTTTCGTCGGTGGCGGCGGCATCGGCTCCATCCTCCAGCAGAACATCAACCTGCTGCAGTACCGGGCGGCCGCCGTGCAGATGCTCGCCATCGCCATCGTGGTGGCGACCATGGACTGGGCTTCGTCGCGGCTGCGCGAGCGATACGTCTGAGAATGGGAGACCTCCTACTCCGCAAGCGGGAAGAACGGGAGAGGCTCGAGCACGAGCTGCTGTCCCCGGCCGCCACGAAAGCCGATCAGAGCAAGGGCCGGGAAGAGGAGGAGGAACCCGACGAGTACCGCACCGCCTTCGAACGCGATCGGGACCGGATCATCCACTCGAAGGCATTCCGGCGGCTCAAGCACAAGACCCAGGTGTTCCTCAACCCCGAGGGCGACCACTACGTGACCCGGCTCACCCATACGTTGCAGGTGACGCAGGTGGGAAGGGCCATGGCGGTGGCGTTGGGGCTCAACCACACCCTCACCGAAGCGATCTGCCTCGCCCACGACGTGGGCCACTCGCCGTTCGGCCACACGGGCGAGGAAGCGCTGAGCCCTTACGTGGAGGGGGACTGGCTCCACGCCCATCACGGGGTGCGGACCCTCTCCCAACTCGAGCCGCTCAACCTCACCGCCGAGGTCCTCGATGGCGTGCGGGCGCATTCCTGGCGAATCGAGCCTCCACCGGAAACCCCGGAGGGGATGTTGTGCCGGTTCGCAGACCGGATCGCCTATCTCACTCATGACGTAGCCGACGCCCTCCGCGCCGGGGTCCTCGAGTATCACCAGATCCCGACCCGGGCGCTGACCCGCTTCGGGGCGACCGCCCGGGAGTGGATCAATTCGATGATCACGTCCGTGATCGAGACGTCCGCCGGCGAGGGGAAGGTGACCATGGATCCCGACGACCTCGGGGTCATGAACGAGTTGCGCGACTTCATGTTCGAACGGGTATACCTGTCGCCAGCCCTCAGCGCCGAGAAGAACCGGGCGATCAAGGTGATCCGTGACCTCGTCGAGTACTTCGCCGCCCATCCGGACGAAGTGCCGGACACCTATACGGTGCCCGATGCCGACCCGCTCACGCGGGCCATCGACTACGTAGCGGGCATGACAGACCGCTACGCCCTCCGCACCCACGACCGGTTGTTCCGCCCCACCCTGTTCTGATCAGGGGTGCCAAACGGGGTTGGGGACCACAAAGGGCAGTGGGTTGCCCCAGCCGTCCTGGAATGCCACCTCGTTTGCCGACTCCCGCTGAGCCAGACCCCACCTGCCTAGCGGGTACCCACACGACACCGCCGCCGCCAGTTGCCAGCCGCGCTCTGTGGGGACTGCCAGGATCTCGCAGGTGGCCTCGTGCTCGAACAAACCGAGGATGGTGGTGAGGCATGTGCCGACGCCGTGGGCACGAGCGGCGAGCATGGCACTCCACACCGCCGGGTAGATCGAGGCGCCGGTCGGGTCGTTGCGGTGGAAAGCCATCAACCACATCGGGACGGTCTCGAAGTTGTCGGCCAACCACTGCGAGGAGCGCATGACCCGCAGCGTCGCCTCGTCCCCCCGCTCCTGGGCCTTCTCCCATCGGCCTCGGTACACGGTCCCGAGGAGCTGCTCCCAGGCCCTCCGGTAGACCGGGCCGAGGCGGGAGCGCACGTCGGGGTCGGTGACGACGACGAAGCGCCAGTTCTGGCTGTTGCCTCCCGAGGGGGCCCGGATGGCGGCGTCGAGCATCGCCGCCACCACCTCGTCCGGCACGGGGTCCGGCGAGACGCGGCGCATGGCCCGGGTGGTGTAGAGAGCTTCGAACAGGTCCATTCCCGAGAGCGTAGGAACGGAAGCTCAGAGATCGGCGACCAGATCCCTGACGGCCCCGAACAGGAGGGTGGCCATGAGCTGGTCGACGTCGCTCTCGGTGTCGTACACCGATCCGGAGACGACGAAGCGGCGTCCGTCCCGAAGTTCCACCAGCCAGTTCATAGCCGTCAGGCCCACCTCGGCCCCGCCTTTGAAGTAGATCGCCTCGAACCGGCCCTCCTCGTCAGGGATGCCGGGGTTGATGGAGAGGATGTTCGTCACGGGCTCGCCCTGCTCGACGAGAGCCACCAGCACCCGGCACATGTCGGCGGTGGAGGCGAACCATTCGATCGTGTCCACGTGGATGGGGCGGTCCCATTCCGCCAGCGGGATGTCCGAGGGGTGGATGTCCGAGATCTGGTCGAGGATCGCCCGCCGCCCGGATTCGTCGGCGTCGATCCACTGCTCGGCCAGCCCCGAGGCGGGCCCCAGCTTGAGCGCCGTCAAATCCATCGTGTCCATGAGCGGGATGTTGAGGCTGGGGTCCTCCATCCCGTAGCGCTGGAAGGCCGCCTCGACCGCTCGCCGCCCGAGTAGGGCGATGAGATGGTCGGTTCCGGTGTTGTCGGAGAAGGCGATCATCGTCTCGGCCACCTGCCGCACGGAGAACTCGGCACCCGCTTCCTCGTCCTGGAGCACGCCGGTGGGGACGGAGCGGTGGTCCTCGGATATGGCGATCTCGTTGTCCCAGGCGACCTCGCCGGCAGACACGGCATCCGCCAGCGCTCCGAGGACGTAGAGCTTGAACGCCGACCCGATCGGCATCGGATCTCCGGTGCCCGATTCGAACAACGGGTTGCATTCGCCCTCTGTCACGTCGTACACCGCCAACTCGAGTGTCCCCAGGTCCCCGAGCTGCGCGGCGGCGTCGTCGAGAGTCGCGGGCGGATTCTCGAGAGTCGGCGGCTCGGCGGGCTGCAGACGGAGACCCGATATCCGGTACGGGGCGGCGTTTTCGATCGTGATGTGTGCGCGGAGCTCTTCGCCCGTGTCGGAGACGAGAAGCACCGTGGCCGTCACGTCCTGGCGATCCTCGAACTCGCCGACGCTCCACGTGCGCTGGCCGCCGCCGCCCAGTTGTGACAGGCCACTCACGAACTCGTCGTGAGAGACCGCCCCGAGGAAATCGGAAGTGAAGGTGGCCTCGTACTCGCTCGCGGGGATCTCCCCCCGGCTCAGGGCTGCCGCCAGCCACTGCAGACGGGTGTCGAGTGGCCCCGTATCTCCACCGGTCGTGGACGTCGAACCGGCGTCCGTCGAGGTCGGCTGGGTCGTTTCCGGCGTCACCGTCGTGGTCGTCGACCCCGAATTCGTGCACGCGACGACCAGGACGGCGACCAGCAACGCGATGTATCTGCGCATCAGCACTCGACCGGTAGGGGACACCCTGACCCTATTGCGAGAGAAGAGATAGGCGGGAATCGCCGCCGTTGGCGCGAACCCCTTGCCGCCAACCGTAACCTTGCCCCCATGCTCGAGATCATCGACCTCCACAAGCGCTATGGCGATGTGGTGGCTCTCGACGGCTGCACCTTCGAGGTCCGCCCCGGGCGGATGCTCGGATTCCTCGGCCCCAACGGCGCCGGCAAGACGACGGCGATGCGCACGGTCTTCGGACTGGTGCGGCCCGACCAGGGCGAGGTGCGATGGAACGGCGAGCCCGTCGATGCCGACACCCGGCTGCGATTCGGGTACATGCCGGAGCAGCGAGGCCTCTACCCGAAGATGAAGGCCCACGATCAGCTGGTCTACATGGGCCGGATCCACGGCATGTCAAAGAAGGATGCCACGGCCGCCGCCGACCATTGGCTCGATGTCCTCGGCCTGGCGGACCGCCGCAACTCGCCCACAGAAACCCTCTCACACGGCAACCAGCAGCGCGTACAGCTGGCGACCGCCCTGGTGCACGACCCCGACTTGATGGTCCTCGATGAGCCGTTCTCCGGTCTCGACCCGATCGGCGTGGACACGATGGCCGAGATCCTTCGCGACCAGGCCCGGGCGGGGAAGGCCGTGGTCTTCTCTTCCCACCAGCTCGACCTGGTGGAAGATCTCTGTGATGACGTGGCGATCATCAACCACGGCCGGATCGTGTTGGCAGGCAACGTCAAGCAGCTGAAAGACGCCGCCCCCATCCGCCATCTCGAGCTCGAAATGGACGGCCCGGTCGATGAGGTGCTGGCGGCCCTGGACGGAGTGCGCTCCTCCGAGGTGGTGGACGGCCGGCACATCGTGGTGGTGGATGCCACCACCGACGTCCGCCGCGTCCTCGTCGAAGCGGAGCGGAGTGGAGTCGTCCGCCACTTCGTGTACAGCTCCCCCTCGCTCACCGACCTGTTCCGGGAGGCAGTGGCATGAACGGATTGCGCGCCGTGGGCCTCGTCGCCCTCCGGGAGATCAAGGAAAGAGGGCGATCCCGCGCCTACATCTTCTCGACCATCTTCACCTTGATCCTCCTCGCCGGGGTCATCCTCGTGCCCCGGATGATCGACGGTGGTGGCACCACCTACACGATCGGCGTGGTCGGCGAAGGGGGCGCTGAGATCGTGGAAACGGCCGACGCCGCATCGGTGGCCGCCGCCAAGGACCCCGAGGAGGCCGATCGCTACGAGGTTCGCGAGTTCGACGACATCGCCGCCGCCGAGGCCGCTCTCGAGGAGGACGAAGTCGAGGCGATCATCGTCGACGGTCGTGAACTGGTGGGAGGGCCGGCGGGAGCGTTCGGAGGCTCGGACGTCGAGCGGGTCCTCCAGCAGGCGGCGGGAACGCGCCGCGTGCAGGATCTGGTAGCGAGCAACGAGGAGGCCGCCGAGGTCGTCGAGTTGCTCTCGTCCGAGCCCCTCGCAGTGCGCCGTCTGGGAGGCGCCGACGTCGAGGACCAGGCCGTGAGAGGCTTCGTAGCCTTCGGCGGGCTCATCCTGATGTACGTCGCCATCCTCACCTATGGCGCCTGGATGCTGTCGGGGGTCACCGAGGAGAAGACCAACCGGGTCGTGGAAGTGCTGTTGTCGACCCTGCGCCCCTGGCACATCCTGGGCGGGAAGCTGCTGGGAATCGGGGCGCTGGGGCTTATGCAGATCGTCCTCCTGATCGTGATGGGCGCAGTCGCCGTCGTCCTCACCGGGGCGTTCGACATCCCCCGGGTGCCCGTCGACTCGCTGATCGCCCTGATCGGGTGGTTCATCCTCGGCTTCCTCCTCTACGCCATCATCTACGGCGCGGCAGGTTCGCTCGTGTCCCGAATGGAGGACGCCCAGTCGACGGCCGGCCCACTCACGATCATCGCCCTGATCGGCTACTTCTTCAGCTTCGCCGCCCTCAACGATCCGACCGGGACCGTCGCCATCGTCGGCACCTACGTCCCGTTCAGCGCCCCCTACGTGGCTCCCATACGCCTCGCCATCGGGGAGATCAGCCCCTGGGAAATGACCCTCTCTGTGGTCATCACGATCCTGACCATCGTCCTCCTGGTCAGGCTGGCGGGACGCGTCTATGCCGGTGGTTTGCTCCGTTACGGCGCCCGTGTCAGGTGGCTGGAGGCGTTCCGCTCGGCGGAGTGACCGCCGCAACGGATAGCGTGGGCTGATGGGTTACACGCACATCGAGATCGAACGCCGGGACGGGGTGGGGTGGGTCTGGTTGGATCGGCCCGACAAGCTCAACGCGTTGTCGCCGGACATGTGGGAAGACCTTCCCCAGGCGGTGGCCGAACTGGCCGGCGACGACTCCGTGAGGGCCATGGTCGTAGCCAGTCGAGGCCCCGCGTTCACGGTGGGAATCGATCTCGAGATGCTCGCCAGCCTGCAGCCGTCCGGGGACTCCGACGCCGCCGCCAAACAGGAACTGTATCGAACCATCCGCCGGCTGCAGGGGACGATGACCGCCGTCGCCGACTGCCGGGTTCCGGTGATCGCCGCTGTCCACGGATACTGCCTCGGGGCGGGGGTCGACCTGATCACCGCATGCGACATCCGGCTGGCGAGCGAAGACGCGGTGTTCGCAGTGCGGGAGACCCGGCTGGCCATCGTCGCTGACGTAGGGACACTCCAGCGCCTGCCGAAGATCATCGGCCCCGGCCACGTCGCCGACCTGGTCTACTCAGGCCGGGACATCGACGCCGCCCGAGCCGAGAAGATCGGCCTCGTCAACGACGTGTACCCGACGGCCGAGGCACTCCACGAAGCCGCACAGTCGCTGGCCGCCGAGATCGCCGCCAACTCGCCTCTCGCCGTCCAAGGCGCCAAGGCCGTGCTGCAGGCCGGTGACGCCTTGACGGTAGATCAGGCCCTCGAGCACGTGGCGTTGTGGAACTCGGCTTTCCTCCACTCGAACGACATGGCCGAGGCGATCGCCGCCCATCTCGAGAAGCGGCCCCCGAAGTTCACCGGCACCTGACCGGTCAGGGGCGGCGGCGCTCGAAACGGCCCACCGCTCCAGTCGCCTCTGGCAGCTTGATGTAGGTGGGTCGCAGTTCGATCGGCGTCTCCCCCCGCCGGCGCAGCCGGAGATTGAGGGCCTCCACGAACACGGAGAAGCCCATGGCGAAGTAGATGTAGCCCTTCGGGATGTGCAGTTCCCATCCCTCGGCGACGAGCGACATGCCGATGAGGAGCAGGAAACTGAGGGCCAGCATCTTCACGGTGGGATGGCGGTTGACGAAATCGCTGATCTTCCCGGCCGATACCAGCATCACGCCGATGGCGATGACAACGGCCGCGATCATCACACCGATCTCTTCGGCCATCCCCACCGCGGTGATCACCGAATCGAGGCTGAAAACGACGTCCAACAACAGGATCTGGATGATCACCCCCGTGAAACCGGCCACGACGGTGGCTTCTTGGCCTGGGTGAGCCTCTTCTCCCTCCAGCTTCTCGTGGATCTCGAAGGTGGCCTTGCCGAGCAGGAACAGGCCGCCGAGCAAGAGGATCAGGTCACGCCCGGAGATCTCCTGCCCGAAGATCCCGAAGAGAGGGGCGGTCAGGCCGATGACCCAGGAGATGGCGAGGAGCAGGAGGATCCTAATCACCATCGCCAGACCAAGCCCGAGGTTGCGGGCTCGCGCCTGCTGTTCCTGGGGCAACTTCCCCGAGAGGATCGAGATGAAGATGATGTTGTCGATCCCGAGCACCACTTCCAGCAGGGTGAGGGTGAGCAGGGCGACCCACGTGTCCGGGTTGGTGAGCCATTCCATGGCGGGAAGCGTACCCGGCGCCGGTTCTCGGCCCCCGCAACAGAAGAGCCGCCCCCGGGAGGCAGAGGCGGCTCGTTCTGTCGTCGGAGGAGACGACGTCAGCTGTTCTTGATCCCTTCGATCTCGAACTCGATCGTCACGTTCTCGGAGACGAGCACGCCACCAGCCTCGAGGGCGGTGTTCCAGCTCACACCCCAGTCCTTGCGGTTCACGACGGTCGAGCCTTCGAGGCCGATCCGGATGTTGCCCCAGGGATCGATGGCGGCTCCAGTGAACTCGAGGTCGAACGTGACGGACTTGGTCACGCCACGGATCGTCAGATCGCCGGTCACCCGGAAATGATCCTCGTCGTCGCTGGGCTCGATGGCGGTCGACACGAACCGGATCTCGGGATACTCGTCCATGGCGAAGAAGTCGTTGCTCCGCAGATGGGCATCCCGTTCGGCGTTGCGGGTGTCGATGGAAGCGGCCTGGATGACGAGCTCAGCGGACGACTTGGTGGGGTCGTTGGCATCCACCTCGATCGTCCCGTCGAACTCGTTGAACTGGCCTCTCACCTTGGTGACCATCGCGTGCCGAGCAACGAAGCCGAATCGGCTGTGGGCGGGGTCGATCGTGTAGGTGCCGGTCAGGCTGGACCTGTCGATCGCTTGCGTGAGGGTCTCACTCGTCATCTGGTGACTGCTCCTTCTTCTCGGGTTCGGATGGTTTCCCCCCAAACCTCTGGTTGATGTGTCAACCACAATCTAGCGCATCGAAAGATGACGTGTCAACTACTTCTGCTGCTAGCCTGACCCATGGATGCCTGAAGCCCGCTGGCTGAATGAACAGGAGGATCGCGCTTGGCGCGCCTTCCAGGCGATGAGTGACCAGCTCAGCGCACTCCTGCAACAACGACTCTCCCGCCACACCGGATTGTCGTTGTCCGACTACGCCGTGTTGGTTCACCTGTCCGAGTCCGGCGGTGACCGCATGCGCGCCTACGAGCTGGGGGCGGCGTTGCGTTGGGAGAAGAGCCGCTTGTCCCACCACCTGCGACGTATGGAGAGCCGGGGCCTGATCGAACGCCGGACTTGCACCCGTGACGGTCGCGGCCTCGACGTCGTCCTGACTCCCGAGGGGCGCAAGGCGATCGAAGAAGCAGCTCCATTCCACGTCGAGGACGTTCGCACGCTCCTCGTCGACCAGCTCACGCCGTCACAACTCGACGCTCTCGCCGAGATCTGCGAGAAGGTGCTCGCCGCAATGCCTTCGGGCGAAGAGACCTGCTGCACCTGACCTCTCCGTTGCCCCAGGCGTCGGATACGCTCCACTGAATGGCCATCCTCGACCGCCTCACACCCGCTACGAGGGCCTGGTTCGAGGCGAGCTTCCCCTCTCCGACGCCAGCCCAGAACCATGGTTGGGAGGCCATCGCCTCCGGTGAGCACACGCTGATCCACGCCCCCACCGGCTCCGGCAAGACCCTCGCCGCCTTCCTGTGGACGCTCGACCGCCTCCTCCACGAGCCGCTCCCTCCCCGTGAAGAGCGCTGTCGGGTGTTGTACGTCTCTCCGCTCAAAGCACTGGCCTACGACATCGACCGCAACCTGCGCGCCCCTCTCATCGGCATCCGCCAGGCCGCAGAGCGCATCGGCGCCGGCTCCCTCCCCGAGCTCACGACCTTCCTCCGCACCGGCGACACCCCGGCCGAGGAGCGCCGCCAGATGCAACGCACACCACCGGACATCCTCATCACCACCCCGGAGTCGCTCTACCTGGTGCTCACTTCCCAAGCCCGGGAGGTGCTGCAGTCCGTGCGGTGGGTGATCGTCGACGAGGTCCATGCCGTGGCCGGCACCAAACGCGGCGCCCACCTGGCGGTGTCGTTGGAGCGGCTGGAGGAACTCGCTCCCGGCGCTCAGCGAATAGGTCTTTCAGCGACCCAGCGGCCGCTCGAGACGATCGCTGCCTTCCTCGGTGGCGCCCACTTCGAAGAAGGCGAACGGGTGCCCCGGCCCGTGACAATCGTCGACGTCGAGGCACCCCGCGATCTCGAACTGGAGCTCATCGTGCCCGTCGAGGACATGGCGGCGCCGGCGCCACCCGACCCCCTGGAGCCCGGTCAGGTGCGTCAGCAGTCGATCTGGCCCGCCGTCCATCCCCGCATCCTCCAGCTGATCGAGGAGCACACCTCCACCATCGTGTTCGCCAACTCCCGGCGCCTGGCGGAGCGGATCTGCGCCGAAGTGAACCAACTGGCAGGCAAGGAGATCGCCCGATCCCATCACGGCTCCGTCTCCCGCGAGCAGCGTGTCGAGATCGAAGAGGCACTCAAGCGGGGAGAGCTCAAAGCTGTCGTCGCCACCTCTTCCCTCGAACTCGGCATCGACATGGGGGCGGTGGATCTGGTCGTCCAGGTCGAAGCACCCGTGTCGGTTGCTTCCGGACTGCAGCGAGTCGGCCGGGCCGGCCACCACGTCGGAGCGACCAGTCGAGCCAAGCTCTTCCCCAAGTACCGGGGCGACCTGCTCGTCGCCACGGTCGTCGCCGACCAGATGAGGAATGGCCAGGTCGAACCCACGGTCATTCCTCGCAACCCCCTCGATGTTCTCGCCCAGCAGCTGGTCGCATCGGTAGTCGTCGAGGACCGCAACATCGAAGACCTCTACGCGATGGTGCGCCGGGCAGCTCCTTACGCCGACCTCCCCCGTACGGCCTTCGAGGCGACTCTCGACATGCTGGCGGGGCGCTACCCGTCGGATCTGTTCGCCGAGCTCCGGCCGCGGATCAACTGGGACCGCACGACCGGCACGATCAGCGCCCGCCCGGGCGCCCGCCAGCTGGCGGTCACCAACCCAGGCACGATCCCCGATCGTGGCCTCTACCGGGTGGTGCTGCCCGATGGCTCGCGGGTGGGAGAGCTCGACGAGGAGATGGTCTACGAGTCGCGCCAGGGAGACGTGTTCGTGCTGGGTGCCTCCACCTGGCGCATCACCGACATCGGCGTCGATCGTGTCGAGGTGATCCCTGCTCCCGGTGAGCCGGCACCCAAGGTGCCCTTCTGGCACGGCGACATGGCGGGCCGGCCGCTCGAGACGGGCCGGGAGATCGGCCGCTTCGTCCGCCGCATCGACTCGATGGCCACCGACGAAGCCATCGAGACACTCATGGACCAGTACGGGCTCGATCGGCTGGCAGCGGCCAATCTCGTCGCCTATCTGGAAGAAGAGAAAGTCGCCACCGGTCATCTCCCCGACGAGAAGACCCTGGTGATCGAACGCTTCCGCGACGAGATCGGTGACTGGCGGATCGTCATCCTCTCTCCACTCGGTGCCCGCGTCCACGCCCCCTGGGCGATGGCCCTCACCCACAAACTGCGCAGCCGTTACGGCCCTGACGTCGACGTGATCTGGTCGGACGACGGCATCGCCCTCCGGTTCCCCGACGCCGACGAGACCCCCGAAACAGCCGACCTCCTGCTCGACCCGGAAGAGGTCGAGCAGTTGCTGATCGATCATCTGGCCGATTCGGCCCTCTTCGCGGCTCGCTTCCGGGAGGCGGCCGGAAGATCTCTCCTGCTCCCCCGACGTCGCCCCGGCTCCCGCACACCACTGTGGCTGCAGCGCCGGCGTGCCGCCGGGTTGCTGTCCGTCGCCAAGCAGTTCGGTTCGTTTCCGATCGTGCTCGAGACCTACCGGGAGATCCTCCAGGACGACTTCGACCTGCCTTCGTTGATCGAGGTGCTCGGCCAGATCAGGTCGCGGGCGATTCGCGTGGTCGACGTCGAGGTGCCCTCGCCGTCGCCGTTCGCCTCCTCGTTGTTGTTCGCCTTCGTCGCCGCCTACCTCTACGAAGCCGACACCCCTCTCGCCGAGCGGCGGGCGGCGGCGCTGACCCTCGACCGGGACCTCCTCCGAGAGCTCCTCGGCGAAGGCGAGCTCCGCCAGCTCCTCTCCGCCGATGTGATCGCCTCCGTCGAACTCGAGCTGCAGCGCCTCACCGACGAACGGTCTGCCCGTTCCCCAGACGCAGTGGTGGACCTCCTTCGGGATCTCGGCCCTCTCTCGATCGAAGAGCTCGACTTGCGAACCCGGGACCTCCCGGTCCAAGAAGTGGTGGAGTCCCTGGCTGCAGCCCGTCGCCTGATCCGCGTCCACCTCGGAGGCGAGGAGAAGTGGGCGGCGGCCGAAGACGCCGCCCGGCTCCGCGACGCGTTGGGCGTCCAACCACCACCCGGCGTCCCCCAGGCGTTCCTCGAGCCGGTGGAGGACCCCCTCGGTGATGTAGTCGGGCGATATGCCCGCACTCACGCCCCGTTCCTAGCCACCGACGCTGGCGCCGACCTGAACCTGTCGCCGTCGGTGGTGGAGATCGTGCTCGAGCGGCTGGAGACGCAGGGCCGTGTCTCACGCGGCTCGTTCACCCCCGGCAGGACGGGGACGGAGTGGGTCGACACCGAGGTGCTGCGGAAGATCAAGCGCCGGTCCCTCGCCGAGCTGCGCGGCGAGATCGAACCGGTAGACGAAGCGACCCTGGCGCGTTTCCTCATCGCCTGGCACGGGATCGACGGGTCGGGCCGCGGACCGGCTGCGGTCGGCGAGGCCGTGGACCGCTTGCAAGGTGCCGACATCCCTGCCTCCGTCCTGGAGAGGGACGTGCTGGCGACTCGCCTCGACGACGGCGCCTCCCAGGTGCTCAATCAACTGATGCTCGAAGGCCGGATCGTATGGATCGGACGGGGCTCGTTGGGCCCGCGTGACGGCAAGGTGGCGCTCTACGCACGCCATGAGGTCGCCCAACTGGCTCTCGAACCCCCAGGTGAGCGACCCGACGGTCCGTTGCACCAGGCGATTCGCCGTTGTCTCGAAGATCGGGGTGCCAGCTTCTTCGCCGACATCTACGCCACCGTCGGCGGCGGCGATCCCAACGAGGTGTTGGACGCCCTCTGGGATCTGGTGTGGGCGGGCGAGGTGACCAACGACACATTCGCTCCGGTGCGAGCGTTCACCGCCCGGCGTCGCGGCAGCGGGCGCCCTCGGCATCTGCCATCCAGCTTTCCGCCCCACGCCAGCGGTCGATGGTCACTCGTCTCGGCGCTGATCCACACGTCCCCGACCGACACGGAACGAGCGAGCGCGTGGGCGAACCAACTCCTCACCCGTCACGGCGTCGTCACCCGCGCGGTGGTGCTGGCAGAGTCGATTCCCGGTGGCTTCAGCGGGCTGTATCCCGTGTTCACCCACATGGAAGAGACCGGCCGCGTGCGGCGGGGTTACTTCATCGAGCACCAGGGCGGTGCCCAGTTCGCCACCCCCGGAGCGGTCGACCGCCTCCGCAACGCTCGCCAGGAAGGAGTGGTGGCCCTCGCCTCCACCGATCCCGCCAATCCCTACGGCGCCGCTCTCCCCTGGCCCGAGACCGAGGTCCGCCTGGCGCGTACCGCCGGCTCGTACGTCTTGATCGGAGACGGCGAACTCGTGGGCTACGTGGAGAAGGGCGGACGCTCGGTCCACCTCTGGGGCGACGCCGACGAAGACGAAGTCGCCGTCCAATTGGCGCGACTGGCGAGCCGTCATGGCCGGTTCTCGATCGAGACCGTCGATGGCACCCCAGTGGGGCAGAGCACCCTCGGCTCGCGGCTCACCGATCACGGATTTGCAGTCTCGGCTCGCGGCCTGGTCTGGCGCGGAGTCGTCCATGCCCGAGGGTGACACATACGCCAAAGCGGCCCGACGGGCGACGAACGTCCTCACCGGCGAGGTGATCACTGCCGTCGAGGGTTCGGCCAATGCGGTTCGCCGGTACTCGCGGGTGATCCTGGACCGAAAGGTCGAAAGCGTGAGGACTGTCGGAAAGAACCTGCTCATCGACTTCGACTCCGGGCTGACGGTTCGCATCCATCTCGGAATGACCGGCACTGTCCAGGTCACTCCTCCCGGCCGAGATCGCGACCCGAGCGGCGTGAGGCTCGGGCTACGAACCGAACGGGGCGCGGTGTGGGCGGTCGGCGCTCCCAGGGTGGAAGTCGCCAAGCGGGCGGAGATCGATCGGGCCCTGGAGCGGCTCGGACCCGACGTCCTCGCACCCGACTTCGACCTGGCGGCGTTCGAGGAGCGAGCCGGTCGGTACCCGCCTGATCGCACGGTCTCCGATTTCATGCTCGATCAACGTGTGATGGCAGGCGTGGGCAACGTGTACAAGTCCGAGACCCTGTTCCTGGAACGACTGGCGCCCGATCGCACGATGGACACCGTCGACATCGATACCCGGAGGCGCCTCGCCGAACGAGCCCGCCGGCTCATGCTTCCCAACATCCGCCGTTACAACCGGTCGACACGGGGGATCGGCGACGGTTCCCTGTGGGTATACGGAAGGGCAGGCAAACCCTGCCGGAGATGCCGAACCGAGATCCAGGAAGGCTGGATCGGGTCGCCTCCCCGGATCACCTACTGGTGTCCTTCCTGTCAGGAATGACACCAGGTTCCGATCTTCGTTTCGGAATGCACACCTCAGGAACCCGGGCGTATGCTTCGCATGTGTCGCAAACGGGAATGAACGTCTGATCGGTGCCCGAGGCGAGCGCGTCTCGAACCAGGGACCGAGGTGGCGATCAGCAGGCAGGCGACCGTTGGCGGCCCGACATCTGTTTGCGAGATTTCCGGCGGTTCCCGGTTCGATTCACCCTCTGAGAGAGCCCGCTTACCCACGATGAGCACCAGTTTCCCCCTGAGTATCCCTCCGCTCGTCGGGGTCGGTTATTGGACCTGGGACGTGGCCGAAGGCCGGGTCCGTTGGGACCCGACACTGGAACGGCTCTACGGCCTCGAGCCGGGTTCGTTCGGCGGAGCATTCGAGGATTGGGCGGCGCTCGTCCATCCGGACGACCGTCAGACCGTCATCGACATCGTGCAACGGGCGATGGCCACGGCATCGTCTTTCGTGACCGAACACCGGTGCGTCTGGCCCGACGGATCGGTCCATTGGATCGAAAGCCGGGGTGAGTTCCTCACCGGGCCCGAGGGTGTGGTCCAGACCGGCTTCGGCGTGGCCGTCGATACCCGCCACCGTCATCACGACTACGACCGGCCGCTGGGCCCTACGGAGGCGGAGCAGGCCACCCAACTGTCGCTGGAACTGGCCTGGGAGCGATTCGCCCAACTCCAGATCCTGGCGGTGCGCTCGGCCGGTGCGGCTGGTGTCGACGACGTCGCCCGCGTTCTCGTGGACCAGGGAGCCGCCGCCCTCGGCGCCGACGGCGGCTTCTTCACGATGGTCGAGCGCGACATCGGCCGCCTGACCCTGCGCGCCGCTCGGGGCGCTTCACGTGATGTCGTGGAGTTCTATCGGGCGCTCCCGATGGATTCACCGTCGGCAGTCGCTGTCGTCGCCCGCACGGGCGACGGTGTGTTCGTCTCGACGCCCGAGGAGGCCGAGCAGCGGTTCCCCGGCATGCCGCACCATGATGCCGACGCTTTCCTCGTCTACCCCGTCGTGATCGACGGAGTGGTGCGGGCGGTGCTCGCCTACGGATACGCCGAGCCCCACGAGTTCAGGGACGAAGAGATCGAGTTGGCGGCGACGATCGCCGGGATGAGCGCCCAGGCGCTCCTGCGGGCAGATCTCCACGATGCCGCCGCCCGTGCCGCCTCCCGCGCCCAGGCGCTCGAGGCGGTGCTGGGGCTGCTCGCGGGGGCCGCCACACCGCATGAAGTCGCCGAGATAGTCGTCCAGCATTTGCTCCCCGCGGTCGGGGCGACCAAGGGGAGCCTCTTCCTGCTCGACGAAGCCGCGGGCGTACTCCGCGCCTTGGCGATCCACGGCTATGAGGACGACACCATCGACAGGTTCGAGGCGATACCCCTGGATCGTCCGAGCGGACCGACGGATGCTGTGCGAACCCAGACCCCCCAGGTCATCGACGGCTGGGACGACTTCGCGGCGCGGTACCCGGAACTCGCCGCCACCGCCTCTCCCGGCGGCTTCCCCGTCACATCGTTCATGTTCCCCCTGATGGTCGAGGGACGAGCGATCGGATCGATCGGGATCGGCTTCGACGACCCCAACCCGATCAGCGAGGAGGTGAATCAACACCTTTCGATCGTCGCCCACATCTGCGCCCAGGCCCTCGGTCGCGCCACCGCACTCCAACGATCACGAGCGGCACACGCCCGTTTGCTCAGCATCGACCAGATCACCGACGCCGCCCTTTCCCGACTCTCCTTCGAGGAACTGCTCCAGGAGCTCCCGCCGAGAATCGCCACCGCCATCGGATGCGACGCCGTCCGCATCTTCCTCGTCGACGAATCCGAGGAGATGCTCGAAGTGCGAGGACAGTACGGAACCACTGGCGAGGAACTCGCTCGGGTTCCCATCGGCCGCGGCCTCGCCGGCACCATCAGCGCCACCGGAAGGCCCCGGATCATCAACGACATCACCCGTCACGAGGTCATCCGACCCGCGTTCCCGGAACACGTCGTGTCCGAAGCGGGCGTTCCACTCCGCTCCGGCGGAAAGGTCATCGGCGTTTTGGACGTCGGCGCCGGCCCCGAGCGCCCGCTGACCGAGGAGGACGTGGAGATCCTCGAGATCGCCGCCGAGCGGATCGCCACCGCCATCGACCGGAGCCGCGCCTATGAGATCGAACGGGCGGCCCGTCAGCGTTCGGAGCTGATCGGATTGCTGGCCGACATCGTCAACCAGCCCGGGTCGCTCCAGACGCAACTCGGCCGGATGGCCCGGCTGGCGGTGGACACCCTCGCCGACTGTTGCGTCATCACCGCGCTGTCCGACATCGGTCCTCCGCTCGTGGTGCGAGCTCACAAGGATCCGGACCTCATCGAGTCGACCGACACCATCGTCGTTCGCCATCCGTACGACCCGACGGCGTCTCACGGCATGGCCGAGGTGATCCGCTCCGGCAAACCCGAGATCCATTCGCTGATCGACGAGGAATACGCCGGCAACATCGCCGACGCCATGCTGCGGGAACTGTGCCAGGACCTGGCGCTGGGCTCGGCGATCATCGTCCCTCTGCCGGGTGCCGCCGGCCCCGTGGGTGCGATCCTCCTGGCCCGGGACCGCACCAACCACCCGTTCTCCGCCGAAGAGATCCTGCTGGCCGAGGACCTGGCTAGCCGCATGGGCGCCGCCGTGGAGAGCCGCCGGGCCTTCGAACGGCACCGACACACGGCGATGACCCTGCAGCGCAGCCTGCTCCCCTCGTCGCTGCCGGCCATACCTGGCCTCGAGATCGCGGCACGGTATTGGCCGGCCTCGGAGATGTCGGAGGTAGGTGGCGACTTCTACGACTTGATCGAGTTGGGCGACGACCGTTGGGGGGTGATGGTGGGAGACGTGTCTGGCAAAGGCGTGGGCGCCGCGGCCATGACCGGTATCGCCCGCTACACGGCTCGCGCCGCCGCCCGTCACGGCCGAGGACCGCGCGAGGTCCTCCAGTGGGTACACGAGGCGTTTCTAGCCCAGGCCCGCGCCACCGAGAGTTACTGCACCGCCATCTTCGGGTATCTGGAGCGAACCAGCCCGTCGGGTTTCCGATTCCGGTTCGCCGTCGGAGGCCATCCGTTGCCGATCCTGAAGAGGGCGGGGTCCAACTGCCAGTTCATCGGGGCCCCGGGTACTGTCCTCGGCCTCATCGAGTCGGTCGAGTTGACCGAAACCGAGATCGACCTCGGTGGCGGCGAGAGCCTCCTCATCTACACGGATGGCGTCACCGATGTCCCCGTGGCCGACGCCCTGACCGATACCGACCTGCTCCGCCTGGTCAACGACTGGGCCACCCTCGACGCCTCCTCTGCCCTCGACTCATTGGATCAGCTACTCAGGGACCGATATGGTGAGGCAGAGAACCGCGACGACACCGCGGTTCTGCTGATCCGCTGCAACTCCTGATCACCAACCGAGGATCCACCACTCGTGCGCGCTCCACCCGACCTCGAGATCGACGTCGTCACGGAAGGTACGACGACTGTCGTCTCACCACACGGCGAGATCGATTACGGCAACGTCGATGCCCTTCGCACCGCACTGGCCGATGTGACACAGACCGAAACGAACGACGTCGTCGTGGACCTGGCGCGGGTCACATTCATCGACTCGACTGCTCTGAGCGCGCTCGTCGGCGCCAAACAGCGCCTCGCCGAGTTGGGTCGAAGCCTCACCGTCCGGAAGTCACAGCCGCGGGTGAAGCGAGTTCTGCAGTTGGCTGGGGTCAACGGATACCTGGGCGAAAGCTGAGACGCCGATTCAGGCGTCGATGTGGAAGTTGGCGTTGGCGACCGTCGGCAGGCTGAAGCGAACCGTTTTGCCTCCGGCCGTGGGAACGACGTCCCAGCCGGGCGACAGTAGATCCAAGAGGTAGATACCCCTCCCGGTGACCGCTTCCGGGCTCGGGATCCGCAACTGGACCTGGCGGCTGCTGTTGTCGGACACGGCGAATTCCAGCCGGTCTTCCAGGCGGCGCACCTCTACGTGGATGGAGGTCCGGGCGTGGACAACGGCATTGGTCACCAGTTCAGTGACCAACAACTCGGCGTCGTCGGCAACCTCAGCTTCTACCCCCCAGTCCGCCATCAATCGACGGACGAATGCTCTGGCTAGCCCAGGACTCGCCGGTTCGGGTCTCAGTTCGAGACTCGGCACCGAGGCCACTCTACGGAGTCGAGGCACGATGAACCTGGCTTTCGCATAGGTCTCCAGTCACTGATCCTTTGCTGTTTCCCCGCATCGACGGTCTCCAAACGCCACAGACCGGGGGTCGACGGCCCGAATGAGCCCACCTGAAAACAACTCGGCAAACGATATTTTCGCCGCTGCGGCTGAGGCCGCCGAGATCGGGATCGAGTTTCGCGATGGTCTGCGGCTCAAGTCCTCCGACCGCCGATCCACTCCTTGTCGCGGGCGATCTCGTCGATGGTCGCCTCGGGGCGCAAGTCCGTCTGGTCGAGCTGTCGTCGACCTCTGATCGCCATGACTGCGGCTGCGATCGCCCACAAAACGCCGACGATCAGGAATGCCAGCCATGTCTTCACCAACTCGGCCAGACCCCACGCCAGAGCCATGGACAGAAGCAGGGCAGCGATCCAACCGGAGACGGCGGCACCGCCCATCATCCCCGCCCCCTTGCCGGCCTTCCTCAGGTCTTCAGTCATCTCCACCCGGGCGAGTTGGAGATGGTCGCTGAACAAGGCCCCGACTTCGCTGGTGAGTTGCCCAGCCAGATCCCCCAGCGACTGGTCGGAATCGGGGGTTCGATAGGTCTCGGTCAATGTTCGTCTCCAAGCATGGGCGCGCTATTCCCTTCGGCCGAAGCCCGAAACGCTCGATGGGATTTCTTCGACGTCCTCCGATCGGAGAAGACCGTGGCCAGGATCACTCCGGCCATCACCGCCATCATGCCCAGCCACTGGACGAGGCTCGGGCGTTCGCCCAAGAAGATCCACGCCAAAACGGCGATCTGGATGAGCATCGTGTTGTTGATGGCCGCCGACGCGGTCGCCGACAGGTGGCGCAACGACCAGTTCCACAACGTGAAGGCCAGAGCGGTGTTGACCACCGCCAGCCAGGCGACGATCAGCCATCCGTCGAGGTCGAGGTCGGGAACTCCTTCGAAGACGAATCCCGATGTCACGAGAAGCACCGCTCCCATGCCCATGCTGACGAGGGTGACGACTTCCGCGGGAAGTCGCCCTCCGCGGTTCACCCAACGACCGAGGATCGACGCGCCGGCGTTGGACCCGAGAGCTACCGCTGCCGCGATCATCCCCACGGTGGTGAAACCGAGGGCGCCGCTGAAATAGGCGAGAGCGCCGCCGAATATCACGAGGCTGCCGGCGATCTGACGGGGAGTGGGCGGCTCACCGAGAAGCCTCCGGGAGATCACGGCGACCATGAGCGGTGTGAGCGACAAGATGAGGCTCGTGGTGGCCGCCGGCTGGCTGTCGATCGCCACGAACTGGGCACCCTGCGTGAGGGTGTAGAAGACGATCCCCAGAACGAAGAGCCGGCCGACATCCTTCCATGTGATCTGGCGCAGCGCCTCCCGACCATTCGGACGGGACACCACCCAGCCCGAAAGCACCAGGGCGGCAGCACCGTAACGCAGGCCGGCGAAGCCGAGAGGTCGCAGGCCGTGATCGTCCAGGCCCCAGCGGACGAGGATCCACGACGAACTCCAGAGGACGGTCACCAACAGAGCCAAGGCGACGGCTCGGCGGTCGGATGTCGGTCTCATCGTTCTCGCCTCCTGATCGGCACGCGCTTTCCCGTGCCGACCTATCCCCTCGAGGCTTTTCTCCGATGAGGTGCGAGCCGCGCTGCGGCCTTCTGTGGCGCTCGGACCAGGCACCGGATCGACCGGCCGGAACCCTAGCCACCCTTCGGTCGACGATCCCGACGCTACCACGAATCCGATCGACCTCGGGCGGGGCAGACAGTAGGGTCCCATCCAACGACGCGAGAGGGGAGACGTGTCAGATGCCGAGATCCCGCGACGGGATTCTCCGACGTCCTCGCGTCGAAGCGCGCCTCTTTGAAGCGACCGGCCGCCGACTCACCGCCCTCACTGCCGGCCCCGGCTACGGCAAGACAACACTCCTGACCCAGGTCTTCCCACCCGGACGAGCCATCTGGCACACGTGCACCTCG
The DNA here is from genome assembly GCA_036380875.1 of Acidimicrobiia bacterium. Classification (GTDB taxonomy): domain Bacteria; phylum Actinomycetota; class Acidimicrobiia; order Spongiisociales; family ZC4RG35; genus ZC4RG17. The sequence continues at coordinate 89,029 of DASVDX010000101.1, forward strand.
GTCGATACCGCCGTCGCCCAGTTCGCCCGCACTCTCTACGAGAAGACCCGGCTCCTCGTCCCTGCCTTGTCTCCAGAGATCCTCCTCGCCATCGAAGGTGCCGGGGATTCCGGACACCTGGAGGCGGTGGCGGCGGCCCTCGCCCAGGACCTGGAACGGGTCCTCACCCGTGACACCGTGCTAGTGGTAGACGAAGTCCACGAAATCGAGGACTCCGACGAGAGCGTCGCCTTCCTGGCGACGTTGTGCCGCAGCGCCCCGCCCCGCCTCCACATCGTCACCGCCTCGCGCCACCAACTGCCCTTCCCCACCTCTCGTCTTGCCGTGGCCGGCGAAGCGAACAACATCACCGAAGGAGAGCTCGCTTTCTCCCCCACCGAAACCGCTGATGTCGTCGCCGCCAGACTCGGCCACCGCGACGACGACCTGGCGAAGGAGATCCACGCCAAGACCGGCGGGTGGCCCGTGGCGGTGGTCTATGCCGTCGAGGCGATCGGCCAGGGAGGCTCGATCGACCTCGAGGAGGCGCTGAGCGGCGAAACACTCATGCAATACCTGGCGGAGGAGGTCCTCAGCCGCGCTCCTCGAGAGATGATGGAGGCGCTGTCCCTCGTCGCTCCCCTCCCCTGGGTGAGCCCGGAGCTGATCGACCACCTGATCGGCGACGCCCCGGCGCTGGGAACGATCCAGTTCGGGCCCCGCACCAGCCACCTTTTCGCCGACGTCCCCGACGCTCCGCGGGGACGGGCAGTGGCTCCCGTCGTCCGTGCTTTCCTGCGCGCCCAGGGACCCGAAGCACCGACCGTACGGGTGCTGTCGGCGGCAGCCGACTGGTACGAGGCCGAAGGTCATCTGGCCGAGGCGCTCTTCTGCCACAGCATGTCGAACGACTCCCGAGCTGCGATCGCCTTTCTCCACCGGCGCGGCGAGGAGATGGTCGCCCGGGGGATGGCTCGCCAGGTCGGCGAGCTGGTCGAAGAGCTCGACGACGGTCACGACCCCGAATTGGCTCTACTGGGCGGAGAAGTGAAACAGCTCCTGGGCGATTGGGAAGGTGCCCTGGCCAGCTACCGCCGCTTGCTCCCCGCCACAGGGCCTGTGCCCGCCCGCGTCGCCTGGCGTGTGGGCCTCGGTCATCACCTGCGGGGCGACGTGGGGGCCGCGCTGGCGGCCTACGACGCCGGCGACCTCGACTCGGCGGACCCCGGCGACGGCGCCGCCTTGTGTGCATGGAAGGCGAGCGCCCACTGGCTGCGCGGAGATGTAGAGGCGGCCGAGCGTCTGGCCGAGCAGGCGCTGGAGCTCGCGCAACGGGCTGACGCGTCTCGCTCGCTCGCTACGGCCCACACCGTCCTCGCCATGGTGGCGGCACTACGCGGCGACCGGGCGGGAAACGACATGCACTACCTACGAGCACTCGAACACGCCGAACGTGCTCGTGATGTCGTCCAGACGATCCGGATCCGCTCCAACCGGGGTTCGCATTTCCTCGAGGAAGGAGACTTCGAAGCGGCCCGGGCGGAACTGGAGATCGCCCTGCGCCTCGCCGACATGACGGGGTTCGAGTTCTGGCGGGGGATGGCCCTGGTCAATCGTGGCGAAACCCTGGGACGACTCGGCGCCCTCGACGAGGCGATCGCCGACCTCACGCAATCGCAGGCGACCTTCCGCAGCATCGGCTCCGCCTTCCAGGCGTACCCGCTCCACAACCTCGGAGACGTCTACGCCGCCCGCGGCGACGTGGCCATGGCGAGGTCCTGTTACGAGCGGGCCCTGGAACTCGTCGACGAAACCGACCAGCAGGGTCTGGTACCGGCCCTGTCGGGTCTGGCCCGGCTCCTGACCCAGGACGACAACGAACGGGCTCGACAGTTGGCCCGACGCGCTACCGAGATCGACTCGGTCATCGGCCGGGCACGAGCGCTCGTATCACTCGGTTGGGTGGAGCACGCCGCCGGTGACATGACCGCTGCCGCGGCACTCGCCCTGCAAGCGGCCGAGGTCGCTCGTTCGCGCCGCGACCTGCCATACCTCGCTCACGCTCTGGAGCTGCAAGCACTGGCCACTGAGCCCCACGACCTGGAGCTCCTCACCGAGGCCCAGGGGATCTGGAAGGAGATCGGAGCGCAAGTCGAGATCGCCCGGCTGGACTACCTGATCGCCGAAGAGCTCGGGGGCACCGACGGGTTGGCGCTCGCCTCGGCTGCGGCCCGAGCGCTGGGAAGACTGGGCGCCAAGGGACATGCCCAGCGGGCGATGGCCGTCGCCCGACGGCTCGCCCGTCGGGGAATGGAGGGTGTGCGTATCAAGACCCTGGGCGGCTTCACCGTCACGATCGACGGAGAGCCGGTCCCGACGTCGGCCTGGCAGTCGAAGGTCGCCCGGACGATCCTCGCCATGTTGATCGCCAACCGCGGACGTCCGGTGCACCGTGAAGTGCTGATCGAACGGATCTGGCCCGGAGAGGAATTGGCCAAGGCCAACAACCGTCTGTCGGTCGCCCTCACCACGATCCGCAACGTGCTCGACCCGCACAAGCAGTTCCCTAACGACCACTATCTCAGGGGCGACCGCGACTCGGTGTCCCTCGCTTCGGGAGCGGTTCACATCGACGTCGAGGAGTTCTTCGAGGCCTGCGCCCGAGGCCGGGAACTCGTTCGAACCGGTGACGTCGACCGGGGAATCGAGATTCTCCGATCAGGCGAGGCGATGTACGTGGGCGAGTTCCTGGAGGAGTACGTGTACGACGACTGGGCGGTCGGCCTCCGCGAAGAGGCGCGGACCGCCTTCGTGGAGATCGCCACCGTCCTGGCTGAGGCGGACTCCCGTGCCGGCGATCACGACGGTGCCGCTCGCCACTACCTGCGGATCCTGGAGCGGGACCCCTACGACGAGAGAACCCACCTCAACCTCGTGCGGGCGATGATCGCCGCCGGTCGTCACGGTGCCGCTCGCCGACTCTATGGCGGTTACGTCTCCCGGATGGGGGAACTCGACGTCGAGCCCGAGCCGTATCCCGGCTGACGCTCCTCCTCGTTTCGGGCGGTCTCCCGGCTGAGGATCTCGACCAACTCCTCCGCGCTCCGGAATCTGCATCTCTCCCCGCCCGGGGTTTCGACCGTGCCGCGAAGCCCATTCGGCACCTCGGCCAGTCTCAAGATGTAGGTGATCATCGAGAGCCTCTTCTCTGAGTCCTGGATGAGGAAGCTACGACCGCGTCTTAGGGTCGTCTTTGGGCGCCAGCCGCCTTAAGACGACACAAAGACAGGCGTGTAAGGTCGAGAGGGGTGGGGCGAAAAGGGTAGGGGGGCGAAGTTGCGGTCTCGCTCTCGGCGGCTTCGGCAGCCGAGGCGAGGCCGACAACCGTTGACGGAGGGCCATTCGGCCATCCCAACGCAGGACTTTCGACCCTGTCATGAGCGGCATGGAGCCGTTTCCCTGCGATCCGTGACGAGATCGAACCTGCCACCCGACGAGGGCTTCCAGACCATCATCGAACCCTTCCGCGTTCACACCGTCGAGCCGATCGACATGCCGTCCCGGCCCGAACGGGAGGAGGCACTGGCCAAGGCGGGCTACAACCTCTTCTCTCTCCCCGCCGACAAGGTCATCATCGACCTCCTCACCGACTCTGGAACGGGCGCCCTCTCCACCCGGCAATGGGCCGGGATGATGCAGGGCGACGAGTCGTATGCGGGCAGCCGTTCGTACGAACGCTTCCGCGACACCGTCGAGTCGATCTTCGGATTCCCGGAGGTGATTCCCACTCACCAGGGACGGGCCGCCGAGCGGATCCTGTTCGCCACGACTGTCGAGGCCGGACACGTCGTCCCGTCCAACACTCATTTCGACACCACCCGGGCCAACGTCGAATACCAGGGAGCCGAGGCGCGTGACCTGGTGATCGCCGAGGGTCGCGACCCCTCCTCTGAGCACCCGTTCAAGGGGAACATGGACGTCGAGGCTCTCGAAAGGACCATTGCCGAGGTGGGTCCCGAGCGGATCCCGATGGTGATGGTCACCGTCACCAACAACTCCGGTGGCGGCCAGCCGGTATCGCTAGCCAATCTGCGCGCGGTCCGGGAGGTCTGTGACCGCCATGGGCTGCGGCTGATCATCGACGCCTGCCGATTCGCCGAGAACGCCTGGTTCATCAAGCAGCGCGAGCCGGGATACGCCGACCGGGCGCCGCTCGAGATCGCCCGGGAGATGATGTCGCTGGCGGACGGAGCCACCATGTCCGCCAAGAAGGACGGTATGGCGAACATCGGCGGGTTCCTCGCCCTCTCCGACCCGGAGCTGGCCGCCCAGTGCCGCAACCTGCTGATCCTGACCGAGGGCTTTCCCACCTACGGTGGAATGGCGGGCTACGACCTCGAAGCCATCGCCCAGGGGCTGTGGGAGGCCCTCGACGAGAACTACCTCCGCTACCGGGTCCGTTCCGTCGCCTACCTCGCCGAGCTGGCGGAACGAGCGGGCGTGCTGATCGTCCGGCCACCGGGTGGGCACGCCGTCTACCTCGACGCCGCCCGGCTGCTTCCCCACATTCCGCCTTCGGAGTACCCGGCTCAGGCTCTGGCGTGCGCGTTGTACCTGGAGGGCGGCGTGCGCGGCGTGGAGATCGGATCCGTGATGTTCGGTGTTCCCCAACCCGACGGCTCGGAGAAGCCGGCCCCGATGGAGCTGGTACGCCTCGCCATCCCCCGCCGCTCCTACACCCAGAGCCACATCGACTACGTCGGCGAGGTGATCGCCAGGGTGGCGCAGCGAGCGGAGGACCTGCGCGGCCTGCGGATGACCCATCAGGCGCCTTGGCTGCGCCATTTCACGGCCCGCTTCGAACCGCTGTGAGTCCGTGAAGATTTCCGCGGCTCTCAGCGCGGAAGATCTTCACAAAGAGTGACCTGCGCGCCCGAGAGGACTCGAACCCCTAACCTTCTGATCCGTAGTCAGACGCTCTATCCAATTGAGCTACGGGCGCAGACGTTCTTCAGTTGTGAACGGGGGTGTCGGTGATGATGTCCGCCCCAAGACGGCGTGACGATCCGACCAAGGAATGGTAGCAGACGGCCTCCGCCCGCCAGACGGGGCCGCAGGCTCGTGCCTTCGGATAGCCTTGACTCGGACGGACCGCGGCCACGGAGCACACGATGCCGAGTCCTCGCCCCAAGTGGATGCGAACCACCAACGGTTGGCGATGGGGCCGATACCAGATCGAGCGGCTCGCTCCCCGGATGTGGGTGCTGACTCAACTCGGAAACGACCCGCAGTCCACTCCGACGATCGTCACGACGGCAGCCTCTCTTCGGGCCCTCAAGCACATGGCCGAATGGCGGGAAGCTCGATACACCCGGCGGCGTGTCATGTGGATGCATGGACTCGTCGCTCTCGTCGCCGCCGTAGGACTCGGCGCCGTGACATTCTTGCCGCCGCCGGCCGAGATCGTGTCGACCCTCGCCCTGCTGTTCGTGATGCTTCGTTCCGTGGCGATCGTTGTCGTGGCGGCCACCAACGGCGCCTGGGCACAAGTCAGGCACACATATCAGTGACCCACGGTGTGGTCACGGTCTAGCGTGCCAACCCGACCCATGCTCCAGTTCGATCCCCAGATCCTGGCCGACTTCCCCACGCTCCGAGCGGGAGTCCTCGTCGCCGAAGGCGTCGTGAACGGGCCGACACCGGCAGGTCTCATCGAGCGGTACTCCGAGGAACAAGCGGCCACGAAGAGCCGACTCGGCGAAACCCCTCTCGCCGACCTCCCTTCGATCGCTGCCTGGCGACGAGCCTTCCGTCGATTTGGGGCTGAGCCCACCCAGTACCGCAACGCCGCCGAGGCGCTTCTCCGCCGTTTGACCAAACAGGGCGACGTGCCGTCGATCAACGCTCTCGTCGACATGGGCAACCTGGTGTCGATCCGCCGCGCCCTTCCCGTCGCGGTCTTCGATTTGGACGGCATCGACGGTGGTATCACCGTCAGATACGCCGAAGGAACCGAGCCCTACTCCGATCTGGGCTCATCGGAGACGACGCACCCCGAGCCCGGGGAGGTCGTCTTCGTCGACGGCCGCTCCCGCGTGCATGCTCGCCGCTGGTGCTGGCGCCAGAGCTCCCAGAGCGCCACGGGGCCGACGACTCAGCGCGTCCTGGTCGTCGTCGAAGGCTTGCACGACAACGCTTTGTCGGATGTAGCCGCTGCCCTGGCCGATCTGGAGGACCTGTTCACGGAGTACCAACCTCGAGCAGAGATCTCGGCGCGCCGTCTGGTGGAGGCGTGAAGCAATCGGCAGATAACGCCCGGTTGATCTTCCCGCAACATGGGGAAAGCAACGTGTGGGCTCCTCGAGGAGCCGACAGCCGCTTCGGGGGTGCTGCTTTCCTCCTCGGCAGCACCCCCAGCGGATGTCTCCGCGGGGGTGGGTGAATGGGGGCGGAGAGGGAGGGATTTGAACCCTCGAGGAGGCTGTATCACCCCCTACTCGCTTAGCAGGCGAGCGCCTTCGACCACTCGGCCACCTCTCCGTACTCCACCGGCCGCCCGGGTGCCCAACGAGGGCGCCGAACGCACGGAAGCGCCCAGTCAGAGTAATCGTCACAACCGAATGTCCCTATTCTCGGCTCGGATGACCGAAGCCGAGATCATCGCTGTCCTCGACCGCGCCGAGGCTGCCCTGGATGACGGAAAAGGCCTCGGGGGCACCGGTTTCTGGAAGGCCGTCGAGGAGGTGAAACGACAGCCCGATCTGGCGTCTCGGCTGGGCCCTCGGATCGCCGCAATCGACCAGCGGGCCTTCCGCAATTGGGCTCTTCTCACGGTGCCTCTCCGAACGGGCATGGGCATCGCGACTCTCGTCACGCTGGTGGGAGTCGGCCTGGTCGCTCGGTCGGCGCGAGCAAGACGGCCCTGGAATTGGCTGTTGTTCTGGGTGGGCGCCGGCGTTCTCCTCGGCAGCACCCACACCCTCGGACACGTCGCCGTCGGACGAGCCGTCGGTATCGAATTCACCGACTGGTACGTCGGGTCGGTCACCCGCCCCCAGCCGGGGGTCAAGGTGGACTACGCCACCTACCTGGTCACCCCGGCCAAGCAGCGCGCCTGGATGCATGCCGCCGGAGCGATCGTCACGAAGATCGTGCCGTTCGCACTGCTCCCCGCCGCCCGAAACCTTCCTCGATGGAGCCGAGTTGCCCTCTCGCTGCTCGGCATAGGCCAGATCGTCACCGACCTCTTGTGGTCGGTCGAGAAGTCGGACTGGAAGAAGTTCCGTCGGGAGATGCGCTACGCCTGACCACTCGAAGTCAGGACTGGTCGTCGGCCGTGGCGAAAGCCCCCTCCTCGGGTGCAGCCTTGCCGGTGGCGGCCGAAGGGGCCGAGTGGTCGTGATGGCTCGGGTCGGTCCGCGTGTAGTCCGCGTCCCGGCGGAGCCACACGACCCGCTGCGGGAACGGGATCTCTATCGAAGCCTCCTCCAGCGCGTGCTTGATTCGTCGGCGCAACTCCCGGGCGAGAGCCCACTGTTCGCCCGGGCGGGTCTTGATCACCAGTCGCAGCGTCACACCGTCTGCGCCGAGCGCCTCCACGCCCCAGATCTCCGGCGGCTCCAGGATGAGCGGCTTCCAGTCGTCCTCTGATGCCATGTCGTCGGCTACCCGCTTGATGACCTCGGCCGCTTTGTCGATGTCGGACCCGTAGGCGATGGCGATGTCGACGATCGCCCGAGACCACTGCTGGCTCATGTTCCCGACCCGGCGAATCTCTCCGTTGCGGATATACCACAGGGTCCCGGTCACGTCCCGCACGCGCGTGGTGCGCAGCGTGATGCCCTCGACGACTCCACTGGCTTCGCCCAGGTTCACTGAGTCGCCGACACCGTATTGGTCCTCGGCGAGGAGGAACATGCCGGAGATGATGTCCTTGACCAGGTCCTGAGCACCGAACCCAAACGCAACACCGACGATTCCGGCCCCCGCCAGGAGCGGACCGATGTTCAGACCGAACGTCGTGCCGAGGATCATCAAGACGGCGATCGTCCACACGATGAGGCTGACGGCGCTGGAGATCACCGTGCTCAAGGCGTCGAGTCGCTGGGACTTCCGGGTCGAGACGATCGTGTCCCCTTCCCCGAGGCGTACCTCGATCGCCGGGCCGCGTTCCTTGAGACGCCGCGTCACCCGCCGAACCGCACTGCGGAGGAGCCGTGACGCCAGCCAGGCGATGACGACGATGAACAGGATCTGCAGGATCGGTTCGATGATCTGGCCCAGCAGGCCGGCGGTGAGACTGCCCTCCTCCAGGTCGAAGAGGTCGACTATGAAATCCGTGAGGGGCCTCTCCGGATCCGGCGGCGCCAGGGTGGTGGTCGTCGTTTCCTGGGCGTAGATCATGACGACGGAAGCGTAGCCATCGCCTTCGACGCAACTCAGTCCAACATGGTGGACACGCGTCCATCATGCTGGACATAGGCTGCTATCGTGGCCCCGTGGATCGCCCTCAGCCCACTGTCCCGGCAGCCGAACGGACCCTCGACCTCTTGGAATTGCTCGCCGCGGCACCGCGCGGGCTGACCACCAGCGAGCTGCTCGACGAAGTCGAGAGCTCCCGCTCAGGGCTGTATGCCTTGCTGAACACCCTCAAAGCCCGCGGCTACGTCGTGACCGAGGACGGTCGCCATCGCTCCGGGCCGGCGGTCTGGAATCTCGTGCCGGGCCGCCCCCAGGAGCTCGAGACGCTCCTCGCCGCCTTCCGGGAAGAACGCGACTTCGACGAGTCCGTCGCTTTGGTCTGGCCCGAACGCGGCGGGACGGTGGTCGTGGCGGAATCCCAACCCGAACGTTCCGTGCGAGCCGTGTATCGACACGGCGCCTTTCGCCCCCTGTCGTCGCCCGATGCCCGGGTGATCGCCGCCGGAGGGGCGGGAGACGACCCCGACCTGCGCCGTGTGCGACGCGAGGCCGCGGCAACCGCCTCGTCCGACGAGATCACCGAGATCGCCGTGCCTATCTGCGCCGACGGGATCCGCCCGGTGGCGGCGCTCGTCGCCGGGATCCCCGCTCAGAGGGCGTCGGGCGACCACCTCGAGGAAGTCGACCGCACCCTGCGCCAGGCCGCCGCCCGGCTCTCCTATCGACTGGGAGCACCGGTCTACCAGCCTTACGGCTGGGCACCCACTGCGCCCATCGGTCCCAGCCGGGAGCTGTCATCCGACGAGATCGACGAGTTCCTCTCCGGGCTGTGGGGAGCCCAGCTCGCCTGTGTCCGCGCCGACGGCACGCCCCACGTCGTGCCTCTCTGGTACGAGTGGGACGGGGAGGTCATGTGGGTCGCCGCCTCTCCGGGCGCGTCGTGGCGGAGCTATGTGGCGGAGACCCCGCAGGTTTCGGTGACTCTGGACGAGCCGTGGTCCCCGTTGCGTAGGGTCTTCCTCACCGGCCGCGCCGAGGAGGTCGACGAAGAATCCGTCGAAGGCGGGCTGCAGGGTCTGCGGCGGCGACTGGCCGTCCGATACCTCGGGCAGGGAGCCGAGCGCCAGCCCGAGCTGAGCGAAACCGAGGGCTGGGCGGCCATCCGCATCGTCCCCGAACGAATCCTGGGACGCCAAGGTCTGGGACCGGTGCCAGTCGGGGAGGCATCGTGAGCCTCGAGATCAGAGGCGTGAGCAAGGCCTTCGGCGACCCACCCGTCCCTGCCCTGCAAGGGATCGACTTCGTGGCCGAGGCCGGCACGTTCACTGCCGTGGTCGGGGCTTCGGGGTCGGGCAAGTCGACCCTGCTGCGGATCGTCGCCGGCATGACCGAACCCGACTCCGGCCAGGTGACGATGGATGGGCGCTCCCCCGACGACCTCCGCCGCGGCAAGGAGGTCGGATGGATGGCCCAGCGACCGGCGTTGCTCCCCTGGCGTCGAGTGCGGGACAACGTCGCCCTCGCCCAGTCGATCAACCCTCGACCCGATCGTCGACTCGCCACGCCTGACGAGCTCCTGGAAATGGTGGGCCTGAGCGACGCCGCCGACCGCTACCCCCACGAACTGTCGGGGGGTATGCAACAGCGGGTGGCCCTGGCCCGCACCCTGTCGATCGGGGCGCCACTGTGGCTGATGGACGAGCCCTTCGCCGCGTTGGACGAGTTGACACGCGAGACGCTGGCCGAAGACCTCCTCGCGATCTGGCAGCGGGTGCGCTCCACCGTGCTGTGGGTCACCCACCACATCCCCGAGGCCGTGACGCTGGCCGACCACATCGTGCTGCTCACGCCCGGACCAGGTCGAGTCGCCGGTGTGATCGATGTAGATCTCGCCCGGCCCCGTGACCCCACCTCGGCCCCGTTCCAGGCGCTGGTGAGGCAGGCACGGCGAATCCTTCGCGGCGCACACCCGGATCGAGTCGTGGCATGAAACGCAACTGGATCGTCGCCACCGGGATGATCGCCGGCTTTCTCGCCATCTGGGAGGCGGCGGTGCGCCTGACGGGCACCCCGGTGTACATCGTCCCCGCACCCACGGACATCGCCGCCGTGTTGGCTGAGGACGTGGCCGACCTCCTCCCTGCGGCCGGCACCACCCTCCTCCAAGCGCTCGGAGGGCTGGTCCTCGGCGGGGCACTGGGTCTCTCGATGGCGGCGGCGATCACGTTCTGGCAGCAACTCGAGCAGGGTGTGATGTCGCTGGCTCTGCTCATCAAGTCGACGCCGATCATCGCCATTGCTCCGATCCTCACCGTGTGGTTGGGCTTCGGGCCCGCACCGAAGGTGGTGGTGACCGCCCTCCTCACGTTCTTTCCGGTGCTGATCAACTCCCTCGAAGGATTCCGTTCCGTCGACCCCGCCATCGCCGACTGGTTCCGGTCCGTGGACGCCCCTCCCGGGCAGTACTTCCTCCAGGCACGGTGGCCATCGGCGCGGCCGTTCCTCTTCGCGGCGTTGAAGGTGGTCGCCCCGTTGTCGCTGATCGGGGCGGTCGTGGCCGAGTGGATGGGAGCATCGTCGGGCCTGGGGAGACGCATGTGGCTGGCATACACCAACCTCGACATGCCCTCCCTGTTCGCGGCCGTGATCGTGCTCACGGCGCTCAGCGCCGGTGTCTACCGGCTGGTCATCACTGCTGAGAGAAGGACGGTTCACTGGACATGAAACGTGTGTCACTGATCACGGCCGTGATGGCCGTGGTGGTGTCGGCCTGCGCAGGCGGCGCAGCCGACTCTCCTGAGCTCACGCCCATGACCTTCATGGCAGGGTTCGCCCCGCAGGCGAATCTGCCATTCGTGGGAGCGTATGTCGCCCAGGAACTCGGTTACTTCGCCGAGGAGGGCCTGGAGGTGACGATCGAGCACTCGGCAGGAGGCGGCGAGCACCTCCAGCTGCTCACGGCGGGCGAAGTCGACGTGACCACCCAGGACGCCGCCGTTCTCCTCCAACGCCGGGCCGACCCCGGGCTCCCGCTGGTGTCGATCGGATTGATCGGACAGAAAGGCCAGCAGGCGTTCGTCGCCCTCGCCGACAGCGGCATCGAGACGCCGGAGGACTGGGCGGGCCGGACCATCGGCTACAAGGGGACACCGCCGCCGGACGTGTTCGCCATCCTCGACGCCGTGGGCCTCGACCAGTCCGACGTCGAACTCGTCAACGTCGGTTTCGACCCCCGGGTGCTCACGGAAGGCCAGGTGGACGTGTACCCCGTCTTCAAATCCAACGAGCCCGACACGCTCCGCAAGTGGGGGTTCGAGCTCGAGATGTGGGACGCCGCCGACTATGGCGCCCCCACCCTCGGCTTGACGTACGTCGCCACCGAGGAGGCGATCGAGGAGGACTCCGAGAAGTTCTCTGCGTTCATGCGGGCGGTGATCCGGGGCATCGACTACGCCCGCGACGACCCTGAAGGCGCCACGGACATCGTCATGGAGTACGTCGGCGAAGACGGTGATCGGGACCACCAGCTCTTCATGCTCCAGACCGAGCTCCAGGAGGCGACGACCGACCAGACCGAGGAGCACGGCTTCGGCTGGCAGACCGCCGAGCAGTGGCAGGCTCTGCACGACTTTCTGCTCCAGTACGACGCGTTGGCGACCAGCGTGGATGTGTCGAAGGTATTCACGGACGAACTGCTCCCATAGGGCCATAAGCTTGAGGGCATGGCAGAGAAGAAGGACGGGCTCGGCGACAACATCTGGATCCTCATCCCTCTCGCCGCCTTGAGCATCCCGATCTTCGCCATCATCGGCGAGAACGTCATCCTCACGTCGGTCGTCTCCGGCGTCATCGCGCTCATCGCAATAACGCTGGCGATCCGCTCCCTGATGACCCACCGACACCGCCTGAAGATGGAGGAGCTCGAGGCCAAGGAGCGGATCGTCCGGGCGGAGCGGGAGCAGTTGTCAGCCGCCGAGAAGATCCTCGAACTGGACAACGCGATCGTCGACCTCGAAGCGGCGTTGAAACGCGAGAAGCAGAAGGACGCCCAGGAGAACTGAGCGGAGGGGGCGGGATTCGAACCCGCGAGACCCCTTGCGGGGCCTAACGGTTTTCAAGACCGTCTCCTTAGACCGCTCGGACACCCCTCCGATTGTCTATACCCCCTGGTCAGAGACTTGTGACGGCCTCTGCTCGGGGAGCTCGACGACGTTTGGGCCGCTCTTGGGCCGCACCAGGTCACGGTGAGCGGCATCAAGACGGTCCATGACGGAGTCGAAAGCGTCCTCGAACAGGTGGGTGTAGATGCTCAGGGTAATCATCGGGGACCGATGTCCCAGCTGTGTTTGGATCTCCTTGACGTCAGCTCCGGCTGCACGCATGAGCGACGCGCAGGTGTGTCGAAGGGCATGTGGTGTGAGCCCGTCGAGACCCGCTTCGGTGACTGCTGGATTCCAAGCTCTATGGCGATACGGGTTGTAGCGAAGTGGCCCACCCTTCGGTGCCACCCAGACAAGGGCGTCGGGATCTGACGGCCGAGTATGGAGATGTCGGGCCAGCTCCTCGGCAACGAAGCGCGGGAGATACACGAATCGCCGACGATGAGTCTTTGGCTGGCCGAAGACAAGACGGCCCGACACTTGGGTGGCGGCCTCTGCGATGGACAACCGGCAACGCAGGACATCGACTCGTTTTTGTCGAAGCGCCACTGCCTCACCCCAGCGGAGACCTCCGTACGCCAACACAAGGATAAGGGTCCGGTCGGCCGATGTCGGCACGGACGAGGCCAGATCATCGACCTGTTGAGCGGTGAGATAATGATGCTCGGCTTGGGCGACCTGGGCCGGTAGCTCGACCCCCCTGGCCGGGTTTCTTCCGATCAGACCTTCATTCGCGGCCGCATCAAGACATGCCCCGAGAACGTTGAAGCAGTTGCGCACCCTGGATGAACTGAGTCCCTCGCCCGACATATCGGAGACCCAGCTGGCGATAGCAGCCCGTGTCATCCTCTTGATTGGCACTGCACCGAAGGTGGGGAGAACGCGGCTGTTGAGGATCCCCTGATAGCCAACCTTGGTCTTCTCGGTCAGGCCAACACGACCAGACATCCAGATCACCGACCAGTCCTCGAGGCTGATGTTCCCGGCCTCGGGATCGACCCAGATACCGAGATCGATCTTCTGCAACTCGCTACGGAGCCATCGTTCCGCATCGACTTTCCGTTCGAAGGACCTCGAGTGCTCTCTACCGTCAGGGCCTCGATATCCGGCCCGCCAGGGTGAGGGTCGATCCTGCCGTTTGCGAATCCATCCCATCGTTCAAACGTACTCCGCTGGGCCGGCCAACTGGCAAGTGATCTAGTCAGCGGCCTGCATGCTGGAGCTGCTGCTCGATCCACTCTTGAACATCTGAGCGCCGATATCTGACGTGTCGGCCGACTCGGAATCCGGGTGGTCCTTCTCGTCGGTATCGCCATTGGTACAGGGTTCCGACGGGCACGCCGAGGTATCGGGCGAGTTCTTGGATTGTGATGAGATGCTCGTCGGGGGTCATGGCGTAATGGTCTTGCTCAACCCTTTCCACAGCCTGTCAGCCGAGTGTCGGCAACCCTTTCGAAAACCCTTGCGGGAACCCTCCAACTCCTGGTCAGGGAGATTTCCTGGGTCTGCCGAAATTTCTTGCCCAGTTGTGGAGAGATGGTTGTTTGGCATCCGGCTGACAGGGTTTTGGGCAGTTTGGCGAAAGGGTGGTCTGGTCTTCTTCGACGTCGAAGTGGCCACCAACCTCGCCAGCAGCTGTGATCCCCGGGTGATCGAGGCCTGGCCGGCCGTTCTGACACCCCGAGCCAGCGAGGCACTCCGCGTAACGCGGCAACCTCTCTTCCTACTGATCGATCTGACCAGCACCCAGGACTACAGCAGCACTTCTCATCCCTGCAACGACTGACGGACTGAAGGAACCAAGCCAGATGACTACCACGAAAACGACCGAACGAATCAGGAACCACAGACGGGTGCACACCTGCGGTCGAAAGGGCGGGTGAGAGGCGATGACGGTTCGTGTGACCACGTTGAAAGGGGCCGAAGCGGGCCGGTACTACACAGAACGCCTGCCGTCGTATTACTTGGATGGTGGAGAACCTCCGGGCCGGTGGTGGGGTCGAGGAGCCGCCGACCTCGCCCTCGAAGGCGACATCGACGCAAAGTGCTTCCTGGCGGTGACGGCTGGTCGAGACCCCGACACCGGCAAGGACCTGGGCCGCCAGTTCGGAGAGTCCTCGGTTCGCGGGTTCGACGCCACCTTCTCCGCTCCCAAGTCCGTGTCGCTGCTCTGGGCCCTCGGCGACCAACAGACACAGGATGCCGTGTCGGAGGCTCACGACCGGGCGGTCGACGCCGTGCTCGGCTGGGTGGAAGATCACGCCCACACCAGGCTGCGCCGGAATGGTCATGTGGTCTGTGTCGACGCCGAAGGAATCATCGTTGGAGTGTTCCGCCAACACACGTCGAGGCGCCTGGATCCCCAGCTGCACACTCATGCAGTGATCGCAAACCGGGTGAAGGCTCCGGAGGGCCGTTGGCTGGCACTCGACGCTCGGACGATCAAGATCGATCAGCGGACCCTGTCGTCTCTCTTTCACGCCAACCTCAGATCCGAACTCACCTCCCAGCTCGGAGTGGAATGGCGGACTCCGAAGCATGGGATCGCCGAGATCGACGGGATACCCGAAGAGGTCCTCGCCGAGTTCTCCCAGCGGACCCTGGATGTCGACCGGCGGCTCGCCGAGAAGCTGAGACAGTTTCAGGAGACGATGGGACGTGAGCCGACAGCGAAGGAGCGTTGGCGGTTGGAAAGAGAGGCAGTGCTGGATAGCCGACCCGCCAAACCTCACGGCATGGCACTCTCGGGTCTTCGCTACGACTGGCGGCAGCGGATCGTCGAGTTGGGCTACGACCCGGAATGGCTCCTACACCGGGTGATGGGCCGGCGTCTCGAGACCGCAAGCCTCGACCATGCGGCGGTCGATCGCATGGCTGAAACGGCCCTGGCGTCGGTGGGTGACCGGCAGTCGAGCTGGCGGCCCGCCGAACTCGTCCGCGA
>DASVDX010000102.1:0-22071 GCA_036380875.1 Acidimicrobiia bacterium
TGCCGGGGGACAACACGGAGATGACGGTGCAGTTGATCGCTCCGATCGCGATGGATGAGGGTTTGCGGTTCGCGATCCGTGAGGGTGGCCGTACCGTTGGTGCTGGCCGGGTCACCAAGATCATCAAATAGACCAAAGACATGGTGCTGGGTGGCGGGATCACCCGCCACCCAGCACCATGAGGAACCCAGAAAGCAAGAACCATGCCATCCGACAAGAGGCCTCCGATCACGTTGGCTTGTGAGGTGTGCAAGCGCCGCAACTACGTGACCACCAAGAACAAGACCAACACCCGGGACCGGCTCGAGCTCTCCAAGTACTGCAAGTGGTGCCGCCAGCACACGGCACACCGCGAGACCCGCTGAGCCTCGGCGC
The DNA here is from genome assembly GCA_036380875.1 of Acidimicrobiia bacterium. Classification (GTDB taxonomy): domain Bacteria; phylum Actinomycetota; class Acidimicrobiia; order Spongiisociales; family ZC4RG35; genus ZC4RG17. Next base: position 376 of record DASVDX010000102.1, read on the forward strand.
CTGACGATGCTCGAGGCGCTCGAGGGCACGACCTTCGAGAACCGTCCCTACCGGGTCTGCGCCGAGAAGGTCGCCGAGTTCGTCGACGTCACCGGCGACGATCCGAAGCGCTGGACCGACGTCGCCCCACCCGGCTTCGCCGCCGCCCTGCTCTTCGTCGTCGCTCCCGAGCTGCTCGAAGATCCCCGAGTTCGAGGCGGGGTCGTCCACGGCGACCAGACCTTCGCCTGGCATTCACCGCTCCGCGTCGAGACGCAGCTCTTCGTCACGGGCACGGTCGAGCGGGTCCGCACCCGCGGGGAAACCGCCTTCGTCGTCTTCGCGCTTCAGGCGACCGACGAGGAGGGGCCCGTGGTCGAAGGCCGATCGACGTTCCTCGTCGGCCCGACGGGCGAGCCGATGGCAGAGGTGACGGAGCCTTCCCCGGAAGACCGCGCCGAGTCGGCTACCGTCAGCGGCGAATTGCCGTCGCCTCGATCCGCCTCCCGCCACGATCTCGTCCGCTACGCGGCCGCCACCCGTGACTGGAATCCCATCCACTGGGACCACGCCAGCGCCGTCGCCGCCGGATTGGGCGGAGTGGTCGTGCACGGCCTGCTCCAATCCGCCTGGCTCACTGCCGTCGCCGCCACCGTGGGCACCGGTGATCGCCCGCTGCGAGCTGCGCGCTTCCGCTACACCGCCCCGCTGCGCCCCGGGCGAGCGGCGGTCGTCGAAGGCGAGATCGACGGAAAGAGCGCCGACCTGCGTCTGCGCGAGGGAGATGTCACCACCGTCACCGGCCGGTTCGAGGTGGCGACGTGACCCAACCCCTCGAATCGTCTGAGTTCGACGACTTCGTCAACGAGCACAAGGGAAGGGTGTACGGGGTCGCCCTTCGCGTCGTGGCGGACCCAGACCTGGCGGCCGACGTCGTACAGGAGACCTTCCTGCGGGCATGGCGAGGCTTGGCCCGCTTCAGGGGTGAATCCCAGGTCAGCACCTGGCTGCATCGGATCGCCATCAACACGGCCCTGACCGCTCGGCGCCGGGCCGCCCGCAACGACGACACCTCTCTCGACTCGATCGACGAAGTCGTGGCGGAGTCCACCCCCTACGCCGACCCGGAGCGGCGCGGAGAGGTCCTCGACCTGCGCGCCCGGCTGGAAGAGGCTCTCGATTCCCTTCCCCCTGGCCACAAGGCGGTCGTGATCCTGAAGGACATCGAGGGCTGGAGCCACTCCGAGATCGCCGAGCGTCTCGGGATCAGCGAGTCGGCGGCGAAAGTACGGCTCCACCGCGCCCATCGCAGGCTGGCTCAGCTGTTGGAGGCCGACCGATGAGGGAGATGGTGTGCCGGGCGACGCGAACAACGCTCATCGCCCGGGTGTTGGACACGGGCGCCCCACCCAGCCTCCTCGAAGGTCACGTGGCTTCCTGTTTGCGTTGCCAGGCGACGGTGGCCCACTCCCAGCGGCTTCGGCGCACGCTCGCTCGCATGAGTGTCCCGGTCCCGCCCGATCCTCCGACCGCTAGAATCGAAGTGCCGTGGTTCGCTGCCGCGGCAGCGTCGGTGATCGCAGCTCTTCTCTGGGCACGTCTCCGCCAGCAGCAAGGCTGATCCACGGACGCGCCGAGTTTCCTCACAGGGGGGCGCGCCTTATACTTGACTGTCCCGCCGAACCCCTGAGGGGTGTAGCTCTAATTGGTTAGAGCGCCGGTCTCCAAAACCGGAGGTTGGGGGTTCGAGTCCCTCCACCCCTGCTGGAGAGTGTTTGACGACGTTCTCCGGGCAATCGTGCCAAGTCGCCGAGGATGCAAATGAACCGAGAGATGCGCCGCCTCATGGAACGTGAGGAGCGGCGACAGAAGAAACAAGAGAAGTCGGGAGCCGCGGCGCGTCGCACCCCGGTGGCTTCGGCGCGTCCCGCCCCCGCCGAGCGCAAGCCCCTGTGGCAGCGCATCCGCACCTACTTCCACGAGGTGCGCCAGGAACTCCGACGCGTGTCGTGGCCGACTCGCGACCAGATGGTGGCGTTCACGACCGTCACGCTGATCACGACTCTCGCCCTGACCCTCGTGACGTTCGGCTTCGACGTCGTGATGAAAGAGATCGTCCTGTTCGTCGTCGAGCGGAGTTGACCATGGCCGAAATCGCTGGAACGAGCGAAGACACGCGCACCGACGAACAGTTGGACGAGGAGATCGACCAGACAGTGGCCGACGAGACGACCCCCGAAGAAGAGCTCGGCGCCGAGGAATTCGTCGACGAAGAGCTTCCCGCGGAGGAGGCAGTCGCAGACACCCTCGAGGAGCCGGTCGAGACCGCCGACGAGCCATCTGCCCCGGCGGAGGCCGCCGAGACGGTCTCCGAGCCCGAGGGCGAGGCGCAGGTCCCGGACGAGCCGGCGCCTCCCACGAGCCCTTACGACCTCGAAGGCGACTGGTACGTCATCCACTCGTATTCCGGCTACGAGAACAAGGTCAAAGCGAACCTCGAGACGCGGATCAAGTCCATGCACATGGAGGACCGGATCTTCGAGGTGCGCATCCCGATGGAGGACGTCGTCGAGTTCAAGGGCGGCAAGAAGGTCACCGTCCCCCGCAAGGTCTTCCCCGGCTACATCCTCGTGCGGATGAAGCTCGACGACGACTCCTGGTACACCGTGCGCAACACCCCGGGCGTCACCGGGTTCGTCGGCGGCAACCAGAAGCCGACTCCGCTCTCCCGCCGTGAGGTGGAGCGTTTCCTCGGTGTGCAGAAGGAAGAGGAGAAGGTCAAGCCTCGCTTCAAGCCCGCCTGGGAGGTGGGGGAGCAGGTGCGGGTCGTGGCCGGCCCGTTCGCCGACTTCAACGGTGTCATCGAGGACATCAACATCGATCAGCAGAAGGTCGTCGTGCTCGTCAACATCTTCGGCCGGGACACTCCCGTCGAACTGGGCTTCGACGACATCCAGAAGAACTGAATCAGGACTGGAAGATGGGACGGAAACGACTCGTAACCACTGTCAAGATGCAACTGCCTGCCGGGCAGGCGACGCCGGCCGGCCCGGTCGGCACGGGCCTGGGCCCGCACGGCATCAACTTGATGGACTTCGTCAAGGCGTACAACGACGCCACTGCCAACCAGCGGGGCCAGATCGTCCCGGTCGAGATCTCGATCTACGAGGACCGCTCGTTCACCTTCGTCACGAAGACCCCGCCGGCGGCGGCGCTGCTGCGTCAGGCGGCGCGGGTCGACAAGGGCTCCTCCGAGCCCAACAAGGCGAAGGTGGGCACGGTCACCCGCCAGCAACTGCGGGAGATCGCCGAGACCAAGATGCCCGATCTCAACGCCAACGACATCGAAGCGGCGATGAAGATGGTGGAGGGGACCGCCCGCTCCATGGGCATCGAGGTCAAAGACTGAGTCGGCAATCGACAGTCGGCAGAACCGAGCAAGCACAGTGGGAGATGCCCGTTGGGGCATCGCCTGGACCACGAGGAGATGAAATGCCGCAACGAGGCAAGAGATACCGAGACGCCGCCAAGGGCTACGACCGCCTGACCCCATATCCGGCGGCACAGGCGCTGGAGTTGGTCAAGACCTTCGCCACCGCCAAGTTCGACGAGACGATCGAGGCGGCGTACAAGCTGGGCATCGACCCCCGCAAAGCCGACCAGGCGGTGCGCGGGACGATCTCGCTTCCTCACGGGACCGGCCAGGACGTTCGTGTCGCCGTGTTCGCCCCCGCCGACAAGATTTCGGAGGCGCTGGCGGCCGGCGCCGACGTAGCAGGAGGCCCCGAGCTGGTCGCCGAGCTCCAGGAGGGCCGCGACCTCGACTTCGATGTCGCCATCGCCACCCCCGACATGATGGCCGAGGTCGGAAAGCTGGGTCGGATCCTCGGTCCGAGGGGCCTCATGCCCAACCCGAAGTCGGGAACCGTGACACCCGACGTGGCCAAGGCCGTGTCGGAGTTCAAGGCGGGGCGCATCGAGTACCGCAACGATCGCTACGGCAACGTCCACGTCCCGATCGGAAAGGCGTCCTTCGACGTCGACCAATTGCTCGACAACTTGGCCGCCACCACTTCGGAGTTGCTCCGGGCAAAGCCGGCCGGCGCCAAGGGCCGCTATCTGCGCCAGCTCAGCGTCTCGTCGACGATGGGTCCGGGCGTGAAGGTAGACATCGGCCGTGTCGACGAACTGGTCGCCCGCGCCAGCTGATCCCAACCGCCCGATTCAACGGCCCGCGTCACTCGGCTCGCGATAGGGTGCGCGGGCCGTACCGCGCCACGACGAGTGCGGCCGCGGCCACGGTGAGCGCCGCGGTGGAGAACGGCTCGTAGTCTTCGCCTCCCGGAAAGAGGCTGAACACGCTCACGTTGTCAGAAGCGTGGAACAACACCGGCGCCGCCAGCGTGCGGCCCGTGTTGTTGTAGAGCCACACGATCAGGACTCGCAGCGCCACCGTGTGGATCCGCTGGGAGACGATCCAACCCCAGTCGCGACCCGCCTGCAGATCGGGGATCACGTGGACCCCTGCCCACACCACGCCCACAATCAGGGCTGTGACCAGGGCGGAGTGCGAAGGTGACAGCGACTCCACCGCGTAACCGGTCCATCCGACTTCCTCGGCAGCGGCGGTCACCCAGAAGACGACCGTCAACACGAGCAGGCTCGTCGGATCGATCTCGAGATCGGAGACTCGTCCCTGGAGGCGGTGGACCATGTATGACACGGCATAGAGGAGCGGCAACAGGCCCAGCGTCGGGACGAGCCACCTGCCTCTCAGCCCTCGTCCATCCACCAACGAGCGGAGGAGGCGAAGGACTCCCATCCGGCCTTCCTTTTGGCCAACCAGAACCAGAGCGGCTACGAAGGGAGCGAGGAACATGAGCGCCGACAGAGGCAGGCCGACTCCCTCTTCGGCAAGGATCTCGGCATCGCCTCCCAGCAGCCACAGTGGAGCTGAGAGGACGACGACGAGCAGGAAGAACCGCCCCGCAGAACTCACCAGAGCACCCTAGAACGAGAAGAGAGCCCCGGATTCGGTCCGGGGCTCCTCAGGAGTCGGGGGCTTCGAACGGTCGGCCCGTGATGCGAGCTCGGGGGCGCGTGCCAGGTCCACCAATGCGCTCCCCATCGGGTCTCGGACGTAGAGGGTCGTCGATCGTCCGTTCTGCGATGGCTCGCTCAGCTCGACACCAGCAGACGGAGGCGGTCGGTATCCATCTGCTTTGCTCGAAGCCCCCTGATGTCAACGCTGACTAGTTTCATAGGCCTCTCGACCCATGTCCAGGAAGATCGTGGAAAAGCCGGGCCTGATTGCGAATTCGAGCCCGATATCGCCTGGACACCGGTTTGTCGCCGGCCCGGACGGCGGATACCATTCCGTCTGCAAACCAAATACCCGGCCCGAGACCGTTGGTGCCCGAAGGCTTAAGCGGACGTTAGTCCGGCCAGCGTAGGTCCCTTCTCTTGTTGGAACCCTCGGTCGCGTGCCGGGGGTTTTTCGATCCTACAAGGAGAGAAACATGCCGAGACCTGAGAAGGTCCAGGCAGTAGCCGAGATCAAGGAGAAGTTCGAGGCGGCTCAGGCCGTCTTCCTGACCGAGTACCGGGGCATCCCCGTCAAGGAGATGGGGAACCTCCGTCGGCGCCTGCGCGAGTCGGGCGCCGAGTACAAGGTCGTGAAGATGACCCTCGCCCGTCGGGCGGCCGATGATCTGGGCATCGAGGGCTTGAGCGAGCAACTGACGGGGCCGACGGCTCTGGCGTTCGCTCTGGAGGACCCGGTGTCCACCGCCAAGGCTCTGCGGGACTACGCCCGGGAAAACGAACGGCTCGTGATCAAATCCGGCTACCTCGCCGAGCGGGTGTTGGCGCCGGAAGAAGTGGTCCGTCTCGCCGAGATCGAACCACGCGAGGTGTTGCTGGCGAAGATCGCCGGCGCTGCCAAGGCTCCCCTCTATCAGATGGCTTCGATGCTGGCCACGTTCACACGGGAGGCGGCGTCGCTCTTCTCGGCTCTCATCGAGAAGAAGGAAGCGGCCGGAGACGTGAGCGCCTCGGAGGCCGCCGAGCCGGAGAGCGCCGACAGCCCGGAGTCTGCCGACAGCCCCGAGAGCCCCGACAGCCCGGACAGCCCCGACAGTGCCGATAGCCCCGACGAGGAAGCGGAAGCCACCGGCGAAGCCGAAGAGGGCGAGGCGGAGGAAGCCGAAGCCCAGGGCGAAGGTGGCGAGGCGCCAGAGGCCGAGGCTGCTGCCGAGACCGAAGATTCAGACGACAACGACCCAGAAGACGACGACCAGGCCGAGGAGGAATGACCCATGGCCAGCATGACGACTGAAGAACTGCTCAAGGTATTCGAGGAGATGACGGTCCTCGAACTGAAGGAATTCCTCGATGCGTTCGAGGAGCGATTCGATGTGACCGCTGCCGCCCCGGTGGCTGTTGCCGCGGCCCCCGCCGCTACTGCGGGTGGTGACGGCGGTGCCGCCGCCGAGGAGGAGAAGGACGAGTTCGACGTGATCCTCGCAGCCGCCGGTGACCAGAAGATCCAGGTCATCAAGGAGGTGCGTGCGCTCACCAACCTCGGCCTGAAGGAGGCCAAGGAGCTGGTGGACAGCGCCCCCAAGCCGGTGCTGGAAGGCGTCGACAAGGAAGCCGCCGAGAAGGCCAAGGAGACTCTCGAGGCCGTCGGCGCCACTGTCGAGCTCAAGTAACCACCGCGAGCTCATCGATTCGAACGAGGGGTCGGTTCATCCGGCCCCTCGCTCGTGTCCGGCATGCCCGGCGACACCGCCGTCTTCGCCAGCCTGGCGCTCGGGTGACGCGCCACGGCGTGATCCAAAGCGCCCTCTGCGACGCCTCGTCGGGAGCGGCTGATCAGTCGACCAGCGGCACGAAAGCCACCAGCTCGTGGCGTTCTCGCTCGAGCTTCCCGTCTCGGCGGCGGACCGTCCACAGACGCTGGGAGAAAGTCGAGCCGACCGGGATCACCAGCCGCCCGCCTTCGGCGAGCAGCTTCTCGAGTTTCTCCGGGATACGGGGCGCGGCCGCCGCCACGAGGATCGCATCGAACGGCTGTTCGTCGGCCACGGCCTCGAGGCCGCCGGTGATCACCGTCACGTTGCGGTATCCGAGTTCGGCGAGCCGTCTCCGTGCTGCCTCCGCCAACTCGGGGCGGATCTCTATCGAAACGAGCTCCCGGCACAGGCGCGAGTACACGGCGGCGGCGTAACCCGAGCCGGTCCCGACGTCGAGCACCCGATCGTCGGGGTGGATCTCGGCCATCTCCGCCATCCGGGCGACGATGTATGGCTGGGAGATCGTCTGGCCGTCGCCGATCGGCAGGGGGCCGTCGTCGTAGGCTCGGGACTGCAGCCGGGCCGGGACGAACCGATGCCGCGGCACCGTCTCCATCGCCTCGAGGATCCGCGGGTCACCTATCCCGCGTCGTCGAATCTGGCGCTCCACCATCAGGTGGCGCCGCCGTGTTTGCTCCTCCTCGCTCAGGTCCGGGCGGCCAACCACTCTCCGACCCGTCCCGTCTCGCGCTCACGGGCGGCGAGGTTCGCCTCGAGGAGTTCCAGGTTCTGGGCGAGAGCCTTGTCGGCGGTCGGGACGGGCGTCTCGGCGAAGAATGCCTTGACGTCGGCGGCTACATCCGGCCGGGAGAGGGCCGAGATGCCTTCGATGAGCCGACGGAAGGTCATCGGTGGGAACGCCTCCACGCATTCCTGCCAGCGGGTGCGGACCTCTTTCCATAGATCCCCGCCGGCCTGGCGGTTGCCGAACAGGGCACCGGCGACCCAGGAGCCGTCCTGGTTGCGGATCCGCCCGTCGAGCGTGGCGGCGATGACCTCGCGTCCCAGCTCGGCGTCGTCGAACCCTGTCAGGGCGCGCAAGAAGCGCTGCTGCTCCTGGGGGTCCATCGACTCCTGGTAGCGCTTCATGAAAGCGGTGTGGGTGTCGGCGTCGCCGTGGGCTGCCGCCACTCCGAGGGCGGCGGTGAGGAGCTCGGGGTCCTGGACCTCGCCGCCGTCGAGGTAGCTCGTGACCGTGGTCCGGGCCCACTCGATCGTCTCGGGCTCGTCGCCCAGGGCGCCGAGCGTGGCGATCGCCTGGCCGCGGAGACGGCGATCCAGGTCGGTGTCGTCAGGACGGGGCTGGCGCCCCAGGCGGTCGACCAGCGGGGTGACGACGCTGCGCACGAAGGCGGCGTAACGGTCGAGCTGCTCGTCGGTGATCAGGTGGTGGTGCACCCATCCGAGGATCCGGAAGATGAGCTGCCAGATCGCCTGCTCGGTCTCATCCGAGTAGGCGTCGATGAGCTCCAGCACCGTGGCCATCTCCGTCTGGCCGGCCTGGGCGAAGGCAAAGACGTCGTAGAGGAAGGCGTAGCGCTCGGTGGCATCGAGTGAGCCGAGGTTGTCGACCAGAGACTGGAGGAGGTCGTCCGAATAGCTCACCCGGTAGAAGCCGGAGCCGCCTGCGTTCGCCATCACCCACGACACCCTTTCGGGGATCTGGATGTCGGCCTCGTGGTCCTCGAGGAGGAACGAGAACGAGAAAGGGCCGCTCGCCGCTTCGCCGCGGATCTTGATCGGGACTTTCCAGATGGTGGTGTCGGACTCGTCGGGGATGGCGAGGAATCTCCTCTGGCTCAGGCGCAAGCGCCCGTCGACCGGCGATACGTCCACCTGCGGGTAGCCGCCCTGGAGGATCCACGTGTCCATGATCTGTCCGACGGGCCACTCCGACGCCTCGTCGAGCCCCGCCCAGAGGTCGGCGGTCACCGTGTTTCCGTACGAATGACGCCGCAGGTAGTTACCAACGCCTTCGCGGAAGGCGTCCTCGCCGATGAACTGCTCGATCATCCGCAGCACCGATGAGCCCTTGCCATAGGTGAGGGCGTCGAACATCTGGTCGGCCTCTTCCGGCGACCGGACCTCGAACTCGACGGGCCGGGTGGTCGTCAGGTGGTCGACCTCCATCGCCCACGGCCGCTCGACGGCGCCGAAGGTGAGCCATCGCTTCCATTCGGGGCGCCGGGCGTCGGTGGCTTTCATCTCCATGAAGGAGGCGAAGGCCTCGTTGAGCCAGATCCCCTCCCACCAGCGCATGGTCACCAGGTTGCCGAACCACTGGTGGGCCACCTCATGGCCGATGACGTCGAGAACGCGGAGCTTCTCGGCTTGGGAAGCCTTGGCGGGATCGAGCAGGAGCGCCGTTTCGCGGTAGGTGATCGCCCCCACGTTTTCCATGGCCCCGAAGGCGAAGTCGGGGATGGCGATGTGGTCGAGCTTGTCCCCCGGGTAGTCGATGCCGTAGTAGTCGCGCAGGTACCGGAAGCAGAACTCGGCGCACTCGAGGGCGTAGTCGGCGAGATGCAGCTTGCCCCGAGGGGTGATGACCCGGGTGGGCACACCGTCCACGTCCAGCGGCTCGGTGGCCTCGAACGGGCCGACGATGAACGCCACGAGGTAGGTGGACATCTTCATCGTCTCGGCGAAGCGGATCTCGGTCCGACCGTCGCCCAGGCCGTGGCGGGAGACCTCAGACGTGTTGGTGATGGCCATCAGGTCGGACGGCACGACGAGGGTGGTCTCGAACGTCGCCTTGAAATCGGGCTCGTCCCAGCAGGGAAACGCCCGGCGGGCGTCGGTCGACTCGAACTGGGTGGTGGCGATGTACTGCTCGTTGCCGTCGACGTCGGTGAACTTCGATCGGTAGAAGCCGCGGAGCTTGTCGTTGAGGATGCCGTTGAAATCGATCCTCAGCTCCCAGGGCCCCGGCTCGGCGGTGCTCTCCAGCACCAGCGTCACCCGTTCCATCGCCTCGTCGTAGCGGGGAGAGGCTCCGATCGTCTCTGTGCCGTTCGTCAGTTGGGCGGCGACGACTTCGATCTCGGCGGCGTTCAGGACGATCTCGTCGGCGGCGGTCTCGACCGTCACATCGATGGTCTCGGAGCCGGCGAAGGTGGCCGAATCGAGGTGCGGTTCCAGCCGGATCCGGTACTTGTGGGGGACGACGGTACGGGGAAGGCGATATGGATTGTCAGGCAAGTCGAAAGCCTCTGGTAGACGTCAGGACCATGCTACTGAGGGCCGAGGACAGTCATCCTCGGCTGAATCGCGACCGGTCGACGACATGGCGACGGTGAGTGCCCCGGCCGATGATCCGGTCGCCGACCCGGGCCACGACGGAGAAGGTGAGCCGGGGACCGTCGACTGCCACCAGTTCCGCCTCCACCGTGACCTCCTCACCCTCTCGAGCCGCTGACTCGTGGGACACGTCTACGTGGGTGCCCACCGTGGTCTTGTCGTGCTCTTCGAGCAGCGGCTGCACTGAGCGAGTAGCCGCCTCCTCCATGAGGCCGATCATCGTCGGGGTCGACAACACGACGATCGGCCGCAGGTGCTCGGGGGTCATGTCGGCGTCGACGGTGACCGACAAGGCGTGGCGCGCTCCAGGCGTGAGAGTGGAGGGAGACATGCCCGGCAGGCTAACCGGGTGTCTCCTGAGACTCCGCTTTGCCGGCTGAGGCGGGGCGGAGCCAAACTGATCGAGTGACGTACAGTTCGACGATTCTCTGTCGGGTCCACGGCACCGACCGTCCCGGTATCACCGCCGGCCTGATGGCGGTCCTGGCCGAGTCGGGCGCCGAGTTGTACGACGTCCAACAGGTGGTCGTGCGCGGCCGGCTGACTCTCGACATCCTGTTCACCGCTCCCGAGGGGCGTTCCACGGTGAAGGATCTCCTGTTCTACGGCTGGCAGGCCGGGCTCGACATCGACTTCGAAGTGGTCGACACCGCACCGACCCCACCCCAGACGACGGCCGCCGTCACGATCGTCGGCCAGAGCATCGGCCCGGCGGCGTTCGGCGCCGCCGCCGGCGCCGTCGCGGAGGCGGGGGCCAACATCGAGCGGATCGTTCGCATCGCCCGATATCCCGTCGTCGCCTACGAGTTGATCGTCAGCAACGGCGATCTCGACAGGTTGCGTGAGAACTTGATGCAGGCGGGTCAGGAGCACCGCTTCGACGTGGCAGTGCAGGAGGAGAGTCTCGAGCGGCGCTTGAAGAGGATGGTGGTGATCGACGTCGACTCCACGCTCATCCAGGACGAGGTCATCGATCTCCTCGCCGAAGCGGCGGGAGTCGCCGAAGAGGTGAAGGCGATCACCGACCAGGCGATGGAAGGCGAAGTCGAGTTCGCCGAGGCGCTGCGGAGACGAGTCGCGCTGCTGGGCGGATTGGACGTCGATGTGGTCACGAGAATCGCCCGGGAGGTCCGTCTGACTCCCGGAGCCCGGACTCTGATCCGCACACTCAAGCGTATGGGCATGAAGATCGCCATCGTCTCCGGCGGCTTCAGCCACGTCACGGACTTCCTCGCCTCCGAGCTCGGTGTCGACCACGCCGTCGCCAACGTGCTGGAGGTGGCGGACGGCAAGCTCACCGGCGGCCTGGTGGGAGAGGTCGTCGACCGAGCAGGCAAAGCCCGGATCCTGAAAGAGATCGCCGAGAAGGAGGGGATACCCCTCGAGCAGGTGGTCGCGGTGGGAGACGGTGCCAACGACCTCGACATGCTGGCGCTCGCCGGTCTCGGGATCGCCTTCAACGCTCGCTCCACGGTCCGGGAGAAGGCCGACGCCGCCCTCAACGTGCCCTACCTCGACGCTCTGCTCTTCATGCTCGGCATACCCCGAAAGGAAGTCGAAGCCGAAGAAGTAGGCCCCGTCCCGGTCCCGGGCCTTCCTCCGGTATGAGCCCGGTCGTCGGAGTCGTCGTCTCAGGCGGCGCCCTCGACGGTCGATGGATCACAGACCTCGCCGACCTGCTTCCCGAATGCGAGGTCGTCGACGCCGAGACACAGGCGGATGAGGTCGAGATCCTCGTGGTCGGCAACCCGCCGGCCTCGATCCTTTCCTTCTTCCCTCGGCTTCGGTTCGTGCAGAGCGTGTGGGCGGGACCCGACCGGCTGAGAGAGCTCCCCCTCGACGTGCCGGTGGCTCGAATGGTGGCGCCGGGACTGGTCGAGTACATGGCGGAGTTCGTCTCGATGGCAGTGCTGATGCTGCACCGCCAGGTGCCGGCCTACCGGCGCGCTCAGGCTGCTCGGCGGTGGCAGCCGTTGCCCGCGATGCCCGCTCGGAGCCGGCGGGTGGGAGTGCTCGGTTACGGAGAACTGGGACGCCCTGCCGCTTCTCGCCTGGCGGAGGCGGGATTCGATGTCGTCGCCTGGGCACGTTCACCCCGCAACGACCCGATCCCGGTCCTCACGGGGCAGGATGGCTACCGGGAGGTGCTGGCACGCTCGGAGATCCTGGTCGACGTCCTACCCCTGACGCCCGAGACCCGGCACATGCTCGACCGGTCCGCCTTCGAGTCGATGCCGAAAGGAGCTTCGTTGGTCAACGTGGGGCGCGGGGCGCACGTCGTCGAAGCAGACCTGCTGCAGGCCCTCGACGAAGGCCACCTGTCGGAGGCGCTCCTCGACGTCTTCGAGGAGGAGCCCTTGCCCGAAGACCACCCGTTCTGGTCCCATCCTCGGGTGACGGTGTTCCCGCACGTGGCCGCGCCCTCCGAGTCGACCGACCTCGCCCCCTACGTGGCCGACAACATCCGTCGATTCATCGCCGGCGAGACGCCGCGGTTCCTCGTCTGAGGTCAGGCGGGCGCCTCGGTGCCGCCCTCCAGCCACTCGGTGTGGAAGTACTCGCCCCGGGGGCGGTCCCGGCGTTCGTAGGTGTGGGCTCCGAAGTAGTCGCGTTGGGCTTGGATCAAGTTGGCAGGTAGGTCGGCGGAGCGGAACGAGTCGTAGAACGCCAGGGCGGTGGCGTAGGCCGGCACCGGGATGCCGGCGCCGACTGCCGCCGCCACCACGCGCCGCCACCCGTCCTGGGCCTTGGCGAGTGCGGCCGAGAAGAACTCGTCCACCATCAGGTTGTCGGGCCGGCGGTCGAAGGCGGCGGTGATGTCTTCCAGGAACCGGGCCCTGATGATGCATCCGGCCCGCCAGAGCTTGGCGATCCTTCCCAGGTCGAGATCCCAGCCGTGCTCGTCGGAGGCGGACTTCATGAGCATGAACCCTTGGGCGTAGGAGACGATCTTCGAGGCGTAGAGCGCCTGTTCTATGTCGTCGACGAAGCCGTCGACGTCCTCGATCCGCCCCGCCGGCCCGGCGAGCACGCCAGAGGCGCGGACTCGGTCCTCCTTCAAGGCAGAGACGATGCGGGCGTACACCGCCTCGGCGACCAGGGTGGTGGGCTGGGCCATCTCCATCGACGAGATCACCGTCCACTTCCCGGTCCCCTTCTGGCCGGCGGCGTCGAGGATCACCTCGAGGCGGCGCTCCCCGTCCACCTCCAATCCGAGGATGTCGCCGGTGATCTGGATGAGATACGAGTCGAGGATGCCCTCGTTCCAACGGCGGAATATCGATGCCATCTCGTCGTGGGACAGGCCGAGACCCTGCTTCATCAGGTGGTAGGCCTCGGCGATGACCTGCATGTCCCCGTATTCGATGCCGTTGTGGACCATCTTCACGTAGTGGCCCGACCCGTCAGGCCCCAGCCAGTCGGCGCAGGGAGTGCCGTCGGGGGCCTTGGCGGCGATCGCCTGGAACAACTCCGAGATGTGAGGCCACGCCTCCTCGTCGCCGCCTGGCATCATCGACGGGCCGTGGCGCGCCCCTTCCTCTCCGCCGGAGATTCCGCAACCCACGAAGCGGATGCCGGCCTCGGCGAGGCGCCGGGAGCGCTCCATCGTGTCCGTGTACAGCGAGTTGCCGCCGTCGATGACGATGTCCCCCGCCTCGAGGTGAGGGAGGAGTTGGTCGAGGACGGCGTCGACGGGGCGCCCCGCCGACACCATCAGCACCACCCTTCGCGGGCGCTCCAGCGAGGCGACCAGGTCCTCGACGGTGGTGAATGGGACGATGTCGGGGCGGTCGCCTTCTCCGGCGACGAACTCGTCGGTGACGGACGTCGTGCGGTTGTAGACAGAGACGGTGGCTCCGTTGTCTGCGAAGTTCAGGGCCAGGTTCTGGCCCATCACACCCAGGCCGATGAGGCCGATGTCAGAGGTCATGGGGGTACGGTACCGGCCTCGAGATGTACCCGATCCCTCGGTCAACGGTCGGCGGTCGAGTCTCGTATCCTCGGGCCATGCCTGTGCTCGGAATCGACATCGGCGGCTCGGGGATCAAGGCCAACATCGTCGATCTGGACCTGGGTGAGCCGATCGGAAAGAGGCTGAAGATCGCCACCCCCCAGCCTTCCATCCCCGAGGCGGTAGCCGAGGCGGTGAAGGAGCTCGCGAGCCGCTTCGATGTCACCGGCCCGGTCGGGTGCACCTTCCCGGCGGTCGTCCTCAACGGAGTGACGATGAGCGCCGCCAACGTCGACGAGGCGTGGATCGGGACCGACGCCGCCGCACTATTCCGCGAGGCATTGGGCCGACCGGTGACGGTGGTCAACGACGCCGACGCCGCCGGGTTGGCGGAGATGACATTCGGAGCCGGGAAGGGACGGGAAGGGGTCGTCATCTGCCTGACCTTCGGCACCGGCATCGGCAGCGCGCTCTTCACCCACGGAGTCCTCGTTCCCAACACCGAGTTCGGCCACCTCCACTTCCGGGGCTACGAGTCGGTCGAGGATTGGGCGGCCGCCAGCGCGCGGGAAAGGGAGGAGTTGTCGTGGGGAGAGTGGGGGAACCGGGTCAACGCCTACCTCCAGTACCTGGAGAGGATCTTCACTCCCGACCTGATGATCATCGGTGGCGGGGTCAGCCGGCGCTTCGACCAGTTCGCCGGCCACATCGAAACCCGGTGCGAAGTCGTGCCGGCGAAGCTCCGCAACGAAGCCGGGATCGTCGGGGCGGCGATGGCTGCTGCGGCGGCGAAATGACGTCCGCCAGGTCACGGTTCTTCGACACCCGGGCCGCCTACATCCTCTTCGCCAACGCCACCACCGAGAAGGCGGTCGTGGCCGAGCGAGTCGGTCGCGAGGTCGACCACCTCTACCCGCGGCCGCCGGGCCTGCGGGTGTTCGACGCCGGGATGGGTGACGCCAGCGTCCTCACCCAGGTCATGCGGAAGATGCACACCGTGTTTCCCCACATTCCCTGGACGGTGGTGGGCAAGGAGATCAGCATCGAAGACGTCCGTCAGGCGCTGGTGAAGCTGCCCGACCGCTTCTACGAGCACCCCGAGATGGTGTTCGTGGTCACGAACATGAGGTTCCGGGAGGCCACCCGCCTCCAGCCCGTGGACGGCTCCGATCTGCGATGGCGGGACATCCCGCTCGAGGGCGGGACCGCCCACGAGTTCGCCACCCAGATCCTGGATCTGCTCGAGTCGCTCGCCGACGATTGGGAGGTGACCACCAGCCCCCACACCGGGAACCCGGTGTACGTGAACCCGGCGGTCGTGGTCCTCTACCGGGCGGATCACGAGTTCATCCTCCGTCCCCTGATTCCGTCGCCGGAAGGCCCGCCCCCCGAATACGACTTGGTCATCGCCGCCCAGCCGTATCGGGCGGCGGCGCCGCTCGAATCGAAGGTGCGGAACGTGATCGCCCCGTTGGCGCAGTCACTGCGGCCGGGCGGGCGCCTGATCGGGATCCATTCCACGGGCCGTGATCCTGGCCTCGAGATCATCCGGCAGGTGTGGCCCGACGAGGACCCGTTCCGCCACACCGGCAAGGAGATCACGGACGAACTCCGCCGCCAGGTCGACGATCCGGGCCTGGAAGTGGTGCCGCTCGGACCCGAGGAGGCGACGTTCCGGTTCGAGATGCACTATCTGCCTTCGGAGGGCTCCGAGCACATCGGAACGTCGTCGGTCCTGGCTACCTGGAACGCCGCCGCCTACGTCGCCCAGATCGACGAGCAGCGGCTCAACGAGGCGATGCACAGCGGTGCCTGGGAAGACGCCGTCCGCCGCGTGATGGAACGCGAGCCGCGCATCTGGTTCGAGGACGAGGCCTATGTGATCGTGCGCCGTGATCAGGATGTGGCGAACTCGGCGAACGCCGCCACCGACTGAGGAGGGAGGCGGACATCCAAAAGGGTGCCTTCCTCCTCGTGCTTCACGGCGATCACCTCGCCCAGGCGGTAGGCAGAGGCCACCACGTCGCCCCGGTCATAGGGGATCTGGAGATGGACGAGTGTGGTCTGTTGTGTGAGGGCGTCGGCGAGCACCGTGCGCAGTTCGGCGATCCCGTCGCCCTCCTGCGCCGAGATGAACAGCGCATCGGGATACAGCTCCCGTAGACGGCGCACCGCCACCTCGTCGGCGATGTCGATCTTGTTGAACACGAGCAACTCGGGGATCTCGTGGGCGTCGATCTCGGCCAGCACCTCCCGCACCGCGGCGATCTGGCCCTCCGGATCGACGTCGGAGGCGTCGACGACGTGGAGGAGCAGGTCGGCCTCACGTACCTCGATCAGGGTCGACCTGAAGGCCTCGACCAGGTGATGGGGGAGCTTGCGCACGAACCCCACGGTGTCCGAGATCACCGCCTGGGGCCCGCCCTCCAGATGCAGCTTGCGCACCGTGGAGTCGAGGGTCGAGAAGAGCCGATTCTGGGCGAGCACCTGGGCGTCGGTCAGCCGATTGAGAAGGGTGGACTTCCCGGCGTTCGTGTAGCCGACCAGGGCGACGTGGGGGACGGAGCTGCGCTTGCGAGCCTTCCGCTGCGTCTCGAGTACCTGGTTCAGCTCCTCCAGTTCGCGGGTCAGTCGGGTGATCCGGGCCTGGATGCGCCGGCGGTCGGTCTCCAGCTTCGTCTCACCTGGCCCGCGCTTGGCCCCGATGCCACCCGCCTGCTGGCTCAGCTCTCGCCCTTTGCCCCGCAGGCGCGGCAGGTTGTAGCGGTAGAGGGCCAGCTCCACCTGGAGCACACCCTGACGGGTGGTGGCGTTGGCGGCGAAGATGTCGAGGATCACCGCTTCGCGGTCCACCACGTCGCACTCGAAGATCTTCTGCAGGTTCCGCTGCTGGGCCGGCGTGAGGGGGTTGTCGAAGACGACCACGTCGATGTCGAGTGCGGAGGTGACCTCAGCCAGCTCGGCGGCCTTGCCCGACCCGATGTAGGTGGCGGGGTCGATGCGGTCGCGGTTGACCAGTTCCGAGTCGATGGGATCGGAACCGGCGGTTTCGGTCAGTAGCGCCAGCTCGTCCAGCGAGCGGCGCGCTTCCTCTCGATCGTCACCGGGGAGGACCACTCCGATGAGGAACCCCTTCTGGCGCGCCACCTCCAGGTCGGTGACGGTGGCGGTGAGGCGGCGACCGGAGCGGCCAACGTGCGCTTCAGTCATGTGTCTCTCTTGTTAACAGCGGACGCCGCCGGAGCCTTCCGAATATTCGGAGCGGGCGCGATCGGCCGTTCAGAGGTACTGGCCTTCACTCTCGACGTGATCCAACTCCTCTTCGGCGATGATCTGCGACTCTCGCACGGCGATGACCGGTTTACCCGTTGTCGGCCAGATGAAGCGCCACGCTCCGGTGGGCACCGCCCAGAAACGCTGGCCGGTGGAGACGTCGATCAGGGTGAGGGCGTCGTTTCCATCGCGGGTGCCGACGGGCACGAGCAGACCGGACTTGGTGACCGACTCCTCCGGCGGCACGCCGACCCGCCAGCCACCCATGACCTTGAATCCGTTCTTCTTCTGGGACATCGCCACAGATTCTCGCAGGGCCGAAGACTGACGGCGATTCCGCTCACCGCCACCGGGAAACGAAAGGACCGGTAGCATCGGAAGCGATGGTCGATACCCACGCCTTCTCGGAAGCCCTCGAGTACCACGAGCATCCCCGTCCCGGCAAGCTCGAAGTCCGTGCCACCAAGCCCACCGCCACCCAGGCCGACCTGAGCCTGGCATACACGCCAGGGGTTGCAGAGCCCTGCCGCGTCATCGCCAAGGACCCGGAGGCGGCCTTCCGCTACACCAACCGAGGCAACCTCGTTGCGGTCGTGTCGAACGGCTCGGCCGTGCTCGGCCTCGGCAACATCGGGCCTCTCGCCTCCAAGCCGGTGATGGAAGGGAAGGGGGTCCTGTTCAAGCGTTTCGCCGACATCGACGTCTTCGACATCGAGGTCGACGCGACGGAACCGGCCGACCTGATCCGGTTCTGCGAGATGCTCGCCCCGACCGTGGGGGGCATCAACCTCGAGGACATCAAGGCGCCGATGTGCTTCGAGATCGAGCAGACCCTGCAGGAGCGGCTCGACATCCCCGTCTTCCACGACGACCAGCACGGTACGGCGATCATCGCCGGCGCCGGGTTCATAAACGCCCTCGACATCACCGGCCGCAAGCCCGAGGACGTCAAGGTCGTGTTCAGCGGCGCCGGGGCGGCGGGCATCGCCACCGCTCGCTTCTTCATCCAGCTGGGTGTGAAGCCCGAGAACACGCTGATGGTGGACTCCAAGGGAGTGATCCACTCCGGGCGCACCGACCTGACCGAAACGAAGCTCGAGTTCGTGCGGGACACGGAGGCGCGCACTCTGGCCGATGCCCTGGCGGGAGCCGACGCCTTCGTCGGAGTGTCGATCGCGGGGTGCGTGACCGGCGACATGATCCGGGAGATGGCCCCCGATCCGATCATCTTCGCCCTCGCCAACCCCGATCCGGAGATCTCCTACGAGGAGGCCCGCGAGGTGCGCCCGGACGCCATCGTGGCCACCGGGCGCTCCGACTACCCCAACCAGGTCAACAACGTCCTCGGGTTCCCGTTCATATTCCGGGGCGCTCTCGACGTGCGGGCCAAGGCGGTGTCCGAGGGCATGAAGGTGGCGGCGGCCCAGGCCCTGGCCGAGCTCGCCCGGGAGCCGGTGCCCGACTCGGTGCTGCGGGCGTACAACCTGGAGCGGCTGCAGTTCGGTCGCGACTACATCATCCCCAAGCCTTTCGACCCACGGGTCCTCGTGCGGGTCGCCCCCGCTGTCGCCCTGGCCGCTTCCCAGGAAGGGCTCGCCCGCACCCCGCTCGAGGACGTGGAGGCGTACCGGGAGGCCCTGCGAGCCCGTTTCCAAGCGTCACACAGCCTGATCACCACGATCACCGCCAAGGCCCGGACGCAGCCGATGCGGGTCGCCTACCCGCACGGCCACGACCTGCGCATCATTCGTGCGGCCCGACGGGTGCTCGACGAAGGCATCGCCAACCCGGTCCTGGTGGGCGACGTCGGCCTCATGAAGGAGCTGGCGAGCGAAGCGGGCGTCTCCCTGGAGGGGATCGAGATGGTGGACCCCAACACCCAGGAGGAGACCCGGCGCCGATATGCCGCCACCCTCGAGGAGCTGCGCCGCCACAAGGGCATCTCCCTCCACGAGGCGCAGCGGTGGGTGCTCGATCCCAACATGTACGCCTGCCTGATGGTGCGGGAGGGCGCCGCCGACGCGGTGCTCGGTGGCCTCACCACCTTCTACGCCGAGACCATCCGCCCCGCCCTGCAGGTCCTGAGGGTCGAAGAGGGCCGGACCATCGTCTCCTCCCTGTATGTGGTGGTGATCGGCGGCAAGTCCTACTTCTTCACGGACTGCGCCGTGAACATCGAGCCCACCTCGGAGCAGCTAGTGGAGATCGCCGAAGCCGCCGTCGACATCGCCCAGCGCCAGTTCGACCGCGAGCCGCGGGTCGGGTTCATCAGCTACTCGGACTTCGGTTCGGCGGGAGGCGAGGAGCCGGCTCGGGTGCGCAAGGCGGTCGAGACGTTCCGGGAACGGCACCCCGACATACCCGTCGACGGGGAGATGCAGGCGGGGACCGCCGTCGTGGACGATCTGCTGCGCCGCCGCCGCCCCGACGGGCCGCTGCAGCGAGCGCCCAACGTGCTGGTGTTCCCGAACCTGACCGCCGCCAACGCCTCCTACCAGCTGCTCAACCGCATCGCCGGGGCGGAGGTGATCGGCCCGATCCTCTCCGGCCTGTCGAAGTCGGTCCATGTCCTCCAGCGGGACGCCGAGGTGACGGACGTGGTGAATCTGACCGCGGTGGCGGTGGCGGACGCCCAGCGTCGTCGGCGGGCCAAGGCGATCTGACCGTCCCGGCAGATCCGGCAGAAGCAGCCGCATGAAGATCTCCGTCATGTGCGGCGGGACACGCGGCGACGTCCAGCCGTACGTTGCGCTGGCCGACTTCCTCGCCGCCCGCGGTCACGAGGTCGTGCTCGCCACCCACGAGCCGTTCCGGCAGATGGCCGAAGCCCGGGGGCTCCACTTCGTTGGGCTGCCGGGCGACCCCCGACAGCAGATCCAAACCGAAGAGGGCAGGGAGCTGGTGGCGTCCCAGCGAACTTCGCTTCGGTTCGTGAGGCAACTCTCCGAGTTGATCGAGCCGTGGCTCGAGTCGCTCCTTCGCCAGATCCGGCCCCTCTGCGAGGCCGCCGACCTCGTCGTGTATTCGCCATTGGCGTTCCTGGCATGGCACGTATCCCAGGCGACGGGCACGAAGACAGTGCTCGCGGCTCTCCAACCGTACGCCCCGACCCGAGAGTTTCCGACGGTCGTGCTCGGCGAGCGGAACTTCGGGGGCATGCTGAACCTCGCCTCGCACTACGTCGCCGAAGGGCTGGCTTGGTGGTCGGTGCGTCGAACCGTGGAGCGCCTGCGAGTCGAAGAACTCGGCCTGCCGCCGCTCGGTTGGCGAGGCTCCGGCCCACACCTTAGGGCACGACATGAGCCACATCTCTTCGGTTTCTCCCGTCATCTGGTGCCCAAGCCCTCCGACTGGGGGCCCGAGCACCACGTGACCGGCTACTGGTTCCTGGAGCCGGCCGAGAACTTGGCCCCCGATCTGGAGGATTTCATCTCATCTGGCGAGGCGCCGGTCTATGTCGGCTTCGGGTCGATGAGCACCGCCGACGCCTCGCGCACCGCCGAGATGGTCGTGGAAGCAACCCGACGGGCAGGCGTCCGAGCGGTGATATCGAGAGGCTGGGGAGGGCTGAGTCCCGCTGATCAGGACGAGCGAGTGTTCGTCGTCGACGAAACGCCCCACACCCTCCTGTTTCCCCAGATGCGGGCCGTGGTCCACCACGGCGGGGCAGGAACAACGGGAGCGGTTCTCAGGGCTGGCGTGCCCCAGGTCGTGGTGCCGTTCCTCGCCGACCAGGCATTCTGGGGCTCCCGGGTCGCCTCCGTCGGAGCCGGGCCCGAGCCGGTGCCCCAGCGAAAGCTGTCGGTGGCGACCCTCGAGACCGCCTTGCGAGAGGTGACCGAGAACACGTCCTACCGGGACACAGCCGCCGCCCTCGGCACTCTCGTGAGGAGGGAGAATGGGCTCGCCTCCGCGGCGGCGGTCATCGAATCGAAACTGAGGTGAGGCCGTGGACAGACGCGATGCGAGGGTCACCCCCTACGTCGCCGGCCTGCCGTCTCCTCGGAAGGAGATCTGCCGAGCTCTGCGGGAATTGATCCTGGGCAACTTTCCCGAACTGCGGGAGGACGGGTCGAGGGGGTGGGCAAGAAGATCCGCCACATCAAGATCCGCTCGCTCGACGAGATCGACGCCGATCACTTCGTCGACCTGCTGCGCCAGAACCTCGACTACTACTTGGCACAAGAAGGCACGTAGTGGCGGAGGCGGACGGGAATCGAACCCGCCAGGGGTGCTTCAACACCCCTCATCGGGCTTTGAAGCTCGGCGCAGCCCCATTGGGCGGTCGCATGTGTCGGGGTCGAGCGGCGGAGGCGGACGGGAATCGAACCCGCC
>DASVDX010000103.1:0-4974 GCA_036380875.1 Acidimicrobiia bacterium
AACCCCTCCTTGTCGGCGTCGAGGATGGCGACGAGTGACACCTCCGGTAGGTCTAGGCCCTCCCGCAGCAGGTTGATGCCCACCAGCACGTCGAACTCGCCCAGCCGCAGCTCCCGTAGGATCTGCACCCGCTCCAGGGTGTCGATCTCGGAATGGAGATAGCGGGCCCTCACACCCATCTCCAGCAGGTAGTCGGTGAGGTCCTCGGCCATCTTCTTCGTGAGGGTGGTGACCAGCACCCGGGACCCCTCGTTGGCCCGTCTGCGGATCTCTTCCAGCAGGTCGTCGATCTGGCCCTTGGTGGGCTTGACGATCACCTCGGGGTCGACCAGGCCGGTGGGTCGGACGATCTGCTCCACGATGCGGGTGGAATGCTCCCGCTCGAACGGCCCGGGCGTGGCGGACATGAAGACCACCTGGTTGACCCGCTCCAGCCACTCGTCGAAGCGCAGCGGGCGGTTGTCGAGTGCCGAGGGGAGGCGGAACCCGTGCTCCACCAGCACCTCCTTGCGGGACCGGTCGCCCTCGTACTGGCCGCCGATCTGGGGCACGGTCACGTGGGACTCGTCGACGACGGTCAGGAAGTCGTCGGGGAAGTAGTCGAGGAGGGTGTACGGGGCCTCCCCCGCCTCCCGCCCGTCGAGGTGGCGGGAGTAGTTCTCGATGCCGGAGCAGAACCCGACCTCGCGCATCATCTCCAGGTCGTAGTTGGTGCGCATGCGGAGGCGCTGCGCCTCGAGCAGCTTGCCCCGGGCCTCGAGCTCGGCGAGGCGGTCCTCCAGTTCCTTTTCGATGTTGGCGACGGCTCGCAGCATCCGGTCCCGCTCGGTCACGTAGTGGGTCGCCGGGAAGATGAACACCTCGTTCAGCTCTTCGAGGACCTCGCCGGTGATCGGGTCCATGCGCAGGATCCTCTCCACCTCGTCGCCCCAGAACTCCACACGCACGATCGTCTCCCCGTACGAGGGGAACACCTCCAGGGTGTCGCCCTTGACCCGGAACTTGCCCCGGACCAGGTTCACCTCGTTGCGTTCATACTGGATGTCGACGAGCCGGCGGATGGCGTGGCCCATCGGGTACTCGACGCCCTGCACCAGCCGCAGCAGCTGGCCCTTGTACTGCTCGGGGGAGCCGAGGCCGTAGATGGCCGAGACCGAGGCGACGATGATCACGTCCCTCCGCACCAGAAGCGCCGACGTGGCGGAGTGGCGGAGTCGGTCGATCTCGTCGTTGATCGTGGCGTCCTTTTCTATATACGTGTCGGTCTGGGGGAGGTAGGCCTCGGGCTGGTAGTAGTCGTAGTACGAGACGAAGTACTCGACCCGGTTGTGGGGAAAGAACTGGCGGAACTCGTTCGCCAACTGGGCCGCCAGCGCCTTGTT
This sequence comes from Acidimicrobiia bacterium, assembly GCA_036380875.1. GTDB lineage: Bacteria > Actinomycetota > Acidimicrobiia > Spongiisociales > ZC4RG35 > ZC4RG17. The sequence continues at coordinate 1,383 of DASVDX010000103.1, forward strand.
GGGAGCCAGCACCAGGGTCGGCTTCTGGACCTTCTCGATGGTCCAGGCGATGGTGGCCGATTTACCCGACCCGGTGATGCCGAGGAGCGTCTGGAACCTCTCCCCCGCCTCGATGCCCGCGGCCAACTCGGCGATGGCTTTCGGCTGGTCGCCTGAGGGCTGGAACTCGGAAACTACCCGGAAGGGAGGCATGCCCGACCAGGGTACCGGAGGCCACCGTCAATTCTCGACGGCAAAGAGCAGATAGTCGGTTTCGACATCGAGGTCGATCCCCCGAATGGACTCGGGCGACGCTCCAGTAGCCAGAGACTCGTAGAGGGTCCCTTCGAGGTTCTCGGGCCGAAGGGTGTCGAAGCGCTCCGGGCACATGAGGATGAGCCCGACTGACCGCTCTCGAAGCCGTTCGGTGATGGCATCGGGATCGGAGACAGGCATCGACATGACGTCGTGCACATACAAGATCCCCGCTTCGTTGCGGTGGTAGGGCGTGGCGATGACGTTGTGATCGGTGCGGTAGAGGATCTCGGGGCCGACGTCCTGTTCGGCGAGCACCGTCGTCTTGGGATGAGCCTGCAAGGCGGGCAGCACGTCTGCCAGGGAGCAGGAGTACCGGTCCGGCTCGGTGGGAGCTGTCGAGTCCAGGGCGGCCGCCACGCCGTAGGTGCCGAAGATCAAGACGACAACGAGTACTGGCCGCAGCACGACAGACAGGCGGCGGTTGCCGAGGTTCTCATACCACGGAGCAACCGCGGAGATCACGAGACCGAGGGCCAGGACATGGGCGAAGAATCCCCAGCGGACCTGCGCCGCCGACAAGGCCGCGTAGACGACGAGCCACCCCGCCGCGACCGAGAGCCAACCCTTCAGTGCTCGCCGGCGCACGAGTACCGCTGATGCGAGCAGCCCGAACAGTGTGGGTGCCAAGACCAGGGCACGGGACGACCAGGTGCGATCGGCGGCCCACACCGGGCGCAGCTCACCCACGTGGTAGAGCCACAACTCGGCGACGCGCTCGTCGACGTCGGAGAAGGGTCCCTCGATGAGCCCGGGGAACGCCATCACGAGCACTCCTCCCGCAACGGCTGTGCCCACGAGAAACCACAGCCAAGAGCGGCTCGTCTGGGGACGGGAGAGCCAACTGAGAAAGAGGAAGAGCAGTGTCGCTGCCGCCAGGACGGCGACGTGGGCGACCGAGACCTTGTCGTACTCGACGACCGCCCATTCCGGGCCTCGCTCGATGGCGACCGCGGCGGCAGTCGCGGCGGCGGCGACACCGAACACCGTCGCTCCCGGCGAGGCCAGCTCTCGATCGCCCTGCATCAATGCAGCTGCCACAAGCGTCGCCCCGACGAGACCGGCTGGAACGAGGAACTCGGTGGACAACCACAACCCCAGAGCCAGAACGACTCCCAGTGTGATCGCCGGCGCCCTGCGCGGCTCTTCGATCAGATCGATGAGCGATACGAAGGAGGCGACGAAGGCCACGAAGATCGCGGCGTGGTGATCGACACGTCCGAACTGGCTGTAGGAGAGGACCAGCGGCAGGCCGAGGAGCACGGGAAGGACCAGTCGGCTGACGGCGGGTGGGACCCGGTGGCGTAGGCCACGCCACAGCAGCCATCCGGCGAAGATGAGCAACAGCGGAGCATTGACGAAGGCTGCCCAATAGAGGGCGTCAGAACCGAAGAATGGCCTGAGCACGAAAGTGAGGACCACCAAATAGACGTCCAGGACCCTCGTCCAATGCTGGGACTCGCCGAACGGGTAGTTGCTCCGCTCGCTCACCGCATCGAACCAATCCCCCGTCTCGATCAACTCCGCTACACGCAGGTAGCGCATGTAGCCGTCGGTGTCGACGAGGTCCCGGTTCGTCACCTCGACCCCGGTGATCGACGACGCCATCAGCCCCATCAGAACCACCGCGAGTGCGAATACGGCGAATTCGACGCCCCGCAGGCGCGAGTGCGACTGGCGAGGCTCACCCATCACCGAATGTTGCTCCTTTAGGCTGGAGGTCATGGACAACAGGGTCACTTTCGCGCCGACGTACCCACCCCTGCACGGGAACCTCAGTCATCGGTTGCTGAAGCACGGCCCTGAACTCCTCCCAATCGGATTCATCTGTGGCGCCTTCGGTCGTGACCATGACTAGCGAGACGACTTCGCCCATCGGGTCCGTCGTGTCGCGTACCGCCTCGCTGACGACAGCGGTACGCGTCATCCGCATCGCCTCGTGGGTCTTCCTCGCCCTCGGCGTCGTTGCCTCTTTGTCGCAGGAACTGTCCCTGGTGGTTGCCGCCGCAACATGCGGCGCCATGTTTGCAGTGAGCACGACAGCGATTCGTGTTCAGAACCTCGCACCCTCGGGAATCATCCTGCAGATCCTCTCGTTGGCGGGCGCCATCCTCACCATGGCCGCCGTTGCTTTGACCGGTGGTCCCGGCAGTCCGTTCACGGTCCTGGCGATGATGCCTTCCCTGCTCGCCTCGATGATCGGCGGCTACCGCATCGGTCTGGCCACGTCGCTTCTCTCCGCCGGTCTGTTGACCGCGATGACGCTCACGGCGGCAGATTTCGACGCCCTCGTCTCCTCCGCCGGGACCATCGGCTTGTTCCCCCTCGTCGCACTCCTCGTCGCCCAGATCAGGGCGTTGATGATCGAGGCGGTGAAGCGAGCCGATCACCTGGAAGCGGCCACCGCCGAGGCTGAGGCAGAACTCGAGCGCCTCGGTCAAGCCAACGATCTGCTCCGCCGCCTCACGGATCTCTACGCAGAAGGAAGCACCAACCCGGTGGATGTGGGTCGGGCAGCAATCGAGGCGATCGTCGAATCCCAGCCCGGAAGCTTCGCCACCGCCACGCTCTTCGATTCACAAGGCCCCGTTGTCGTCGCCCGAGCCGGCACCGACGCAGCCGACCTCGTCAAGTCCCAATTCCCGCTCGGCGATGGATTGACCACCTCGGGCGTCGTGTCCATCGGGACCCCGAGGGAACTGTCGCCGCAGGAGCGGGAGGAGATCGAACGGCTGCTCAGGCCGGTGGCGGTCTCGTTCTCCAATGCCGTCCTCCTGCAAGAGATCGCCGGCGAAGCGGTGCGAGAGGAGCGATTGCGGCTCGCTCGAGAACTCCACGACGAGGTGGGCCCTGCTTTGGCCGCCCTCGGCTTCTCACTGGACAGCGCCACGATGCAGGCCAACGATCCTTCGCTCCAGAACGAACTAACGAGTGTTCGCGAGGCATTGGGCACCGTGGTCGACGACCTGAGGGGCATCATCGCCGATCTCCGCTCCGACGAGTCGGGATCGTTGACATCCGCCCTGCTCTCGTCCTTGGCGAATCTGGAGCCGCCACCAGAGATAAAGGTGGACGTGCATGAGCGCCGCCCACCCAGAAGCACGGCCGGACGCCAGATCCTCGCCATCCTCACCGAGGCGACACGCAACGCCTACCGACACGCCGAAGCTACATCCATTACGGTCACTGGTCTGGTCGACCGCGACCAGGTGGAGGCCGAGGTGATCGACGACGGCAAGGGATTCGACCCGACCCGTCTCCCTGAGGGACACTATGGGGTGATGGGCATGCGGGAACG